>JAEFAI010000009.1 GCA_016291185.1 Bacteroidales bacterium
CTGACCTTAGTACGAGAGGACCGGGTCGGACCAACCTCTGGTATACCGGTTGTGGCGCCAGCTGCACCGCCGGGTATCCACGTTGGGTCAGGATAAGCGCTGAAAGCATCTAAGCGCGAAGCCGTCTCCAAGATGAGACTTCCCTAAGGGTCGTGGGAGACTACCACGTTGATAGGCAGGAGATGTACGCACAGTAATGTGTTCAGTCGACCTGTACTAATCGCCCGAGATCTTTTGAGTAGCCGATTTCTTTTATCGGGACAGCGCTTTCGGAGTGCATTTATCTCTCTCAAGTAATATACTGCGGCGGTTAAAGCGGTGGGGAACCACCTCTTCCCATCCCGAACAGAGAAGTTAAACCCGCCCGCGCCGATGGTACTGCCCCACCAGGTGGGAGAGTAGGTCGCTGCCGCTTTTCGGAAACCCTGAGTCCAAAAGACTCGGGGTTTCTTTTTTTATGGCTGCCCGCGGGGGCTTGCTATTTTTGTGCCTAAATAGTAATTACTTGTGCCCTTTTAGGCAGTCTGGGCATGGACTGGAATCTCGTAATATTCATGGATTTTTGCTAACTTCGCAGTCCGAATACAAATTAATCCAAGATGCCTACGATCAAGGGACATATTTCTCAGATTATCGGTCCGGTGGTGGACGTGCACTTCGACCTCAAAGGTCAGCAGGAGGAGAAGAACCTCCCTGGTATCCACGATGCCCTGCGCGTTGTTCGCCCGGACGGCCGCGAGCTTATTATTGAAGTCCAGCAGCACATAGGCGAAGACACCGTCCGCTGCGTCGCCATGGACTCCACCGACGGCCTGAAACGCGGCCTGGAGGCCTTGAGCCTCGGCACTCCGATTGCGATGCCCGTCGGCGCCCAGATTCGCGGCCGCGTGATGAATGTCACCGGGCAGACCATCGACGGTCTCGGAGAGCTCTCGCGCGAAGGCGCCCTCCCGATCCATCGTGAACCTCCGAAATTCGAAGACCTGACCACCTCCCAGGAGGTGCTCTACACCGGTATCAAAGTCATCGACCTGCTGGAGCCCTACCTCAAGGGCGGCAAGATCGGCCTTTTCGGCGGCGCGGGCGTAGGCAAAACCGTGCTGATCAAAGAGCTGATCAACAACATCGCCAAGAAACACAACGGATTCTCCGTTTTCGCCGGCGTGGGCGAGCGTACCCGCGAGGGTAACGACCTGCTGCGCGAGATGATCGAATCCGACGTCATCAAATACGGAGAGGAATTCTCCAAAGCCATGGAAGAAGGCCACTGGGACCTCTCCAAGGTGGATCCGAAAGAGCTGGAGAAGTCGCAAGTGGCGATGGTCTTCGGCCAGATGAACGAGCCGCCGGGAGCCCGTAGCTCCGTGGCGCTCAGCGGCCTGACCCTGGCGGAATCCTTCCGCGACAGCGGCAGTGCCGACGGCCCGAAGGACATCCTCTTCTTCATCGACAACATCTTCCGTTTCACGCAGGCCGGCTCCGAGGTGTCCGCCCTGCTGGGTCGTATGCCCTCCGCCGTGGGCTACCAGCCGACGCTGGCCACGGAAATGGGCCAGATGCAGGAGCGCATCACCTCCACGAAGAACGGCTCCATCACCTCCGTGCAGGCCGTTTACGTGCCGGCCGATGACCTCACCGACCCGGCTCCGGCCACGACCTTCAGCCACCTGGACGCGACGACGGTGTTGAGCCGTAAGATCGCCACGCTGGGCATCTACCCGGCCGTCGATCCGCTCGAATCGACCTCCCGCATCCTCGACCCGAACATCATCGGGCAGGACCACTACGAGACCGCCCAGCGCGTGAAGCAGATCCTCCAGAAATATAACGAACTCCAGGACATCATCGCCATCCTCGGTATGGACGAACTCTCCGAGGAAGACAAGGTGACGGTGAACCGAGCCCGCCGCGTGCAGCGCTTCCTTTCGCAGCCGCTCCACGTGGCCGCCGCCTTCAACGGCTGTCCGGGCGTGATGGTGGAGATCGAAGACACCATCAAGGGATTCAAGATGATCCTCGACGGCGAGGTGGACTACCTCCCGGAGCAGGCCTTCCTGCAGGTCGGCACCATCGAGGACGCCATCAAGAAAGGCGAAGCCCTGCTGGCGCAGGCGAAGCAATAAAACATGGACAAGACCCTGACCATACGCATCCTTACCCCTGGGGGCACGCTCTACGAGGGCGCGGCGAACGCCGTGTTCCTGCCGGGCAGCGTGAGTCCCTTCGAGGTGCTGCCCGGTCATGCGCCCATCATTTCCGCGCTCAGTGCGGGAGATATCCGTGTGGTGGACGGGAAGGAGCAGCGTTTCGCGATCCGCGGCGGCGTGGTCAAGGTCCGGAATAACGAAATCGTCGCTTGCGTGGAAGGGAAATGAAGCGTTTGATGCTCATATTGCTCTTGCTGCCGACCCTGGCGCTGGCACAGATCCCCGATCAGCTCGGGGATGAGGTAAGCCAGGCCCTGAGCGAAGAGACTCAGGCGGAAGAAGAATTCGATATGACGCAGTTCATCTTCGGCCATGTCGGCGACGCCTATGAGTGGCATATCACCACCGTCAAGGAGAAGGAAATCGTCATTCCGCTGCCCTGCATCGTCATCGAGAACGGTGTGCACGTTTTCACGCTGCACCACGCGGCGGAGCACGGCTATACGCTCAACGAAGACGGCAAACTGGTCAACGCACAGACGCTCAAGCGTCCGTTGGACATTTCCATCACCAAGAACGTCCTCGGCCTGATCATCGACAGCATCCTGCTGGTCGCTCTGATCCTCCTTTGCGCCCGCTGGTACCGCAAGCATGATGTGCTGAAAGAGAAGCCCACGGGCCTGGCGGCGCTGCTGGAGCCGCTGATCGTGGCCATCGAGCAGGACGTCATCAAGGACGCCGTGGGGCCGGAATACAAGCGCTTCTCGCCCTACCTGCTGACGGCCTTCTTCTTCATCCTGATCAACAACCTGATGGGCATTTTCCCGGTGTTCCCGGGCGGTGCCAACATCACCGGCAACATCGCTGTGACAGGTGTTCTGGCACTCTTCACCTTCCTGATGGTCAACCTCTTCGGTAACAAGCATTACTGGAAAGATATCCTCTGGCCGGATGTGCCCCTGTTCCTGAAGGTCATCCCCATCATGCCGGTCATCGAGATCCTGGGCATGTTCACCAAGCCTTTCTCCCTGATGATCCGACTCTTTGCGAACATGCTCGCCGGGCATATCATGCTCCTGAGCGTGATCGCGTTGATCTTCCTCACGGCGTCGATGGGCCCGGTGCTGAACGGTTCGCTGACCGTCGTGGCGGCGCTCTTCGGCATCTTCCTGGATTGCCTGGAACTGCTGGTCGCCTTTATCCAGGCCTATGTGTTCACGATGCTCTCGTCCGTCTTTATCGGATTGGCGCATCCCCATCCCGAAATAGAAACCAACTAAAAATGATACAATTATGATTGGAACTCTTCTTCAAGCAGCTGCGCTCGCCAAGGTCGGCGGCGCCATCGGAGCCGGCATCGTGGCCCTCGCGGCCGCTATCGGTATCGGTAAACTTGCCCAGTCCACGATGGAGGCTTCTGCCCGCCAGCCGGAGATTTCCGGCGGTCTGCGGACCACGGCCATCATCATCGGTGCCCTCATCGAAGGCGTCTGCCTTTTCGGTGTGATCGTTTGTCTGCTCGCTGTACTCCGCGGATAGTCTATGTCTCTGATTACACCGGATTTCGGCCTCCTCTTCTGGATGGTCGTGATCTTCGGGATCGTGTTCTTCCTGCTTGCGAAGTTCGGATTCCCGGTGATCACGAAGGCTGTCCAGGAACGCTCCGACTATATCGCCGATTCGCTCAAGGCCGCAGATGAGGCCCAGGCGAAGCTGGCGAACCTGGCCCAGGAGCAGGCCAAGATGATCGAGGAGACCCGCCTGGAGCAGAGCCGCATCCTCAAGGAGGCGTCCGAGTCGCGCGAGAAAATCATCGCGCAGGCCAAGGAAGATGCCGCCGCCGAGGCCGGCAAGCTGCTCGACCATGCCAAGGTGGAGATTGCTGCGGAGCGCGAAAGCGCCATTCGCGACATTCGCCGCCAGGTGGCGATGATTTCGGTGGAAGTAGCGGAAAAGATCGTACGCAAGGACCTCGCCAAGGGCGACGACCAACTCGCCCTGCTCGACCGCCTGGTCGATGAGGCTGAACAGGCGCAAATGCCCAACTGACGGATTTAGATGAATACGGGAATTCTTTCTACACGGTATGCTACCGCCCTGCTTCGCTACACGGAGGAGACGGGCGGCGGAGAGCGCGTGTGCGCCCAGGTGCGCCGCCTGCTTGAACATCCGCAGGAGAATCCCGGCCCGCTCGAACCCGAGCTGGAGCGTCTCGTCCGCCTGCTGGTCAAGAACGGCCGCCTGGAGGATGTGCGCTTCGTTTTCCGCTCGTTCATCGCAATGTACTACCGCTCCCGCGGCATCGAGGTGGCCCGTCTGACCACGGCCGTGCCCGCGGCGGCGCTGGAGCGCAGGCTCCGGACCTTGCTGGAGAAGCAGCTCGGCTGCGAGGTGCTTCTCGAAACATCCGTCGATCCCGACCTGCTCGGCGGCTTCACCCTCGAGGTCGGCGACTACCTGCTGGACGGCAGCGTGCGTCGCCAGATCGAGGCTATCCGTCGGCAGTTTGTCATTTCTAACAACAGAATCGTATAATGGCGCAAAATACAATCAAAGCGAGCGAAATCTCCGACCTCCTGCTGGAACAGCTGCGGGGGATCGACACTTCGCTCCAATATGAGGAGATCGGCCACGTGCTGACCGTCAGCGACGGTGTGGCGCGCATCTACGGCCTCGCAGGGGCCGAAGCCGGAGAGCTCCTCGAATTCGACAGCGGCGTGAAAGGCGTCGTGATGAACCTCGAAGAGGATAACGTCGGAGCCGTCCTGCTCGGCCCCACCGACCAGGTGGGCGAGGGGATGAACGTCCGCCGGATGGGCCGCATCGCCGGCATCCCGGTAGGCGAAGGCCTGGTGGGCCGCGTGGTCAACCCGATCGGCGAAGCCCTGGACGGCCTCGGCCCGGTGGAGGGCGAGACGGTGCGAATGCCGCTGGAACGCAAGGCGCCCGGCGTCATCTTCCGCGAGCCCGTCACGGAGCCGCTCCAGACCGGCCTCAAGGCCATCGACGCGATGATCCCGATCGGTCGCGGACAGCGCGAGCTGATCATCGGCGACCGCCAGACCGGCAAGACGGCGGTCGCGATCGATACCATCATCAACCAGCGCTCCGAGTTCCTGGCGGGCAAGCCCGTCTATTGTATCTATGTGGCCGTCGGCCAGAAAGGCTCCACCGTGGCCTCCATCGTCCAGACCCTCCGCGCCAAGGGTGCGATGGACTACACCATCGTCGTTGCCGCCACGGCTGCCGACCCTGCTGCCCTGCAGTATTATGCGCCGTTTGCCGGCGCGGCCATCGGAGAATATTTCCGCGACACCGGCCGCCACGCGCTCGTGGTCTATGACGACCTGTCCAAGCAGGCCGTGGCCTACCGTGAGGTGTCGCTGATCCTGCGCCGCCCGTCCGGTCGTGAGGCCTATCCGGGCGACGTCTTCTACCTGCACTCCCGTCTGCTGGAGCGCGCTGCCAAGATCATCAGCCAGCAGGAAGTGGCCGAGCAGATGAACGATTTGCCGGAGTGCCTGAAGGGCAAGGTGAAGGCGGGCGGCTCCCTGACGGCCCTGCCGATCATCGAGACGCAGGCTGGCGACGTGTCCGCCTACATCCCGACCAACGTGATTTCCATCACCGACGGCCAGATCTACCTGGAGTCGTCGCTCTTCAATGCCGGCTTCCGCCCGGCCATCAACGTGGGTATCTCCGTGTCCCGTGTGGGTGGCAGCGCGCAGGTGAAGTCGATGAAGAAGGTGGCCGGCTCGCTGAAGATCGACCAGGCCCAGTATAACGAGCTGGAGGCCTTCTCGAAGTTCTCGTCCGACATGGACAAAGTCACGGCCATGACCCTCGACAAAGGCCGCAAGAACAACCAGCTGCTGATCCAGCCGCAGTACAGCCCTATGCCCGTGGGCGAGCAGGTGGCTATCCTCTACTGCGGTACGCACGCGCTGATGTCCGATCTGCGCATCGACCAGGTCATCGAGTTCCAAGGCCTGTTCCTCGACCGCATGCGCGGTTCGCACCAGGACATCCTGGATGCGCTGGGCACCGGCAAGGTGCCGGAAGATGCAACGAAAGTTATCGAGCAGGAAGCGGCCGATCTGTGCCGCCTGCTGACGCACAAGGCATAAGGAATGGCATCGCTTCGCGAAATAAAAGACCGGATCGGGTCGGTCCGCAGCACGCTGAAGATTACTTCGGCGATGAAGCTCGTGGCCTCCGCGAAGCTCCGCAAGGCCCAGCGCGCCATCGAAGCCCTGCGCCCGTACGAACGTACCCTCGCTGAGATCTATGCGGCGGTTGGATCTGCCAGGCCGGCAGCTGCCCCTTCTCCGCTATCGAGCGACGCTTCGCTTACGCTCGATCCTGTCCGGATGAACGGCTCCGAAGGGGCACTGCCGCTCCCGGCAGACCGTCATTCGCCGACTCCGATCGGCGAATCTCCTACCGCGGTAGTTGCCATTGCCTCGAACAGCTCCCTCTGCGGTGGCTTTAACGCCAACGTGGTCCGCAAGGCTCTCGAGACCATTCGCGGCTGCGAAGGCCCGGTGGAGGTCTATCCCCTCGGCCGCAAGATGGCCGAGGCGCTGCGCCGTGCCGGCTACGCTGCCGCCGAGGACTACAACGACCTCGTCGCCCATCCGTCCTACGACCAGTCCGCTGCCCTGGCGCGCCGCCTTGCGGAGCGCTTCGAGCGCGGTGAGATCTCCCGTGTGGTGCTGGTTTACACCAGCTTCGTGTCGGCCTCCCGCCAGGAGCCCGTCGCGGAAACCTATCTGCCGTTTGACGGGATTCCGGGTCAAGCCCGGAATGACTCAAATAGTCATTCGCCGGCTCCGACCGGCGAATCTCCCGTCGAAGACTACCTCCTCGAGCCGGACGCGGCGGCGCTCTCCGCGCAGCTGCTCCCGCAGGTGATGCTGCTGAAGTTCCACGCGGCCATCCTCGATTCCGCCGCGGCGGAGCAGGCTGCCCGCACGCTCGCGATGCAGACCGCGACCGACAATGCCGAGGACCTGCTCGGCGAACTGACGCTCGAATACAACAAGGGACGCCAGCAGAAGATCACCGCCGAGATCCTCGATCTGCTCGGCGGCTCTGCCCAATAGTCGTCATTCTCCTACCTTTTTACGACCGTAAACCGCTGCCCGTTCACGAACAGCGCATAGACCCCGCCCGGCATCTCGCTCATGTCGATCGACAGCGGCTTGAAGGGCCCGACCGCCACGGACGCTTCGGTGTACACCGTGGCACCGACGGCGTTGACAAGCTCCACCGAGATGGTCCGGTCCGAAGCGGGGCGGACCGACAGCGTGGTGCTGACCGGGTTGGGATAGATGTCCATGTCCTGGAAGGCGTTGCGCAGCAGTAGCTGGAAGCTGGATTCGGCGCTCTTCTGACGCGCGTCGAGGGCTTCGATTACGACCGTCCCCAGGCCATATCCGTTGGCTTTGGACCTGTCGGGGGCCATGGTCAGGGTGCTGCCGTCCAGGCTGAAATCGAAGACAATATCGCTGTCAACACGGATGCGGTAGCTGAGTTGCTCTCCGTCGGGATCCCGGAAGTGCTCGGCCAGGTCGATCGTGGTCGCCGCGGTCGAGGCGGCATTGATGATCAGCTTCTCGAAGGGCGCGGTCAGCAGCGGCGCGTGGTTGGGCAGGATCGTGAATTCGATCTGCTTGGATGCAATCGTGCCGACCTGGATGGTTGCCGTATAGTCTCCGGGCTTTGCTTTCAGGGCATCAATGTGCAGGGTAATCTGCCGGGCAGACGGGGTTTCTGCCGATGCGCCCGGGCAGTCCGAAGAGAAGCTGACGGGCAGCTGCGCCTTTCCGTTGCCGCTGATCGTGACCAGGACGTCCAGCGACTCGTGCGATTTCAGTTGCCAGTCCCCGGAATAATTCGTCGCGAAGCGGATGTCCCCCGGACCGGGGTGCCCCGGCTCGTTCAGGGCATTGAAAGCGCCTTCTGCATCCAGTTTGCCCCCGCCGACCGTGCGGCCCTGCAGGTCGATGACGCCTGGCACGGCCCCGCCCAGCAACGCATCCTTGAGCTGATCGACGGTGAATCCCGGCCCTCCGTAGTAGGATACCAGCAGGGCGGCGACACCGGCCACGTGCGGGCAGGCCATCGATGTGCCGGAAGAGAAAGCGTAAACATTGTCGGTGGCCAGGCTCAGGATCCACTCTTCGGGATTGGTTTCGGAGTCGGATCCGCCCGGCGCCAGGATATCCACCCAAGGCCCGTAGTTGGAGTAGTTCGCCATCTTGCCGTCGGGGCCGAAGGCGCCTACGGCAATGACGCTGGAATAATCCGGCGGGGAGTTGTGCATAAGACTTTCGTTGCCGGACGAGAACAGGACCAGTCCTCCTTTCATCGGGCCTGTCTGCTCGCCGGTCCTGGCATCTATGCCGGCATATTGGGTGAAATAGTCGATGGCGTTTTTGATAGGGGTGTTGTGCTTGTTGAAGTAGTCGGTATAATCGGCGGCATCCTGCTCGGAATTAAAAATATAACCCCAGCTATTGTTTGCGATGACGGCTCCGTGGTCCGCTGCCCAGATCAGGGCGGCAGCTTCATCGCCAGCGTCGTTTTCATTATTGGTGAAAACTGCGCAACTCATGATGCGGACTCCTCCCTTGCCGTCCTTGCCGCCTGCAATGCCGGCCACGCCGAGGCCGTTGTTGTTGATGGCTGCGATGGTGCCGGCGACATGGGTCCCGTGGTTGCCTGGAACGAGGTGGTCCGGCTGGGCCCCCTTGACAAAGCTGCGGCTGCCTTCAGCGACGGAAAGGACGACTCCCTGCAGGTCCGTGTGGTCCATCTGGACTCCATGATCGACGACCGCTACGATGACCTCCGGGGAGCCACAGGTGTATTTCTCCCAGACGGGCTGAACGTTGATGTCAATCCCTTTCTTGAAGGGGCTCCGCAAACCCTTGTTGATGAAGTGCCACTGCTCTTCCATGTAGGGATCATTGAAAACAGACTGGATCTTCTTTCGAGGCTCGAACACCACGTCCTCGACGCCTGGGAGGGCGGCCAGGCCATTTCCCGCCTTGGTGCGGGGGACGTCGCGGTCGTAGCTGACCCGGTACCAGCGATGCAGCCCGGCGGCGCGGTGCCGCGCTTCGAATTCCCCGGCTTCCGGGAACAGGCGCTCTATCGAGCTGATGCCCAACTCCTCCAGTAGTTCGGGGTCGGCGGTGGGGCCGTAGGAATTGGCTGCTTCCTCGGAGAGGAACAGAATGGCCTCGCCCGGGACCGTGTCCGCGATGGGAACGTCCGCGTTGGACGGCTGGGGTTCCGGCTCCTGAACGGAGCAGTATGTGAGCAGCGGCAGCAGGGCCAGCAGGATATAGATTCTTTTTCTCATGGGAGTCTCAGGTAAATCCCGAAGCCGGGATCATCGTAGTCTAACAAGATGGGTGCCATCGCGGCGTCGGTGGGCTCCTGGCCGCGCTCTGCCGGGGCGGGCGTCCGGTAGCCGCACAGGGCGAGCGCCCGGGCGAGCATAGTCTCCTGCGGATCGCCCAAGGCGTAGCCGTCCCACGGGCGGTCGTTCACGGCGTAGTCCGGTGTCAGGCCGTCCGGCATGCAACGGGTCTCGCCGTTCTTGTCGGCGAAGCGGGAGCACATCAGGTAGATGGCCCAGTTGTCGGTGTATTGCTTGCCTTCTTTGGCGTCTATGCCTTTTTCTTTCAACGCCTTGGCGCTATCCTCGAAAAAGTCGGGCCCCTGCATGATCAGGCCGGTGCAGTATTTCCCGCTGGTTTGGCTGCCGACCAGGGTGATATCCATATAAGGATACAAGTCGCAGAGTACGGCTTCCGATGCGGAAGCCGTGCCGGAACTGACGATGGCGTACAGTTTGGAGATCCCGAGATTGGCTTTCGCCGTAGAGAAATTGTATTTCTTGCCGTCGGCGGTCGAGAAGCTGTATTCGGACGTGAAGTAGGTGTTGACGTCGAGGCCCAGCTTCTTGTAGTCCGCCATCACTTCGCTGTTATACACGTCCGTGGACTGGACGCTCCCGGCCTGGACCTCTGCTTCGGGCGCCAGCATCGACGCAACGAACTGCTCCGCGATCACGTATCCGCCGTTGTTGTAGCGCAGATCAAAGATCAGCTCGCTGACGCCGGCCTTCTTGAAAGCGGTGCAGGCGTCGATCAGGTCTTTGTAGGAGTCCAGCGTGAAGTTGGTATAGACCAGGTAGCCCACTTTTTTGCCGCCGCAGTCGAAGATCTTGCTGAGCAGGACGGGATTCTCGTACATCTCCTTGGCAGTCAGCTGGATGGATGCTCCGGAACGCAATCCGAGGGTCACCTGGTCGCTTTGGCGGATCGCCTGGTTGATGACGGTGGAATAGTCCTGGCGCGTGATCGGGCTGCCGTTCAGCTCTGTGATGATGTCCCCGCGTTTCAGGCCCGCTTTCTCAGCAGGGCTACCGGCATAGGTGTAGGTCACGACAACACACACGGTCTCGTCGTCAGGCATCGCCGCGATGCCGAATCCGAATCCGTAAGTCTTCCGGTAGCCGGTCGTAGCGCCGTAGAGGCTATTGAAATCGTCCGAAAGGAAGGTCCAGTGGTCGTCCTTGTAGCGGACGGCCTGCACCTTGGCGAACGGATCATCGGTGGTCTTCCAGTTTTTGAGCTCCGCCGCGACTTCCTCCTTCCAAAGATAGTACGTATTTAAACCATTGAACGCGAATGTATTGACGTAGAACCAGGTTTTCTGCTGCTCCGTCTGCTCCACCACGGTCAGCTGCTTCTCGCAGCCGGCGAAGCACAGCCCTGTCAGGAGCACCGTCAGAAACCCGTTTTTCATCTTCATAGCATGGCAAATATAGCAGATTCTGCTTAATCTGGCAACCTCTTGCGGATAGGATAGTACTTGTCCTCATAGTCCGCCACAAGATCAGACAGTGCTTTAAGTTCTATGAACTCTGCGTTGTGTTCGGGTGTATCATCGTTCACAACCTTCAAAAGTTCATCGATACGCTGCATGGCGGAGGTGTATTGTTCTTCAGAGATAATTTGCTTCATATCAGTCAAATCTATTGCACCGGACAATAATTAATGGAGGAGATATTGTCGTTGACTCCCGGGACAATGATTAAAGGAATGCCCAGAATACGGCTGTAGCGGAGTGCTGTGGATATTTTCAAATCAAAATCCTGTCCGTGGAGAAGCTTATTGACATACTGTGCCGAGACCCCAAGCAGGGCGGCCAACTCTTTCTGGTTCAGCTGATGCTCTTTCATATAGGACAAAAGCTGAAGGATGATAGCAGTTCGCGCAAGGATCTCCTCCTCGTGCTCAAGCTCATATTTTGTTTGCGCAATCCAATTTGAGGTTTGCCTGATTTTACCCGTTCTTGCCATAAGCGAACTTATTTTAGAAGATACTCAATAAAGGTATCCTTCGTTTCGACTTGATTCGATTGTAGTTCGTGGTAAACGTAACGTATCTTGTTTAATTCAACTTTTGTGTTGTCTGCATCCTCCATAGACCATACTATCTTAATGGTTCCACCAGTAATCACATAACACTTATTCTCTTCGACTTCAACAGCGTAGATTCGGAAAGCGAACCGATTCAATATGCTTCCCTCTTTAAACTTAACCCGAATGCTCTTGTAGGGGCGCATCTGCTTGTCGGTTGTCTCCAAAGGTTGGGCGATGTCTGATATGGTTCCAGATTCAATAGCCTGTTGGAAATTGCGTTTGATGTGTGGAACGGACTTTCTTGTGTCGAATACAAAACGAGTTATGGTGATTCCGGTCCAATATTCATTCTCAAAGTACGTGGCGTGCTCCTCATAGAATTCGACCAGATAGGCCGGGGAAGACCATAATGCAAAGAGCTTATCAAACTCATTCATGTCGCAAAATGCAGGGTTGAAGTCATAGGCGCTGTCGGCAACACCGAATGACTTTAGCTCGTCCCTGTCAAAGACGGAGGCGGCAATGACGCAGGTCGTTTCACGTAGCTCCTTCGGGGTCGAAGGGAAAATCAAATCATATAACATGCTGACGCAAAGATAGTAATACTATTCGAAAAATCAACCGTTCGGTTGATATATTTTTAATGCAACGATTGTTTAATTCTTTTCATTATATCGGCTTGACCTTTTCGTCATTCGCCGGCACCGACCATTCGTCATTCGCCGGCACCGACCGGCGAATCTAGAAGCTGTACCCCAGCCCGAACATCAGGGTGTTGCCGAGGGTTTGCGAGGCCGTCAGGAAGGTGGCGTCGAGGTGAACGCCCGCGAACTGGAGGCCCAGGCCCAGCGAAGCGTACATCGGGATGGCTTTGACCTCGTCGCCATAATGGAAACCACCGCGAAGCGACACGACATCCATCAAGGTGTATTCCACGCCCACGCCGGCCATCAGAGCGCCTGTGAACAGGTAATCCACTTCGGCGTTCACCGTCAGCCCGTCCACCGGTCGGACCCCGCCGCTGACAGCGGCCAATGCCGGCAGCGCGTAAGAAGCGCCACCGTAATTGATCCGGGAGCCGAGATTGCGCACGCCCGCCGAAGCGAAGGCGACGGCGCCCTTGTAATCAATGGAAAAATCAGCGCAGAAGGCGCTGCCCCGGGCATCCGCCGCAATCGCGGAAGAAATGTAGCGCGCCTTGAGCGTAGCCCCGAAAGCCTTGGTGAAATCCACCGCCACGCCCGCACCTGCGAAGAAGTCGCCGGGTGTGAAACTGCCCGTCACCTGCCCCTGCGGGGTGGTGATGTCATACGGCTTGTGGGCGAAGAAGCGGCCTTCGACGCTCAGCGCCACGCGGTCGCTTACCCGGGTAAACGCTTCACCGCCGAATACGGAACTGCCGGCGCTCTTCGGTGCCCACATTCCATAGAAGCCCTGGATGTCCAGCGTGGACGCATTTTTCGGCTGGGCCACGCCACCCATCGCGAGTGCGCGGGCGTCGGCCGGGATCAGCAGGGACGATACGGCCTGCGCAAGCGCGACCTGCGCGGCCAGCATCATGATCAGAAGAAACAATGCTTTTTTCATAGTTCTACTTTTATACTCCCAGCACAACTGCCGGGCTGATATCCAATTCCTGGGAGATTCTCCTTGCCTGCTTGAGGGTGGGCTCACTTTTGCCGGACAGAATCTCGCTGATCTTGGACTGATTCATTCCAAGCCTTGACGCCAGGGCGCTCTGGCTGAGCCCCATCTCGAACATTCTGAGTTTCAGTACTTCTATAAGCGTTGGCTTCTTGATGGGGTAGTGCTCGTCTTCGTAATCGGCTACCAGGTCGGAGAGGAGTACCAGTTCGACGCTCCTCACGTCATCCTTGGGTGTGTTGTCATCAACCACCTTCAGGAGCTCTTCAATCCGCTGCATAGCGGAATGGTATTGGACCTCGTTCTGTATTTTTGTCATTGCTCTATGCTTGATTCTCATACTTCTTCCAAATGCAAATATACAAAATAATCTAAAATTCTAATAGATTATCTAAAATTCAAATAATCGTCTTTCGTCTCGTTTGGTAAAAATGAAAACAGGTTCCTGGAAATCCAAGAACCTGTAAGCAATGTCAGGGGGTAATTGTGAAATCTTTCCCTTTTTTACGTTTTTTTAGAACTTCGTCACCTCCGGAGAATCATAAGTCGGGTAATCCGGCTCAGGATTGTTAGTGGAGAATCCCTTGTTGTAGTTGGTCTCGGTCTGGACGATGCAGAGGTTCATCCAATCCGGAGTGGTCTCCTTGTTGTAACGATAGGTTTCAACATGGTTCGTGCCCGGATAGCTGCGGATGATACCCTTCTGGAGGCGCTTGATGTCCTTGGTGGCCAAACCTTCGCCCCAGAACTCGATACGACGCTGCCACCACACCTCGTTGACAAATGCACTGGTAGAAGTGTTGTAGTAGGCCTCGTTGTGCTGTCCGTAAACGTAGTTGGCATCACGGGTCTTGGCAAAAGCGGTCAGGAGCTCGATGCCGCGCGCCTCGTTCTGACGGCCGGCGGCTTCAGCCTCAATGAGGTACATCTCTTCAACGCGCATCAGAGGAACAGCCATCGTGAAACCGATGTACTGGTTGTCCTGGCCGGCTGCACCGCCGGCTGCGCGGAACTTGAAGTTGGTTCCGCCGTTAGGATTGCCGTTGCCGACATTGGAGCCATAAATCCAGTCCGGATGATCGGTATAAGCCTCAAGGGCGACGAGCGCGTCCTCTTCGGACATTTCATCAATGGCGAAATCGGCGAAGCACTTCTTGCGGAAGTCGGTCGCAGGGACGGTCTCGTAAAGATGGCGGTCGATGTGGATCGGACGACCATAGTTGGCAGCATAGCCGCAACCGGAGGTCTCCGGATTGATTTCCATAACCATCCAGGAGCCCCAGGAGGAGTCGGCGTCGTTGTTCTGGATACAAGGGTTGTCGGACTTGAAAGTCAGGGCGAGCATCCAGGATGCATTCGGCGTGTTGAAACCGGTGGCTCGGTCCGTGTAGGTGGCCTCGTCCATCAGCTTATAACCGGCCTGGGCCTTCTTGGCATATTCTTCAGCCTTGTCCCAGGTGCCCATCAGCAGGTAAGCGCGAGCCTTGACACCATACACGCAGGAGACGTCCGGGGTGAATTTGTCCTTGCGCTTGACACCGGTCAGATACTCCTCTGCAAGGTCAAGATCGGCGATGATCTTGGCGAACATGTCCTTGTTCGAGAGACGGGGATTCTGGTATAATCCCTCAACTGTGGTATTCTCGTCAACCCAGGGTACGGTCTCTGCAGTAGCGTCAACGTAGTAAGGTTTGTTGGCATACATCTGAGCCAGGTCGAGATAGAAATAGGCTCTGTAGAAAAGAGCGAGTCCGACACCCGGCTTTGCCGCGTCAGCCACTTCGGCACCGGCGCTGGCCAGGACGGCGTTACAGTTCTTGATAGCCTTGTACAGCAACGTCCAGGCATGCTGGCTGTTGGCGGTAGTCGGACCAAGACTGCGGATGGAATACCAGCTGTCAAACCAGCCGTTGGTCATATTGGCCTGCACAAGATCCTGACCCATCGAATCCCACGCAATGAAAAAACGCGGGTAACCAAAGTCGTTGGCGTCGGTGCCGCCGCCGTAGGTCGGGAAGCCGGCCAGCTGGGTGGTCACGGCATCAACGAAACGATCCGTAGCACCCGGGACTTGAGCCTGCTCGCTCGTGACATAGCTCGTCTGGGGGAAAGTCTCCTTGATGCAGCCGACGGCAAGCGTCAGCGTGCAGATCGAGACCAGAGAGAGTTTCAGTATTTTATTCATAATCATTTCCTCCTCAAATTAGAAAGTAACCTGGATACCACCCGAGATGTTGCGGACGGGCGAGTAAACATTGGTTGAAGAAGTGCCAGAGAAAGAGGCACGCGGGTCGAAGCCCTTGCGGGCGGAGATGAATCCGAGATTTTCACCGACGGCGTAGATGCGGATCTTGCTGACGACTTTGTCGATGCCGAGTTTGCGGACCGGCACGTTGTAGCCAACGGCGAAGGACTGGAAGTTAAAATAGCTGGCATCGGTCAGGGCACGGTCGCCGGCCATCGTGTAGGAGTCGGCATATTGCCAACGAGGGATATTCGTGTCGGTGTTGGTCGGCGTCCAGGACTTGAAGATATCCTTGTGGTAGTTGTAACCGGCATCGGAAGTCTTGGCCGTAGGCGTCATCAACTTGGCGTACACGTTATCCGTAATCTTGCCGCCGACCTGATAGTCGAAGGAAGCGCTGATGTCGAAGTTTCCGATACGGAGCGACGTGCTCAGGCCGCCGAAGAACTTCGGAAGCATGGAACCATGGGTGTAGCGGGAGGCCTGGCCGGTCGTCGTGGTCGTGCCGGAGTGCTTCTTGCCCGGCTTGTTGGTAACGTTGGACGTGACCTTGCCGCCGGCAGGGCTCAGATCCTCATCATACCAGTAGAGCGCCTGGCCGGTCTGGGGATCAAAGCCGGCGTACTCATAGGTCATGTAGTCGCGGAGCGGGCCGCCAGGAGTCCACCAGTAGTTGCTCTCGTAGTACCCTTCCTCACCGGCGAGTTTGTCCTCCGGCAGGGAGATGATCCAGGCATAGTTGGTGGAAATGTTGCCGGCGATGCTCCATTCGACATTGCGAGTGCGGACCGGAACGACGTTGAAGGAGAACTCGAGACCGCGGTTGGCGATGTCACCGACGTTGCCATAGTAGGCACGGGTGCCCGCCGACTCCGGCACGGAGATGCTGAAGAGCAGGTTGGCGGTCTTCTTGTAGTAAGCATCAAGGTTTCCGGAAAAACGGCCTTTCCAGAAGCTGAACTCGAGACCGATGTTGGAGTTGGTCGTGGTCTCCCAGGTGATGTCCGGGTTACCCATGCGACGGAAGCTCGGAGACATCGTGGTCGTGGTGGCCTGGCTCAGGCTGTAGGTGTCGATATAAGAGAAATCACCGATACCGTCGTTGCCCTGCTGGCCGATGGAGGCCTTGAGCTTGAGGAGGTCAATCCAGGATGCGTTCTGCATGAAATTCTCTTTGGAGATGATCCAGGCGCCGCCGACGGACCAGAAGTTGCCCCAGCGACGCTGAACGGCGAAGCGGGAAGAAGCGTCACGACGGAAGGAAGCGGAAGCGTAGTACTTCTTGTCAAAGTCGTACTGGGCGCTGATAAAGTAGCCTTCCACGTTGTAGGCGGTAGAGCTGGAGGTCGTGCCCGAGTAGAGGACGTTCGCGAAAGCGTTGACCTCCAGGATCTCAGGAGAGAAACCGCCCTGGGCGGTGATGCCCTGGCTCTTGCCTTCCTGCTTATAGTACTCGTGGCCGGCAATCACGTTGATGTTGTGACGGCCAAAAGTATCGTAGTAGGTAAGGGTCTGGAGGTGGTTGAAGCGCAGGTTGTTGGATGCGCTCTTGTACAACTCGCCGTTTACGCCGACCTTCGGACCGTAGTACGGGTTGTCGTATTTGGTGGTCAGCGTGCTGCCCCAGTTGACGGTCGATTGGACAGTCGCCTTGAGGAAGTCTGTGATGTCGATATCAGCGGTGAACGTACCGGTGAGGTTACGTCCTTCGTTGTAGCTCTTGTTGTAGCGGTTGGAGCCGAACGGGTTACCGGTCTGCATGAAGCCACGGCCGACGCCGTAGTTCGTAGCGGACACACCGTAGTCATACTGCTCGCGGCCGTAGGCATCGGTGCGGATGACCGGGTTGCCGGCGTTGTCCAGCACGCGGACATAGACCGGATAGATCGGAGCGATGTAGGTCGTGTAGTACATCAGGTTCGTAGAGCCCCAGTTGGTATCCATGTTCGGATTGGCCTGCTGCTTGGACTGGGTGAAGCCCACATTGGCACCGACTTTGAGCCACTTCTTGACCCGGTAGTCAGCGCGAATACGGGCGGTGAAGCGCTGGTAGCCGGAGTACTCGATGATACCGTCTTCGTTGAGGTAGCCGGCGGAAGCATAGAAGCTGGCGCGGTCATTCCCGCCGTTGATGGAGACGTTGTACTCCTGACGAACGGCGTTCTTGTAAGCGAGCTCAGTCCAATTGTCCGGCTGCATGTAATAGGTCTCGCCGTTGAACTTGTAGCTGCGACCGAGCGTAGCGTTCGGATTGATCTTGCCGTCGGTGCCGATGAGCAACTGCCCGTCGGGAATGGTAAAGACGTTGTACCCGAGGTGATTCAAGGTCAGACGATTAGCGTTGCTGTTCGCCGTTTCGGCGGCAGTACCTCGAGAGGTATAGTAGTTATATATCAAGGAGTAGTAGGCCTCGTAGAATTCAGCCGGATCGGTGATGACGTCATAATCCTGAATGCCTCGGCTGTTGACGCCGATGCGCATATCAAAGTTGACCTGCGCGTCATTGGAGCGGCTGCGCTTGGTGGTCACGAGGATGACACCGGCAGCACCACGGGCACCGTACAGGGCGGCGGAAGCTGCATCCTTCAGAACGGTGATAGACTCGATGTCCTGCTGCGGGATGTTGGTCAGGCTGGCAGGATACGGAGCGCCGTCCACGATGATAAGCGGAGAAGTGGAGGCCGAAAGGGAAGCGATACCGCGGACGTTGATGTCGCCGGCACCTGCACCCGGCGCGCCGGATGCACCCTTAATCTGCAGGCCCGGGACGGAACCGACCAGGGCGTTGGTCACGTTGGCCGTAGCGCGCCGCTGCAGGTCTTCGGATTTGACCACAGCGGCAGAACCGGTGAACGCTTCTTTGGTGGTCGTGCCGAAGGCAACGACGATGGTCTCAGCCAGAGATTCAAAGTCTGGATCAAGCGTGACATTGATGGTGCTTTTTCCGGAGACATTGATGTCCTTGGTCTGATAACCGACGGAGGAGAATTCGAGTGTCGCGTTGGATGCCACGGTGATAGAGTAGTTGCCATCGGCGTCGGAAGAGGCGCCCTGGGTCGAACCCTTAACCACGATGGAAGCGAACGGAACACCTTCACCCGTTTGCGCGTCGATCACGGTTCCCTTCACCTGAATGTTCTGGGCATAAAGGGAAGCTGCGATCAGCACGAACAGGGTGCTGAAGAACAGTTTTGCTTTTTTCATAAGCATTACATTTAATTAAACAATAAACTATACTAACCTTGTTTAGTTTCTCCTTATCTGCCTGACCAAATAAACGAGGGTTTATTTGTAACATTGACGAAAAAACCAAAAACGAATTATGACTTATGCATACATTAGGGTCAGCACGGCAGAGCAATCCGGGTCCAGCCAGGAGTATGAGATCCGGAATTGGGCAATTCGGCAAGGTGTGACCATTGATAAGTGGGAACGGGAATCAGTATCCGGAACTGTAACGCCATCTAAGCGTAAGCTGGGACGGCTTATCCGGCGTTTGCGGCCGGAGGATTTACTGGTCTGTACGGAGATATCGCGCCTGGGGCGCAATATGCTGATGATAATGTCTATCTTGAATGATTGTGCGGCCCGCGGTATCCGGATTCACACCATCAAGGATAATTTTGACCTTAATAA
Source organism: Bacteroidales bacterium (assembly GCA_016291185.1). The sequence goes on from JAEFAI010000009.1 coordinate 19,118, forward strand.
TAATATTAACTCGAAGATCATCGCTTTCGCTTTCGCGCTGGCGGCGGAAATTGAGCGAAATCTGATTTCGCAGCGGACCCGGGAAGCATTGGCAGACCGAAAGGCTGCGGGAGTCACATTGGGGCGGCCCAAGGGAAGCTTTAAACAAAGGGCGGCGCTGCTTCAAGATCTGCCTGAAATCCAGAAAAGATTGGCCTCAGGTGACAGTTTGCAAGCAGTAGCGCGAGACTATGGGGTACATCGGAATACCCTTTCAAGTTACTTGAAATCAGTCGGTTAACCGCACTCGGTGCTTTTATTAAAAAAATAAAATATTAATGTTTGGAAGGAAATCAAAAAAAATACTTACAATCCGAAATTTAAAATCTTCAAAACTCGCGGATTCTTCCGATTTTGCCCCCAAATTCGCTCTTTGGCTCAATTTGTTACGTGATTACAAATTTGGATTTTAAAAAAATTATTCCGACATTGCGCCCGTTTGTTGCTTATTGCTAAATAAACCCTCGTTTAGTTTGGCGCGTTGCATGGCTTACATGAAACTAAATATAGGTTAGTATAGTTTATTGTTTAATTAAAGTATCTGCTTATGAAAAAAGCAAAACTGTTCTTCAGCACCGTCTTCATGCTGATCGCAGTCGCTCTTTCCGCCCAGAATGTCCGGGTGGAGGGTACTGTGAAAGATGCATCGAACGGCGAAGGTGTTCCGTTTGCTTCCGTAGTCGTCAAGGGCACGACGAATGGTGTCTCTTCCGACGCGGATGGCAACTACACCATCTCGGCTCCGGCCAACGGCACGCTTGAGATCTCGGCAGTGGGTTACACCACCCAGGACGTCGCGATCGCCGGCAAGTCCGTCATCAACGTCGTCCTCGAACCGAACTTCGAAGCACTCGCCGAGACCATCGTCGTTGCTTTCGGTTCCACGACCAAGGAAGCCTTCACCGGCTCCGCTGCCGTGGTTCGGTCCGACGATCTCCAGAAGCGTGCCACGACCAACGTGACCAACGCCCTGGTGGGTTCCGTTCCTGGTCTCCAGATCAAGGGCGCTTCCGGCGCTCCGGGTGCTGGTTCCGGTAACATCAACATCCGTGGTCTCGCATCCGTGCAGGCTTCCATGGACCCGCTCATCATCGTGGATGGCGCTCCGTACCCTGCCAGCCTGACCAACATCCCGCAGAACGACATTGAGTCCGTGACCGTCCTGAAAGACGCCGCCTCCGCTGCCCTGTACGGTGCCCGTGGTGCCGCCGGTGTCATCCTCGTGACCACCAAGCGCGGCCGCAGCGCTGACGCTCAGGTCAACTTCGACGCTCGCGTGGGTGTCAACTCCCGCGCCGTCGTGGACCACGACGTGATCACTGATCCCGCCCAGTTCTACGAGGCTTACTACGCTCAGCTCTACAACTATCACTATTATGGTCAGGGTGAGACGATTGAAGCGGCCAACGCTGCTGCCAACTCCGAAATGCTGACCCACCTCGGATACAATGTGTACACCGTTCCCGACGGGCAGCTGCTCATCGGCACCAACGGTAAGATCAATCCGAACGCTACGCTCGGCCGCAGCTACAAGTTCAACGGCGAGACCTATTATATGCAGCCGGACAACTGGCGTGACCTTGCTTACAAGAACGCCGTCCGTCAGGAGTACAATGTCTCCATCAATGGTGGCACCAACCGTTCTTCCTTCTACGCTTCGATGGGCTACCTCAATGAGGATGGTATCATCGAGTACTCCGGTTATCAGCGCCTTAGCGCCCGCGTCCGTGCTGACTACCAGGTCAAGAACTGGCTCAAGGTCGGCGCCAACGTCGGCTTCGTGAACTCCGCCCAGAAGTCCAACCCGAACATGGGTACCGACCTCGGCTCCACGAACCTGATGTACTACACCACCTTCATCGCTCCGATCTATCCGGTTTACGTCCGCGTGCTGGACAACGCCGGCAACCCGGTCATCCGCACCGATGATTTCGGTCACGAGCAGTATGACTACGGTGTGGCCGCTACGAACTACGGCGTCGGCCGTGGCTTCATGCAGACCGGTAACCCGTTCGGTTCCAACCGCTACAACGTGGCTCAGAGCAATGGCAAGCAGCTCAACGGTACTTTCACCGTGGACATCGACATCACTCCGCATCTCCATGCGAACGTGTCCACGACCGTCAACTGGGGCAGCACGCTGACCACCAAATACGACAACCCGTTCTACGGCCCGAAGGTCGGTGTGAATGGTGAGCTCTACAAGTCCAGCAGCACCTCCGTGCGCACCAACAACATCCAGACGCTCACGTACGTCAACACCTTCAACCGTCACTATATCAACGTGATGCTTGGTCACGAGTACTACAAGACCACGACGAATTCCCAGGGTATCACCGCCCAGGGCGGCTTCTCCCCGGAGATCCTTGAGGTCAACGCTTTCGCGAACGTGCTCTACTCCGGCACCTCCTCCTCTTCTTCCATGTACAATGTGGAGGGTTACTTCCTGAGCGCTCAGTACGACTTCGACAAGCGTTACTATCTCTCCGCTTCCTATCGTCGTGACGCTTCTTCGAGATTCGCCACGAACCACCGTTGGGGTAACTTCTGGTCCGTCGGTGGCGCCTGGATCATCTCCAAGGAGTCCTTCATGGCCGGTGCATCCTGGGTTGACCAGTTGAAACTGAAGGCCTCCATCGGCCAGCAGGGTAACGATGCCATCACCAACTACGCCTACATCGACACTTACTCCCTGAGCAAGTCCTCCGATACGGACATGACGCCTTCCTTCAATACGATCGGTAACGAGAATATTACCTGGGAGACCACGACCAACTCCAACATCGGTCTCGAGTTCAGCTTCTGGCGCGGCCGCGTGGCTGGTAGCCTCGATGCTTACTACAAGAAGACCGCCAACCTGCTCTTCTGGATCTCCATCCCTGAGTCTGCCGGTTCCCGTGGTTACTATGGTAACATCGGTGACATCGCCAACAAGGGTCTCGAGCTTTCCCTCACTGTTGTGCCTGTCCGCACCCGCAACGTGGAGTGGACCATCGCCGGCAACATCTCTACCAACAAGGCTGTCATCCTCAAGCTCCCTGAGTCCAAGATGGGCAAGAACGGTGGCTACTATGAGAGCACCTACTGGTGGACCCCGGGCGGCGAGATGCGCAACTACATGAACTACGAGTACGCTGGTGTCAACGATCAGGGTGAGGCTCTCTACTGGTACGATGAGGACCTGAGCTCCCTCGGCAACGCCGCTACCACGATTACCAACCAGCCTGGTAAGAAGCACTCCGGCACCACCACCCACATCGGTGAGGCGACCCGTTATACGCTGGGTTCCATGCTTCCGAAGTTCTTCGGTGGTATCAGCACCACCCTGCGTATCTGGGACTTCGACCTGTCCGCCAGCTTCGACTATCAGATCGGTGGCCGTATCCTCGACAACACCTATGCTAAGTTGATGACCCCGGCTACCTCCGGTTCCGACGGTGGCTACAACTACTCCACGGATATCTTCAAGGCTTGGAGCCCGACCAACACCGGCAGCACCATCCCTCGTTGGCAGTTCGGTGACTCCGACGCAGCCGCCGGTTCCAGCCGCTGGCTGACCAACGCGAGCTACATCAACTTCCAGTCCTTCTCCGTTGGTTACAACGTGCCTGTGCGCCGCCTCGGCATCGACAAGCACATCAGCCGCATCCGTATCTACGCTGTGGGTGAGAACCTCGGTTACATCTCCGCCCGTAAGGGCTTTGACCCGCGCTCTTCCATGTCGAGCACCGCTACGGTCAATACTTATTCCCCTGTCCGCAATATTTCTGGTGGCATCCAGGTCACTTTCTAATTTGAGGAGGATATAATAATATGAAAAATATAGTCAAAACTGTCTTGGCAGCCGCCAGCACCCTCGTGCTTGCAGCCGGTTGCATCCAGGAGTCCTTCCCTGCAGGCAGCACTGCCACCGCCAATCAGGTGGCTGCCGCCCCGGGCTCCTTTGACAAGTTCGTGGATGCCATCACGTCCACCCTGGTCGGTCAGTTCGTCTATGCCCCTACCAGCACCAACGCGTACGACTTCGGTCTGCCTTCGTTCTTCATCCGCTGGGACTCCATGGGTAACGACCTCGTCCAGCCTGCTCTGACCAACGGTTGGTTCAACAGCTGGTACTGCATCGACCACCTCGGCCCTACCTGGGCCAACAGCCAGTATGCCTGGACCTTCTACTACAGCTGGATCAAGGCTTGCAACAACGTGATCAGCCTCGCTGGCGAGGATCCTGAGGCCGACAAGGTCGTCGGTGCCGGTATCGCCCGCTTCTATCGCGCTTACTTCTATATGGACCTTGCTCAGATGTTCGCCACGAAGCCGTGCTATGTGGACGCCTCCGTCGAGACCGTTCCGCTCGTTGTCGAGACGACCACCCTTGAGCAGCTCGCCGACAACCCGCGTGCGACCAACGCTGAGATCTTCGCTCAGATCATCACTGACCTTGACCTCGCCGAGGCTTACCTCGCCGGTTACAAGCGCTCCGATGTCTATACTCCTGACGTGTCCTGCGTCTATGGCCTCAAGGCCCGTGCTTACCTGCTGATGGGTGAGTGGAAGAACGCCCAGGAGTATGCCAAGAAGGCTCAGGCCGGCTACACGATCATGGATGAGGACGCCTACACCAACTGGGAGACCGGCTTCAACACGCCGAACGACTCCTGGATGCTGGGTGTGACCTACAAGTCCGACGATCCGAACATCCAGAAGAACGATGGTGACTCCAGCTGGGGTTCCTGGATGTGCATGGAGATCAACCCCAACACCTCTGGTTGTGGTTACGCCGCCAGCTATGGCCGTCCGATCTACATCGACCGTCACCTCTATGAGACCGTCCCTGCGACCGACTTCCGCAAGAAGTGCTTTGTGGACTTCGCCATCGATGAGATGGATGAGGACGATGCAATCGACGCTCTCGGTGCCTACTCCAACCACGGTGATTGGCTCTATAACAACGCTCAGGGTACTGACTTCCAGACCGTTGGCGGTATGAACCTCAAGTTCCGTACTGCCGGTGGTGAGGCCGGACGCGACAACCAGTACATCGGCTTCGTCGTGGCTGTCCCGATGATGCGCGTCGAGGAGATGTACCTCATCGAGGCTGAGGCCGCCGGCCGTCAGAACGAGGCTGAAGGTATCGCCCTGCTGACCGCCTTCGCCAAGACCCGTGACGCTGACTATGTGTACGGCACACATACCGACGCCTACTACAATACGGCCTCCGGCACCTTCATCAACGAAGTGTGGTGGCAGCGCCGCATCGAGTTCTGGGGCGAAGGTCTGGCAACCAAGGATGTCAAGCGTCTCCAGAAGGGCGTGATCCGTAGCTATGCGGGCACCAACCACGTCACGAAGTATCGTTACAACGTGGACCACACGCCGGATTGGATGAACCTCTGCATCGTGCAGACCGAGACGAACTACAACTTCTCCTGCACCAACAACCCCGAGCCGGTGGCTCCTAGCGGAGATTCCGACCTTTATGTCTGGTAAATCCTTAATCAGTATCGAAGTATGAAAAAGTATATCTATATTCTTGCAACGGTAGTCGCCGCACTTTCCCTTGCTTCCTGCACGGAGAAGATCGGCACTGTCCCGGGCAACGATGCCTTCCCGGTCGTGACGCCGTACCACTATACGCCGTCCTCCGAGTATGACGCTGATACGGATCAGCGCGTCCGCTTCGTCAGCAACGGCAAAGCGACCCAGGCTTATTATCTGGTGGAGAAGAAGGCCGACAAACTGGCCGAAATCGCCACCAAGGGCGAGGATGCCTATATCAACAAGGTGATTGCTGAGGGTACGCAGATTACCATCCCTGCTGAGGGCGTTTTCGAGACCGTTATCACCGACATGGCGGGTGTCTATGACATCTCTGTCGTGGCGTCCGACGGCACCAACAAGACGATGAGCGCTACGACTTTCGATGGTATTCCTTGGGATACGACCACGAGCATCGAGGGAACGTATAAGATCAAGAACGCGACCGCTCAGAAGGCTGCCGGCGCAGCCAGCTTCCCGGCTGTCCTCCAGCGCCACGCCACGGATCCGACGCTCTATCGCATCAAGGGTGCCTTTGGCCCTGGTACGAAACTCACGTTCCAGACCATCGACATGGAAGGTACGGGCTCCAAGGGCAAGTACACCTTCTTCCGCATCCCGGAGCAGAAGCTTCCTTTCACCTATGGTTCTTATGGTACCGTTAGCGCGCGTGACTTTGGTTACTGGCAGGGTGATGATGCCTATATTACCGATATGGGTTATGAAAGTGGCATCTACGCTGATGGCTATTGCTTCATCGCGGTCCAGTACTATGTCACCAAAGGAAGCCTTGGTTACTCCCTGTATGACTACTTTGTCCCCAACAACTAGGTTGGCTAAAGTATAAGCATTTGAAAAGGCAGCGGTTGATTCCGCTGCCTTTTCTTTTTTAATAATCAGTAAAATTAGACCTCCACCCAGTGGATGACGGCGCCGGAGCGCTCCATCCCGCGGAACCAGGTCATCTGCCGCTTGGCGAACTGATGGATCGCGGTGGCGAGCTTCTCGCGCATTTCAGCAAAAGAGAGCTCGCCTTGCAGGTAGAGGGTAACGAATTTGTACTCAAGTCCATAGGAGATGAGCGCCTCGGCGGGAACGCCGTGCTCCAGCAGGCCGCGGATCTCCTCGACCATGCCCTCCTGCAGGCGGGCGTCCAGGCGCGCGTCGATGCGCGCGTTGCGCGTGTCGCGGTCCACCAGCGTGCCAATGAAGAAAGGCCGCTGCGGGAAGCCCTCGCGGGAAATGTCCTCCCGGGCGGCGCTCAAGGGCGTCTTTTCGGAGAAATCGTAGCCGCGCGTGACGGCGTTGATATACATGCCCGTGCCGCCGCATAGGATGGGCACGGCGCCGCGCCGGCGGATGTCGGCGTACGCGCGCAGGAAGTCCTGCTGGAACTGCCAGACATTGTACTGCATGCCCGGTTCGGCGATGTCGATCAGGTGGTAGGGGACGGAGCCGTATTCGGCGAGGTCCTTGCCCGTGCCGATATCCATCCCGCGATAGACCTGGCGGGAATCCGCCGAAATGATCTCCCCGCCCAGCCGCTCGGCGAGCGAGACGGCGTAGCGCGTCTTGCCGGAGGCCGTGGGGCCGAGCACGACGATGAGGTCGCACGCACCGTCCGCGCAGTCGCGCGCGAGCAGCGCCAGGTCCAGCTGCTCGGGGGCGGGCAGCTCGGCGACGATGCTATGCTTGAAGCGGGGCATGGCTATTCTCTTTCCATCTCGCGGCGGATGTCCTTCTCCTTGATGGTCGCGCGCTTGTCGTACTCTTTCTTACCCTTGGCGAGGGCGATGTGCAGCTTGGCAAAGCCGCCGTCGTTGATGTACAGGCGCACGGCGACGATGGTCAGACCCTTGGTCTTGACCGCCTGCGCGAGATGTTTGAGCTCGCGCTTGGAGAGCAGGAGCTTGCGGTCGCGTAGCGGCTCGTGGCTGCTCCAGGCGGACGCCCAGAAGTAGGTGGCGACGTTCATGCCGCGCACGTAGAGTTCTCCGCCGGAGAAATAGCAGTAGGCGTCCTGGAGGGAGGCTTTGCCGGCGCGGATGGACTTGATCTCCGTGCCCACGAGCACGATGCCGGCGTCGTACTCCTCGAGGAATTCGTAGTCGAACGACGCCCGCTTGTTGGAGATGCGGATCTGCTGGGGCTTTTTGTCTTTGGAACTCATAAGCCGAAGGCTTCCTTGATGCGGTCCACGCTGTCGAGCAGCTCCCAGCCGAAGAACTGGATGCCGTCCTTGACATACGGCTTACGGCCCATGTGCCCGTAGGCGGCCGTGGGCTCGTAGATCGGATTCTTGAGGCCGAACTTCTTGATGATGGCGGCCGGGCGCAGGTCGAAAAGCTCGCGCACCTTCTGTGCGATCTCAGCGTCGGAGGCCTCGATGTGGCGCGTGCCGTAGGTGTCGACATAGACGCTCACGGGCTCCGCCACGCCGATGGCGTAGGCGAGCTGCACGAGGCACTCCTCCGCGATGCCCGCGGCGATGAGGTTCTTGGCGAGATAGCGGGCGGCGTAGGCCGCGCTGCGGTCCACCTTCGAAGGGTCTTTGCCGGAGAAGGCGCCGCCGCCGTGCGCGCCGCGCCCGCCGTAAGTATCGACGATAATCTTGCGGCCGGTCAGGCCGGTGTCGCCGGCAGGGCCGCCGATCACGAATTTCCCGGTCGGGTTGACGTGCAGGATGGCCGTTCCGTCGAAGAGTTTCGCCGTGCGCTCGGGCAGGCTCTTGATGAGACGGGGGAGGACGATCTCCCGGACATCCTTTTCTATACGCGCGCGCATGCGCTCGTCGTCGGTGTCGAACTCATCGTGCTGCGTGCTCAGAACGATGGTGTGCACGCGCACGGGGGTGCGGCGGCCGGTGAATTCGATGGTAAACTGGGACTTGGCGTCCGGACGGAGATAGGGCATCAGCGTCGGCTCGTTGTGCCGGATGTCGGCGAGCGTCTGCAGGAGCTTGTGCGAGAGCGACAGGGCGAGGGGCATGTACTCCTCGGTGTCGGTGCTTGCGTATCCGAACATCATGCCCTGGTCCCCGGCGCCTTGCTCGTCCGGCTCCTCGCGGTCCACGCCGCGGTCGATGTCGGCACTCTGCTCGTGGATGGTGGAGATGACGCCGCAGGAAGCGGCGTCGAAGCCGTACTCGGCCTTGGTGTAGCCGATGCGCTCGATCACGCGACGTGCCGTGGCGGGGATGTCCACGTAGGCGTGCTCGGAATTGACCTCGCCGCCCACGACCACCAGGCCGGCGGTGCAGAAAGTTTCACAAGCGACGTGCGCCTCCGGGTCCTGGCGGAGGAATTCGTCGAGAATGGCATCTGAAATCTGGTCAGCGACTTTGTCGGGATGACCTTCGGAGACGGACTCCGATGTGAAGAGGTAGTTCATCTTTTTTAGCATTTTTGACGAGGTTGCAAGCAGTCAAATCTGTCCTCGTTTTGTTTATAATTCGGCGCAAAGATAGTAATATTTGTTGATAAAAAATCGTTAAAGAACTTGGCTGATTCAAAATCGTAAACTATCTTTGCGGCGCGGGAGAACCCGCTTTGATGAAATTGATATATAAGTGATTCAATTTTACCATATTACTAACGTTATGAAACAAGCATTCAAGAGTGCGTTGCTGTCCATTGCAGCGATGCTTTTTGTCGTTTCTGCCGCTGCGCAGGTGACGACCTCTTCTTTCGGCGGCCACGTTACCGATAAGGACGGTGCTGTCGCCGGTGCCACGGTCATTGCGGTCTATCAGCCGACGGCTGCGACCTACTATGCCCTGACCGACAAGAATGGTAGCTTCCGTATCAACAATGTCCTCCCGGGCGGCCCTTACACCGTCACGGTCTCAATGATGGGCTACCGTACGGTTGAGAACCAGAATCTCTACGCCCCCCTGGGTGAGACCCTCGTGGTGGACACCGTCCTCGAAGACGACGCGATCAGCCTTGAGGCTGCCGTGTTCGTGGCCGACGGCAACCTGTCCAACATGAACGTCCACCGCTCCGGCGCCGGCACCTCCGTCAGCCAGGGTACGATGCGTAACCTCCCGACCGTCAGCCGCAGCCTGAACGACGTGATGAAGCTTACTCCGCAGGCTTCCTCCACTTCCAACGGTCTCGCCATCGGTGGCGGTAACTACCGCTCCTCCTATGTGACCGTTGACGGTGCCGCGTTCAACAACGCTTTCGGTATCGGCTCCAACTTGCCTGCCGGTGGCGCTCCGATCTCTCTGGATGCTCTCGAGCAGATGAGTGTCAACATCACTCCGTTCGACGTCCGCCACTCTGGCTTCACCGGTGGTGCCATCAACGCCGTGACCAAGAGCGGTACCAACGAGTTCCACGCTTCTGTTTATGACTACTATACCTCCCAGGCCGTCCGCGGCTACAAGGTGGAGGGTGAGAATCTGAACAAGACCGACTTCCTTGACAACACCGTTGGCTTCACCGTCGGCGGCCCGATCATCAAGAACAAGCTCTTCTTCTTCGTGAACGCTGAGTACAGCTCCGACGTGGTGCCTGGCTCCAGCAAGGTGGTCAGCACGGCTTCCGGCCGTGTGGATCCGAAGTTCGAGCCGAACAAGGACGTCGTCCGTCCGACCCAGCAGTTCATGGATGAGGTGCTCAGCTACCTCGACAAGACCTACGGCTACAACCCGGGCCGCTACCAGGGCTACTCCATCAGCACCCCGGACTACAAGGTGCTGGCCCGTCTGGACTGGAACATCAACGACAACAACAAGCTGAACCTCCGTTTCAGCCACACGCACAATGCGTCGGCTTCCAGCCCGTCCAACTCGGTGAACCCGATCAACCCGAACCCGTACAACCGCAATACCTACGGCCGTACTTCCACGTACGCCCAGTATTTCGAGTCCAACCGCTACACGACCGACAACAACTTCACGTCCCTTGCGGCTGAGCTCAACTCCCGCCTCTTCGACGGTCGCGGCACCAACATGCTCCGCGCCACCTGGTCCCACCAGAACGAGCCGCGCAGCTTTGTCGGCGGCAACTTCCCGACCGTGGATATCCTCGAGAACTATGGTACCAACAAGGCCGTCCTGACCTCCTTCGGTCCGGATCCTTTCACCTATGGCAACCTCCGCGACGTGCATACCGTCGTCGTCACCGACGAGCTCACCTACACTGCCGGTATTCACAACCTTATCGGCGGTCTCCAGTACGAGTACGACAACACGAAGAACGGTTACATGCAGGGTGGTCTCGGCTACTATGTCTATAACAGCTGGGAGTCCTTCGTGGCCGGTGGCAAGCCGTCCGCTTTCGCCATCACCCACTCCAACCGCGACGACCTCGCCCAGGTGTACCCGTCCTTTGACTACCACCAGGTTTCCGCCTACGTGCAGGACGAGATCAACTTCAGCGACTACTTCAAGCTGACCGTCGGTCTGCGTGCCGAGCTCCCGTTCTACCCGACCATCGCCGGCAACGAGAACAAGGAGTTCCTCGCCCTCGCTGAGAATAGCCAGTCCCTGGCTGGTCTGAGCACGGCTGATATGCCGAAGGCCCGCGTGAACCTCAGCCCGCGTGTCGGTTTCAACTGGGATGTGCTCCAGAACCGCAAGCTCGTGGTCCGTGGCGGTAGCGGCCTCTACACTGGCCGTATCCCGTTCGTGTGGATCGTCTCCGTGGCCGGCAACAGCAACAACCTGCAGGCCCAGTTCATCGACACCGACGGCACCAACCCGAACACGCCGAACTTCCACGCCAACGTGGAGGATATCCTGAAGGACATCTACGGTGGCACCTTCAAGGCTCAGGACCTCGCCGCCCCGACCGGTGCGACCATCCTCGACAAGAGCCTCCAGATGCCGACCACCTGGAAGAGCTCCCTCGCCATCGACGCCGAGCTCCCTTGGGGCATCAAGGCTTCCGTCGAAGGTATCTTCAACTACGACCTGAACAGCGTTTATGCCAAGCGTCTGGGTTACACCCAGGACAGCGTCCAGCTCCCTGGCGAGCCGAATCCTCGCACCCACTGGACTTCCGAGGGCATCAAGAACAGCATGAAGAGCACGGTTGCTCCGTACTACCTGACCAACATCGACCTCCACGGTACCTACTATTCCGTGACGGCTACCCTGTCCAAGAACTTCCCGTTCGGTCTTAACCTCATGGCTGCTTACACCCGTGCCGACTCCAAGTCCATCCAGGAAGGCTACGGCGACCAGGTTTCTTCCCTGTTCTCCGGCGGTAACTACAGCATCAACGGCTCCAACGTGCCTGAGCTCGGCCACTCCGCTTTCGTCTCCCCGAACCGTGTGATCGCCAACGCTAGCTGGCGTATCCAGGAGGGTAAGAACTTCGCCACCACCATCGGTATCTTCTACGAGGGCTACAACCACTGCTATGTGGGTAACTACTCCTACACCCGTTACTCCTACACGCTCAAGAGCGATGTGACCGGTATCGGCGGTTCCTACAACCTGATCTACGTCCCGACGGCTGACGATCTGACCAAGATGCAGTTCTCCAGCGACGAGAACAAGGCTGAGTTCATCCGCTTCATCGAGGAGGATGGCTACCTCAACTCCCGCCGCGGACAGTACACCGAGCGTGGCGCCAAGGTCGCTCCTTGGATGAGCCGCATCAATGTCAAGATCGCCCAGGACTTCACCGTGAACATCGCGAACAAGCCGACGACCCTGCAGATCGGTGTCGATATCAACAACTTCGCCAACCTGCTCAACTCCAATTGGGGTCTGTGCAAGCAGGTCAGCACGGAGAACGTTCTCGAGTACAAGAATGGTGTGTACACCTTCACCGCTCCGACCGTGAAGACCTATCGCAGCACCTTCAACACCTGGCAGATGCTCTTCAGCGCTCGTCTGTTCTTCTAGTCCAGGACTTAAGATATGAGTTAGCGGCCCGGTTCCTCCGGGCCGCTTTCTTTTTCCTGAAAAAGCCGTATCTTTATCTCGTTGTGGCCTTCGGAAAGATGAGAGTTGCCGTGCATATCTGCTTCCTGCTGCTGCCAGTGTCCCTGCTGGTGGCGCTTTGCTCCTGTGGAGATTCCCTGACGGACCCTCGCGCGGAGCTCCAGGCGGATACGCCGGGCCGGTGGCTCGAACTGCCGGCGACGGACACGCCCGGCCTGGTTTTCATCCACCATCCGATGCCGCAGGACCGTCGCCTGCGGAATTATTCTTTCTGCTTTGATCCCCGGGCCCGCGTGGCCGTGTGGGCCGCATATCCGCTGAACAGCGGCTTGCGGGGGACGGGCTCGCGCCCGGATCCGGAGCCCTGGGGTCTGGATCCCAAGGTCCCCGAGGAGGCCCAGGCCGTCCTGTACCACGGTTTTTCGAAGAACAAGACCTACGACCGCGGCCATCAGATTCCTTCTGCCGACCGCTATGCTTACGGGGCGAACGCCGAGACGTATTACGGCACGAACATCACCCCGCAGCTGCACGATTTCAACGGCGGGATCTGGGCGACACTGGAGGGTAAGGTCCGCAGTTGGGCCGGCAAGTGCGACACGCTTTACGTCGTGACGGGAGCAGACCTGCGGGGTGCCCGCGAGAAGGTGAAGGACAATGAGGGAAAGGACGTCACGGTGCCGACGGGCTACTTCAAGGCCCTCCTAGCGTACAAGAAAGGGGGATCCTTTGGCGCGGGAACGGGGGAGTACCTTGGCGTGGGCTTCTATTTCGAGCACCGAAAATATGAGAATACGCACGCTGCTGTCAAGGCCCGGGCGATGAGCCTGGATGCGCTGGAGGAAATGCTCGGCCTGGACTTCTTCGTGAACCTTCCCGCGGAGGCGCAGCGCTCCGTCGAATCCCAGTCCCCCGCCGCCTGGTGGTGGAACAACTAGCGGATTTTATTTGTACCTTTGTAAGATATGAATATCAAGCGCTTATTATACGTTATCGCTGCGCTGGTCCTGATGGGGGCCTGCGTTCAGACTGCCTCCCAAGATACCTACGTGGTCGGCTTCTACAATGTCGAAAATCTCTTCGACACCGAGCACGACGAGGGCAAGAATGACCTGGCCTTCACCCCGGAGGGGGAGAACGCCTGGACGCCTGAAAAATACGAGAAAAAACTCTCCAACATCGCTTCCGTGATCGCCGCGATGGCGGAGAAGAACGGCCGCTGGCACGCGCTGCTGGGCCTCGCCGAGGTCGAGAACGACCGCGTGCTGGAGGACCTCGTGGCGCGTCCGGAGATCGCTGAGGCCGGCTACCGGTTCGTCCACGTGGAGAGCCCGGATGTGCGCGGTATCGACTGCGCGCTGCTCTACCGGCCGGATGCGTTCAAGGTGGTGGACGTCCGCGCGCTGCCCTACGACTTCGACAGCGCGAGCGGCATCGTCTTTGAGAAGACCCCGGAGGAGCAGGCCGAGTTCAAGACGCGCGACGTGCTCTGTGTGCGCGGTGTGCTGGATGACGAGCTGTTTGCCATCTACGTGTGCCACTGGCCTTCGCGTACGGGCAATAAGGGCAGCGACCTGCGCTGCCGCGCCGCGGAGATTGTCCGGGAGGACATCTTCACGCTCGAGAATCGCTACCTGGACATCAATATCGTCGTGATGGGCGACATGAACGACAACCCCGAGGATGTCAGCATGACGGACTACCTGCGTGGCCGCGAGACCATCGAAGAGATGGCCGAGGGCGAGCTCTTCTCCCCGTTCCTGCGCATGCACAAGGACGGTTTCGGCACGGAGGAGTACCACGGCGAGTGGAACATCTTCGACTGCATCTTCGTGAACCGCTGCCTGACGGACACCGATGCGCAGGGCAGCCTGCACATCCTCAAGAGCGACGAGACGCACTACGGCTACGTCTTCAACCCGCCGTTCCTCGTCCAACAGGAGGGCCGCTACGCCGGCACGCCCTTCCGGACCTTCTCCGGCGGGCAGTTCATCGGCGGCTACTCCGACCACTATCCCACGTATATAGTAATCAGTAAATAAATGAAAAAAGCTTTTGCTATCGCAGCCCTTTTTGTTGCCATGACAGCTTGCAACAACCGCGTGAACCCCTTCCTGACGGAATGGGACACCCCCTACGGCATTCCGCCGTTCGACAAGATTCAGCCTTCCGATTATATTCCCGCCGTCCAGGCCGGAATCGAGCAGCAGGTCGCTGAAATCGACGCCATTACGGCCAATCCGGACGCGCCGACCTTCGAGAACACCATCGCTCCGCTGGAGCTCTCCGGCGAGATCCTCTCCAAGGTCGTCGGCGTGTTCTACAACATCACCGAGACCGACCGCACCGACGCGCTGGCCGCCATCGAGGAGGACATCATCTCCCTGATGAGCGAGCACGAGAACAATATGTCCTTCAACAAGGCGCTCTACAACCGCGTGGCTGCCGTCTATCATGGCGACCAGAGCGGCCTGACCCGCGAGCAGCAGGTCGTGCTGAAGAAGCACTTCGACGCCTTCGAGCGCGAGGGCATCGGCCTGCCTGAGGAGCAGCAGGCGCGCCTGCGTCAGATCAATGCCGACATCGCTGCCAAGACGCAGAAGATCGGCAACAACATCCTCGCCGAGTCCAACGATTTCCTCGAGAAATTCGGCTTCAGCGTGGCTGCCTATCCCGACAAGATGACCTCCACGGAGGACCGCGAACTGCGCCGCCAGTACAACGAGGCGTACACATCCCGCGGCCATCGCGGCAATGAGTTCGACAACCGCCAGCTCCTGCTGGAGGTGCTCGACCTGCGCGCCGAGAAGGCGAAAATCCTCGGCTACCCGAACGCCGCCGCATACATCCTTGCCAACAAGATGGCGGGCGACACCAAGACCGTGGACAACTTCCTCGACGGCATCATGAAGGCCGCCGTGGCCCGTGCCAGGACGGAGCTCGCCGACATGCAGGCCGTGATGGACCAGGAGGTCAAGGAAGGCAAACTGCCGGCCGGTTCGAAGATCGAGC
Source organism: Bacteroidales bacterium (assembly GCA_016291185.1). Next base: position 34,605 of record JAEFAI010000009.1, read on the forward strand.
CCTGGGACTGGTGGTACTATGCCGAGAAGGTCCGCAAGGCCAAGTACGACCTCGACGAGGCCGCGACGAAGCCCTACTTCCAGATTGACTCCGTCGTGAACGGCATCTTCACCAATGCTCACATCCTCTATGGCGTGAACTTCGAGCGCCTCGAGGATGTGCCCGTGTACAACCCGCAGGTGCGTGCCTACAAGGTCACGGCCGAGGACGGCTCCCTGCTCGGCATCTTCACGACCGACTATAAGCCCCGCGCCAGCAAGCGCGGCGGCGCGTGGATGAACAACGTTCGCGATCAGTACTTCAAGGCTGATGGTACCGAGGTTCGCCCGATCATCGTGAATGTCTGCAATTTCTCCGACGACTACCTCTCTATCGACGAGGTGGAGACGGCCTTCCACGAGTTCGGCCACGCCCTGCACGGGCTGCTGACCCAGTGCCACTACTCCTCCGTGAGCGGCACGAACGTGACGCGCGACTTCGTCGAGATGTTCTCCCAGTTCAACGAGAACTGGGCCTTCCAGCCCAGCCTGCTCGCGCAGTACGCGAAGAATGCTGACGGCGAGCCGATCCCGGCCGAGCTGGTGCAGAAGATCCTGAATGCCAAGAAGTTCAACCAGGGCTTCATGACCACCGAGCTCTGCGCCGCCTCCATCCTCGACATGCGCTGGCATGAGCTGGAGAGCACGAAGGGCGTGGACATCGACGCCTTCGAGCAGCAGATTGCCGAACAGATCGGCCTGATCCCGGAGATCACCTACCGCTACCGCTCGACCTACTTCAACCACATCTTCTCCAGCGGCTACGCCGCCGGTTACTACGGCTACCTCTGGGCCGAGGTTCTCGACAAGGATGCCTTCAGCCTCTTCGTCGCCTCCCCGGACGGCCCGTACGATCTCGAGCTTGCCAAGAAGTTCAAGGAGACCTTCCTGGAGAAGGGTGGCAGCGAGGAGCCGATGACGCTCTACAAGGCCTTCGCCGGCCGCGAGCCCGACTCCGCCGCCATGCTTCGCGGCCGCGGGCTGATTGACTAGGTCCTCCGCAAGGTAATCCCTACAAATAAGGATAGCTTCTCCAAGATGCTATCCTATATTTTATTATCTTTGCAGAATAGATAATTTGAGAAACAAGATATGAATAGAAAAGTACTTCTGATGATCCTCGACGGTTGGGGCGAGGGCAAGCATGATTATTCCAATGCCATCTGGGCGCAGGGCACGCCGGTCATCGACGGCCTGCGTGCGAAATATCCTTCCGGCCACCTGCAGGCCTGCGGCGAATATGTCGGTCTGCCGGACGGGCAGATGGGCAACTCCGAGGTTGGCCACATGAACCTGGGCGCCGGCCGCGTGGTCTATCAGGACCTCGTCAAGATCAACATGGCCGTCCGCGACCACAAGTTCCTCGAGAACGCCGAGATCAAGGCGGTCTATGACTATGTGAAGAACTCCGGCAAGAAGCTCCACCTGATGGGCCTCACCTCCAACGGCGGCGTGCACTCTTCCCTGGAGCATGTGTACGAATTCCTTCGCGTGGCGAAGGAGTACGGTCTGGACAAGGTCTATGTCCACGCCTTCATGGACGGCCGCGACACCGACCCGCGCAGCGGTAAGGGTTTCCTCGAGGAGCTCGAGGGCAAGATGGCTGAGACCACGGGCAAGATCGCTACTGTGTGCGGCCGCTTCTACGCGATGGACCGCGACAAGCGCTGGGGCCGCGTCAAGGAGGCCTACGACCTGCTGGTCGAGGGCAAGGGCGCAGCCTTCAAGTCCGCGCTGGAGGGCATCCAGGCGTCCTACGACGCCGATGTGACCGATGAGTTTGTCAAGCCGATCGTTGTCACCGACGCCGCGGGCGCTCCGCTCGCGAAGATCGAAGAGGGCGACGCCATCATCTTCTACAACTTCCGCAACGACCGCGCCCGCGAGCTGACGGCCGTGCTCACGCAGAAGGACATGCCGGAAGAGGGAATGCACACCCTGCCGCTGTACTACTGCTGCCTGACCCCGTACGACGCCTCCTTCACCGGCGTGCACATCCTCTTCGACAAGGAGCTGGTGAACGATACCCTCGGCGAGACGGTCTCCAAGGCCGGCAAGCGCCAGCTGCGCATTGCCGAGACGGAGAAATACGCCCACGTGACCTTCTTCTTCAACGGCGGCCGCGAGCTGCAGTTCGAAGGTGAGGACCGCATCCTGATCAATTCTCCGAAGGTGCCGACCTACGACCTGCTGCCGCAGATGAGCGCCCCCGAGGTGGCTGAGAAGCTGATCGACGCCATCAACTCCGACAAGGAGGACCTCATCATCCTGAACTTCGCCAACGGCGACATGGTGGGCCACACGGGCGTTTACACTGCCGTCACCAAGACGGTCGAGTGCATCGACAAGCTCGTCGGCAAGGTGGTCGAGGCGGCTATCGCTCACGACTACGTGGTCCTGCTGACGGCCGACCACGGCAACGCCGACTTCGAGGTGAACCCCGACGGCACGCCGAACACGGCCCACTCCCTGAACACGGTGCAGTTCGTCGTGATGAACGCCGGCGACGCCGTGAAGACGGTCAAAGACGGTGCTCTGTGCAACGTGGCGCCGACCATCCTCAAGCTCATGGGTATCCCGCAGCCGGCCGCGATGACGGCCGAGCCGCTGATCTAAGGATTCTATGTATAAGTTCACGCCGATTCTCAAGACGCTGGTCTGGGGCACGGAGAGCTGGGTGCTCTCCGGTGTCCCGGGCAGCGAATCGGTCGTGGCTGAAGGCCCCGAAGCAGGCAAGAAGATCACTGACATCTATCCCGGAACCTTCCCGCTGCTGATCAAGTTCATCGACGCGAAGCGCGACCTCAGCATCCAGGTCCATCCGAACAACAAGCTGGCCGCGGAGCGTCACGGCTGCAGCGGCAAGTCGGAGATGTGGTACGTGATCGGCGCCGAACCCGGCGCAAAACTGATTTCCGGCCTCAAGGAGGCCATCACCCCGGAAGGTTATGTCCGCCTGGTGGCGGAGCACCGCATCACCGAAGTGCTGGCGGAGCACACCGTCGCCCCCGGCGACGTCTTCTACCTGCCCGCCGGCCGCATCCATTCCATCGGCGGCGGCTGCTTCCTGGCGGAGATCCAGCAAACCTCTGACATTACTTACCGCATCTACGACTACAACCGTCCCGGACTGGACGGCAAGCCGCGCCAACTGCACACGCAGCAGGCGGTTGATGCGATTGATTATCAGGTGTATCCGAATTATCGTACGCCCTACGAGCCGAAGCTGAACGCGCCCGTCGAACTGGTCCGCAGTCCATACTTCACGACGACGCTGTACGACTTTTCCGGGACGGCAGCTGCCCCTGCTCCGCTATCGGGCTCCGCTTCGCTGGCGCCCGACCCTACCCGGGTGAACGGCCTCGCAGGGGCACTGCCGCTCCCGGACATCTGTCAGTTTGGGCTTGACCCGGAATCTCCCTTCCAGATCGCCATCGGCCTGTACGGCTCCGGCGTGCTGCGAACGGCAAAGGGTGAGGCGACGCTGTCGGCCGGTGAGGCAGTGCTTATTCCGGCTTCCGACGGCTCCGTGCGCGTCGAACCGGGCCCCGACGGCCTTCGGATGCTGACGACGCATCCTTAACGTCATTCGCCGGCTTGACTTGTTCGTCATTCGCCGGCTTGACCGGCGAATCCCTTTCCTCCACCAACTCGTAATCCAGCAGCCGCTGCTCCAGATTGGCGCTCTTCACGCGGATGCGTACCGGATCGCCCAGGCAGAACTGATGGTGGCGGCGCTTGCCGACCAGGCGGTAGCGCGGCTCGTCGAATTCGTAGAAGTCGGACTTGATGTCCCGCACGGAAATCATACCCTCGATCTTGGTCGGCTCGATCTCCACGTACATGCCCCACTCGGTGATGCCGGACACGTGGCCGTCGTACTCCTGCCCGATCTTGTCCATCATGAACTCGACCAGCTTGTACTTCGTGGAAGTGCGCTCAGCGTCCGCCGCCACGAGCTCGCGCTCGGAAGCATAGCGGCACGCCTCCTCGTACTGATCCTTCTTGGCGCTCTCGCCGTTGTCCAGGTAGCGGGCCAGCAGGCGGTGGACCATCAGGTCCGGATAGCGGCGGATCGGAGAGGTGAAATGCGTATAGAACTTGAACGCCAGACCATAGTGGCCGATGTTGTCGGTGCTGTAGCACGCCTTGGCCATCGCCCGCAGGGCGAGGTTCTCCATGGCGGCGAACTCCGGCTTGCCCTTCGCGCTGTTCAGAAGCTCGTTGAGGCTCTTGGCCGTCGCGCGGATATTGCCGTGCTGGTCGGTCGGAATCTTGTGGCCGAAGCCCTTGGCGAAAGTATAAAGATTTTCGAGCTTGAGCTCATTGGGCTCGCCGTGGATACGATAAACGAAGGTCTTGGCGTTCTTCTGCGCCACGCCGTTCATCTGCCCGCCCGTGGCCACGAACTCCGCGACCGTCCGGTTCGCCAGCAGCATGAACTCCTCGATCAGCCAGTTGGCCTCTTTCGAGATCTTCTGATACACGCGGATCGGCTTGCCCTTCTCATCGACCTCGACCTTCATCTCCGGCCGGTCGAAATCAATCGCCCCGCTCTTCCGCTCATTCTCCTTAAGGATAGAGGCTAACTTGTTTAAAGTCTGGATCGCCTCAACCAACTGCGGCTCGGCAGCAGTTGCCCCCGAAAAACCGTGGCCGCCCGTGGCCTCGTGAACGGGGGGGACCCGCTGCTCTGCAGTGGGGGGGATGAGCGAAGCGAAGTTTTGCGGGGGCAAGCTGCTGCCGGCCGCAGATTCTATGATAGCCTGCGCCTGATCGTAATCGAGTCGATGATTGGAATTGATGACGGTGCGGCCGATCCAGCGGGAGCGGATCTCGGCCTTCGGCGTCATCTCGAAGACGGCCGAGAACGTCAGCTTCTCCTCGCGGGGGCGGAGCGAGCAAAGCTTGTTGCAAAGCTTCTCCGGCAGCATCGGGACCGTCCGGTCCACCAGATACACGGACGTACCGCGCTCGCGGGCCTCCTTATCGACCAGCGAGCCCGGACGCACATACCAGGACACATCGGCAATATGCACGCCGACCTCATAATTGCCGTTCGGCAGCGGCTTGAACGACAAAGCGTCGTCGAAATCCTTCGCGTCGGTCGGGTCGATGGTAAACGTAAACGTGTCGCGGAAATCCTTGCGACCCTTCAGATCCTCGGCCGTGATCGCGTCCGAAATCTGGTCGGCGGCATTCTCCACCTCGGGGGAGAAACGGTAGGGGAGATTGAACTCCGCCAGGATGGCGTGCATCTCCGTATCATTCTCGCCCGGCTGGCCAAGCACATCCACCACGTGGCCCCAAGGGCCCGGTTCGCGGCGCTCCCAGCGGTCCACGACCGCGGCGACCTTCATGCCCGCCTGCGCACCCATCGCGGCCGCTGCCTCCGCGTCCACCTGGATATCGTAAGGCATGGTCTTGCTCTGCATCAGGACCCAGGCCTGGGCCCCGACGGTATGATAAAAGCCCACAAAGGGGCGCGCGGAGCGTTCGAGAATCTCCACGACTTCGCCCTCGCGGCGGCGATTGTCGCCGCCCTTCTGGCGTGTCACAGCTACGCGCACGAGATCGCCCTGCAGGGCGTGGCGCGTCTTGGAGGCCTTGACGAAAATATCGTCCTCCTGGCCCTCTACAATCACGAAGATGAACCCTTCGCGGGTCATCTGTACCTTGCCGACGAACTGCGGAAGCTCCTTCCCATGATGCTCGCCGGATCTCTTTCTGCCGAACGGTTTTCGGCCTTTTCCACTTCTTTTCTGCATAATCAAATAATCAGGACAAAGGTAACGAATTCTCGCGGAAAATCCGTATCTTCGTGAGTCGTTAGTTTCACTATGAGTGTAGAAAGCCTAAAAGCCAGCCTCCGGACCATTCCGGACTTTCCGAAAAAAGGCATCCTCTTCTGGGATGTCACCACCATGTTCAAAGACGCAGCGGCCCTTCGCGAACTCGAAGACGCCCTGTACGAACTCTACAAAGATAAGGGAATTACCAAGGTCGTCGGCCTGGAGTCCCGCGGCTTCATTATGGGTCCGGCCCTGGCCATCCGCCTGGGCGCCGGCTTCGTGATGGCGCGCAAGCCGGGCAAGCTCCCCGCCGAAGTGATCAGCGAGACCTACGTCAAGGAGTATGGCCGCGACACGATCGAGATCCACACCGACGCCATCACCCCCGACGACGTGGTGCTGATCCACGACGATCTGCTCGCCACGGGCGGCACGATGGGCGCGGCGTACAAGCTGGTCCGCAAGTTCAATCCCAAGGCTATCTACATCAACTTCAACATCGAGATCGAAGGCCTCCCCGGACGGGAAACCCTGCCGGAAGGCGTCGAGGTGACCTCGGTCCTGAAAGTCTGACGAATCAATTATTATCTATACAATGAAAAAAGTATTCTTGATGGCGGTCGCTTCGGCCGCGTTGCTTTTTGCTCAAGGAGCAAAGGCGCAGACCAATCTCCAGATCTTCTATGACTTCGGTCCGGATCGTCAGCACGTGACGACGACCCTCGAAGGCTTTTACAACGACAACTGGGGCAACACCTTCTTCTTCATCGACCACGACTTCAACACCCGTGACACGAAGAACCAGGTCTATGCGCCGAGCGGCACTTACTTCGAGATCGCCCGCTGCCTGAACTTCTGGCAGAACAGCGCTATCGCTCCGCTGAGCCTCCAGGTCGAGTACAACGGTGGCGTGTACAACGGCTTTACGATCAACAGCGCCTTCCTCGTGGGTCTGGACTACTTCCTGCACAGCGCTGACTTCAAGAATACCTTCAACTTCAAGGTGCTCTACAAGAAGATCACCTACACCACCCAGAAGGCTCCGGTGCAGCTCACCTTCGTGTGGGGTCTGCAGGACCTCTTCGGCGTGCAGGGCCTCCGCTTCAGCGGCTTCGCTGATTTCTGGTGGGAGGATCACACCCTCTTCGCGGACCACAAGGGTGACATTCTGCCCGAGAAGTCCCACACCGTGTTCATCTCCGAGCCTCAGCTCTGGTACAACGTGGGCCAGCACTTCGGCTGCGACAACCTCAATATCGGCGGCGAGGTGGAGCTCTCCTACGATTTCGGTACGTCCAGAGGTTTCTGGTGCCGTCCCTGCGCCGGTATCAAGTGGGTCTTCTAGTTTTAGGACACTATGTCGAATTTCCTGAATAAGGCTTTCGGCTTCGAAGCCGACAAGCACAATGTCCGGACCGAGATCATCGCCGGCATCACCACCTTCCTGACGATGGCCTATATCCTGGCCGTCAACCCCAGCATCTTCAGCGCCCTGGACGGCATGCCCGGCGGTGCGGTATTTACCGCCACGGCGCTGGCCGCCATCATCGGTACGCTGATCATGGCCATCTACGCCAAGAAGCCGTTCGCCCTCGCCCCCGGCATGGGCCTGAACGCCTTCTTCGTCTATACGGTCTGCCTCACGATGGGCTACTCCTGGCAGTTCGCCCTCACGGCGGTGCTCCTCGAGGGTATCCTCTTCATCATCATGACGGTCACCAAGGTGCGTACCTGGCTGCTGAACGCCATCCCGGGCACCCTGAAGAAGGCCATCGGTGCCGGTATCGGCCTGTTCATCGCCTTCATCGGCCTGCAGAACGCCGGCATCATCGTCAACTCCGACTCCACCCTTGTCACCCTCGGCAAGATCACGCAGGGCACGGCCCTCGTGGCGATGCTCGGCATCATGATCACCGCCGGCCTGGTGATGCTCAAAGTCCGCGGAGGCATCCTCATCGGTATCATCGTCACCACGCTGATCGGTCTGGTCGTCAAGGATCCCGCCACCGGCATGGCCGTGACGCAGCTGAGCCGCAACACGGCCGGCAACGTCCAGCTCCTTTCCCTGCCGGAGAGCGTCTCCCCGATCTTCTGCAAGTTCGAATTCTCCCAGATCCTGAGCTGGGACATGCTGGTGGTCGTGTTCACCTTCCTGTTCGTCGATATGTTTGACACGATGGGTACGATCATCGGCGTCCACCAGGGTGCCGGCCTCATCCCGGACGACGGCCCGCGCGACAATGTCCCCGGTGCTGAGCAGATGTTCCTGGCTGACTCCATCGCCACCGTGGCGGGTGCCTGCCTGGGTACTTCCACCACCACGACTTATGTCGAGAGCGCCGCTGGTGTAGGCGAGGGTGGCCGTACCGGCCTCACCGCCTTCTCCACCGCGATCTGCTTCGCCTTGGCTCTCTTCTTCTCGCCGATCTTCCTGTCCATCCCGAGTGCCGCTACGGCCCCTGCGCTCTTCATCGTCGGCGTCATGATGATGCCTTCGATCAAGCGCATCCACTGGGAGGACTACTGCAAGAGCATCCCGGCTTTCGTGACCATCATCCTGATGCCGGTGGCCTACAGCATCTCCGACGGTATCCTGATCGGTGTGATTTCCTACGTGGTTACCCACGCCATCGCCGGCCGCTTCAAGGAGATCAACGCCACGATGTGGGTTCTCTCGGTCCTCTTCGTCCTGCGGTATATCTTCATATAGCCGGATGACGGTTGAATCCTAAAAAGCGAGCCCCGGTTTCCAAACCGGGGCTCGCTCTATTTATGACCTCTAGTAGGCGGTTAGTTGCGGATCTCGACGCCGCCGAAGCCGACGCTGCCGGTGATGATGAGCCGGGGACTGCCGGTGCCGAGTTTGGTGCGGCGGTTGTCCGAGACACCGCCGAAGCCGCTGCTCACGGAGACCTGGACGGCGAGATTTTCAGGAACCACGATGACGACCCCGCTGAAGCCGACGCTCAGGTCGATGAAGGCCTCGTCGGGGATGACCGCTCCGTTCAGGTCCAGCGTCAGGCCGCCAAAGGACGACTGCACCTCGGCGCCTTCGAAGACCTCGCCGGCGAAGGAAATCTGCTGCTTGCCGAAGGCGGACTCGATGCGGCGGATGTTCTTGCCGTCGCGGGAGATGGTCTTGAGGTCGCGCACTTCGCAATGCTTGTGGCAGCAGCAGGACTTGAACAGCAGGAGATTCACGCCGAAGCCGATGACCACCAGCGCCAGCGCGATCTGCCACATCATATTCCAGGTGATCACGCCCCGGGCGGCCAGCAGGAGTGCCACGCCCACGCCGATGCCGATGCACGGGCCCACCTTATCTTTGTCGTTGATGAGTCCGACCACGGAGGGCACGATGACGAAGAGGGCCCACCAGCCTCTGGTGGAGAAGGCGATGTCGAGCACGCCCGTAATGTTCAGGATCCACAGGATGCCGGCGACGATCAGCGCCAGGGCAAGGACGAGTTTGGTAGCTTGTTTCATGGTTTGTATTGTTTTAGAATTATAATGATAACGATTTTAACCAGTCCGCCATGGCGCGGACGGCCCGGCCGCGGTGCGAGACGGCGTTCTTCTCTTCCTCAGAGACTTCGGCGAGGGTGCGGCCGGGGTAGGCGTCGGGTAGGAAGACGGGGTCGTAACCGAAGCCGCCGGTGCCGCGCTTCTCGGTAGCGATGCGGCCTTCGCAGGTGCCCTCGAAGAAGTGGGGCGTCCCGTCGGCGAGGATGAGCGTGACCACCGTCCGGAACCTTGCGCGGCGGCTGACAGGTTCTGCTATCCTATCCCTCGAGGCAGTCGGAGCGCAGCGACCGAGGGGGTTTCGGGGGAAAGATCCCCCGTCATCGGGGATAAGTTGCTCAAGTTCCTTGAGCAACTTATCCATATTCGCCTGGTGGTCATGGCCCGGTCCGGCGTAGCGCGCCGAGTAGATGCCGGGCGCGCCGCCGAGGGCATCGACCTCCAGGCCGGTGTCGTCGGCGAAAACCGGCAGGCCGGTGCGCTCGAAGAGGTACTGCGCCTTCTGCAGCGAGTTCTCCTGCAGGGTCGATCCCGTCTCGGGAATCTCCTCGGTGATGCCCAGCGAAGCGGGCGAAACAATCTCATAATCCGGACCGAGGACCTCGGCGGCCTCGCGGAGTTTACCTTTGTTGCCTGTGGCGAAAATGATCTTCATAACAGCAACAAAGTTAGCACGAAAATACTTATCTTTGTTTGCTATGCTGAAAGAAACGGAAATCAACCAGATTGTCGAACGCCTGTTCGACGAGATCGAGTTCACCCGCGAACCCGCGGGCCTGTATGACCCGCTGCGCTATATGATCGAGATCGGAGGCAAACGAATCCGCCCGCGTCTCTGCCTGACGACGTACTCGCTGTTCTCCGAAAAGATCGACAACGGTGTGCTCGCTCCTGCGACGGCGCTGGAGGTCTTCCATTCCTTCACCCTCATGCACGACGACATCATGGACCGCTCGACTCTGCGGCGCGGCGTCCCGACCGTCTGGAAGAAGTGGAACGAAGACACGGCCATCCTCTCCGGCGACGTGATGCTGATCGATGCGTACAACCGGATCGCCCAGGCGCCGCGCCCCGTGCTGGAGCGCGCCTTCGCGCTGTTCTCCCGCACGGCCGCCCAGGTCTGCGACGGGCAGCAGTATGACATGGACTTCGAGTCGCTCCAGGAAGTGCCGATGGCCGACTACAACAAGATGATCGGCCTCAAGACGGCCGTCCTGCTGGCCTGCTCGGCCGCAATGGGCGCCCTGATCGGCGGCGCCACGGAAGCCGAGTGCGATGCGCTCTATCAGTATGGTTATGAGCTCGGTATGGCCTTCCAGGTGGCGGACGATTACCTGGACGCTTTCGGCGACGTGAAGGTCTTCGGCAAGCCCATCGGCGGGGACATCGTCAACGGCAAGAAGAGCTGGCTGACCGTCCGCACGCTCGAAAAGACTAAGGACAAAGCAACTTTCCTGGCAGCCTTCGCCCTGCCGGCGGATACGCCGGAGCAGCAGGCGGCCAAGATCGCAGCCGTCAAAGATATTTACCTGCAGTACGGTGTGGACCGCGATGCGAAGGACGAGATCGTCCGCTTCACGGACCGGGCCCTGGATGCCGTCTCGGAGCTCGGCCTCGGGCCGGTCAAGCTGGAAGTGCTGCGCCGTTTCGCGGAGCGGCTGGTCGGCCGCGCCAAGTAGCGTATGGAAGGGGTCGCGACAGTCGTCAAGAACGCCGGCAGCCATTACGAGCTGAGCGTGCTGCCCGCCTGGGAGTTGTTCCCGGCGGTGCTGCGCGGTAAGGTGCGCCTCGAGCGCAGCGGCGCGACGAATCCCGTGGCCGTGGGCGACCGCGTCCGCTACGAGCTGGATGGTCCGGCCGACGAGAAGCACCCCGCCGTCATCACGGAGATCCTGCCCCGCGACAACTACATCATCCGCCGCTCGACCAACCTCTCCCGGCAGTCGCACGTCATCGCGGCGAACCTCGACCAGGCGGTCATCGTCGTCAGCCTGCTCTTCCCGGAGATCAAGCTGCCCTTCCTCGACAGGATCCTTGTGACCTGCGAAGTCTATAAGATCCCGGTGCTGATTGCCCTCAACAAGGTGGACCTCTACCGGGAGGAACTCCCGGAAATGGTAGCCACTTTCCGGCGCATCTACGAAGGCGCCGGCTATCCCGTGCTGGAGGTCTCCGCACGCACCGGCGAGGGCGTCGATGTCCTGCGGGAGCGCTGCCAGGGCCGGATCAACCTCTTCTCCGGCGAGTCCGGCGCCGGCAAATCCAGCCTCATCAAGGCGCTCGACCCCTCGCTCGATCCCAAGATCGGCAAGATCTCCGCGGCGCACCTGCAAGGCAAGCACACGACGTCCCTCTACGAGATGTACCGCCTCGCCTCCGGGGGCTTCGTGATCGACACGCCCGGCCTGCGCGGCTTCGGTCTTGTGGACCTGGAGAAGGAGGAGATCTCCAAATATTTCCCGGAGATGCTCCGGGAAATGGACGACTGCCGCTTCGTGCCCTGCACGCACACGCACGAGCCCGGTTGCGCCGTCAAGGCGGCCGTGGACGCCGGCCGGATCAGCGCAGAGCGCTACAATTCCTACCTCGGCATGCTCGAGGAGGACCAGAAATTCCGATGAATAAAGTCCTCAACCGCGAGATCCTGCGGCTGTCGGTGCCCAGCATCCTGGCTGGGATCACCGTGCCCCTGGTGGGGATGGTGGATACCGCCGTGGCGGGCCACCTGGGCGGCGACACGGCGGCGCAGATCGGCGCCATCTCCGTGGGCTCGATGGTGCTCTCGCTGCTGTACTGGACCTTCGGTTTCCTGCGCACCGGCACCGGCGGCCTCACGGCCCAGGCCTTCGGTCGGAGCGATTTCGCGGAGAGCGGGCGCATCTTCCTGCGCGGCACGGGCCTCGCCCTGCTGGCCGCCTTCTTTGCCCTGGCGCTTCAGTGGCCTTTCTTCAAGGGTGTGATGCTGATCCCGGACGCGACGCCCGGGGTGCGCGCGCTGGCGGCGCGCTACTTCTTCATCCGCATCTGGGCGGCGCCTGCTACCATGACGCTGATGACCCTGCGGGGCTGGTTCGTGGGGATGCAGAACTCCGTGAATCCGATGTGGATGGACCTGATCATCAACGCCGTCAATATCGGTGCGAGCATCCTGCTCGCCTTCGGCGTCGGCGCCTGGCCGGGGCTCGGTTTCGTGGGCATTCCGCTCGGCACCGTGATTGCCCAGTACTGCGGTCTGCTCTACGGTCTGCTGGTCTGCTGCGTCAAATACGGGCGGAGCGTGTTCTCGCGGCTGCGGCGCAGCGACTTCACCGGTCTGTTGCATGACGGCTCCATGGGCCGCTTCTTCCGGATGAACCTCGACCTGCTCGGACGCTCGTTCTTCTTTATTTTGATTTACATCGGCTTCACGATCATTGCCGCCGGCTACGGCGACGTGATGCTCGCCGCCAGCTCCATCCTGATGCAGCTGCTGATGTTCTTCAGCTATTTCACCGACGGATTCGCCTATGCCGGCGAGGCCCTCTCGGGCCGTTTCATCGGCGAGCGCGACGGGGCGATGCTGCGCCAGTCCGTGCGCTATGTCTTCGTGTGGAGTATGGTTCTGGCGGTGTTCTTCGCCGCCCTGTACGCCGTCGCCGGCTCACCGGTGGTCCGGCTGCTGACCAGCGACGAGACCGTCGTACAGGCCTGCCGGCTGTTCCTGCCCTGGCTGCTGCTGATGCCGCCGCTGGGCTGCGCCGCCTTCACCTGGGACGGCATCTTCCTCGGCGCCACCGCCTCCCGGGGCCTGATGACCTCCATGGCCGGCGCCGCGGTCTCCTTCTTTACGGTCTGGTATATAGGCAGATGGCTGCTGCAACCCGAAGGTGCAACAGCCATCCATCTGCTTTTTGCGGCTTATTTCGCCCACCTCGCTTTCCGGACACTCTGGCTTACGCTCCGCTACCGGAAAGAAGTTCTCGGCAAGGTCTGACAAAAGGAAAGCGGACCTTGGTTCCGAAAACCTCCACTGCTCCTCCCTGGCGCGTCCAGGCCCGCCGCCGGTGTCGCCGGCGGAGATGCCCTGCGTCTTGTCGTCCCGCCAGGATGTTATGCCCGTACAAGGTATAGGGCCCCGGATTGTACTCGTCAAAAAATACGTCGTCGTTGTGTCTGGAATAGAATATGGCCATACTATCCGCATTATTCTGTATTCGTGTAGGTAATAGGGATGAGGTAGGCACCGGCCGTATCTGTTTTCAAAAGAGCCATATACCGGTGTGTCCCGACATCGGAAACGGTACGGCCCAGCTGGAAGTATAGGTTCGGGAAGATGCTGGCGTCGGCGAATGTCGGGGAATAGTTCAATCCGGGGGCGACGACCGGATTCAGGGAGGTGTCATATACCGTAAGCCTGTAGTTTACCTCTTTATCCGTTTCGAGGGAAATCAAGACCTTGATTATTTCCGGCTTGCTGCCATCCGAGCCGGAAATCGAACCGGTACCGAAATCGACTTCATTGCGGTCCAGGACCAGATGGTTCGTGCAGGGTTCCAGCGTCAGGTCCGCCACAATTTCATCCACCACATAATCGAAGTCTTCCGAATCCTTGCATTGATAAAACTCCGGAAGGGCCGTGACATGGAACCGGCTCCGGTAGGGCAGGTCCTCAAAAGCGTAGCGGCCGTTTTCGTCCGTCCGGGTGGTCGTACCGGTGCATTCGCAGTAGATCAGAATATCCTTGAGGGGGTTCCCCTGATTGTCAACGACCGTTCCTACGACATTCGCATGGAAGTCCCTGCCGCTCGTTTCGACCGACAGCGGGATGGCCGTCTCGATCCACGCCGGCTCTCCTGCGCAGATACGCAGGCTTCCCTCCCTGAGACCTTCTTCTTCGTGCACGGCCTCGATGGTGAAGCGCTTTGTCTCCCCGGCGGCCAGGTACCCGTACCATCCGTTCGGCAGTTTGTGTTTCAGATCCGGCGTGATCGCGCGTATCCCTTTCTCGGTGGCGGGATCCGGACGCAGCGCAATGGCGATATCTTTCCCGCTGATGTTGCTGAGGATGAGTTCCTGGCTCTGGACTCTCGGGCCCAGCCGTATTTGTTCCGTCCCGACACTGAAGAGCGGCGCGGGAGACAGGGAGACATTCAGGTTTTCATCCCCTTTGACGCTCAGATGGTATTGGGATTCAGCATAATAGGTGCCGTCAAAGAGAATCGTATAGTCCCCGGCGGGAATATCCTTCAGGGAGTAGCGGCAGGAGACCGTGTCGGTCAGTTGGACCGGACCGTTGTAAACGACCATGCCCGAACTGCCGGTCACGCACGCATGGATGCCGGACAGCAGGCGCTTGCCGTTGGATGCCGGATCCGAGATAGTTCCGGAAATCGTATATTTGACGTCTTTCTTCATGGCCAGTTCTTCACAGGCGGTGAAGGCGGCCAGGCCGATCAACAGGATTGCGATTTTTCTCATCATGCTTTATTTCAGCACCAGCTCCACCGGGCAGTGGTCGGAGCCGAAGATCTCGTTGTGGATGTCGGTGCCCGCGATGCGCGGGGCGAGGCCCTCGGAGACGAGGAAGTAGTCGATACGCCAGCCGACGTTCCGCTCACGGGCGGCCATGCGGTAGGACCACCAGGAGTACTTCGCTTCGCCCGGGTGGGCGTCACGCCAGCTGTCGCGGAAGCCCGCGGCGAGCAGCTCGCTCATCTTGGCCCGCTCCTCATCGGAGAAACCGGCGTTGAAATGGTTCGTGGCTGGATTCTTCAGGTCGATCTCCTCGTGGGCGACGTTCATGTCGCCGCAGATCACGACGCCCTTCTTCGCGGCCAGGCCGCTCACGTAGGCGCGGAACGCATCCTCCCATTGCATCCGGTAGTCCAGGCGCCGCAGTCCGTCCTGCGAGTTGGGAACGTACACATTGACCAGGAAGAAATCCGGCATCTCCAGCGTGACGACGCGCCCTTCGTGGTCGTGCTCGTCCACGCCGATGCCGTAGCTGACGGACAGCGGCGTTTCCCGCGTGTAGATGGCCGTACCGGAGTAGCCTTTCTTGTCGGCGTAGTTCCAGTAGGACTGGTAACCAAGGAATTCGAGGTCCAGCTGCCCGGCGGAGAGCTTGGTCTCCTGGAGGCAGAAGAAGTCGGCGTCGAGCGCCTCGAAGATGTCGGCGAAGCCCTTGCCGGCCACGGCGCGCAGGCCGTTGACGTTCCAACTAATGAATTTCATAAGGTAAATATACGCAGAAAATTCGTATCTTCGCCTGTTTAAATAAATTGACTATGCGCGAATTCTATATCACCAATACCCTGACCCGCAGCAAGGAGCTCTTCAAGCCGGTCCATCCCGGCCACGTGGGCATGTATGTCTGCGGCCCGACCGTCTATGGCGACGCCCACCTCGGCCATGCCCGCCCGGGCGTGACCTACGACGTCCTGAGCAAGCTCCTGCGCCACCTGGGCTACAAGGTGCGTTATGTCCGTAACATCACGGACGTGGGACACCTCGAGCATGACGCCGACGAAGGCGAGGACAAGATCGCGAAGAAGGCCCGCCTGGAGCAGCTGGAGCCGATGGAGGTCGTGCAGGCCTACACCCTGCGCTACCACGAGGCGATGCGCCTGCTGAACGTGGCGCCGCCCTCCATCGAGCCGCGTGCTTCGGGCCACATCATCGAACAGATCGAAGCGGTGAAGAAGATTCTCGAGGCAGGCTACGCCTACGAGAGCAACGGCA
Organism: Bacteroidales bacterium; assembly: GCA_016291185.1. The sequence goes on from JAEFAI010000009.1 coordinate 50,677, forward strand.
GCATCTATTTCGATGTCGAGAAATACAACAAGGACTTCCACTACGGCATCCTCTCCGGCCGCAACCTCAACGACACGCTGGAGGGTACCCGCAGCCTGGACGGGCAGAGCGACAAGCGCGCCCCGTACGACTTCGCCCTCTGGAAGAAGGCGGAGCCGGAGCACATCATGCGCTGGCCGTCCCCGTGGGGCGAGGGCTTCCCGGGTTGGCACCTCGAGTGCTCGGTCATGGGCGAGAAATATCTCGGCCGCGAGTTCGACATCCACGGCGGCGGCATGGACCTGATGTTCCCGCACCACGAATGCGAAATCGCGCAGAATCAGGCATCCCGCGGCACCCAGGGTGTGCACTACTGGGTCCACAACAACATGATTACGATCGGCGGCCAGAAGATGGGCAAGTCGCTGGGCAACTTCATCACCCTGCCGCAGCTCTTCGCCGGCGACCACCCGAAGCTCACCCAGGCCTACAGCCCGATGACGGTGCGCTTCTTCATCCTCCAGGCCCACTACCGCGGCACGCTGGACTTCTCCAACGAGGCCCTGCAGGCCGCCGGAAAGGGCTTCGCGCGCCTGATGCAGGCCGCCCGCGACCTCTACGCGATGGCCGGCCGCAAGGTTCCGCAGTACGCCTATGGCGAGGAGCCGGTCAACGTCGCTCCCGACACCTGCCCGGCCGACAGCGAGGCCGTGAAGGCCATCTTCAACGGCATCTACGACGCCCTCTGCGACGACATGAATACGCCGGTCGCGCTGGCGCACATCTCCGAGGCCGTCAAGCTGATCAATTCCGCGAAAGCGGGCCAGCTGAAGCTCTCGAAGGGCGACCTCGACACGCTCGTGCAGCTCTTCGATGACATCGTCTTCGGCGTGCTCGGCCTCAAGGACGAGGAAGCCGCCGGCGGCACCGGCATGAAGGTGATCGACGGGCTGATGCAGATGGTCCTCGAGCAGCGCGCCGCTGCCAAGGCCGCCAAGGACTGGACGACCTCCGACCACATCCGCGACGCCCTGAAGGCCCTCGGCATCCAGGTCAAGGACACCAAGGACGGCGCCGAGTGGACGCTGGAATAATGAATAAGCAGGATCTCGAGATCATGGCGCCAGCGGGCGGGTTCGACTGCCTGCAGGCGGCGATCCAGGGCGGTGCAAACTCCGTTTATTTCGGCATCGGCCGGCTGAATATGCGCAGCCGCTCGGCGGCGAATTTCCTGCCGAAAGATCTTCCGGAGGTGGTTCGCATTTGCCGCGAAGCGGGCGTTCGCAGCTACCTGACGCTCAACATCATCCTTTTTCAGGACGACCTCGGGGCGATGCGCGAGGCGTTGGACGCGGCCCGCGCCGCAGGGGTGGACGCCGTGATCGCGTCGGACATCGCCGCCATCCAGTACTGCCGGCAGATCGGGCTCGAGGTCCACATTTCCACGCAGTTATCCATCTCGAACGTCGAGGCGCTTCGCTTCTACGCGCAGTTCGCCGACGTGGTGGTGCTGGCGCGTGAGCTGACGCTTGACCAGGTCCGAGACATCCACGAGACCATCGTCCGCGAGCGGATCTGCGGCCCGTCGGGGCAGCTGGTGCGCATCGAGATGTTTGCCCACGGGGCGCTCTGCATGGCCGTGAGCGGCAAATGCTACCTTTCGCTCCACGCTGCCGGCGCCTCCGCCAACCGCGGCGCCTGCTATCAGATTTGCCGCCGCAGCTACGAGGTGCGCGACCGTGAGACGGGCAATGAACTGCTGATCGACAACGAATACATCATGTCCCCGAAGGACCTCTGCACCATCGAGTTCATGGACCGCATCATCTCCAGCGGCGTGCGCGTCTTCAAGATCGAAGGCCGGGCCCGCTCCGCGGAATACGTCAAGCGCTGCGCCTCCTGCTACCGGCGGGCGGCCGACGCCGTCTGTGACGGTACCTACACGCCGGAGCTGGCGGCTTCTTTGAAGGCCGAGCTGGCCGAGGTGTTCAACCGGGGCTTCTGGGACGGCTATTATCAGGGTGCCCGGCTGGGCGAATGGAGTGCCGTCTATGGCACCCAGGCCACCCGGCGCAAGGTTTACCTGGGCAAGGTGACCAACTGGTTCGACCGGATCGGGGTGGCGGAGATCTCCGTGGAGACTTCAGATCTGCACAGCGGTGATCAGCTGATGGTCATCGGCGCCACGACCGGCGTTGTCGAGTTCGAGGCGGCGGACATCCGCCTGGAATTCGATCCGGTGCCGGTGGCGCCGAAGGGCAGCCGTTGCTCGGTGCGCGTCCCCTGTGAACTGTGCCCCGACGGCAAGCTCCGCCGCGGCGACAAGGTCTTCCTCTGGGTCGAAGCTTAACGCAAGTGGGAAAGGAAAAGGCGGGCGTCTTCGGGGTTGAAGCCGCGCGCGGCGGCGTAGGCATCGAGGGCTTCCGCCGGGAGGCGGCGGATCTCCGGGTAGGAGGCCGCCGGATGCGCGAAGACGAGCCCGCAGATGCTGGCGTCGGGAATCATGGCGCAGGACTCCGTGAGACGGATGTCGAGCTGGTCGCCGCCGGGCAGCAGGGCGAGGATGTCGCGCTTGAGGCTGTGGTCCGGGCAGGAGGCATAACCCGCCGCGGGCTTGACGATCTTGACCGGTGTCGCGGGGACCGGCTTCCCGTCGCGCTGCGCGTCCTTTAACTGTTTCTCCAACTGCGCGTCCAGCCAGCCAGATGCCGCTTCGGCGAGGGTCAGGCGCAGCGAGCGGTCCAGCAGGGAATCGTAATCCATTGAGCATGCCGGACAATCGCAGCCGGAGGGATGGAGATTCCGGGTCAAGCCCGGAATGACTACCTCGTCTTTCGCCGGCTTGCCTTTTCCGTCATTCGCCGGCTTGCCCTTCTCGTCATTCGCCGGCTTGACCGGCGAATCTCGATGGACCGAAATCGCAAACATCCCCGCAGGGCTATCGAAACCATAGTCGCCCGGAGCGACGAAATCCGCGAGCGAGCGGCCGTCGGGGCCGTCCTGACGCAGCATCGGCAGGCGCCAGGCGGGAGCGACGATGGTGTCGCGATCGGCGTGGCAGGCGTCGAAGCGGGCGGCGATGCGGATGCGGCAGAGGCCCTCGCGCTTGATGACCTCCAGCCGCTCGATAGCGTCCTCGTTGAGTTGGACGGTGGTGTCGTCGCCATGCTTGACGCCCCAAATCGCATAGAACAGCTTCCAGTCGAAGTACGGCAGTACCTCGGCGATGCTGAGCTCCCGGCAGGGGATGCTCTCGAAGAAGGCCCCGCGGAGGTAAGTGTCGGCAGGGAAGGGATGACCATTTCCTTTAGTCATGCCGGACTGCGATCCGGCATCTCCCGCCTTGTACAACGCCCTGATCTCCTCCTGCTTCCGGTGCTCCTCCGTCTCGGTGCCGGTGCGGTCGGAGAGCAGGCGCCCGGCGAGCACGGCGCTGGCCGAGGCGTCGGGGGCGTAGAAAACATGGTCGTACAGGGGCGCCAGCTTGACGGCCGTGTGCAGGGCTGAGGTCGTAGCGCCGCCGATCAGAAGTGGCGTGCAGAGGCCCCGGGAGGCCATTTCGCGACAGAGCTCCTCCATCTGGTGGAGCGACGGCGTGATGAGTCCGCTGACGCCGATGATGTCGGCGCGGATCGCTTCCGCCTGGGCCAGGATTGTCTCGCGGGGGACCATCACCCCGAGGTCAGTGACCTCGAAACCATTGCATCGCAGCACGATGCCGAGAATATTCTTTCCGATGTCATGCACGTCCCCCTGCACGGTAGCAAGCAGGATGCGCGGTTTGCCGGATCCGTCCTCCGATGCGCCCATGTAGGGCTGCAGAATCTCCACGGCGTCGCGCATCACTTTGGCGGACTTGACGACCTGCGGGAGGAACATCTTGCCGGCGGCGAAGCGCTCGCCCACGCGGGCCATGCCGTCCATCAACGGCCCCTCGATGACGTCCACCGCGCGGCCCTTCTCCTGCAGGGCTTCCATAAGGTCCTGCTGCAGGGTGGGCGAGCCGCCGGCGACGAGCGCGTTGGCGAGGCGCTCGGATACCGGGCAGCTTTCCCCGCCTTTTTCTGTCCGGTCCCCTGTTTTTTCGGGGGACCCGCCAGGATTTCCCGGGCTTTTCTGGCCGGCTTCGGCCATTTGCTGCGCCAAAGCAATCAGCCGCTCGGTAGCTTCCGCGTCGCGGTCCAGAATCACATCCTCCACGGCGCGCAGCAGCCCGGGCTCGACGGCGTCGTAGGGGAGCAGCATCCCCGGGTTGACGATGCCCATGTCCAGACCCGCCTCCACGGCGTGGAAGAGGAAGGCCGTGTGCATCGCCTCGCGGACGGGATTGTTGCCGCGGAAGGCGAAAGACAGGTTGGAGATGCCGCCGGAGCACATCGTGCCCGGCAGATTCAGCTTGATCCAGCGGACGGCCTCGATGAAGTCCACCGCATAGCGGGCGTGCTCCGGAATGCCGGTGCCGACCGACAGGACGTTGACGTCGAAGATAATCTCCCAGGGCTGGTAGCCGGCCTGCTCCGTGAGGAGCCGGTAAGCCCGTCCGCAGATCTCGATCTTGCGCGCATAGGTCGTGGCCTGGCCCTGTTCGTCGAAGGCCATTACGACCACCGACGCACCCAGACGCCGGATTTCACGGGCTTTCTTCAGGAATACTTCCTCGCCTTCCTTCAGGGAAATGGAGTTGACGATGCACCGCCCCTGGGCGTTCTTGAGGCCCGCGAGGAGCGTCTCCCAGTGGGAGGAGTCAATCATCAGGGCGGCCTTCGAGACGGCCGGATCGCCGGCGATGTGGCGCGTGAACTTCTCCATCTCGACGGTGGAGTCGAGCATCGCGTCGTCCATATTGATGTCGATCACCGCGGCGCCGCCTTCGATCTGGCCGGCGGCTACCTGCAGGGCGGTGTCGTATTCGCCCGTGGCGATGAGTTTGGCAAATTTGCGCGAGCCGGCCACGTTGGTCCGCTCGCCGATGTTGGTGAACCGGCTCTGCCGCACGTCCAGACAGACGGCCTCCAGCCCGCTGACGTAGGGGCGCGCGTCCGGTGCGGGAATGGCCCGGGGGCTGATTCCGTGGACGGCCGCGGCGATGGCAGCGATGTGCTCGGGGGTGGTGCCGCAGCAGCCGCCGACAAGGTTCACGAGCCCGCTCGCCGCCATTTGCCGCAACGCGGCAGCGGTCTGCTCAGGCTTCTCGTCGTAGGCGCCCATCTCGTTGGGCAGGCCGGCGTTGGGGTAGCAGCTCACGGCGCAGTCCGCCCACGCGGCGATGTCCGCGACGAGCGGGGCCAGGTCGGCGGCACCGAGCGAGCAGTTAAGTCCGAAGCTGAGCGGCCGGGCGTGCTGGACGGAGCGGTAGAACGCCTCCAGCGTCTGGCCGGTGAGGGTGCGCCCGCTGCGGTCGGCGACGGACACGGAGATGAGCAGCGGGAGGGCGGCCGCCTCGGGGATGCCGCTGATGGCGTAGAGGGCGGCCTTGGTGTTGAGGGCATCGAAACAGGTCTCCAGCAGCAGCGCGTCGGCGCCGCCTTCCACCAGGCCGCGGACCTGCTCGGCGTAGGCCGCGGCCATCTCGTCGAAGGAAACCGGCCGCCAGGCAGGATTGCCGAGGTCCTGCGGGAGGGTGAGGGATTTCCCGGAAGGGCCCATCGACCCCGCCACCCAGACCTTGCGGGGGGCGGCATCGGCTTCGGCGCGGGCCAGGGAGGCGCCCGCCCGGGCGAATTCGCGCGCTTGCGCGGAACAGCCGTAGTCGGCCTGCGAAATGGCGTTGGCGCCGAAGGTGTTGGTGCTGATAATGTCCGCGCCGGCGTTGATGTATGCGCGATGGATGCTCCGGACGATGTCCGGATGCGTGAGGTTGAACGGCTCGCTGTTGCCGCTGAGACCGTGGCGCTGGAGCATCGTGCCCATCGCCCCGTCCAGGATCAGAATCCTGTCGCGGAGAGCTTGCCGGAGGTCCATCAGAAGCATTCTTTCAGGACGCTGATGACGTTGTCGCTGCGTCCCATCGTGTAGAAGTGAATCTCTTCGACCCCGTGCGCGAGCAGGTCGCGGCACTGCGCCTTGCACCACTCCTGGCCGATCTCATAGGCCTTGTCGGGGTGGGCGGCGATTTCCGCGGTCAGCGCCACGGGGATGTCGATGGAGAAGCTCTCCGGCAGCAGGTCCACCTGCCGGGCCGACGAGAGCGGCTTGATGCCGGGGATGATCGGAATGGTGATGCCCGCGGCGCGGCAGCGCGCCACGAAGTCATAGAACACGGCGTTGTCGAAGAACATCTGGGTGATGATCTGGTCGGCGCCGGCATCGACTTTCTCCTTGAGATACTGGATGTCGGTCTCGGGGTTGGGCGACTCGAAATGCTTTTCGGGATAGCCGCCCACGCCCAGCGCGAACAGGCGCTGCCCGCCGTTCGCCGCCTCAAAGCGGCGGATGGCTGCAAGCAGCTCGCTGGCGTGTGCGTAGCCGCCGGGCTCGGGCGTGAAACGCTTCTCGCCCGGCAGCGCGTCGCCGCGCAGGACGAGGATGTTGCGAATGCCCATGAACTTGAAGTCCTGCAGCTGGGATTCGATCTGGTCGGCGCTGGCGCCGCCGCAAATCAGGTGCGGGACCACCTCCACTTCGGGGAATGCCGCCTGCACGGCCGCGCAGACGGCGGTCTGGCTGATGCGCTTGCGCAGCAGGTGGCGCGTGTAGCCACCGCCGGGCTCCGCACGGAACTCGTACTCGTCGCGGTGGCAGGTCACGTTGATATAGCGCGGCCCGAACTCCATGAACGGACGGATGCTGTCCAGGAGCTCGGCCTTGGTGATGCCCTTCAAGGGCGGAACAATCTCTAGCGAGGGAAACGGCTTCATGGGGGCAATAACTACTTTCTGGTGGTAAAGATAGTGATTTTCTGTTAATACTTTTTATCTTTGGGGTATGGAAGAACTGTTGACTGAACTCATTGTGCTGATGCGCCGTGTCGTCTTCCCCGAGTACGTCGGGCAGGAAGACCGGGCGCTGGATTACATGCGCATCCGGAGCGTGGTCCGCAAGATTGCTGGCGACAAGAAGGCCGATGCTTTCATGGAGCGCATTCCGGAAATCGCCCGCCTGCTCCACACGGACGTGGAGGCCATCGCGGACAATGATCCGGCGGTTGAGGACCGCACGGAGGTGGTGCTCTGCTACCCTTGTATCAAGGTGATGCTGCACTACCGCACCGCGCATGAGCTTCTGCAGTTGGAAGTTCCCGTGGCGCCGCGCCTCCTCACGGAGATGGCCCATTCAGCCACCGGTATCGACATCCATCCCGGCGCGCAGATCGGCGAGTACTTCGCCATCGACCACGGTACCGGCGTGGTGATCGGCGCTACGACCGTGATCGGCAATCACGTGATGCTCTATCAGGGCGTGACCCTCGGCGCCAAGAATTTCAAATACGACCCGGACGGCCGTCCGCTCAACGAACCCCGCCATCCTATCCTGGAGGACAATGTGACGGTCTATGCCAATACAACCATTCTCGGGCGCGTGACGATCGGCCATGACACCGTGGTCGGCGGTAACGTCTGGCTTACGCACGATGTCCCGCCGCAGTCGCGCATCCTGCAGTCCCGCGCGGTTGAGCAGCCGCTCTTCGCAGACGGCGCAGGGATTTAGTCTTTTTTTTCTTTATATGCGGTAGGCGTCCCAAATCCTGGGACGCCTACCGCATTTAGGCCGTTTTTGCGGTTAGCCTGCCAGATTTTGGGACGCCTACCGCACCCTAGCGTTCAAACAGCGGCGTGGAGAGGTAGCGCTCGCCGGTGTCGGGGAGCAGGGCCACGATGAGCTTGCCCTTGTTCTCCGGCTTCTTCGCGAGCTCGTAGGTTGCGCTGAAGGCGGCGCCGGAGGAGATGCCGACGAGCAGACCGAGGCGGTCGGCCAGCAGGCGGGCTCCGGCGAAGGCGTCGTCGTCGGTGACGGTGAGCACGTTATCGACATAATCCTTCAAGAAGGTCTGCGGGACGAAACCTGCGCCGATGCCCTGAATCTTATGCTTGCCGGGGACGCCCGTGGTGATGACGGCAGAGGAAGCGGGCTCCACGCCGATGACCTGGATGCTCTCTTTGTGGGCCTTCAGACCCTTGCCGGTACCGCTGACGGTGCCGCCTGTGCCGATGCCGGCCACGAAAATACCAACTTCTCCGTCGGTGTCTCGCCAGATCTCCTGGGCGGTGGTGCGCTCGTGGGCGGCCGGGTTGGCCAGGTTAGTGAATTGCCCGAGGATCACGGCGCCCGGAGTATTCTGACGGATTTCTTCTGCTTTGGCGATGGCTCCCTTCATGCCTTCCGCTCCGGGCGTGAGCACGATCTCGGCGCCGAAGGCTTTGAGGAGGTTGCGACGCTCGACACTCATCGTGTCGGGCATCGTGAGGATGGTTTTGTACCCCTTGGCGCGAGCCACCCAGGCAAGACCGATGCCGGTGTTGCCGCTGGTGGGTTCCACGATGGTGGCGCCTGCTTTGAGCGTACCTTTCTGTTCAGCGTCTTCGATCATCGCCAGAGCGATGCGGTCCTTGACGCTGCCCCCGGGGTTGTATTTTTCGAGCTTGAGCGCGATGCGCGCCTGCTGGCCATCCAGGCCGGAGACCTCCAGGAGGGGGGTGTTCCCGATGAGGTCGGTAAGGTTCTGGTATATCATAATGCTGTAAAGTTACTAATATTTTTGCAGCATCAGCAGACTGCCCCTTGCGGGCAAAGTAAATCGTCCTCGCTTCGTTGCGGAAATGCCCGCCCGGGGCAGCCCGCTGCCTGCTGCTGCCAGAAGCTACTGCGCTTCAAATGCTTGTTCTATATCTGCTATAATGTCATCGATGTGCTCCACGCCGATGGACAGACGGATGGTCGTCGGGGTGATGTGCTGCTCGGCGAGTTCTTCCGGGCTGAGCTGGGAGTGGGTGGTGGTGTAGGGATGGATGACCAGGCTCTTGACATCGGCCACGTTGGCGAGCAGGGAGAAGATCTTGAGGTTGTCGATGAAACGCCAGGCGTCTTCCTGCGTGCCCTTGATCTCAAAGGTGAAAATGGAGCCGGCACCCTTCGGGAAATAGCGACAGTACAGCGCGTGATCGTGGTGCTCGGGTAGGGCCGGGTGGTTGACCTTCGCCACCTTCGGATGCTTGGAGAGGTACTCGACGACCTTGAGGGCATTCTGGGTGTGGCGCTCTATGCGCAGCGGGAGGGACTCCACGCCCTGGAGGAGGATCCAGGCGTTGAAGGGGCTGATGGCAGCGCCGGTGTCGCGCAGCAGGACGGCACGGATGCGCGTGACGAAGGCGGCCGGGCCGGCCACGTCGGCAAAGACGGCACCGTGATAGCTCGGATCCGGTTTTGCGAGCGTCGGGTACTTGTCGGCGTTCGCCTTCCAGTCGAACTTGCCACCGTCCACGATCACGCCGCCGAGGGAGCTGCCGTGGCCACCGATGAACTTGGTCGCGGAGTGGACGACAATGTCGGCGCCATGCTCGAGCGGTCGGATGACGATAGGGGCAAAGGTGTTGTCCACGATGAACACGATCCCGTGCCGGTGCGCCACGGCAGCAATGCCTTCGAAGTCGGCGACATCAGAGTTCGGGTTGCCGAAGGTCTCGGCATAGATCACTTTGGTGTTGGGCCGGATGGCAGCCTCGAGGGCTTTCAAATCATTGACATTCAAAATAGTATTCTCGACACCCTGCGTGGTGAGGGTGTGGGTGATCAGGTTGTAGGAACCGCCGTAGAGGTTGTCGGCGGCGATGATGTGGTCGCCATTCTGCAGGACATTCTGCAGGGCGTAGGTGATGGCGGCGGCGCCGGAAGCGACCGCCAGGCCGGCCACACCACCCTCGAGGGCGGCGACGCGCTCCTCGAACACACCCTGGGTGGAGTTGGTCAGTCGGCCATAAATGTTGCCCGGGTCGCGCAGGCCGAAGCGGTCGGCCGCGTGCTGGGAGTTACGGAAAACGTATGAAGTCGTCTGATAAATAGGTACAGCGCGGGAATCAGATGCGGGGTCCGGGGTCTCCTGGCCGACATGGATGGCCAGCGTCTCAACATGGTAATTTTTCGTGCTCATATTCTTGAATTATTAAAATTATAATCTTTTTTCTTGCCGGCCGGAAGCTCCCGTTTCTCCGCTATCGTGCTTCGCTCCGCTTCGCACGACCCTGTCCGGGTGAACGGCTCCGAAACGGGACTTCCGGCGGGCTGGCAATGACAAAGGTCGGGCGTTTAGAATAATCTTCCAAAGACTTTTTAAACTTTGGAGAATAATGCTAAATTTGTGATTTGGATAGAATAATAATTCCGCAAACCGAGCAAAAAGGCAGAGCGGACAGAACAAAAATCTTTTGGCCCTATGAGCGGACTCGACGCCACCGATCTCGCCATCCTGCGCATCCTGCAGGAAGACGCTGCGCTGACCAACAAACAGGTCGCCGCGCGCGTACATCTTTCCCCCACGCCCGTCTTCGAGCGCATCAAGCGCCTGCGCGAGCAGGGCTACATCAAAGGCTACGTGGCCGTGCTCGATGCCGAGAAGCTCGACTGCTCCTTCATCGCCTTCTGCTACATCAAGATGAAGCAGCACACCTTCGAGAACGCCCAGCGCCTGATGGACGCCGTGCAGAGCATGGAAGAAGTCGGAGAATGCTACAATATATCAGGCGACTACGACTTCCTGCTGAAAGTCTACGTCTCCAGTATGAAGGAGTACCAGCAGTTCGTGCTGCGGATCCTCGGCGAGCTCGACTGCATCGGCGGCCTGAACAGCTCCTTCGTCATGGGCGAAGTCAAGAACACCCATGCCGTCCCGGTACGATGAAAAAAGCCGGCCCCGCGGGGGTCGGCTTTCTTCTATAGAGAGGTAAGTACCTTACAGTTCGTTGAGCTCCTGGGTCATCTCGTCCTTGCGGCCGACGATGATATCCTGGTAGTTCTTCAGACCGGTACCGGCCGGGATCAAGTGACCGCAGATGACGTTCTCCTTGAGGCCTTCGAGGTGATCGACACGACCGCGGATGGCGGCCTCGCTGAGCACCTTCGTGGTCTCCTGGAAGGAGGCGGCGGAGATGAAGCTGTCGGTCTTGAGGGCGGCGCGGGTGATACCTTGGAGGATCAGGCGGGCCGTAGCGGGGCGCGTCGGGCGGGCGACGAGGGCGCGGAGGCCCTGACGCTCGAGCGAGGCGTTCTCGCTGCGCATCTCGCGGGCGCCGATGATGTCGCCCTGCTCGAACTTCTGGGAGTCACCGGGATCCTCGACATAGTACTTGCCGTAGATCTGGTCGTTGACATCCATGAAGCGCCACTTGTCCACCATTTCCTCAGCGAGGAACTCGGTGTCGCCCGGGAAGGTGATCTCGACCTTGCGCATCATCTGGCGGACGATGATCTCGAAATGCTTATCGTTGATCTTCACGCCCTGCAGACGGTACACGGCCTGCACCTCGTTGACGATGTATTCCTGAGCCTTGACCGGTCCGAGGATGGCGAGGATGTCGCTCGGGGACACACCGCCGTCGGACAGCGGGAAGCCTGCGCGGACATAGTCGTTGTCCTGGACGAGGATCTGCTTGGTCAAAGGAACGAGGTAGGACTTCTTCGCACCGGACTTGTTGGTGACGGTGATCTCACGGTTACCGCGCTTGACGCTGCCCAGCTTGACCTCACCGTTGATCTCGGAGAGGATGGCGGGGCTGGACGGGTTGCGGGCCTCGAAGAGCTCGGTGACGCGCGGCAGACCGCCGGTGATATCACTGGCCTTGCCGATGGCACGCGGGATCTTCATGATGACGTCACCGACCTTGACGGTGCTGCCGTTCTCGGCCATGATGTGGGCGCCGACCGGGAGGTTCAGCGAACGGAGGATGGTCTTGCCGTCCTCGGCCACAATGTGCATGACCGGGCTCTTGGTCTTGTCCTTGGACTCGATGATAACCTTATCGGTGCTGATGGAGAACTCATCGGCGGAATCCTTCTGGAAGGTGGAGCCTTCGATCATGTTCTCGAAGCGGACCGTACCGGCGGACTCGACGATGGTGGTTGCGTTGTAAGCATCCCACTCGCAGATCAGGTCGCCCTTGGTCACCTTGTCACCGTCCTTCTTGTACAGCACGGCGCCGTAAGGCACATCGTACTGGGAGTAGGTGATGCCGGTGTTCTCGTCGAGGATGCGGAGTTCGGCCATGCGGCTCACGACCACGGTCTCGATCTCGCCGTCTTCCTTGACGCGCTCGATGGTACGGAGCTCCTCGAACTTGAGGACACCCTCGTACTTGGACTCGATGGAAGAGTCGGCTGCGGAGGAAGAAGCGGTACCACCGACGTGGAAGGTACGGAGGGTCAGCTGCGTACCCGGCTCACCGATGGACTGGGCGGCGATGACGCCGACCACTTCGCCCTTCTCGACCATGCGGCTGGTCGCGAGGTTGCGTCCGTAGCACTTGGCGCAGACGCCCTTGCGGCTCTCGCAGGTGAGCACCGAACGGATCTCCACCTGCTCGATCGGCAGGGAGTCGATCAGGTCGGCTTCCTTCTCGCGGATCTCCTCGCCGGCCTTGATGATGAGCTCACCGGTCAGCGGGTTGAAGATATCGTGGACGGACGTACGGCCCAGGATGCGCTCGCCGAGGGACTCGACGACCTCGTCCTTGTTCTTGATGGCCGTAGCGATGAGGCCGCGGAGCGTACCGCAATCCTCTTCGGTGATGATCACGTCGTGGGACACGTCCACCAGACGGCGGGTCAGGTAACCGGCGTCAGCCGTCTTAAGGGCGGTATCGGCCAGACCCTTACGGGCACCGTGGGTGGAGATGAAGTATTCAAGCACGGTCATACCCTCCTTCAGGTTGGACACGATCGGGTTCTCGATGATGTCCGCGCCGGAGGCACCGGCCTTCTGCGGCTTGGCCATCAGGCCTCGCATACCGCAGAGCTGCTTGATCTGGGTGGTGGAACCACGGGCACCGGAATCCAGCATCATGAACACGGGGTTGAATCCCTGCTGGTCAGCGGAGATCTGCTTCGTGACGATGCCGGTCAGGCGGTTGTCCACGGAGGACCACAGGTCGATGACCTTGTTGTAACGCTCGTTGTTGGTGATGAAGCCCATGTCGTAGTCGTCACGGATGGCGGCCACCTGCTTGTAGGCCTCGTCCACCAGGGTGGTCTTCTCGACCGGGACGATCACGTCGCCCAGGTTGAAGGAGATACCGGCACGGAACGCCTGGTCGTAACCGAGGTTCTTGATATCGTCGAGGAACTGCGCGGTGCGGGTCACACCGGTGTGCTTGATGACGTCGGTGATGATCTTACGCAGCGCCTTCTTGCCGAGCACTTCGTTGACGTAGGGGACCTCATCCGGAACGTACTGGTTCACGATGATGCGGCCGGCCGTCGTCTCGACGAGGTGCAGACCCTTGGAGGGATCCATCTTGTCCACGGGGATGCGGACGTTGATCTTGGCGTGCATCTCGATGGCCTTCTCATTGTAGGCCACGATGACTTCCTCGGCGGAGTAGAAGTTCTTGCCCTCGCCCTTGGCGCCCGGACGGATCTTGGTGATGTAGTACAGACCGAGAACCATATCCTGGGACGGCACCGTGATAGGGGCACCGTTGGCCGGGTTGAGGATGTTCTGCGAACCGAGCATGAGCAGCTGCGCCTCCATGATGGCGGCGTTGCCAAGCGGAAGGTGGACAGCCATCTGGTCACCATCGAAGTCGGCGTTGAAAGCCGTACAGGCGAGCGGGTGCAGCTGGATGGCCTTGCCCTCGATCATACGCGGCTGGAAGGCCTGGATACCGAGGCGGTGCAGGGTAGGTGCACGGTTGAGGAGCACCGGATGGCCCTTCATCACGTTCTCGAGGATGTCCCAGATGACCGAGTCCTTGCGGTCCACGATCTTCTTGGCGGACTTGACCGTCTTGACGATACCGCGCTCGATGAGCTTGCGGATGATGAACGGCTTATAGAGCTCGGCAGCCATGAACTTCGGCAGACCGCACTCGTGCATGTTGAGCTCCGGACCGACGACGATAACCGAACGGGCGGAGTAGTCGACACGCTTACCGAGGAGGTTCTGGCGGAAGCGGCCCTGCTTGCCCTTGAGGGAGTCGGACAGGGACTTGAGGGCCCGGTTGGACTCGCTCTTGACGGCAGAGGACTTCTTGGAGTTGTCGAAGAGGGAATCGACGGCTTCCTGGAGCATGCGCTTCTCGTTGCGGAGAATCACCTCAGGAGCCTTGATCTCGATGAGCTTCTTCAGACGGTTGTTGCGGATGATCACGCGACGGTAGAGGTCGTTGAGGTCGGAAGTCGCGAAGCGGCCGCCGTCGAGGGGGACGAGCGGACGAAGCTCCGGCGGAATCACCGGAATGACCTTCATCACCATCCACTCCGGACGGTTGATGCCCTTGGACTCCTGGAACCACTTGACCACCTGGAGGCGCTTGAGAATCTCAGCCTTGCGCTGCTGGGAACCTTCGGTGAGCATGCGCTGACGGAGTTCCTTACCGAGTTCCTCGATATTGATCTCCTTGAGCAGCTCGTAGATACCCTCGGCTCCCATCTTGGCGACGAACTTGTCCGGATCGCTGTCCGGCAGGTTCTCGTTGCCCGGGATGCGGGCGAGTGCGTCCAGATACTCATCCTCCGAGAGGAGCTCCATCTTGTTCAGGTCGCTGGCGCCCGGACGGACCACGATGTATTTCTCGTAGTAGATCACGGACTCGAGCTTCTTGGCCGGCAGGCCGAGGAGCGCGGAGATCTTGTTGGGCGCGGACTTGAAGTACCAGATGTGGGCCACCGGAACGGTCAGGGCGATGTGGCCCATCCGCTCGCGGCGCACCTTCTTCTCGGTGACTTCGACGTTGCAGCGGTCGCAGACGATACCGCGGTAGCGGATCCTCTTGTACTTGCCGCAATAGCACTCGTAATCCTTGGTCGGACCGAAAATCTTCTCGCAGAAGAGTCCGTCACGCTCGGGCTTGTAGGTCCGGTAGTTGACGGTCTCCGGCTTGAGGACCTCGCCGCACGAACGTTCGGTGATGTCCTCCGGCGACGCAAGCGAAATGCTGATCGTCTGGAAGTTGCTCTTTACCTTATTGTCTTTGTTGTTGAAAGTAGGCATATTACGTTTCGTTCAAACCAATTAATCCAAAGTAACCTTGAGACCAAGACCACGGAGTTCGTGGAGGAGCACATTGAGGGACTCCGGGATGCCTGCGGGCGGCATCGGGTCGCCCTTGACAATCGCTTCGTAAGTCTTGGACCGTCCGACGACGTCGTCGGACTTGACGGTCAGGATCTCCTGCAGGGCGTTGGCTGCGCCGAAGGCCTCGAGGGCCCAGACTTCCATTTCACCGAAGCGCTGGCCACCGAACTGGGCTTTACCGCCGAGCGGCTGCTGGGTGATAAGGGAGTACGGACCGATGGAACGGGCGTGCATCTTGTCATCGACCATGTGGCCGAGCTTGATCATATAGATGACACCCACGGTCGCGGGCTGGTCGAAGTAATCGCCGGTGCCGCCGTCGCGAAGCCGGGTCTTGCCGAAACGGGGAACGCCAGCCTTGTCGGTGTACGCGCAGATCTCGTCGATGCTCGCACCGTCGAAGATCGGGGTGCTGAACTTCAGACCCAGGCGGGCGCCAGCCCAACCGAGGACCGTCTCGTAGATCTGTCCGAGGTTCATTCGGGAAGGCACGCCGAGCGGGTTCAGCACGATATCCACGGGAGTACCGTCCTCCAGGAACGGCATGTCCTCCTGACGGACGATCTTCGCGACGATACCCTTGTTACCGTGGCGACCGGCCATCTTGTCACCGACCGTGATCTTACGCTTCTTGGCGATGTACACCTTGGCAAGCTGCATCACGCCGTTCGGGAGCTCGTCGCCCACCTTGATCTTGTCCATCTCACGCTTGCAGATCGCCTGCTCGGTCTTGAGGGCGATGCAGTAGTTGTTGATCAGGTCGCGGATCAGCAGGTTGGTGTCCTTGTCGGTCGTCCACTTGGCGGACGTGATGTTGGTATAGTCGATGCTCTTGAGCATCTCGGTGGTGATCTTCTTGTCCTTCGGGATGATCTCCACGCCGTAGAGGTCGGAGATACCGGCGCTCTTGTGGTTCTTCGTGAGGATCACGAGCTTCTGGATGAAGTCGGCGTACAGCTTCTCGGCCTTGCGGTCGAACTCGGCCTGACGCATC
Organism: Bacteroidales bacterium; assembly: GCA_016291185.1. Next base: position 66,870 of record JAEFAI010000009.1, read on the forward strand.
TCGAGGCGGGTCTTCTGGTCGTTCTTGGCCTGGCTCTTCTTGCCGGTCTCCTTGGAGAGCTTGGCATAGAGGGCGGTGCCGACGACCGTACCGCTCAGGGACGGGTTGGCCTTGAGGGAAGCATCCTTGACATCGCCGGCCTTGTCGCCGAAGATGGCCTTGAGGAGCTTCTCTTCCGGGGACGGATCGCTCTCACCCTTCGGGGTGATCTTACCGATCATGATGTCGCCCGGCTCGATGTGCGCGCCGATGCGGACGATACCGTCCTCGCCGAGGTTCTTGGTGGCGTCCTCGCTGACATTCGGAATGTCGGAGGTGAGTTCCTCCATGCCGCGCTTGGTGTCGCGGACCTCGGTGAGGTACTCGTCCACGTGGATGGAAGTGAGGACATCCCACTTCACCATCTCTTCGGAAAGCACGATGGCATCCTCATAGTTGTAACCCTTCCAAGGCATGAACGCGACCATCAGGTTGCGGCCGAGGGCGAGCTCACCGTTCTGGGAAGCGTAGCCCTGCGTCAGCACCTGGCCTTTCTCCACTTTGTCGCCCTTCGCAACGATAGGCGAGAGGCAGATCGTGGTGCTCTGGTTGGTCCTGCGGTAGATAGGGAGCTTGTAGACCGTCTCCTCCGGGGAGAAGCTGACGAATTTCTCGTCGTCAGTCTGCTCGTAGCGGATGCGGATCTCGTTGGCGTCGACATAGGTCACCTCGCCCTTGCGCTCGGCGATGAACTGGGTGCGGGAATCCAGGCAGACGCGCTCCTCCAGGCCGGTACCCACGATCGGGGACTCCGGCTTCAGAAGGGGAACGGCCTGGCGCATCATGTTCGCACCCATGAGGGCGCGGTGCGCATCGTCGTGCTCCAGGAACGGGATGAGGGAAGCCGCGACCGAAGCCATCTGGTTCGGGGCGACGTCCATGTAGTTGACCTCTTCCTTCGTGACCACCGGGAAGTCAGCCTCGAGGCGGCACTGGATGCGGTCTTCGAGGATGTTGCCGTCGTTGTCCATGCGGACATTGGCCAGGGAGACGAGCTTGTTCTCTTCCTCCTCGGCGCTCATGTAGTGGCAACCGGCGGCGGTCAGATCGACCTTGCCGTCCTTGACGTCACGATACGGGGTCTCGATGAATCCGAGCGCGTCGATGCGGGCATAGACGCACAGGGAGGAGATCAGACCGATGTTCGGACCTTCCGGGGACTCGATCGGGCAGAGGCGGCCGTAGTGCGTGTAGTGCACGTCTCGGACTTCGAAGCCCGCGCGGTCGCGGCTCAGACCACCAGGGCCGAGAGCGGAAAGACGACGCTTGTGGGTGATCTCCGCCAGCGGGTTGGTCTGGTCCATGAACTGGGACAGCTGGCTCGTGCCGAAGAACGAATTGATCACGGAAGAGAGCGTCTTCGCGTTGATCAGGTCGATCGGGTTGAACTGCTCGCTGTCGCGCACGTTCATACGCTCGCGGATGGTGCGGGCCATACGGCTCAGACCCACGCTGAACTGGTTGGCCAACTGCTCGCCGACCGTGCGGACACGGCGGTTGGACAGGTGGTCGATATCATCGACCGCGGCCTTGGAATTGATCAGCTGGATGAGATACTTGATGATCTCGATGATGTCGGTATTGGTCAGAACGCGCACGTCCGGAGCGATGGTCAGGCCGAGCTTCTTGTTGAGGCGGAAGCGGCCGACATTGCCCAGGTCGTATCTCTTCTCGGAGAAGAAGAGCTTGTCGATGACGTCACGGGCCGTGCTCTCATCCGGCGGTTCTGAGTTGCGGAGCTGTTTGTAGATATAGTTGACAGCGCCGAGTTCGGTGTTGGTAGGATCCTTCTGCAGGGTGTTGAAGATGATGGCGTACTCGTTGGAGCCCACCTCGTCCTTCTGCAGGAGGATGCTCTTCTCATCGGCTTCGAGGATGGCCTCGATGGTGTTGTCGTCGAGGATCTCGCCACGGTTGACGATGATCTCGATACGCTCAACGGGGGTCACCTCGCCGGTGTCCTCGTCGATGAAGTCCTCGAACTTGGTCTTCAGCACGTTGTTGGCGAGCTTGCGGCCCTTGCCGGCCTCCAGGTTCTCGGGCGTCACCTCGATCTCGTCGGCCAGGTCGAAGATATCGATGATGTCTTTGTCCGCGTTGTAACCGATCGCACGCAGGAGCGTGGTCACGGGCAGTTTCTTCTTGCGGTCGATGTACGCATACATCACGTTGTTGATGTCGGTTGCGAACTCGATCCAGGATCCCTTGAACGGGATGATGCGGGCGGAATAGAGCTTCGTGCCGTTGGCGTGCATGCTCTGATCGAAGAACACGCCCGGGGAGCGGTGGAGCTGGGACACGATGATACGCTCGGATCCGTTGATCACGAACGTACCGGCGGGCGTCATGTAGGGGATGTCCCCGAGATAGACGTCCTGCACGCGGGTGTCGAAGTCTTCATGCTCCGGATCCGTGCACGAAAGGCGGAGTTTTGCCTTGAGCGGGACATTGTAGGTCAGACCGCGCTGCAGGCATTCCTCGATGGAATACTTCGGAGGATCGATAAAGTAATCGATGAACTCAAGCTTGTAGTTGTTCCTCGTATCCTCAATCGGGAAGATCTCCTGAAATACCTGATAAAGGCCTTCGTTCTTGCGGTTCTCAGGCGTAGTCTCCAGCTGGAAGAAGTCCTTGAAGGACTTGAGTTGCACCTCCAGCAGGTCCGGGTACTCCAGGATCTTGGATGTTGCGAAGTTAATACGCTTGTTTGTTGCCTTTTTTGACATATTCTGCCGATGGAAACGTTGGAAATGAAAGAAAAACTTAAATACGGAAAAAAGGTTTAGAGCCTGTTAACCCGGCTCTAAACCTGTTTGTCCCCGAAAGCAGGGAGAGGTTGGAGTTATTTAATCTCAACCTCAGCGCCGGCTTCCTCAAGAGCAGCCTTGAGGGCCTCGGCCTCTGCCTTGGAAATCTTCTCTTTCACCGTGGACGGGGCGCCGTCAACGAGATCCTTCGCTTCCTTCAGACCGAGACCGAGCTCAGTCTTCACGACCTTGATCACGTTAAGCTTAGCCTGACCGGCATTCTTGAGGATGACGTCGAACTCAGTCTGCTCAGCCTCGGCGGCACCAGCGGCACCACCCTCAGCGGCGACGACCACAGCGGCGGCTGCAGGCTCGATACCATACTCTTCCTTGAGGATCTTTGCAAGTTCCTGAACGTCTTTTACAGAAAGGTTAACCAACTCTTCTGCAAGGGCTTTAACATCTGCCATAATTTTATAATTTTTAATTGTTAATATTTTGCTTATTCTGCTGCAGGAGCCTCAGCTGCCGGGGCAGCCTCTTCTGCGGGAGCGGGTGCAGCTTCTGCTGCAGGAGCCTCAGCGGCCGGTGCCGGCTCGGCGGCCGGAGCAGCGGCGGCTGCGGGTTTCGCGGACGCGATCTTCTCGTCGTCTGCCTTGCCCTCAGATGCGTTCTCGAGCGCGCTGACGATATTGCGGATCGGGCTCTGGAGGAGACCGATGATGTCGCCGATGAGCTCTTCGCGGGTCTTGATGGAGGCGAGCTGGTCGAGCTTGTCTGCGCCGATGAAGACGCAATCCTGCACATAAGCGCCCTTCACGACAGGCTTCTCGAAGCCTTCACGCTGGAGCTTCTTGATGAGCTTACCAGGCGCGGACGGGACGTTCGTGTACATGATGGCGGTGTTGCCGACCAGGGTCTCGGACAGAGACTTCACTTCCTCGTTCTCCAGGCCCTTGAGGACGTGGGCGAAGAGGGTATTCTTGACAACGCTCAGGACAATGCCTTCGTTGAAGCACTCACGACGGAGCTTGCTCGTCTGTCCAGCATTCAGCCCGGCAATATCAGTAATGTAGAAATTCGGATACTGCTGAAGCTGCGCTGAGATGCTTTCAATAATTTGACCTTTTGCTTCTTTTTTCATAATATTGAATTTTTACTCAGCACCTTTGGAGAGGAATGCCTTGAGATCGATTTTAACACCGGCGCTCATGGTGGAGCACAGGGCTGCGCTCTTCATGTAGGTACCCTTCAGAGCCTGCGGCTTGAGCTTCGCGATGGCGTTGAGCACCTCCGCGGCGTTCTCATAAAGCTGCTCAGCGGTGAAGGAAGCCTTACCGATGCCAGTATGAACAATACCGGTCTTGTCGACCTTAAAGTCGATCTTACCGGCCTTGGAAGCCTTGACGGCAGCGCCGATCTCCATGGTGACCGTACCGGTCTTGGGGTTCGGCATGAGGCCACGGGGACCGAGGACTTTACCCAGGGCACCCACCTTGGCCATCACGGAAGGCGTACAGACGATGACGTCAACGTCCGTCCAGCCACCCTTGATCTTCTCGATGTACTCGTCCAGACCCACGTAGTCGGCGCCGGCTTCCTTGGCCTCGTTCTCCTTGTCAGGAGTACAGAGGGCGAGGACGCGCACCACCTTACCCGTTCCGTTCGGAAGGGTGACCACGCCACGAATCATCTGGTTGGCCTTACGAGGGTCAACACCGAGGTTCGCGGAGAGCTCGACGGTTGCATCAAACTTGGTAAACGTGATATCCTTTACCACCTGGCACGCCTCAGCGAGCGTATACAGCTTGTGAGAATCGAACTTCTCAGCGACTGCTTTCTGATTCTTAGTCAATGTTGCCATAACGCGTGTCGATATTAAAGGTTCTCAGGGAACTCACCCGTGACGGTGATACCCATGCTTCTTGCGGTACCTGCCACCATGCGCATCGCGGATGCGAGGGTGAAGCAGTTGAGGTCCGGCATCTTGCCTTCGGCAATCGCTTTGATCTGGTCCCAGGTGACGGAGGCGACCTTCTTACGGTTCGGCTCGCCGGAAGCCTTGTCAATCTTAGCGGCTTCTTTCAGGGACACAGCCACAGGCGGCTGCTTGACTTCGAAGGTGAAGGACTTATCGGAATAGACCGTGATGACAACGGGAAGGGTCTTGCCAGCCTGGGCCTGCGTGGCTGCATTGAAAGCCTTGCAGAAATCCATGATGTTCAAGCCTTTGGAACCGAGTGCAGGTCCTACCGGAGGTGCAGGATTGGCAGCTCCGCCTTTGATTTGGAGCTTAATGAATCCGGTAACTTCTTTTGCCATGATAAATGTTATTCTTTAGTTACTTGCGTAAAGCTGAGTTCGAGTTGGGTCTTTCTTCCAAAGATCACCACAATTACTTTGACCTTGCTCCGGTCTTCCAGAATCTCGTCGACGACACCGCTGAAACCGCTGAACGGACCGTCCGTGATGCGCACGGACTCGCCGATCTCGTAGTTCACGAGGGTCTCGGCCGCGTTGTCCACATTCTCGTCCTGAACGCCGAGGATCCGCTGCGCCTCTTCCTCGCGGATAGGCACCGGGATGCGCTCGAACTGGGCACCGGTGGTCGTTTTCTTTTCGGTCAGGAAACCGGACATGCCGGGGACAAGGTTGCGGATGATGTTCTCAAGCTTGGCACTGAGCTCGGCATGGATCAATACATAACCAGGGAAAAGCAGCTTGTCGACTGCCTTTCTTTTGCCGTTTTTAGTGACAATTTCCTTTTTAACGGGAACCAGTACCTGAGCAACGGTATCCTGAAGTCCGCTTCTTTCGATCTCCTTTTCGAGATACTCTTTGGCCTTCTTCTCCTTCCCTCCTGCTGCCCGCAGAACGTACCATTTCATTTCGCCCATAACGAGTCAAGATTACAATGTGTAGATTCCGGTCATCAGAGATTGGAAAGCGAAATCGATCACCCAAAGCACCAGGGCGAGGACGACGGTCGTGACAATGACGAGCAGAGCGGAGCTCTGAAGCTTCGTCCAGTTCGGCCAAGTCGTCTTCTTGGTGAGCTCGGTGAAAGACTCTTTGCAGTAATTGATAAACTTTCTCATCTTTACATTTAATGGACGCCGCGAAATGGAAGCGGGAGGGCGGCGTCTGTTAAACTATTACCAAATCGTAACCTTTGATATTGGCAGGGGAAGCAGGAATCGAACCCACATTGACGGTTTTGGAGACCGCTGAATTACCATTATTCTATTCCCCTGTATAAGGCGGAGCGGGAAGAACCCCCTCCGCCTTTGTGCTAATCGAAATTAGTCGAGGATCTTGATGACCTGACCGGCACCGACCGTACGGCCCCCCTCACGGATAGCGAAACGGAGGTTCTCGTTCAGAGCAACCGGAGTGATGAGCTGGACGTCGATCTCCACGTTGTCACCAGGCATAACCATCTCGACACCGGCCGGGAGGGTGATCTCACCGGTAACATCCAGGGTGCGGATGAAGAACTGAGGACGATACTTGTTGTGGAACGGCGTGTGACGGCCACCCTCTTCCTTCTTCAGAACGTAGATCTGACCGAGGAAGTGCTTGTGCGGGGTAATGGAACCCGGCTTGGCGATAACCTCACCACGCTTGACTTCCTTCTTGTCGATACCACGGAGGAGGAGACCCACATTGTCACCAGCCTCACCCTGATCGAGGAGCTTGCGGAACATTTCAACACCCGTAACGACGGTGCTCTTCGGCTTGTCGTTGAAACCAACGATCTCAGCGGCGTCGTTCACGTGGATGGTACCAGTCTCGATACGGCCGGTAACCACGGTACCACGACCGGTGATGGAGAAGATGTCCTCGATAGGCATCAGGAACGGCTTCTCGTTCTCACGGACCGGAAGGGGAATATACTCGTCAACAGCAGCCATGAGATCCATGACCTTCTCCTCCCACTGCGGCTCACCGTTGAGGGCGCCGAGGGCGGAACCACGGATGATAGGAGCGTTGTCGCCGTCGAAATCGTACTTGTTGAGGAGGTCGCGGACCTCCATCTCGACGAGGTCAAGCATTTCCTCATCTTCCACGAGGTCGACCTTGTTCAGGAAGACGACCATCTTCGGGACGTTCACCTGCTTGGCGAGGAGGACGTGCTCGTTGGTCTGAGGCATCGGACCGTCGGTGGCGGCGACCACAAGGATAGCACCGTCCATCTGGGCAGCACCGGTAACCATGTTCTTCACGTAGTCGGCGTGGCCCGGGCAATCGACATGCGCATAGTGACGATTGGCGGTCTGATACTCGACGTGAGCGGTGTTGATGGTGATACCACGCTCCTTCTCCTCAGGGGCGTTATCAATCTGATCGAAAGACTTGACTTCGCTCAGACCCTTGGCAGCGAGCACCTTGGTGATAGCTGCGGTCAGAGTGGTCTTGCCATGGTCAACGTGGCCGATCGTGCCAATGTTGACATGCGGTTTATCCCGCTTGAAAACTTCTTTTGCCATAATATTACGTTTAAAAGTTTGTTTACAAAATTAAACCG
>JAEFAI010000054.1 GCA_016291185.1 Bacteroidales bacterium
ACGAGCTGACCGAAACCTTCGGCCTGCTTGGCCAGGATCTCGAGGGTACCGCGGGCCTGGGCGTCCATCTTCGCGAAGATGGCGTCGGCCTCACCCTTCGCCTTGCGGCGGAGCTGCTCGGCTTCGGCCTCGGCCTCGATGATGGCTTTCTCCTTCTCGATCTGGGCGGACACGACGATGTTGGCCTGCTGGGTTGCCTTTTCGCGCTCGGCGCGGGCAAGTTCGGCGTCGCGCTCGCTCTTGTAGGCCTCCTCGAGAGCCTTGGCGGCCTGCACCTTCTCGGCTGCGACGGCGAGGCGCTCGGCTTCAGCCTGCTTCTCGCGGCGGAGAGCGTCGGAGTTCGCGATCTCAATCTTGGCGCTGTTCTCACCCTTGACGGCGTCAGCGTCGGCAGCGGCCACGTTGATACGGGTATCCTTGTCTGCAACGGCCTTGCCGGTCTCACCGTAACGGTTCTGCTCGGCAACGCTCTTCTTCGCGTCGTTGATGGCCTTGGCTGCGGCTTCCTTACCGAGGGCCTCGATGTAGCCGGACTCGTCGCGGATATCGGTGACGTTCACGTTGATGAGCTTCAGACCGATCTTGCGGAGCTCGGCCTCCACGTTCGTGGACACGTTGGCGAGGAACTTATCGCGGTCGGCGTTGATTTCCTCGATGTCCATGGTGGCGATCACGAGACGCAGCTGGCCGAAGAGGATATCCGTCGCGATGCCCCGGATATCGTCGATGTTCAGACCGAGCAGACGCTCGGCGGCGTTGGTCATGCTCTCGGGCTCCGTGGAGATACCGACGGTGAAGCGGCAGGGCACGTCCACGCGGATGTTCTGCTTGGACAGGGCGTTGGTCAGGTTGCATTCGATGGAGATCGGGGTGAGGTCCAGGAACTGGTAGCTCTGGAAGACGGGCCAGATGAAGGCGGCACCGCCGTGGATACACTTGGCGGAAGCGTCGCGGCCGGTCTTACCATAGATGACGAGCACCTTGTCCGAGGGGCAGCGCTTGTAGCGGGCGAGGATGGCCGTGAAGGTCACGAAGAGTACGCCCACGATGATGAGGATGAGGTAAAGTTCCATAATGCTTATAGGAGTTTAAATGATAACGGAATTGATTTCTTCGACGAGCAGGGTGTTGGAGCTGACCACCTCCACGACGCGGATGCGCTGCCCGGTCTTGAGGGACGGGCCGTCGGTCACGGCCGCATACTCGCGCACGGCGTTGTTGATGGTGATCTGCACCTTGCCTTCGCCGGCGCGCTCGCCGGGAATGGTCAGGTAGACCGTGCCCTCGCAATCAACGGCGGACTTGAAGACATTGATGTTGCCGGACTGCTGCATGTCGGTCAGCCACTTGAAGAGCAGCATCACGATGGCCACCAGCACGATGCCGACCAGGATGGCGATCAGCATACGCAGGCCCGTGGCGGGGACGCTGTCCTTGAGCAGGATGGCCGTCCAGCCGAAGCCGATGAGGAAGTTGATGAAATTGCGGAACGTGAGCAGGTTCATCCCGGTGCCGAGATGGCTCGCCTCGCCCGTTTCGACATCGGCGCCCACGTCCACGGAGCCGTCGGCGATGTCGCTCGGCCCGGCAGTGTCCATGTCGGTATTGATGTCGAAGTCAGTGTCCCCGGCGGCGCCGAGGAAGGTCATCACGGTCTGGATGACGAAGACCAGCGAAGCCGAGAGGGTCACGGCCCAGAGGACTTTCATCGCAGGTTCAAGGGAGTTCCACCAGTCAATCATAAGGCAAAATCTTGGTTTGTTTCTGCAAAGATATAAATTATTATTGAAAAACAATATATTTTTCTCGAAATATCTAAATTTCTTCTGCGGGCATCGCTTTTGCCGACAGGCAGCTACCGCCGCCTCGGCTTCCATCCTCGCTTCCCGCTGCGCGGGAACCGGATTCGGCGCCACGAATCCTGCTGCGGCTGAGCTTTCGGCTGCGGTACTGCCTGCCGGCTGCAAGCTGCCCGCGTCGAAAGAGAGTCTATATTATTTATCCGCGCCGATCCAGGTGAGTTTGCGCCACAGCCCCTCGAGCGGGCCGCGGGAATGGCTCTTGAACCACCAGCGGACGAAGAGATACTGCACGATGACCATGCCCAGGCCGACGAGTACGGCATAGGTGATGCCGAGCTTGCGGTAGCAGGCGAGGCCGTAACCGCAGAAGATGGCGCAGCCGATGATGGACTGCAGCAGATAATTGGTCAGGCTCGCGCGCCCGAAGATGCAGAGGTGGCTGAGCGCCTTGCGGAAGCCCGCGAAGGCGTACCAGGCCGAGACCACGGCCGAGACGATCATCAGCAGGATGCTGAGGTTGTAGATGGGCTTGAGCCAGGCCTGGACGGCGCTGAAGTCCACGATGCTCAGCACCAGGGTGGCGACGGCCGAGATGCCCAGCAGGATGTGCCAGGTGCGCAAGTTGCGGCCTTCATTGTAAAAGAGCCGCTCCCGGCCCAGCTGCATGCCCAGGATGAAGAGGCAGAGCAGCTGCGTCAGGCGGCCGCTATAGACATTGAAGAGGAAATTCACCGGGAGACCGTAACGCAGGTTGGTCAGTGTATTCTGCCAGAACGTGCCGTGCTCGTGCGCGGCGTTGATCTGCCCGTACATCTCCCAGAGGCGCGTATGGTCGATGGTCGTCCCTGTCAGCAGGCAGTACAGTTCCACGGGCTGGATGGCCAGCAGGATGATCAGGCACCAGACCACCCGCGAGGGCAGGTAGCTGATCGGGATGAGCAGCAGACCGTAGCAGGCGTAGAGCATCAGGATGTCGCCGTCGTAGAAGGCGACGTTGACCACGCCGAAGAGGAACAGCAGGCACATGCGCCAGGCGAAGCGCCCGGAGAAATTCTTCCCCTTCTGCTGCTGGTTGTCGTTCATGATGAAGAAACTCAGGCCGAAGAGCATCGCGAAGATGCCGTACATCTTGCCGCTGAGGAGCCAGGCCAGGACATTGGCCACCAGGTCGTCACTGGGCAGGGTATGCACGATAGGCTCGCGGGTGAAGATGTTGAAATGTTCCACGGAGTGGTACAGGATGATGCCGGCCACGGCGATGCCGCGCAGGGCGTCCGCCACCTCGATGCGGGTGTTGGGCAGATTCTTGGTTTTGTAAAGCATAGGGGGTTATCAGCCTTTGATGTCGATCTGGAAGCCCTCGTCGATCAAGGGCTGCACGAGCGTGCGCATTTGCTCGACGGTGAATTTCTCCAGGCCCGAAGCCGGGGTGGGGCGGTCGATGGTATAGACCATGATGCGGCGGGGCCGAAGGTCCCGGACGATGGCCATCCATCCGTTCAGCACCTCGGGGCTGGACGAGTCGAAGTCCGGGCTGCGCAGGAACATGGTCTGCAGCACGAAGTCGCCGCCAAAGCCGCGCAGGGCCTCCACGACGCGCGAGAGGCTGTAGCCGGGCGCGGGGTGGTTGATGCGCGCGACGAGTTCGTCCGTCGGTGCGTCGATCTTCAGAATGGGATTGTCCACTTTTTTCAGCGCTGCAGCGACCTCCGGGATGTGGGCGCGCGTGGCGTTGGAGAGCACGGAGACCTTCGCGTCGGGGTAGTAGGCGTCACGCAGCTGCAGGGTATCGTCGATGATGCGGGGGAATTCGGGATTGAGCGTCGGCTCGCCGTCGCCGGAGAAGGTGATGGAGTCGATCCGCGTGCCCTCGAGCATGCAGGCGGCCAGCTTGTCTTCCAGGGCGGAGCGCACCTGGGCGGCGGTGGGGAGGACCTTGTCGTCCCGGCCATCCTTGTTCCAGCCGCACTCGCAGTAGATGCAGTCAAAATTGCAGATCTTGCCCTGGCGCGGCAGCAGGTTGATGCCGAGCGAAGACCCCAGCCGGCGGCTGTGGATCGGGCCGAATACCGTTTCCTCACGTAACATGCCTCAGGTGTTGAAAAAGTGTTGAAAAACGCTGGACAAAAATAGCAATTTTTTTTCTCGGAGTGGGAAAAAACAAGTAACTTCGTGGCACAATTTCAAACAGCATTATGAAAGCTATCCTCAGCACTGATTTTCATTTCCCCGGACAGGTTGCCAAGTACACCGGCAAGGTCCGTGACGTGTACAGCATCGGCTCCGATTACCT
>JAEFAI010000010.1 GCA_016291185.1 Bacteroidales bacterium
GCGAGAAGGGGTACAACTATTCTCCGTCGCAGCGTTCGGACATGGATCTATGCCAAGTCATCGACAGAGAGTATGTCCGGAGTTATGGCAGGATCTCCGTCTATCAGCTGAGCGCCGAACAGCGGCACCGCATCGCAGAAGACCTGGCCCGACGCCTCCACGCTGCCCCTGGCCAGATCCGTCGCTGCCTGGCGCTATAGAACGTGTGGCGTTCTTACCTCATGACGGGTTTATTTGAACATAAAGATATCCGCCGGTAGAAAGTCGGGGGGCAGCAAGGATATGGTCAAGGCAGAAATAACTACTACGGCAACGATGACGCCAACGGCCAGGCGGACAGCCCGCAAGTCCCTCCGAGATACTTCGAGAACAAGGCGGATGCAGTCCTCTTTCTGCCGTTCCGGGTTCATGGCCGCAGGGACAGGAATGGCGTTGATCTGGCGGACAACCTCTTTCAGGAAAGGCCCGCTGTTCTTTACCTCCGGCTTATGCTGCTGGAAGAACTGCTTTATATCTTTATCTTTCACCATAGCGTTCAAGGATTTTCTTCAAGTGTTTCCGCGCCCTGTGCAGATGTGACCGCACCGTCACAGAAGGCATATCCAGTATATCAGAGATTTCTTTTGTGGAATAGTCCTCCATATAAAAAAGTAGGACGGCTGCTTTCTCCAATGCCGACAACCCATTGATGGCAGCATACAAGGCACTGCTATCTTTATCACGATCTTCCTCCGAAGGGATCAGGTTTTCTTTTTCAGTAATAGATTCTGTTTCCAGGATTTTCTTTCCTACCTGGTTGCAGAAGCAACTGTAGCCGATTTTGAGGAGCCAGGTGCTGAAGGAGGAGCGTCCCTGGAATGTTCCGTAGTGTAGGTACGCTTTCAGCAAAGTGTCTTGGGCAATGTCATCGGCCATGAAGACATCACCGTGGCACATGCCGAGCAGGAACCTCCTGAGGGGCTCCTGCAAGGTAGAGATTTCGACTATGAATTGCTCTCTGGTCATCGGCCTTTACGCCGTCTTATTCATCCGTTTCTTTTGATTGAAATAGGATACCAGGTAAGCAATCCCAACACCGAGTACGATGGCTGCCACGGCCATCACCAGGGTCACAGCAAACGTAAGGGACATCATCTGACCTGTGTCCCAGCCGCCTTCGTTAGCTTGTACTTGCGCGTACGAACAGAAAAACCCGGCAGCGATGGCGACGACCAAACCGGCAATGCTGAAGATAATCCCGCAACGAAGGTTGCTCTGAAGGCGTTGCTCTTCGCTTATCGGATTGGTCAAGGACTTGGCCAGCATCTCGGGATCGACAATACTGCCTTTCTCAATCTCCTTGAGAAGGATTTCCTTTTTCGTTCTGAGAATGTTGCGCTTGTGAAGATAGTAGAAGATCACAGGCAGCAGGATAACCGCTGCTAGAATCAGATTGGAAAGAAACCGAAATAGATCGTGCATGGGTAATGTGTTTTAATTGTTTCAACACCTATTAGACCGGAAGAGAGTCAAAAATGTTGCAGTGCAGAAGATAAAGTTACTCTATTTTTTCCAAAAGCCCATGGGGCTGATGCCGATAAGACCCCGATTAGGTCGAAGATGACGGATAATAGTTACCGGGTCCGTTGCTCCTGCAGGACAGGTGTCCACAAAAACGGCCTCTGGCGCGTTAAAAGTGGACACCTCCCCCGCAAAACAGCCGAAAACAGCCCAAAATGCCGACAGGTATCCAGAAAAAACGCGTAGAATGGCGATTTTGTGGACACCTGTCCGAAGAATACACCGCGCCCGCCGATGCGGGGGCTGTGCGGGGGGCTGAGCACGTTTGCCCGTGCGGTCGGGGGTCGTGCGAGGGGTGCGTGGGGTCGGTGAATGATGTTTGGAGATAAGGCTCGGAGCCTCGCGACGCAGGGGGTTCCGGGTGGAACGCCCCCCGGTCATAGAAAAATCCCCGGCAAGGATTTGCCGGGGATTTTCATAGGCAATGGATGCAAAACTATTTTGCATCCATTGCCTGGCAGGCGGTGATGGCGATCATCTTATAGACGTCGTCCACCGAGCAGCCGCGGCTGAGGTCGTTGACCGGCCGGGCGATACCCTGCAGGATGGGGCCAATGGCGTCGGCGTTGCCGAGGCGCTGAATCAGCTTGTAAGCGATGTTGCCGACCTCGAGGTTCGGGAAGACAAGGACGTTGGCGTTGCCGGCGATGTCGGAGCCGGGGGCCTTCTTCTTGCCCACGGACGGGACCAGGGCGGCGTCGGCCTGCAGTTCGCCATCGACCTTGAGGGTCGGGTCGAGTTCTTTCGCAAGGGCAGTCGCTTCTACGACCTTGTCCACCACTTCGTGCTTGGCAGAGCCCTTCGTGGAGAAGGACAGCATCGCCACGCGCGGATCGGCGAAACCGGCCACGCTCTTGGCAGTCTGGGCCGTGCAGACGGCAATCTGCGCCAGCTGCTGGGCGTCCGGAGCCGGAGTTACGGCCACGTCACCGACGACCAACACACCGTTCTCGCCGTACTGCGGGGTCTGGGTGATCATCAGCATGGCGCCGCTCACGCAGGTGATGCCGGGGGCGCACTTGATGATCTGCAGGGCCGGGCGGAGGGTCTCGCCGGTGGTGGAGAGGGCACCGCTGATCTGTCCGTCGGCGTCGCCGCTCTTGATGATGAGGCAGCCGAAGTACAGCGGATCGAGCACCGTCTTGCGGGCCAGCTCGAGGGTCATACCCTTCTTCTGGCGCAGCTCAAAGAGAAGCTGGGCGTACTGCTCGGTCTTCTCGCTGGTTTCAGGATCGATGATGGTGGCCTGGGCAATGTGCTTCAGGCCCAGCTCGGCAGCATAAGCGAGAACTTTCTCGCGGTTACCGATGAGAATGATATCGGCGAGGCCGTCGGAGATGGCGCGGTCGGCCGCCGTGATGGTACGCTCCTCGAAGGATTCCGGGAGCACGATGCGCTGCTTGTTGGACTGGGCACGCGCAATGATCTGGTCAATGAGAGACATATGCCGTTAGTTTTCGAGTTCGGTGACAATGTGCATGGTGTCGCGGGCGATCACCAGCTCCTCGTTGGTCGGGATGAGGGCCACCTTGACGGTGGAATCCGGCAAGGAGATGATGGTCTCGGCACTGCGGGCGCCGTCGTTGGCGTCGATGTCGATCTTGACACCCATGTAGGAGAGGTTCTCGCAGATGTGGCGGCGCAGACGCGGGTTGTTCTCGCCGATGCCGGCCGTGAAAACGATGAGGTCCACACCGTTCATCTCAGCGATATAGGCGCCGACATTCTTGATGGTATCGTAGGTCAGCTTCTTGAGCACGATCTTGGCGCGGGCGTCGCCGGCCTTGGCCGCAGCGTCCATGTCGCGCAGGTCGGAGCTCTTGCCGGACAGGCCGAGGAAGCCGCTCTTCTTGTTCATGATGGTCGTCATCTCGTCAGGCGTCAGGCCTTCCTTCTTCATGATGTAGGGGACGATGTTGGCGTCGATGTTGCCGCAGCGCGTACCCATGATCATACCCTCGAGCGGGGTGAAGCCCATGGAGGTATCCACCACCTTGCCGTCCTTGATGGCGGTCACGGAGCTGCCGTTGCCGAGGTGGCAGGTGATGATCTTGGAATGGGCGAGATCCAGGCCGGCGAGCTTGGCGCCGCGCTGGGAGACATATTGGTGGGAGGTGCCGTGGGCGCCGTAACGACGGACGCGGTACTTCTCGTAGTATTCATAAGGAAGGGCGTACATATAGGCGTACGGCTCCATCGTCTGGTGGAAAGCGGTGTCGAAGGTCACGACCTGCGGCACATCCGGCAGCACGTGCGAGACGGCCTCGATGCCGAGCAGGTGGGCCGGGTTGTGGAGCGGGGCGAAGTCGCAGCAGATCTCGATCTTCTTCAGCACGTCCTCGCTGACGAGGGTGCTCCCGGAGAAGAAATCGGCGCCCTGCACGATGCGGTGGCCGACAGCTTCGATGTCGTCGAAGCTGGAGAGCACGCCGTGCTCGGGATCCACCAGGGCATCGAGCACAAGCTTCATGCCGACTTTGTGGTCCGGAATGGACTGGGTTACGGTGTAGGGTTCCTTGCCGGTAGGTTTATGGGTAAGGCAGCCGTCAGGCAGACCGATCTTCTCAACCAGGCCTTTGGCCAGCAGATCATAGACATCGTCATTCTTCATGTCCAGCAACTGGTACTTGACCGAAGAGCTGCCGCAATTGATAACCAAAATAATCATACTGAAAGTTTCTTTTCTTTGCAGCGCAAAATTACGAAATATTGCGTATTTTGGCAAAAATTCGATTGAAATGGTCGTGCGGAGAGACATGGTGGCGGTTTCAATCCCATTTTCAGCAGGAGTGGCCCTGGCGGCATTCGTGTCGCCCGGGGGAGATATGCTTTTTCTGACCGCCGCGGGCAGCCTCCTCGCGGCAGCCGTCCTGCTCCCGCTCGCCTGCGGCAGAGGGCCGCGCATGCCGGTTTTCCTGCTGCTCTTCTGGGTGCTCGGCGTCTTCTGTTACTGCTCCTCCGTCCTCGCTCCACCGCTCCGGACAGGCCCCTGGCCCCCTGCGGAGCACGCGCTCGGCCGACTGCTGGGCGCCATCGACGCGGCCGGGTTCTCCCACGGGAGCACGACCGCACTGCTGAAGGCCCTGCTGACGGGGCAGCGGGACGGGCTCGACCGGGCCACCGTTGCCACCTTCCGCGCCGCCGGCGCGTCCCACATCCTCGCCCTGTCCGGGCTGCACCTGGGCATGCTCTACGGCACTCTGCATCTGCTGCTTCGCTGGCTGGGCCGCAGCCGCCCGGCCGTGTTGCTGCGAAGCCTGTTGCAGGTGGGCATCGCGGCGGGCTACGTGGCCATGACGGGGGCCTCGCCATCACTCGTCCGCGCGTTCCTTTTCATCCTGCTCAACGAGCTCGCCCGCCTGCTGCCGGGACGCCGCCGCAACCCCCTGAACCTCTTCTGCACGGCCCTGACTCTCCAACTGGCGCTCTCGCCCGGCGTCATCACGAGCCTGGGCTTCCAGCTCTCCTACCTCGCGATGCTCGGCATCGTGCTGGTCTTCCCGCGGCTTGACGCCTGGTACCCCCAGGGGCTGCGCTTCGACCCGATGCGACGCATCTGGAGCGGCGTTGCGCTCACCCTTTCCTGCCAGCTGTTCACAGCGCCGCTGGTGTGGCTGCGCTTCCGGCAATTCCCGAAATACTTCCTGCTCACCAACCTCGGTGCGCTGCCCCTGACGGAAGCCTTCATCTGCTGCTCCCTACTTGTGCTGGCAGCCGGGCGGCACTGCCCGGAGGCAATAAAAAATCTGGCCGATGCGCTCGGCCAGATTCTATTGCATTTTCTGGAAACGGTAGCGTCTATTCCTTGACACAGCGCACCGAAGCGACGAATTCCGTCTTCGACATGCTGCCGCGATAGACGATGTCCTTTTTCTGATAGATGTAGCGGCAGACGCCCATGCCCCCCTCTTCGTCGGAGGTCCAGAACACGGCGTACCCATACATCCCCTGGAAGTTGAACTTTCGGTCGGACCCGGTGCCGTAACCGACAGGCATCGCGGAGAAGTGCGCCTCGTCGGTAATTTTGACCTCACGCCAGTATTCCCACATTTTGGTGTCGTTAAAATAGAGGTCGGCCATCATCTTGCCGGCCAGGCCGGGAATGTCGGAAGCCGCCTGGGCATTCGCCTGAAGGGCCGTAAATTCGGCATCGGCCGGCAAACGCCAACCCGCAGGGCAGGCCGTCTGCGCTTCCTCCCAGGTGTAGTAACGTCCGAAGACATCCGTCATGACCTCGCAAGCGGAGAACGGAACGCCGGCCCCGGCCCAGGCCAGGTTCTGGCGCATCCAATTCTTATTCCCGATGACGGAGTAGTAATAGTCTTTGCCGTCGCGGGCATCCTGGAAGGAGAGAGATCCATCCGTGTCGAACCCGGTGATGGAACCGTTTCCGGAAAGGCCGGGCTGGACCACGGTCGTGGTGTAGTAGGTTGAGAACCCCGAATACTGGGAATTCTTCCCCATGAATCCACCCAGCGTGAGCTTCGCCGAACCGATCTTGTCCGGAGCCGTGTAGGTGTAATAATGTTTGACGATATCGCCGTCGGCCGTGACCAGCGTGTCCGCGATCTCGGTCTCCGCATCGTAGAAATAGTACCCGATCGGCTCGCCGTCCGGGCAAATCAGCGTCATCAGGGAATCTATCATAAACTCCTTGCTTTCGCCTTCGCCCATATATTCGGGCAGCGTCAGGGAGAGATAGCCTTCCAGCGTTTTTTTAGTTGTATCCTCTTTCTTGCAACCCGGCACGACCGCCAGCGTGGCGACCAACATGGCCGGGAGCAGGATTCTGTTCAGCTTCATACTTATCTGTACTTACAATTTGCAAATATGCGCAAAAATGCGCGAAAAACCGCTAACTTTGTGCAAATACTTTGCCGAAGAGATGAAATACAGGATATTTTTCGCCATCTTTCTGATCGCCTGCCTGCTGACCGGATGCCAGCGTGGCCGGTATGTCGTATTCTCGGGGTTCGCGCAGGGCGGCACCTACACCGTCAAGGCCGACCTCAAGGGCGTCAGCGTCCCCGCAGAACAAATCCAGCAGCGGATTGACGCCCTGCTTGATTCGATTGATTTCAGCCTGTCAGGCTACAACAAGAATTCTCTGCTCACGCACTACAATGCCGGCGAGGGAATCGTCCCGGACCGCTTCTTCCGTGAGGTCCGCACCCTTTCCGAACGCTACCGCGAGCAGACCGGCGGCGCCTTCGACGTGGCGGCCGGACCGCTCTTCGACATCTGGGGATTCGGCTTCACGTCCGACAGCCTGCCGGATCCGGCGCGCATTCAGGCAGCCCTGGCGGCCTGCAAAGAGGAGAAGATACTGAATTTCAACGCCATCGCACAGGGCTACACCTGCGACGTTGTGGCGGATTACCTGCACGCCATCGGGGTGCACAACATGCTTGTGGATATCGGCGAGATCTACTGCGAAGGGCTCAATGCCGCCGGGAAAGGCTGGACCATCGGCGTGGACAATCCCGTGGACGGTAACGACACGCCCGGCCAGGACCTGCGCGGCATCTGGCAGTCGGACGGGAGCGCCTGCGGCATCGTCACCTCCGGCAATTACCGGAAATTCTACGTCAAGGACGGTAAAAAATACGCCCATACGATCGACCCGCGGACCGGCTATCCGGTCGATCATAACCTGCTCAGCGCCACCGTCGTAGCACCGACTGCCGCCGAAGCGGACGCGCTGGCGACCGCCTGCATGGTGATCGGGCCGCAGCAAGCCCGCTCCCTGATTGAATCCCGGCCCGACCTGGAAGGCTACCTGATCACCGCCGACGGCATCTGGATGTCGGACGGCTTCGCCGAGCGTGCGCGAGGCACGGAGTTTCCGCAAAAATGATTAACTTTGTGGTCTGTTGACTATTTAACGCTATGGATTTCAACGAATCTACCCATACCCTGGATTACAATACCACCCGTGAGAAGCTCGCCATGCCCGAGTACGGCCGCAACGTACTCAAAATGGTGGAGCAGCTGAAAGCCATCCCCGACAAGGCCAAGCGCACCGAACAGGCCCACGCCGTCGTGAAGGTGATGGAGCTCCTCAACCCGCAGGTGCACAGCCAGGACAATTTCGAACACAAACTCTGGGATCACCTCTATATGATCGCCGGTTTCGACCTGGACGTGGACTCCCCTTATCCCTGCCCCGTAGCGGAGACGTTCAACACCGATCCTGTCCCCGTCCCGATGAAGGGAAGCAAGATCAAGGCCTTCCACTACGGACGCAACATCGAGAGTATCATCAATCTGCTCTGCGAGCAGCCCGACGGCGAGGTCAAGACGGAGATGATCCGCTCGCTGGCCATCTATATGCGCACCCAGTATCTGATCTGGAACAAGGACAGCGTAGCCGACGAAACCATCTTCGCCGACATCGAGAAGCTTTCCGACTATCGGCTCAGGGTCCCCGAGGGGCTCAGCCTGAGCAAGATCGCCGGCGACGCCAATTTCTCGCGCCCCGGTATGGGCATCAATGTCGGACAGCCTGGCTCCAGCCAGCGCAAGCGCAAGAATAACTTCAAACGTCCGTTCAAGAAGAAATGAGACTCTGGCGAACCTGGGACGAAGAAGAGCGGGCCGCAGCCGTGCGGATCGCGGGCCTGTGCGTCGCTGCACTGACCCTCTTCATCTTTATTTCCACTTTCTCCTATCTCTTCCACTGGCAGGAAGATATGAGCCTGCTGGGTGACCCGGACGCCATGGACGCCGGACGCGCCGTGGGCAACGCCGCCGGCAAGCTCGGCTTCAAAACCGGGTACATGCTGGTGTGCGAGCTCTTCGGCCTGGGCAGTTTCTCCCTGCTCATCATCCTCGCCGCCGTCTCCGTACGCCTGCTGGCGCACCGCTGGATGAATCCGCTGGTCAAGACCACGCTCATCGCCCTCTTCGGAGCCTTCTTCTCTTCGCTCGTGCTCGCCTACGTCGGCAAACTGGCCGGGCTGGACCTCCTGTTCGGCGGCGGCCTGGGCGGACGCTGCGGCGCTTTTGTCGTGGCCTGGGCGGAGAACCTCTTCGGCCCCATCGTCACGGGGCTCTTCCTCGTGATCCTCGTAGCCGCCTTCCTCTTCTTCTCTTCCAAGCGATTCAACCGCTGGTTTGCCGCCATCGGCACGAAGAAGCCGAAGGTGGAGATTCCCGATCAGGTCGGGAATGACGGCAAGGCGGTCGGGAATGACAGCGAGGCTTTCGGGGATGACGGCAAGGCGGTCGGGAATGACAGCGAGGCTTTCGGGGATGACGGCGAGACGATCGGGGATGACGACGCGGTCATTTCGGACGCCTCCGCAGTCATTCCGGACGAAGATCCGGAAAGTCAGGAGATCCCCAATCAGGACGAGCTCATCCTCCCCGAGATCGCACTGGCGGGATCAGCAGATGACGGGGCGGTCGCGCTGAGCGGCAGTGAGGCATCTGCCTCCTCCAGCGCCGAAGGCAACTTCGAAATTGTGGCCGACAACGGCCTCCAGGCCGAGCAGGTCGAGGATCTGACCCCGATCGACAACCGCCTCGACCCGCCGGACGGCCTGCCGAAATACCAGTTCCCGTCGCTTGACCTGCTGGAGAGCTACGCCAGCGGCCGCCGGGAAGTATCTACCGAAGAGCTCACGCGCAACAATAACAAGATCCGCGCGGCGCTCGCCAACTACAAGATCCAGGTCAATGATGTCAAGGCCATCGTAGGTCCGACCGTCACGCTTTATAAAGTCTATCCCGCCCCGGGCGTCAAGATCGCCGACATCAAGAAGCTCCAGGAGGACATCGCCCTGTCGCTGAACGCCAAGGGCGTGCGCGTCGTGACCCTGTCCGACTCCGTCGGCATCGAGGTGGCCAACGACTATGCCTCCATCGTGCCGCTGAAGGCCCTGCTCAACGACGACGCCTTCCGGAGCAGCAAGGCCGACCTGCCCGTCGCCATCGGCTACACGATCACCCAGAAGGTCCGCGTGTTCGACCTCGCCGATGCGCCGCACTTGCTGATCGCCGGTGCCACGAAGCAGGGTAAGTCCGTGGGCCTCAACGTCATCGTGTCCTCGCTCCTGTACAGCAAGCACCCTTCGGAGCTGAAGTTCGTCTTCATCGACCCGAAGATGGTCGAATTCTCTGCCTACGGCTCGCTCCTAAAGCACTACCTGGCCGTGCTGCCCGACGCTGCCGACGAGGACGAGGAGAAGAACAACGCCATCGTCAAGAAGCCCAAGGATGCGGAGAAGATCCTCCGCTCGCTGTGCACCGAGATGGACGACCGCTACGAGTTGCTCAGCAAGGCGGGCGTGAACAAGATCACCCTCTACAACGAGAAATACAAGGAGCGCAAGCTGCGGCCGGACCACGGCCACCGCTACCTCCCCTACCTGGTCGTGGTCGTCGATGAGTACGCCGACCTTACCATGACCACCGGCGCGTCGCCGGATGCCCGCGCCGCCAGCCGGAGCATTACCAATTCCATCATCCGCCTGGCCCAGAAGGGCCGTGCGGCCGGTCTGCACGTGATCCTCGCGACGCAGCGTCCGTCCGTGGACGTCATCTCCGGTATCATCAAGAGTAACTTCCCAATGCGCATCGCCTTCCGCGTGGCCTCCCGCGTGGACTCGATGACCATCCTGGACGCTCCGGGCGCCGAGAAACTGATCGGCCGCGGCGACATGCTCTTCTCGGCCGGCATCGATTCCGAACGCATCCAGTGCGGCTTCATCGACGGTAAGGAGATCGACGCCATCACCGACTTCATCGGCGAGCAGATCGGCTACGGCCGCTGCTACAACACGCCCTATTACCTCCCCGCCCCGGAAGAGCCGGGCGCCGAGGGCGGCGAAGGCGGTGGCATGGTCGATATGTCCAAGGTGGACGAGCGCTTCGAGGAGGCTGCCAAGATGGTGGTCCTGAGCCAGCGCGGTTCCACTTCCGACCTCCAGCGCAAGCTCGGTATGGGCTACGCCAAGGCGGGCCGCGTGATGGATCAGCTCGAGGCCGCCGGCATCGTGGGCCCGCAGGAGGGCTCCAAGCCCCGGCAGGTGCTCATCGCCAGCCTGGACGATCTGCAGCCCATTTTGGACGCGTTCTTGCACCGCTAGTGCTTTTATTTTTTTGCACCATGGAAAAACCGTTAGTTCTTATTTCTCTTGCGCTGGCAGCGTTGCTGGCGGCTTCTGCCACGGCGTGCGGGCAGGTTGTCTATATTCCCCAAGAAACTCAGTTCGTTGCCCCGAAGGTGCCTGCCTTCATCGAATTCGCCGGGCAGACCTACCGCTTCGACCGGCCCGATCTTTACGAGCGCATGGACCGCGAACTGGTCGCATTCACCTACGGGCACACCAACTCCGTGCTGATGCTCAAGCGCGCGGAGCGCATGTTCTCCCGGGTCGTCCCGATCCTGAAGAAGAACGGCATCCCGGAGGACCTGAAATACCTGATGACCATCGAATGCAATCTGGACCCCAAGGCCGTCAGCTCGGCGGGCGCGGCCGGTCCGTGGCAGTTCCTCAAGTCCACCGGACGTGCGTACGGCCTGGAGGTCGCGGACGAGGTGGACGAGCGCTACAGCATAGAGAAATCGACCGAGGCCGCCTGCAAGTATCTTAAGGAGGCCTATGAGAAATACGGTGACTGGATGACCGTGGCCGCGAGCTACAACGCCGGCCAGAACGGGATTTCCAACCGCATCGCCAACCAGCGGCAGGCGCGGGCGATGGACCTGTTCCTGCCCGCGGAGACGTCCCGCTACATGTTCCGCATCCTGACGGCCAAGTATTTCCTGGAGAACCCCGAGGAGTTCGGCTTCCACGTGGAGCCGGAGGAGGTCTATACCTACCCTGCGGTGAAGGAGACCGTCTCCGTCAGCACGGCCATCCCCAGCCTGACGGACTTCGCCGAAGAGCACGGCACCACCTATTTCTTCCTGAAGGAAGCCAACCTCTGGCTCCGCAGCGACAAGCTGACCAACAAGGCCGCCAAGACCTACAAGATCATTATCCCGGAGTAAGGAAGGCTATCTGAGGTCGGTGACGACCCAGTCGGGGCCGAGGGGGGCGGTATCGAAGCGGAAGGGCGTCAGGTCGTCGGAGAGGGGCAGGTATTTCAGATCGGAGATCTTCAGCGCCGAGAGCGAATTGCGGTATTCCAGCAGCTCCTCCAAACCGTTTGCCGGCTCGATATAGACTTCTTTCGAGACGGGATCGACGCTCCAGCGCGTGGTGCCGTCGCAGTAGATTTCCATCCCGTTCCCAACAGCCCGGTAGCAGTCGCCCTGGATGAGCAGGATGCCCGAGAGCCTCACGGGGGTATCCTCCGTGTAGGTGCAGTCATAGCGCAGGGCAATGCGGTCGGTCTGCAGGTGCGCGGCAATCTCACCGAGCTGCGGCTGGGCGGCCGCCGTCAGCGACAGCAGCAGGGGCAACAGGAACAGAATCCACTTTTTCATACTTGCTTCGATTGAAAACTTTGTGCCAGAGATTCCGGGTCAAGCCCGGAATGACTATACAGGTACGACTTTATCTTCTTCAACATACCAGATACAAGCGCCGACGATCTCGTAGCCGAGGTCCCGATAGAGGCGGGCATAGCGCTTGAGCTGATAGCGGTAGGTATCCAACTCGACGCCGAATTTGTAGTCCACGATGGTGGCCATCCTGCCGCGCAGGATCACACGGTCCGGGCGCTCGACCTTACCTTCGGCGTCGAACAGGTCCGTCTCGTTGCAGATCTCCACGTCATCCAGCGTTGTGGGGAACCAGTCCGGATGCGCGGCGATGCGCTCGCGCAGGAGCCGGCGCGCTTTCTCCGCTTCGGCGCCGTCCAGCCGGCCGTCGCGCAGGGCGGCATCGACCGCGGCATCCAGTTCGCCCGCCGTGCGGACTTCCGAAAGGATGTCGTGCAGGACAATGCCCCGCAGGCGCGGCGAGGATTCGGCGCCCACGGTGCCGTCTTCGTTGAAGAAATCGTGGGCATCCTGCGACGGGGCGAGCCGCCCGTCGAGCGGGATGGAAGGATAGGCAGCGGGGAAATCTTCCTCGCGCTGCTCGACCTTGCGCTCCATCTGCCCGAAGTCGTAGGGCTTGCCCGCTTCGAAGTTCTCCTGCCCGCCCAGGAAGGCGAACAAAATCTCGGAGAAATTGCCATACTGCACGGGCCCCTTCTTCAGGGAATCCCGGCACCTCTTGCTGGGCTGCTTCGCAATGATATGCAGGCTCTTGCCGGCGCGGGTCAGCGCCACGTAGAAGAGGTTGATGTTATCGACCAGCTGCAGGCGCTGCTCGCGCAGGACGGCATCCTCGAAAAGGCTCTCTCCCGCAAGGGAGCCGAGCGGGACCGGGTAGATGCCGGACAGCTCCTCGCCAAGCGGCGAGCGGGACGTGTCAAGCCGGCTCCAGTGGGTGCCGTTCTTGTATAGCGTGACCTTTTCCGCAAAGGGGAAGATGACGTGCGGGAACTCCAGCCCCTTGGATTTATGGATGGTCAGCACACGCACGGACGCAGCGTTCTCGGGCGAGCCAATGAAGATTTCCTCCTTCTCGTCCCAGAACTTGAGGAAGTTGCGGAGGTTGTTGCCGTTGATCTGGACCCAGTTCTGGAGCTGATCCATGAAGGCCTGCACAAAGAGGACCTGACCGTCGAACGAGCTCGGGTCCCAGGCTTTCATCGCACGCAGGAGCTCCTCGCAGAAGTCGATCAGGGAGTGATATTCCTGCGGGAAAGTGAAATTCATCGCGTCCGCCAGGAAGCGGCCAATGCGGTCGTCGGGGTTCTCGTAGCAGCTCAGCAGCGACACCAGCCGGCGGACGAGGGGCGAGCCCTTGAGGTTGAGCGAGTCGTCCGAGATGACGGGGATGCCGTGCGCGATCAGCTCAGCCGCGACGGCAGCGCCTTCCTTGCGGTTGCGCACGAGCACGGCGATATCGGACCATTGCGCGCCGCCACGCCGGGCATCCTCGATGGACTGCAGAATGGCCGCGGGCTGGTCGTCGCAGAAATCCACACGCACCTGCCCGTCCTGCGCCTCTTCCAGCTTCGGCTCCTGCTGCACGTCGGCGTAGATATCCTGCAGGCCCAGCAGCCCCGCCGCGTAGGCGAAGAAGCGGTTGTTGAAGCCGACGACCGTGCGCGTACTGCGCCAGTTGCCCTGCATCGTCTCCACCTGCGCGTCCGGGAAGGCGCGTCCGACTTCGCTGCCGAGCAGCTCCCAGTCGGAGTCGCGGAAACGGTAGATACTCTGCTTGACGTCGCCCACGATGAGGTTGCCGCCCTGCTGCGATTCGCTTTCGCGCAGCAGCGGGAGGAAGTTCTCCCACTGGATGTGGGACGTGTCCTGGAACTCGTCCAGCAGGAAATGCTCGTAGCGCACGCCCAGTTTCTCATAGACGAAGGGCGCGTCGGAGCCGCCGATGATCTTGCGGAGCAAGGTGTTGGACTCGTCCAGGCAGAGGACGTTCTTCTCCGCGCAGAGCGCGTCAAATTCCTTATAGAATTCACCGGCCAGGCCAAGCTGGAACAGCATTTTGTCCAGCAGCAAGGCGGTGCAATAGGTCTTGTAGGGGAGATCGAAGAGCTCCTGGACCTCTTCGGGAGCCTTGGCCAACTTGGTCGGTGCGAGTTTCTTGACGGGCTCGCCCACTACGGCTTCGATGCCCAGGGCCTGGGCGCGCTCGCAGAAGTTCTGCATCACCCGGCGGCAGGCCGCACGGATCCGACCCAGCCGTTCCTTGCCGAAGGCCTCCCGGCCGGAGATGCCTTCCTGCTCCGCGAGTTCGCGGAATTCGTCATTTTTCAGAAGCTTGCCGATCTCGAGCAGGCCCTCGTCCACCTGGTAGCGGCGTCCTTGTTCAAGCGTGTCCGCAAGGCTCTCGCGGATCCAGTCGAGCAGCTCGCCGCTGTCCTCGGTCAGCGAATCGAGGATGCGGTCCATCGTCTCGGCAATCAGCGAATCCTTGTCCAGCTCGACCTGATAGTCGGCAAACTGGCCGATCTCGCGGGAGAAAGCCTTCAGCGCCTGCTGGAAGAAGCGGTCGATGGTGCTGATGGAGAAGGCGCCGTAATCGTGGAGCATGTCCGTGAGCAGGACCTTCGCGCGGGGGTCGGTCTCCGCACGCTTCGCCAGGTCGCGCAGGATCCTGGCCTTCATCTCGCCCGTGGCTTTGTTGGTGAAGGTCACCGCCAGGATGTGGCGGTACGGGTGCGGCTCCCGGCTGCCCAGCAGCAGGTCGATGTAGGTGTGCGAAAGCGCGTATGTCTTGCCGGAACCGGCACTGGCCTTCAGGATCTTCATCGTCCGCAGATATTTTTAAAGTCACACCATTCGCAAGTCTTCGCATCCTCCGTCCGCCGGAAGGGAACGGCCGGGTCGGCGAGTTGGCCGAGCAGGCCGTGGAGCCGCTCTTCCATCAGGGTCACGAAGCGCCCGCCGACGGCCACGCTCTCCACCTCTTTGACGAAGAGGCGCGAAGGCTGGTAGATCGAGTTGACGATCCGGCTGCCTTTCAGGGCGGCGTCGCCCGCGACAAAGCGGTCGTAGAGATAAAGCTGGAGCGCGATCTTGGGGCGCTTGGCATTGTCGTCGCCAAAGAGCTTGTCCACCACCTCCTCGGCATTGGCATCGTTGATCAGGAAATCCTCGTCCGTAACCTTACCGGTCTTGTAGTCCACCACGCGCACCTCGCCGGGCAACAAGCTGTCCAGCCGATCGATAAAGCCGATAAAGTGGAAGCCGTCGATGTCCGTGGTACGTTTCAGCTCGAGGCCGTGGATGCGAAAGCGCTTCTGGCCGGCCGCGGCGAGCAGCTCCAGGTCGCGCTGGACCACCTTGCGGACATAGTGGCAGATCTGGTCTTCGAAGATGATGTTGCGCCCGCTTACCTCGAAACTGTGGAGCTTCTCGAGCATCTTTTCGCGAACGGTTTCCTTGATACGGGTGCCTTCCAACAGGGAGTGCAGGTAGTCGCAGGAGACTTCGGGCAGATCGTAAAGCTGCTGCATCGTCTCGTGGAAAACGTTACCGAAGTCGTTGGCCTCCAGCGCTTCGGTCACTTCCTCCTGCTCCTTGAGCCCGCAGACGACCTTATAATAGAATTTCGCCGGGCAGGAAAGGTAGTCCTGCAGGGCGGAAGCCGAGAGGTTCTTGCCCCGCAGAATCTCGAGGTGCTCCGCCGTCTTGGGAATCTCCGCGGCTTCTTCCTGTCCTTTGGCAATTTCCGCGCGCAGCGCGAAACGCCGGATGCGGGCACCGAAGTGCAGTTCCAGCTGCTTGATGTAGCGGCTCTCCTCGCCGCCCCGCACGCCTTCGGTGCGGGAGTCGAAGAGCAGCCACACCTGATCAGCGCGCTGGATCATCCGGTAGAAGTAGTACGCCCAGACGGCGTCCTGGTATTCGTAGGTGGGCAGGCCGAAGCCCTTGCGGAGCTCCGCCGGCACGAAGGAAGAAGCGACGCTGCGGCGCGGAAACATGCCCTCGTTGCAGCTCAGCACGATCAGTTTCTTGAAATCCAGGGCGCGCGTCTCCAACGGGCCCATCACCTGCATCCCCTTCAGCGGCTCGCCCCGGAACGGGACCGCCGCCGCGCCGAGCAGCTTGCCCAGCAGGCGGAAGTAGGTGGCTGGGAGAATGTCCAGTTTGCAGCTGCGCAAACGCCCCACGGCGAGGTAATACTCGCGGGCGAAATCCTGCTCCAGCGCCATCCCGGGCGCGTCCTTGAGCCGCGCGCCCAACTCGCCGAGCAACTCCTGCTGGTAGTCTTCCAGGGCGCGGACGACCTCCTCTCCGGCCACGCCGGGATCCCGGACCACCGGCCGGAAGATCAGGTCAAAAAGCGGCAATCCGCTGAGTTCGGACTGCGGGATATAATAGCGGGCGTCCTTGCGCACGGCGGCGGCTTTCTCGTTGCCGGCCTCGCCCGTCACGGTCTTGAAAATGCTGTTGGAGAAGATGCTCCAGACCTGCCGGTGGTAGAAATACCACTGCCCGTCCTTCTCGCGAAGATGCATCTGCAAGGCGGCCACGTCATCCATCAGCGCGCTCAGGGCGCTGCCCGACATGGGGTAGCCCATGGTCACGTTGATTTCCGTGATGTGTGTCGGCAGGGAATTCAGCACCGGAATGAGCAGGCTCTCGTCCGGCAGGACGACGGCCGTATCGATGCCGCCGGCACCCAGACGGTCCAGCAGGGCGGGAATCTGCTTGGCCTGTCCCACGCCCGAGGGGACGCTCAGGACGTTGATCTCCGGCGTGCCAAGGCCCTCCGGGTCGGGGGCAAAGGCCTGGGGGAAATCGGTCACATTGTCCGCGAGGAACTTGGCGGACTTGTTATGCGGGTCGCGGATCCACTCGCTGCTGAAGTCCCAGCAGAACTCCGCCAGATGCGCCTGGTGCAGACGTCGCATCAACCGCTTCTCGCATTCGTTGAGGGCGTTCAGAGCGACGAAGACGAATTTCTTTACCTTCGGGAAGCGCTCTGCCATCAGGTCCGCAGCGGAACTGTCCTGCAGGCGCTCGGCCAGCTCCCGGTACACCTGCCCTTCCGTGTCCATGCCCTTCTCGCGCAGATGCGCGTGGAAATTGCGGTATAGCGGCAGCAACAGGTCCCAAATGCGCCGGAAGGCTTCCTTGTATTCGCCGCCCGTGTGGAAATGCTTCAGAAACTGCCGAATCGCGGCCTCTTGCGTCTCGTCCAGATACTCGAAACTGTCCTGGATGCTCCGGAAGTCGGCGATGTTCGTGAAGAGCTTCTCGGGATCGACGAGATATTTGTCCACGTCGGCGAAGTCCGACAGCAGCACGCCGCCCCAGAAGATGAATTCATCCAGCGACTCGGCCTTGGCCCCGTCTCGCTCGTAGAGCGGCTTATAGCAGTCGTAGAGCTCCAGCAGCAGGTGCACCTGGTCCGTCTGGCGGGCATCCGCGAGGCGGTAGAAGAAGTCGTTCATCGTGAACAGGGCCGGCACGCGCATCGGCTTTCCCCGCAGGCGAACGCATTCGCCCAGGTACATGCGGAAGAACGCCACGGAACGCCGGTTCGGGAGGATGAAGCACAGGTCTTCAACCCCTCCGGCGGCCTCGTAGTGCCGCGCCACCTGATCAAGGAACGGAGTCATACGTACAAATATAAGAAAAATAACGCCATCCAAACACAAAACAGGCCCGGATACATTTCCCAGAAAAAGTAGTATCTTTGCATGATATGCAAAAAGGGGAAAACGATTTCTCGCGTCTGGAGCTGCGTCTGCCTGCCTGCAGGAGCAACTACCGCTACTTTCGCGGCCTGCTGAAGCCGACGACGAAGCTGCTTGTGCTTGTCAAGGCCAACGCCTACGGTCACGGTGCGGTGGAGTTTGCCTCTATGATGCAGCAGGAAGGCGCTGACTACCTGGCTGTTGCCCTGCCCGTCGAGGGCGTTGAGCTGCGCCGCAACGGTATCTCCCTGCCCATCCTGGTGCTCACCGCCGGGACGGACTTCTTCCCCGAAATCATTGAGAACCACCTGGAGCCCGGCATTCCCAACCTCTATACATTAGAGGCCCTGTGCGCAGAGCTGCGTAGCCGCTCTCTCAAGCAGTTCCCCATTCACATCAAGCTCGACACCGGCATGCACCGCCTCGGCTTTATGACCGCGGAACTGCCCGCCCTGCTGGATTTCCTGGCCGCGCACGATGAGGTGCGCGTGCAGTCGATCTATTCGCACCTCGCCGCGGCGGAGGATCCCGCCGAGGACGACTTCACCCACGGGCAGATCGCAATGTTCGAGCGCAACGCGCAGACGGTCACCGACGCTCTCGGGTACAAGCCGATGTGGCATGTGCTCAACTCCGCCGGTATCGAGCGCTTCCCGGAGCACCAGCACGATATGGTGCGCCTGGGCATCGGCATCTACGGCATCAGCGCCCTGCCCGGCGTGCAGCTTGCCCCTGTGGCTTCGTTAAAGGTCAAGGTCCTGCAGGTCAAGACCCTCGGGCCGGAAGACGGCACCATCGGCTACGGCCGCCATGGCCACGTGGCTCCCACGGGCAGCGTAATCGCCACCATCCCGGTGGGCTACGCTGACGGCCTGGACCGCCACTTCGGCTGCGGCGCCGCGTCGTTCAGCGTCCGCGGCCACCGCGCCCCCACCATCGGCAACATCTGCATGGACATGTGTATGATCGACGTCACGGACATCCCGGGCGTGCAGGTCGGTGACACCGTGACCATCTTCGGCGAGGACCCGACCGTCGGGGAGCTCGCGCAGATCCTCGGGACCATCCCCTACGAAATCCTGACCTCGGTGCCCCGCCGCATCGAGCGCATCATCCTTCGTAAATAATTATTTACCCCATATGAAGAAGACTCTCTCTCTGCTCGCGCTGACGCTCCTCTGCGTCGGTGCGGCCGCGCAGCCGAAAGGCGCCATCACCCCTCAGATGCTTTCCGAGATCCGCAAGGGCTACGAAGGCACGACCTCCGACAAGGCCATCCGCAATGCGCTGAACACCACCTCTATCGCCGTTCTCTCGGCCAACGCCGAGAACGCTGCAATGATCGACACGGAGTTCTCCGACCGCGTCAAGACCTGGGGCATCACCGACCAGAAATCCTCCGGCCGCTGCTGGCTCTTCACGGGCTTGAACGTGTTGCGCGCCGCGGCTGCCGACAAGCACGGCCTGGGCGACTTCCGCTTCTCGCAGAGCTACAACTTCTTCTATGACCAGCTCGAGAAGGCCAATCTCTTCCTGCAGGCCGTCATCGACACCCGCGACAAGGCCTTCGACGACCGCGAGGTGGACTGGCTGTTCAGCAACCCCATCAGCGACGGCGGCACCTTCACGGGCGTGGCCAATCTGGTGATGAAGTACGGCGTCGTGCCCGCAAACGTGATGCCCGAGAGCCTCTCGGCCAACAATACTTCCGCGATGGCCACCCAGCTCAAGACCCTGCTGCGCCGCGACGGCCTGAAGCTTCGCCAAACGCCCACCGGCGTCAAGGCCAAAGACCTGCCGGCTTTCCTGGAGAAGCAGAAGACCGAAATGCTAGGGGAGGTCTATCATGTCCTGGCCCTCTGCCTCGGCGTTCCGCCGACCGAGTTCGCGTGGAAGGGCAAGACCTACACCCCGCAGTCCTTCTACCAGGAGCTGCTGGGCTACGACCTGGAGAATAACTACGTGATGCTGATGAACGACCCCTGCCGCGAATACGGCAAGGTCTATGAGATCCAGTACGACCGCCACCTCTACGACGGGCAGAACTGGCTCTACGTCAATCTTCCCATCGAGCGCATCAAGGAGATGGCCATCGCCTCGATCAAGGCCAACAAGGCCATGTACTTCTCCTGCGACGTGAACAAATTCCTCGACCGTAGCAAGGGCGTGGCCGATCTCAAGAACTTCGACTACGAATCCCTGCTGGGTGTGGACCTGTCCATGAATAAGCGCGAGCGTGTGATGACGCACGCGAGCGGCTCTTCCCACGCCATGACCCTCATCGCCGTGGACCTCAAGGACGGCGTGCCGCAGAAGTGGATGGTGGAGAACAGTTGGGGCGCGGCCTCCGGCTATCAGGGCAACATCATCATGACCGACGAGTGGTTCAACGAGTACATGTTCCGCCTCGTGGTGGAGAAGCAGTTCGTGCCCGCCGACGTCCTGAAGATGCTCGAGCAGAAGCCCATCCTGCTCCCCGCCTGGGACCCGATGTTCCTCGGTGAGGAGTAGTCTTCTCCGATGATACAAAACAAAAAAACGCCAGCCCATCGGGTTGGCGTTTTTCTTTCCGAAAGGTCCGCTTTCTACCAGCGATCCTCAGAGGAAACGGTGAGCTTCTTGCGGCCGTGGGCGCGACGGGAAGCGAGAACCCGGCGGCCATTCGGCGTGCTCATACGCTCGCGGAAGCCGTGCTTGTTGACACGCTTGCGGTTGGAAGGTTGATAAGTCCTTTTCATATCTGCTATTTTTTAGTTTTCAGAATTTGGGAGGGCAAAGGTAATCTTTTCCGATTTCAATTACAAATTTTTCTGCAAAATATTCATCTTTCAGCCATTCATCGACCCTCCAGGTCCGGATTTTCCCGGGTTCGACCCGGCATTTGCGGGTCAGTTCGGAGATCTCGGCGTTCACGTCTCCGCCCTTCAGATAGAGGATGCTGCGGCGGAATTTGCCCTTCACCCAGGGGTAGAAATTGTCCAGCGAGGTCACGGCACGGGACACCACCCAGTCGAATGGGCCGGCCAGGCTCTCGGCGCGGGCGTTGACACAGGTCACGTTCTGCAGGCCCAGGCTGTCGGCGACCGCCTGGGCGACCTTGATTTTCTTGCCGATCGAGTCGCAGAGGGTAAAATGCGCGGAGGGAAACTCGGTTGCGAGCGGAATGCCGGGGAAGCCGCCGCCGGTGCCCAGGTCCAGGATCTGAGCGCCGTCAAAACCACCCGGGCAGAAGCGGTTGACGTATTCCGCGATGGCGAGCGAATGGAGGATATGATGCTCGTAGAGCGCGTCGATGTCCTTGCGGGACACGACGTTGATGCGCTCGTTCCATTCGCGGTACAGCGCCACCATCGGAGCATATTCTGCAGCTGATTTCACGCTGCAAAGTTAAGAAAAATCGTATATTTGTAGTCTATGATGCACCAGATCCTACAATCTATCCCCATCCCCGCCGAAGAAATCATCGAGCGGGCGGACTCCGCCAAGGCCGCAGCAAGTCAGTTCAGGGAAAAACTGGTCACCGACCCGGGGACGGCCCTGCAGGAGCTCGGCCACGACGCCCTGCAGTTCGGCATAAAAGTCCTGATCGCCCTCGTCCTGTATTTCATCGGCGCCTGGTTGATCAAGCGCGTCAAGCGCGCGCTGGAGCGCTACTTCAAGCGCAAGAAGACCGACCGGGCGATGGCCACGTTCGTCTCCAGTTTCGTGTCCATCACCCTGACCGTCCTGCTGTTCATCGCGCTCGTGGGCACGCTCGGGGTCAACACCACCTCGCTGGCCGCCCTGCTGGCCGCAGGCGGCATGGCCCTCGGCATGGCGCTGAGCGGCACGGTGCAGAACTTCGCCGGCGGGCTGATGCTGATGATCTTCAAGCCCTTCAAGGCCGGCGACTACATCGAGGCCCAGGGCTATGCCGGCATCGTCACCGAAGTCACCATCGTGGGTACGCACCTGACCACCATCGACAACCGCCGCGTGGTCCTGCCCAACGGCGCCCTTTCCAACGGCAATATCGTCAATTACAGCAGCTTCCCGCTGCGCCGGATTGATCTTCCCGTGAACGTGGAATACGGCACCGACGCTGCCGCGTGCAAGGAGAAGCTCCTGGAAATCATTCGCGAGGACACCCGGGTTCTGGACGCACAGACGCCGGGCGCCGCCGATCCTTTCGTGGCGGTACAGAAGCTTGCCGACAGCGCCGTCACCTTTATTGTCCGCGTGTGGGTGACGGGGGCCGACTACTGGCCGGTCCAGTTCGACCTCAACGAACGCATCTACACCGAGCTCCCCCAGGCCGGGATCAAATTCCCCTTCCCGCAGCTGGATGTCCATATGTACCATGAATAGACTCCTTCAACTCTACCGCGACTGGGCCGGCGCCGAGCCGGACGCGACCCAGCTGCTGCCGCTGTCGGGCAGCGCGCGCAAGTACTACCGGATGAGCGGCGCAGGCGGTACCGTCATCGGCTGCATCGGCACGAATCCGGCGGAGAACCGCGCCTTCCTCACGCTCGACGCGCAGTTCTGCGACCACGGGCTCCACGCCCCGGCCGTCTATGGCGTGTCGCCGGACGGGATGGCTTACCTGCAGGAGGATCTGGGCGACGGCCAGCTCTTTGAGCTGCTGAAGCCCGCCCTCGCGGACGGATCCTTCTCCCCGGAGCAACTGGACTGGCTGCACGACACGATGGCGCTGCTGCCCGCCGTGCAGTTCAAGGTGGGCGAGGGCCTGGACTGGAGCGTCTGCTTCCCCGACCGGGAATTCAACGCCCGGATGGTGGACTTCGACCTGAATTATTTCAAATACGATTTCCTCAAGCTCACAGGGCTGGAATTCAACGAGATCCGCCTGCAGGACGACTTCGACCGCCTGCGTGCGGACGCACTCGATTTTGAAGGAGACACCTTCATGTACCGCGACTTCCAGGCGCGCAACGTGATGATCCGGGGCGGCGAGCCCTGCTTCATTGACTTTCAGGGCGGCCGCCGCGGGCCAGTGCAATACGACCTGGCGTCCTTCCTTTGGAATGCTGGTACGCATTTCTCCGCCGCGCTGCGGCGCGAGCTGGAGGGCGTCTATCTGCGCGCGCTCGACGCGTTCCGCCCGGTGGACGAAAAAGACTTCTACCGCCGCTACCGCTTGCTCACGCTCTTGCGCCTGCTGCAGGAGACGGGGGCCTACGGCTTCCGCGGCCTGATCGAGCGCAAGCAACTCTTCCTGGACTGCATCCCGACCGTGCTGGGCTGCTTCCGGGAACTGACCGCCGAGCCCTTCGCGCGCTACCCGTACCTGACGGAAACGCTGCAGCGGCTTGCGAACGACTGGGACGGCCGGACCATCCTGCCCGGCATGGAGGTGGCGCTATGAAAGCGATGGTTTTCGCCGCCGGGCTCGGGACCCGGCTCCGCCCGCTGACAGACAAAATGCCCAAGGCGCTCGTCCCCGTGCGGGGCGTACCGATGCTCGGGCGCGTGCTGACCAAACTGCGCGGCGCGGGGATCGACTCCTTCGTCGTAAATGTGCACCATTTCGCGGAGCAGATTGAGCACTACCTGTCGGACCACGATTTCGGCGCCCCCGTGGCCATCTCCCGCGAACCTGGCGAGCCGCTGGAGACCGGCGGCGGCATCAAGCACGCCGCGCCGCTGCTCCATTCTGGCGAGGGCCGCTTTCTCGTCCACAACGTGGACATCCTCAGCGACCTGGACGTGCGCTGGTTTCTCGCGCAGGACGATCCTTCGTCGCTGGCGACCCTGCTTCTGATCGACGCGCCCGCCGACCGCTGCCTGCTTTTCGACGACGACATGCGGCTCGTGGGCTGGATGCGCAACAGTACCGGCGAAGTCAAGAGCCCGTACCTGCCGGACTTCGACCCCACGAAATACCGCCGCTACTCTTTCTGCGGCATCCACATCATTTCCGAGGCCGTTTTCGGGAAGATGGCCGCCTGGCCCGACCAGTTCTCCATCATCGATTTCTACCTCTCGGAATGCGCCGCCGGCACGATCCGCGGCGTCGTGGCCCCGGACCTGCAACTGATTGACATCGGCAGTCCGGAGAAGCTCTCGGAGGCGCAAAGCGCCACTTTTTGAGAATCCCCCAAAAGTGGTTAACTTTGTAGATTGTGAATCTTTTGTCGCGCATAGCGTTTCCCGTGGCCGTGGTGGCTGTTACCGCCACCGGCGCAATGGATCCCGGACGCGGCCCCGTCGAGGGGCTTCGCCTGCCCGAACCCGTCATCGTGCAGGATACCGTGGTGTATCCCGTGGCAGGATATAAGCTGCGGCGGACGCTTTCGCTGGAAGAGATCACCGTGCTCGACACCACCGGCGTCGAGGAGCTCGCGGACACGCTCGTCCTCGCCATCGACACGCTTCCCCCGCGCCTGAGCCCCCGCGACTCGCTCAAAGCCCTATTGGACAGCACGATGTGGGACAAGCTCGACTCCATCTACCTCGCCGACTCCACGGCCAAGGCCAAAGCCACCTTTGACGCCTGGTATGCCGGACTCTCGAAGCAGGAGCGCAAGAAATACGATACCGAGCAGCGCATCCAGTTGAAGATGGCGCAGGCCGACTCGCTCAAAAAAGTCAAAGAAGAGCGCAAGAACATCCGCGACAGCATCGCGGAGACAACCCCGCGTATCCTCGAGACCTACGCCCTGCCCGATTCGCTCCACTACAAGCGCCTCGTGTCCTGGACGCGCGACCTGGACTTCGGCAAGATCAGCGCCGCCGTGCCCGACACCAGCTACAACTACCGTTTCCACGATTACCGCTTCCAGCGCGAG
This sequence comes from Bacteroidales bacterium, assembly GCA_016291185.1. Next base: position 24,528 of record JAEFAI010000010.1, read on the forward strand.
GACGTCAACGCCACCTGGCTGGGCGTGGCCGGTTCGCCGGTCCAGCACTACAACTGGTTCCAGCGCAAGAGCGACGAAGGCGTGGAATTCTATGACGCGCAGGAGACCTGGAGCTACTCGCACCGCACCCTGCCGCACTACAACACCAAGGTCCCCTACACCGAACTCGCCTACTTCGGCACCCTCTTCGCCAAGTCGGCCAAGGAGTCGGACAACCTCCACCTCTTCACGACCCAGAACATCACTCCGGCTTTCAATTTCGCCCTGCTCTTCGACCGCTACGGTGGCGGAGGCATTCTGGACCGGGAGGAGACGGTCAACAAGACGGGCGTGGTGCAAGTTAACTACCTCGGCAAGCGCTACACCCTGCACGCCGGCTATATCTACAACATGGCCCGGCGTCAGGAGAACGGCGGCATGCGGAACATCGGCATGGTCCGGGACACGACCGTGGACTCGCGCGACATCAAGGTCAACCTGCTCAACGCCCAGTCCAAGATCAAGAAGAACACCGTCTTCCTCGACCAGCAGCTGCGCATCCCGTTCACCTTCATCGAGAAGATGCGTGCCCGCCGCGACAGCACTTACAAATATGACGCAGAAGGGCTCGACCGCGACATCACGACCGCTTTCATCGGCCACAGCTCCGAGTTCTCCACCTACACCCGCATGTACACCGACGCCATCGACGACGAGTTTGGCGCCGCCTTTTACAACAACGTCTTCCGCTACGGACGGTCAAGCGCTGACTCGCTGCGCGTTATGCGCCTGGACAACAAGGTTTACCTCCGGCTCCAGCCCTGGTCCAGCGAAGGCGCAGTCTCACGCCTCGACGTAGGTGTAGGCGACTATCTCAAGCATTATTACGACAGTTCCGCCGTGCGCCCGCTCAAGCATGTTGAGAACTCCGTCTATCTATACGCAGGAGCCGAGGGGCAGCTATTCAAATCCGCCTGGTGGGACGCCAAGGCACGCTTCGTGATGCTTGGCTACGACGCCGGCGACTTTGCCGTGGAAGCCAACGCAGGCTTCCGTTTCTTCCCCTTCCGGCGCGCCCGCAAGAGTCCGATCAGCGTAAGCGCCCACTTCGAGACCACCCTGGAGAATCCGACATACTACCAGCAGCACCTCAACCTCAACCACTACAGTTGGGACAACAATTTCGGCAAGGTCTCCACGACCCGCTTCCAGGGCCGGCTGGACATTCCCTATTGGCGGATGTCGGCCGACGTGGGTTATGCCCTGCTGGCCGGCAACCTCTACTACGGCACGGACGGAATCATCCGGCAGAACGGCACGGCCATGAGCGTGCTTTCCGCGCAGCTGCGCAAAGAGTTCAAGATCGGTCCCGTGCACCTCGACCACCGCGCTCTCCTGCAGGTTTCCTCCAATCCGGAGGTCCTGCCGTTGCCCGCAGCAGCTCTCAATTTCCGCTACTACGTCGAGTTTGTGGTGCAGCGCAACGAGCAGCGCCAGAATGTCATGACCATGCAGATAGGCGCTGACGCCTATTATAATACGCCCTGGCACTCCCCTGCCTGGAATCCCGACCTGGGCGTCTTCCACAATCAGACCGAGCGGCTCTACACCAACGGTCCCTGGTTCGACATATTCGTCAACGTGCAGTGGAAGCGCGCCTGTATCTTCATCAAGTACCAGAACGCCGGCATGGGCTGGCCCCTGCTGCATCCCGACTACTTCAGCGCCGACCGCTACATCGTGACGCAAAACGGTATGGACGGCTTGAAGTTCGGCGTGTTCTGGCCCTTCTACACCCAACCCCGCAACAGGAGTGCGTCCTCCTCGTCGGGCAGTTCGAACGCAAGATCTTCCTCCCGATGATCCGCAAAGAGACCATCTGTCTGATTGCCGCCACCGTGCTGATCGCCGGAGCGGCACTCGCCTCGCGTTTTGCCCACCGGTCTGAGCCGCGCGTGAAGCCGGAGCACATCCGGGGTGTCCTGGAGCTCGCGCCGCTCGCGGACACGTCCCGGGCCCTCATCATTGGCTACCACTACCACCTGCTGAAGCGCTTCGCCGCCGACAACGACCAGGTCATCGACATCACCCTGACCGAGCGCAACAGCACCTATCTCGACTCCCTGCGCGCCGGGGTCGTAGACATCGTCGTCGTCCCCTGGGGCGACAGCCTGGCCGTGGACAGCGTGCTGATCTCCGTTCCCGTGGACAGTATGAGCGTCTGGCTGATGCGCCACGACGAGCACGCCGGCATGCATGAGCTCAACGAGTGGATCGACGCCTGGCACGCTTCCGCGGAATACGCCCCCACCCGCGAGATCTTCCTGCGCCGCTTCAACCCCTACCGGAGCCGTCCCCGCGCACAGATCAGCCCTTACGACAGCCTGATCCGCCTCCACGCCGACTCCGTCGGTCTGGACTGGCATCTGCTGGCCGCCGTGATGTTTCAGGAATCGCGTTTCCACATCGAAGCCCGCTCCTCACGTGGCGCATTGGGCCTGATGCAGATGATGCCCAAGACGGCCGAGAAGTACGGCGTCACGGATCCGCTGGATCCGGATATGAACATTCGCGCGGGGGCCCAGTCGCTCGCCGCGCTCATCAAGCGCTACTACAGCGTCACGCAGGACAAGACCGAACGATACAAATACGCTCTGGCGGGCTACAACGCCGGCGTCGGGCGCATCGACGACTGCATCAACCTCGCACGCCAGCTCAGCGTGGACACGAGCGCCTGGGACAGCATCGTGAACCAGGTACTCCCGCAAATGGGGAATAAAAGTGTTTTGGATACCAGCGTGGTGAAGCTGGGCCCCTTCCGGGGCACGGAAACCTGCGTCTATGTAGAACGGACCATGGAGGTGTTCAATCACCTTTACCGGATCTGCCCCTGAGCCGGGCCACCAGCGGATCCGTCACGCGCATCAGCGCCCCGGGCAGGATCGCCAGCAGGAGCGTACCCAAGCCGATGACGATGCCCGGCGTGCGCGCCAGCAGCAGGTCCGCCACGCCGGTAAACGCCCCGGCACCGAACGGATCGCCGAAGAACAGCAGGCAGAGCAGCACCGCGATCACGACCATCAGCGAATCCATCGCCACCTTGACCGGGCCGAAAGGCTTCCGGAACACCTGGCTGAACGCCGCCACGGTCATTTCGGCCGACAGCATCCAGGCGTTCGCCGCCACCTCCACGCTCACGCCGAAGGCGGTCACCAGCCCGGCCAGTACCGTCAGGCCCAACCGCGCACCGAAGGTCGCCGGGTGCAGCCAGGAGAGCGCCCAGAGGCTGGCGTCGATCAAGTAGCCGAACAGAGCGGAAGCCACGATCTGCATCAGGAAGCGAGCCTGAAATTCCCGGCGCCAAAGTGCCAGCTGGATGATGATCAGGGAAGTATTCACCAGCAGCGTAAACGTCCCCACCGACAGGGCCGGCCAGCGCAGGTTCAGTACGTAGGACGGACACGACAGCGGAGCCGTGCCGAGGTTGGAAATGATCGACAGCGCCACGCCGAGCGCCACGAAGATCAGCCCCACGGTTGCCACGGCGTATCGCCGGACTATATCGATTGCTTTCTCATTCATTTACACCGCAAATATCGGAAAAATCCTTAAATTCGCAGTCTGTTTGGAATGATCTATTTTTTTAAGATATGAAAAAGTTATTAGTAGTTATGATTCCTGTGATGATGCTGGCGGCCTGCCAGCCCAAGGGAACGAAAGCCCCGGCCCTGGATCCGACCGACATGGACCTGGCCGTGGCCCCCGGTGAGAATTTCTTCCTGTACGCCAACGGCGGCTGGATGGAGAAGAACCCCCTGAAACCCGAATACGCCCGTTTCGGCTCCTTCGATGTGCTCCGCGAGAAGAATGTCGAGGACCTGAATGCCCTGTTCTCCGAAATGACGAACATGAACCCCGAGCCGGGTTCCATCGATCAGAAGATCGTGGACCTGTACAAGCAGGGGCTTGACTCGACCCGCCTGAACGCAGAGGGCGCCGCCCCGATCAAGAAGTACCTCGACGAGCTGTACGCCGTCGCGGACAAGAAAGCGCTCGCCGCCCATCTCGGCCAGCTGAACCTCGTCGGCGAGGGCGGCTTCTTCGGAAACGGCGTGGACGCGGACCTGATGGACAGCAAGGTTCAGGTCTTCTACCTCGGCCAGGGCGGCCTGGGCATGGGTGACCGCGATTACTATGTGGATCCGGCCAACGCCGACCTGCGCAAGGGCTACGAGGCGATGCTCGCCAAGCTCTTCACCCTCGCGGGCCTGGAAAATGCCGAGCAGCGTGCGGCCAATGCCGCTGGCGTTGAGGACAAACTGGCACAGTTCTCCTGGACCAGCGTCCAGAACCGCGACGTCGAGAAGCTCTACAACCCGATGAGCTCCGCCCAGATCTTCAAGGCCTATCCGGGCTTTGACTTCAAGACCTTCTTCGAGGCCATGAACCTGCCCACCGACCTGGACAAGATTATCGTAGAGCAGCCGTCCTTCTTCCAGGGCTTCAGCAAGCTCTTCAAAGACACGCAGATCGAGACCCTCAAGGACTATCTCGCAGCCCAGTTGCTCACCAGCGCCACTGGCGCCCTGTCCGACGATTTCTATGCCGCCAACTTTGACTTCTTCAGCACGCAGATGAGCGGTATCACCGAGCAGAAGCCGCGCTGGAAGCGCGCCATGGCTGTGCCGAACAACATCCTCGGCGAAGCCGTCGGCCAGATGTATGTCGCGAAATTCTTCCCGGAGAGCTCCAAGCAGAAGATGCTCGACCTGGTAAAGAACCTGCAGATCTCCCTGGGCCAGCACATCGACTCCCTGGACTGGATGTCCGACGCCACCAAGGCCAAGGCCCGCGAGAAGCTCGCCGCCTTCACCGTGAAAATCGGTTATCCCGACAAGTGGAAGGACTACAGCACCCTCACCGTGGACCCGCAGCTGAGCTACTACGAGAATCTGCGCGCCGCCAGCGCCTGGTACGTGGCAGACAACCTGTCCAAGCTCGGCCAGCCGACCGATCCGACCGAGTGGGGCATGACCCCGCAGACGGTCAACGCCTACTACAACCCGACCACCAACGAGATCTGCTTCCCGGCCGGTATCCTGCAGCCGCCGTTCTTCAACCCGGATGCGGACGACGCCGTGAACTACGGAGCCATCGGCGTGGTGATCGGTCACGAGATGACCCACGGCTTTGACGACCAGGGCAGCCTGTTCGACAAGGACGGCAACATGAACAACTGGTGGACCGCTGAAGACCGTGCTGCCTTCGTGGAGAAGACCAAGGTGCTGGTGGACCAGTTCAATGAGGTGGAGATCGTGCCCGGCCTGATGGCCAACGGCGCCCTGACCCTCGGCGAGAACATTGCCGATCACGGCGGCGTGAGCGTGGCCTGGACGGCCCTGCACAACGCCCTCGGCGACCAGGTCCCCGCTCCGATCGACGGTTTCACCGCCGAGCAGCGCTTCTTCCTCGGCTACGCCCGCGTCTGGGCGCAGAACATCACCGATGAGGAGAAAGCCCGCCTGACCAAGCTCGACGTCCACTCGCTGGGCAACAACCGCGTGAACGTGACCCTGCGCAACTTCGGCTACTTCTTCGATGCTTTCGGCATCCAGGAAGGCGATGCGATGTGGCGTCCGGAGAGCGAGCGCGTCCTGATCTGGTAATTCTATGCAGGCCGAAGGCTTCATCGCCCGGCGCCTGCGCGTCAAAGAAAAGATGGCGGTCATTGCGATCGCCATCTCCTTCTTTGTCATTATTATCGCTGTCGCCATCTCCGCCGGTTTCCGCCGGGAGATCCGCGGCGGCGTTTCTGCGGTCACGGGCGATGTCCTGCTGACCAATTCCGCCGCCGACCTGACCGGCAGCACCGATCCCGTCCGCATCCCCTCCTGTCTAAAGGATCTGGAGGGAGTGCGCGGCGTGGAGCGGATCGAGCCGGTCGTTTACAGCGCCGGCATCCTCCGGCTGGGCGACGACATCCAGGGGGCCCTGTTCAAAGGCACGACGGCCGACACCGTCTCCCTGGGCGTGCGGATCCCCGCCACCCTCGCGGACCGTTTCAGTCTCGGCCTCGGCGACGACCTGGTCGCCTACTACGCCGGAGAGAAAACTAAGATCCGCCGCTGGCACATCGTCGACATCTATGACAGCCCTATGGCCACGGAAGACGGGCAGCTGCTCTATGTCCCGATCGGCGACCTGCGCCGCCTGCACGAGTGGGACGAGGAGGAGTCTTCGCTGCTGGAAGTGAGCCTGGAGCCGCGTCGGCGCAGCCGCAAAGCCCTTGCGGAAACGACTGCGGAACTGGGCTGGCGTGCCCAACTCGGTGCACAGGAGAATGAAGAGCCGCTGCGCGCCGTGGCGGCAACCGAGCGCTTTCCCCAGCTCTTCGACTGGCTGGACCTGATTGACTTCAATGTCTATGCGATCCTGCTGCTGATGACCGTCGTAGCGGGATTCAACATGATTTCCGGGCTGCTGATCCTGCTCTTCCGGCACGTCTCCACGATCGGCACCCTCAAAACGCTCGGCATGGGCAACCGGGCCGTGGCCGGGGTCTTTCTGCGCGTGGGCGCCCGCACGGCCGCCATCGGCATGGCCGCGGGCAACGCACTCGCGCTGCTCTTCTGCCTGATCCAGGGCACGACGCACTGGATCCAACTGAATCCGGAGAATTACTTTGTGTCTTTTGTACCCGTGCACGTGAACCTGCCGGGCATCCTGCTGGCGGACCTCGCCGCTTTCGCGGGCATTTTGCTTCTCTTGCTGATCCCCACCTTCTACATCTCGAAGGTCGATCCCGCCGAGACCGTTAAGGCGGAGTAACTACTTCTTGCCCGCGGCGGCCTTCCGGCGCTCGATGAGGCGCAGGTTCTGCGTGGCGGCGTAGTCTTCGGGATCGAGCTTCAGCGCTTTCTGGTAGTATTTGGCCGCCTGCTTGTCATCCCCGCGAGCGGCGCGCCACCAGGAACCGATGTTGTCGAGGAAGACGGGATTCTTGGGATAGAGCTTGTTCATCCGCACGGAGATATCGTGGAAATACTCATAGGCGGCATCGCTGCCGATCTGAAAGAGGTTGGCGCAGTATTCGGCCACGCCCTGCTGGAAGATATCCTCGCCAACGGGCTCGCCGTCCAGCGTCCAGGCGGGGTGCGATTTGGCCTGGCGCTCGATCAGCGCCTTGAGCGCAGCGGCGGCCATGTCGGGGCTCTCTTTCTCATAGCCGATCAGCGCCGTAATTTTCATATACTGCCAGCGGAGATCGTCGGGATGCGCAGCGATCTGCGCGTCAGAGACCTTCATGGCTTCGCCGAATGCTTCCTCGTCGAAGAAGATCTCTTCGAAATAGTTGACATCGTTCCCGTCGGCGTCCTTGAGGGAGACGGTGGGGGCGTTGCCAAGGAACTTGCGCAGACTTCCTTTCGGAACGACCTCCGAGTGCTGGGATTTGTCGAGCCAGTAGTTGAAGCGGGCCACGGGCACGTCCCGGCTCTCCGGGAAGGCCTCTTCCCAACGGTCAAGCAGGGTTTCAATCCCCACGCCCGAGTAGCCGAGGTTACGGACCAGGCGCTCGTAGCGGGCCTGGAATTCTTCCGGGGTTGTCTGGGCCGCAGCGGCGGCGCAAGCGGCCAGGGCCGCCATCATTATGATCAATTTTTTCATATTCTCTTAAACATTCATCAGGATCCGGCGGTCCTTGGGCAGCAGGTTGTTGCATCGATTCCCGATGTTCTTGACAAAGCCCAGGGGATGCCCCAGATACGTCACTGCATTGTAGCCCGGGGCGGCCTGCGGCAGCACGAGCGCATCCCGGTGGAGGAAGCGCAAGGCCGTCTGCCGGTCCACGTCCACGCAGCGGTAGTCATTCCTATCAAATACTATGCTCAGCGCGTAGTCCGCGTCGGGCACGAAATCTTTGCCTTTCATCTCTCCTTTCCGGACGCCGCCCGGCCGCAGCGGGCGCAACAAGCTCAGGTCGGCCTTTTTCGCCGCCGGCTGCGGTGCGGTCTTGCGCAGCGCCCCGGCCCACTGCCCTTCACCCGGCACGACGCCCGCTTCCAGCAGGTGCCCGTGGGGCGTGCGGCGCACGCCGAACTCCTCGAATTCCGCCTCCGGTTCCAGGATCTCGCCGCCCAGCTCAGCAGCCGCCCAGGCCAGGTTTTCGTCGTTCTCCGCAGCCTCGTAGGTGCAGGTGCTGTAGAGCAGCCATCCTCTTTCGCGCAGGGAGGGCCACACATCCGCCAGGATGCGCTTCTGGCGCGCAGCGCACAGGTCCACGACCGCCGGGCTCCATTCCTCGCGGGCCCGCGGGTCCTTGCGGAACATGCCTTCGCCGCTGCACGGCACGTCGGCGACGATGATGTCAAAGTAGCCGCGCAGCTGCGCGAATGCAGCCGGGTCCACGCTGGTCACGACCACGTTCGGGTCGCCCCAGCGGGCCACGTTGTCATCCAGCACACCCACGCGCGCCTTCATCACTTCGTTCGCCACCAGGATGAAGTTGTCGCCGCACAGCTCCCGCAGCGACGCCGCCAGGTCGGTCGTCTTTCCGCCCGGCGCAGCGCACAGGTCCAGGACTCGAATTACCGGCGCTCCTTCGCTCCGCGGCGACCTGTCCCCGAAAACGTCCGGCTGCGCCGGACCCTTCCCACCGACTTCGTCGGCCATTTGTAAGAGTTCCCGGAAAAGGTGACCTACGTACATGGCAGAAGAATCCTGAACGTAGTAGCAGCCCGCGTGGAAAAGGGGGTCGAGCGTGAAAACAGGCCGCTCGGAGAGGATGCGGCCGTACGGCGACCACGGGACCGGCGTACCAGCCGGCCCGTCCAGCCCCTTGAACGGATTGAGTCGAATCGAGACGGAAGCCTCCTCCATCAGCCCCTCAGATCATCCGGCATCTGCGGCATGCGCCCTTCGGAGGCATCCACGAGCCCGTCCACCATCTTGTCGATCGCCTGCTGCAGCTTGCTGCCCAGCATCGTCTTCATCATGAAATTCAGATTGGCATCCAGATCGATCCAGAAATCGGTCCGGCCCCCAAGCTGCGACGGCTCGAAATGCAGCACGGCCACAAACTCCACCGGCGACTCGCTGCTGCCGATGCGGATCAGCCGGTACGGCTGCCGCTCGTCCACGCGCACCCCGATCCGGAAGCCCTGGACCGTGGCTGTCAGGCTGTCGTAGTCGGCTGTGATCTCGGCCTTGACCTTGTCCTGCGGGACCATCTGCGCGAACGTGCGCATGTCGGTGAACGCCATGTACAACTCCTCGGGACGCTTGGCCACCTGGCCGTGTTTGCTGGTATAATGTGCTGTCATAGTCTCTGAAAAATGATTACATTTGTGCCATCGAATGCAAAGATAGCAATTTTCTGATGCACAGGATATATTTCGAACGGCGCTGCATCATCATCTGCAGCCCCGACGAGCAGGCGCTCTCCGACCCCAACGCCGTGGAATTCCACTTCGGCGAGCGTATTGACATCCACACGCTCGTGGCCATGTTCGAGGCGTCCGAATCCCTGTCCCGCATCTACATCCCCACCGACAACACCGCCTGGATGTATCGTCGCGTGTGCGCGGAATTCCGCGAAGTGGACGCTGCCGGCGGACTCGTCTCCAACCGTCGCGGCGACTACCTGCTGATTCAGCGAAGCGGCCTCTGGGACCTGCCCAAAGGCCATCGAGAAGCGGGCGAAGACATCGCCGTCACGGCCCTGCGCGAAGTGCAGGAAGAAACAGGCGTGGACCAGCTGGAACTGCGGGACCTCATCTGCGTTACGGACCATTGCTACCTGCGCGACGGCATCTGGCACCTCAAGCACACCTGGTGGTACGACATGCTCTACACCGATCCGGTGGACCTCACCCCGCAGCGCGAGGAAGACATCTCCCGCGCCGCCTGGGTCGCCCGATCCAGCCTGCCCCCCTTCCTGAAGAACACCTATCCTTCCATCCAGGAGGTCTTCCGCGAGGCGAAAGTATAAAAGTTTCGGATTTAGCATTTTTCGTGAAACTTTTTGCCATGATGTTCCGTATAAAGAATGTTTTGTCAATACGGAACGCATGAAACTCTCTCAATTCGATTTCGAACTCCCGCAGGAGAAAATCGCCACTGAGTTGATGCCCGAAGTCAACGGGCACGTGCAGTGGCGTGACGAGTGCAAGCTGATGGTCCTCCACAAGGACACCGGCGAGATCGAGCACCGTCAGTTCAAGGACATCATCGAGTACTTTGGCAAGGGCGACCGCTTTGTGCTGAACGACACCAAGGTCTTCCCGGCCAAGCTCTTCGGCAAGAAGGAGAAAACCGGCGCCGACATCATGGTGTTCCTGCTCCGCGAGCTCAACAAGGAGCAGCGCCTCTGGGACGTGATCGTGGATCCGGCCCGCAAAATCCGCATTGGCAACAAACTCTATTTCGGCGAAGACGAGAGCATGGTGGCCGAGGTCATCGACAACACGACCTCCCGCGGCCGTACCCTGCGTTTCCTGTATGACGGACCGTACGACGAGTTCAAGGCGGCCCTGTTCGCCCTCGGCCAGACGCCCGTCCCCGAGTGGGTGAAGCAGACCCCGACCGAGCGCGACGCCGAGGAGTTCCAGACCATCTTCGCCACGCACGAAGGCGCCGTGTCCGCCCCGGCGGCCGGCCTGCACTTCAGCCGCGAGCTGCTCAACCGCATGATCCTGCACGATATCGAGAAAACCTTTATCACCGTGCACATGGGCATCGGCCACTTCCGTACCGTGGATGTGGAGGACCTGTCCAAGCACCGCATGGACGGCGAACGCATCATCATCAGCGAGCAGGCGGCCGACGAGATCAACCACACCAAGCGCAGCGGCCACAAGATCTGCGCCGTGGGCGTGACCGTGATCCGGGCGCTGGAGACCTATGTGACCACCAGCCACGAGGTCCGCGCCACCGACACCTGGACCAACAAGTTCATCTTCCCGCCCTACGAGTTCTCTGTCCCCGACGCCATCGTGTCCAACTTCCACCTGCCGGAGTCCACGATGCTGATGTCCGTGGCGGCCTTCGGCGGCTACGAAAAAGTGATGAATGCGTATCAAAGTGCTTTGGAAAACGATTACCGATTCGGCCCCTACGGCGATGCCATGCTGATTGTGTAATTAAAAATACGATTCTTAATGGATCCGGTTGACGATGTCGGCCGGATCTTTTATTTTTGTCGCCAACTGATAAAGCTATGAGAAATGGACGACAAAACTTCTTCCGTTGTGAGCGCCATTGCGCTCAACACCATTTTTGGCAATGAGCCGAAATTCTCCCACACCCTGATCGACGCGCTCGGTTCCGCCAGCGCCGTCTTCCAACTTTCCGGGCAGGAACGGCTCGAGCTGTTCGGCCCGTACAACGCCCGCGCCGCACAGATCACCCCGGGCGCGCTGGACGCTGCGCAGGCCGAGCATGAGCGGCTCTCCGCACAGGGCTGCCAGTTCCTGGACATCTTCGACGAGCACTACCCGGAGGCCCTCCGGGAATGTCCCGACGCGCCGCTGCTGCTCTATGTGCGCAGCAGCACCCCGGTCGCGGAGCTGTTCGGCGACCGGCCGGCGGTCGCCATCGTCGGCACCCGCGACCAGAGCCTCTACGGGCGCGACTGCTGCCGGCGCATCGTGCGGGCGCTCGCCGAAGCCCCCGCCCGGCCCCTCATCGTCAGCGGACTCGCGCTCGGCGTTGACATCACCGCGCATGCCGCGGCGCTGGAAGGGGGTCTGCCCACCATCGGCGTGAGCCCCGTGGGCATCGACGACGTGTACCCCCGCCGCCATGCCCCCTTTGTGGAGCGTATGTGCGCGACGCCCGGCTGCGCCCTGATCACCGACTACCCACCCGGGACCTTCCCGGCGGCCTTCAGCTTCATTCGCCGCAACCGCATCATTGCCGGCTTGGCCGGCGCGACCGTACTCATCGAGTCGCGCATCAGGGGCGGCGGGATGATCACGGCGCGTCTGGCCGCCGGCTACGGCCGGGACGTCTTCGCCGTCCCCGGGCGCATCGACGACGTTCGCTCGCAGGGCTGCAACCTGTTGCTCAAAGAGCAGGTGGCCGCACCCGTGGCGTCGCCCGAGGCCCTGCCCGTCTCGCTCGGGCTGGGCCGCCTGAAGCGCACCCGCAGCGAGGACCTCGAAGTCGCCGTGCGCGCCCGCTTCGCCACCGCGCTCCCGGCGGAAGAAGTGCAGCGGCTGGTACGCCTGGCCCTGCTCATCCGCGCCCGGCGCGGCCTGCAGTTCGACGAGCTCTGCCGCGAGACAGGCCTCGGCTATGCCGACGTAGCCCGCCTGGCGGGGCAACTCGAAGAAGAGCGCTTCATCGACATCGATCTCCTCCAAAGATGCACCATCAACGTAAAAATTGGTTAACTTTGCGGGATATGATAGAATATATCGATACGCACACGCACGCATACGACGAGGCCTTCGCAGGCTGCGAGGACGAGATTGTCGCGCGCGGTGTCGCCGCGGGCGTGACCATCCAGCTGCAGGCGGACGTGGATTCGCGCGAGCGGGAGCGGATGTTCGCCCTCGTGGAGCGGCATCCCGGCGTGCTGCGTCCGATGCTCGGGCTCTATCCCGGTTCCGTCGATAAGGACTGGCGCCGGGAGATCGACGCCCTGGAGGCCTGGCGCGGCCGCGGCATCGTAGCCGTGGGCGAGATCGGCCTCGATTATCACTACGGCGCCGAATTCAAGGAAGAGCAGAAGGAAGCCTTCCGCGTCCAGCTGGAACTCGCCGCCGCCTGGGGCTTGCCTGTCAACATTCACCTGCGCGAGGCGACGGAGGACTTTTTCGACATCGTCGAAGACTGCCGCCACCTGGGTCTGCGCGGCAACCTGCACGCCTTCAGCGGCAGCGCCGAGACCTTCGCGCGCCTGCAGCGGCTGGGCGACTGGTACGTAGGCATCGGCGGCGTGCTCACCTTCAAGAAGGCGTCGCTCGCCGAGACCGTCAAGCGCATCCCGCTGGAGCGGATCGTGCTGGAGACCGACGCCCCCTACCTCACCCCCACGCCCCACCGCGGCGAGCGCAACGAAAGCGCGTACATTCCCCTGATTGCCGCCTTCCTGGCCCAGCAGAAAGGCGTCAGCCTGGAGGAAGTCGCCGCCGCGACCACTGCCAACGCCAAAAGACTATTTGCGATATGAAGTTGAAATTCAACCTGTTCCAGGAAGGGGACACCCCGACCTCCGTCCTGCTCATCTACACGGGCGGCACCATCGGCATGAAGGCGGACCCCGCCGACGGGACTCTTAAGCCCTTCGATTTCAGCGGAATCCTGGAGGAAGTGCCAGAACTGCGCAAGTTCGCTATGAAGATCGACGCCTACACCTTCAACCCGCTCATCGACTCTTCCGACGTGGAGCCATCCCTGTGGCAGTCGCTCGCCACACTGATCCGGGACCGCTATGACGACTATGACGGATTCGTGATCCTGCACGGCACGGACACCATGGCCTACAGCGCCTCGGCCCTGAGCTTCATGCTGGACAACCTGGGCAAGCCCGTCATCTTCACCGGCAGCCAGCTGCCCATCGGCGAGCCGCGCACCGACGGCAAGGAGAATCTCATCTCCGCCGTGGAAATCGCCACGGCGAAAGACTCCAACGGCCACCCGATGGTCCCGGAGGTGTGCATCTGCTTCAATTCGCAGCTGCTGCGCGGCAACCGCAGCATCAAGGTCAACGCAACGGGCTTCGACGCATTCAAATCGCCCAACTACCCCCTGCTCGCCACGGCCGGCATCAGCATCAACTACAACAACAGCTTCATCCACTACGGCTACGACCGCCGCAAGGGGCTGACCATCCACACCGATCTGGATACCCGCGTGTCGGTGCTCAAGCTGCATCCCGGCATCACCGAGCAGGCCGTGCGCGACATCCTGCTCGGCGACGGCTCCCGCGCCGTCATCCTGGAAACCTACGGCTCGGGCAACGCCCCCTGCCGCCCCTGGTTCCTCGCTCTCGTGCGCGAGGCCGTCACGCGGGGCAAGATCCTGCTCAACGTGACCCAATGCCAGAGCGGGGACGTGGACATGGACATCTACGCCACCGGCCGCACGCTCAAGGACGCGGGCGTCATCTGCGGGCATGACATCACGACCGAGAGCGCCCTCGGAAAACTGTTCCACCTGATGGGAGAACACCCCGACAACGGGCAGGTCAAGGCCCTGTTGGAGAAGAATCTGAAGGGCGAAATCTCAAAATAATTATTGAACTATGGATTTTTTTTGCTAAATTGCACCGCTTTTAATGAACGATTGCGAATAGAATATATCACAACTAATACATTATCAAATTCATTATGAAAAAGTTTTTCAGGTTTTTGGCAGTTGCAGGCGCTATGGCCTTCTCTGCAAACATCGCATTCGCCCAGGACGAGATGAGCGCGGCTGACCTCCTCAGCGGCAGCGAGCAGCCCCTCAACCAGGCTCTCAAGCAGAAGTTCATCGAAGGTGGTCCGGCTTTCATGTCCCTGATCATCATCTGCTTGATCATCGGTCTTGCCCTCGCCATCGAGCGCATCCTCTATCTCTCCTTCTCCAAGATCAACACCAAGAAGCTCGTTGAGAACGTCGAGGCTGCCCTCAAGGAAGGTGGTATCGAGAAAGCGAAGGAAGTGTGCCGCGACACCCGCGGTCCCGTCGCCAGCATCTTCTACCAGGGTCTTCTCCGTTATGATCAGGGTCTCGATGTGGTCGAGAAGACGATTGTCTCCTACGGCAGCGTGCAGCAGAGCCAGCTGGAGAACGGCCTGAGCTGGATCTCCCTGTTCATCGCCATCGCCCCGTCCCTCGGATTCCTCGGTACGGTTATCGGTATGATCAACGCCTTCGACGCCATCCAGGCTGCGGGTGATATCTCCCCGAACGTTGTTGCTGGTGGTATGAAGGTCGCCCTTATCACGACGGTCGGCGGTCTTATCGTCGCTATGATTCTCCAGGTCTTCTACAACTACATCCTTGCGAAGATCGAGTCCATCACCATCGATATGGAGGATTCTTCCATCAGCCTGATCGACGTGCTGACCAAATACGGCCAGAAGAAATAAGTCCAATGCCGGTTTAAACAACTGAATAATGAAACTTAACAAGATATTCAAATTGGGAATGGTGGTGCTGATCCTCATCAGCGTCGCGATCCTGGTTTGGGGCTTCAGTGCAGGCTTTGCTACGCCTGACAAGGTCGCTCTTCCGGCGACCAACGTCCTCCTTACCTGGGCTGCGATCATGATCGGCATCGCTCTCTTCTGCTGGATCGTGATCGGCCTGATCATCAGCGTCAAGAACGACCCGAAGTCCATCGTCAAGATGGGCATCGCGTTGGTCGGCATCGCCGTGGTCTGCCTCCTCGCGTATCTCCTTGCGAAGGGTGATCCCGTCCCGGGTGCCGCCGTTGATGCGACGTCCGCCGAGCTCAAACTCACTGATACCATCCTGAACCTCTCCCTGATCGCTGCTGTCGGCGCCATCGCCGCCATCATCGTCGGTGAGATCCGCCTGGCCATCTCTAACAAGAAATAATCATGGCAAAGAAAACACCAGCAATCAATTCGAGTTCTACGGCCGATATCGCGTTCCTGTTGTTGTGCTACTTCCTGATGACCACGACGATGGGTTCCCACTTCGGACTTTCCCGTCGTCTCCCCCCGATGCCTGATCCCAATCAGAAGGTCGAGGACCAGAAGGTCAATCGCCGCAACATCATCGTGGTGAAGATCAACTCTGCCGATAGGATTCTTGCCGGTACCGACGCCATCGATATCTCTCAGCTCAAAGACAAGATCAAAGAGTTCATTAGCAACCCTACCAACGACCCGAACCTTCCTGAGAAGGAAATGACGGAAATCGCTGGCTATAGCAAGGGTACCTACCCGAAGTCCAAAGGCGTTATCTCCCTGCAGAACGACCGCGGAACGAGCTACCAGGCCTACATCGCCGTGCAGAACGAGTTGGTGAAGGCTTTCAACGAGCTCCGTGACGATCTGGCTATGAAGGAGTACGGCAAGAAATACGCCCTGCTCGAGAAGGAACAGCAGGAGATCATCAAAGAATGTATCCCGCAGAACATTTCCGAGGCAGAGCCTAAGGACGTCGGTAAAAGAAGATAATAGGAGGAAAGATTATGTCAAGATTTAAGAAAGGCGACAAGAAGGAGATGCCGGGTATTACCTCGAGCTCTCTCTCCGATATCGTGTTCATGCTCCTGTTCTTCTTCATGGTGACCACGCAGATGCGTGACACCGAGCAGAAGGTCAAAATCACTACGCCGGAAGCTTCCGAAGTCGTCAAGCTGGAGCGCAAGGACCTCAACTCATACATTAACATTGGTTCCCCGACCCTGCAGTATCAGCAGCAGTACGGTACTGATGCACGTATCCAGTTGAACGACTCCTTCCACACCACCGACGACATCCGCGACTTCATTGCCGCGGAGCGTGACGCCCTGAGCGAGTCCGACCGTCAGCTCATGACCGTGTCTATCAAGGCTGATCAAGATGTCAGAATGGGTATCGTGACCGATGTGAAGCAGGAGCTGCGACGCTGCTCCGCGCTGAAGATCATGTACTCTGCAAGAAAGCCTGCGAAATAGGCTTCCGCAGTATTGAATACGAGCAGCCCCCTTCAACGAGGGCTGCTTTTTAAATAAAAGAACAAATGAAGGAAATACTTCGTACCAAAGTGAAGGACCTGCTCCAGATGAAGGCAGGTCAGGAGGTGCTGGCCAAAGGTTGGGTCAGAACCAAGAGAGGGAATAAGGAAATCGCATTCATCGCGCTGAACGACGGATCGACCATCAAGAATGTCCAGATCGTCGTGGATAAGAATGCCGAGACGGAGCCGGTGCTTGCACAGATCAGCACGGGCGCCTGCATTTGCGTGCGCGGCAATCTCGTCGAGTCCGTGGGAAGCGGCCAGGCGGTTGAGATCAAAGCGGAGCAGATCGAGGTGTATGGCACCTGCGATCCGATGCGCTATCCTCTCCAGAAGAAAGACACTTCCTTTGAGTATCTGCGCACGGTCGCACACATGCGCCCGCGGACCAATACCTTCGGAGCCATCTACCGCCTGCGCAGCCAGATGGCCTTCGCCATCCACGAGTATTTCCACAGCAAGGGCTTTGTGTATCTGCACACGCCCCTGATCACCGAATCCGACTGCGAAGGCGCCGGCCAGATGTTCCAGGTCACGACGCTCGATCTCGAGAACGTGCCCCGCGACAAGAAGGGTCGTATCGATTACGGAAAAGACTTCTTCGGCAAGCAGACCAGCCTGACCGTCAGCGGTCAGCTCGAAGGCGAGCTCGGCGCCACCGCACTCGGTGAGATCTACACCTTCGGCCCCACCTTCCGTGCCGAGAACTCCAACACCCCGCGCCACCTCGCGGAGTTCTGGATGATCGAGCCAGAGATGGCGTTCTACGACATCAAGGACAACATGGACCTGGCCGAGGACTTCATCAAGCACCTCGTCTCCTACGCGCTTGAAAACTGCATGGACGATATCCAGTTCCTGAACGACCGCTACGATCCCGAGCTGATCGAGCGCCTGCGCAGCGTCATCGGCACGGAGTTCGTGCGCCTCGAGTACACCGAGGGCATCCGCATCCTCGAAGAGGCCGTCAAGAACGGTGTCCAGTTCGAGTATCCGGTGGCCTGGGGCATCGACTTGCAGAGCGAGCACGAGCGCTACCTCGTGGAGAAGCATTTCGGCAAGCCGGTCATCCTGACGGGCTATCCCAAGGACATCAAGGCCTTCTACATGAAACAGAACGAGGACGGAAAGACCGTCCGCGCCATGGACGTCCTTTTCCCGAAGATCGGTGAGATCATCGGTGGTTCCGAGCGCGAAGCTGACCTCGGCAAGCTCGAGGCCCGCATTGACGAGCTTGGCATGAGCCGCAAGAACCTCGAGTGGTACATCGACACGCGCCGCTTCGGCAGCTGCCCGCACAGCGGCTTCGGCCTGGGCTTCGAGCGTCTGCTGCTCTTCATCACCGGCATGCAGAACATTCGCGACGTCATCCCGTTCCCGAGAACGCCAAAGAATGCGGAGTTTTAACCTTTATTCATTATGCTAGTCATCGGCATCGCCGGCGGCTCAGGCTCCGGCAAAACCACGGTTGTCAAGGCCATCACGGACAAGCTCCAGGGCAAACGTGTGGTAGTGATCCCCCAGGATTCCTACTACAAGGATTCCAGCGACCTCTCCGACGAGGAGAAGCGCGTCCACAACTTTGACCATCCGGACGCGATCGAATGGGACCTGCTGTGCAGCCAGCTGTGTGATCTCAAGCACGGTAAGGCCATCCAGCAGCCCGTCTATTCCTTCATTTCCTGTACCCGCTCCAAGACCGAGACCAAGCTCGTGGAGCCGGCCGACGTGATCATCATCGAGGGCATCCTCATCTTCACGTGCAAGGAGCTCCGCGAGCAGATGGACATCAAGATCTTCGTGGACGCCGACGATGACGACCGACTGATGCGCGTCATGGCGCGCGACATCAGCGAGCGTGGGAAAGATGTGCATTGGGTCATCGAGCGTTACTCCCGCACCGTCAAGCCGATGTACCTGCAGTTCATCGAGCCCAGCAAGCGCTACGCTGACATCATCATCCCGCAGGGCGGACACAACAAGGTGGCGATCGACGTGATCACCGCCACCGTCGAGAAATCCCTGGAGGAACACGCCTAACATATGCGCCGGCTCTCCCAAGAAGAAAAGGCAGGCATTTACACCACCGTGATTGTTCACCTCGCGGTGGTGATTGTATTATTGGTCGCCGGTCTGGACTGGAGCATCCGGAAGGAAAACAGCTTCGTGCTGGATTTTTCCGCTCTGGAGGAGAAGGAGCGCCTGCAGGAAGAGATCGAGCGGCTGGAGCAGGAAGCGGCCTTCAAGGAGAGTATAGCACAAATGCTGGAGCAGGAGTTGCAATCAACGCCCGTTCGCGGCATCGCGGTCGATCGCGGCGCGTTGAAGGACGACCGCGGCACCGATGCGGAGCAGCTCTATAAAGACGCACAGCGCCTTCAGGAGGAGCTCTCCAAGGGCTATTCAGTACCGGAGGAGGATGTGGCCGATCCGGGCCCGGTAATCCCCGAGAAGAAAGAACAGAAAAAGCAGGAACAGAGTACGTATAGCGGCCCGTCCGTCGTATCTTACTTCTTAGAAGGACGCAAGGCCAGCCACCTGCCAATCCCGGCTTACCGCTGTCTTGGTGCCGGGCAGGTTACGGTGCTCATCACCGTCAATCCTGGCGGAACCGTCATCGATGCGAAAGTCGATGATGCCGTATCTTCAAAGGACGGATGTCTGCGCAATTTCGCCGTACGCGCCGCCCGTCTCTCCAAGTTCTCCGCCCAGGCGGACGCCCCCGCCAAGCAGCAAGGCAACATCGTTTACGAATTCGTCGCACAGTATTAATCGCCGGTCCCCCCTCGCGGGCGGCCGGAAATTATTTTTCGTGCAGTTGCTCGAAAAACCAATTTCCGCTCCGCCCTCCACAACGCCTACGCACGACCAGCGAAAGACCCCACCGACTGCCGCAACACCGCATAACAAAAATGTTTCCGCCCGGCAATCGGAGCGAAGCGACCGAGGGGGTGCCGGGGGATTCTTCCCCCGTCATAGCGGAAGCGATGTGTCTCCTTTTTTGGCAGAGCAAAAAAAAAGGGGACACTCCTGGTGTGTCCCCCGAAAAACCAATTATTAACCGTTAGTATCCAGGATATTGTTTAAGGATAGGATTGCCTTTTGATCTTGATTCAAAGGTAGCAATGGACGGGGAAAATAATGTTGCATATTGTCCCAAATAAGTGTATTTTTGTAAAAGTGACCTCAGAAAGTGTATTTTTGTACGAAATTATGTCCAAATGAAGCGATTTTTACGCCTATTCGGGATGATTGGCCTGATTTACCTGGCTGAGCCTGCCTTCGCACAACCGCCACACACGTTTACCCGCTACGGGCGGGAAAACGGTTTCAGCGGCACCACGGTCGAAGACATGGCGCAGGACAGCCACGGGCAGTTGTGGCTCGCCACCTGGGGCGGGCTTTATTCCTTCGACGGTCGGACATTCCAGAACTACCGAACGGACAACCCTGAGGATCGCAACAACCCCCGCAGCAATCATTTCGTCAACGTCGAGGCCCTCTCCAACGACGAGATTCTGGCCTTGTCCTATGATAACCGCCTCTACCGTCTCAATCCCCAGAAGCGCGTCCTGGACCCGGTGGACCGCAAGGGGGAGGGCATCCAGGCGATGTTTCGGCCGGAAGGGGACGAATTGTACTTTCTGACATCGGACAACGAGGTGCTTGACGCCTCTTTCTCCCATTTCTGCCGGGTCCGCGAGGATGCGACGGTCCAGGCCATTATCTCCTATCAGGATTTCGACACCTGGATACTGACCGACAAGGGGATTTACCGCAACCGCCTGATGACGACGGACACGCCCGCCTTTTGCGCCGAGATGACGGACAACGCCCTGTATATCGGCTCGGCAGGCGGAGAGCTGATGCGCTTCCAGGAAGGGCAGCTCAGCACGCTTCCGACCCGCCTGCGCGGCAACATCACCTTTATCACCCGCGTACCGGACCGCTCGGAGCTGCTTCTCGGCTCGGACCGGCGCGGCATCGTAGCACTGGACCTGAACAACGGGATACAATACATCGTCGTCCAGGAGGATACGGACGGAGAAAGTCGCAACTATTCCTGCGACAAGGACTTTAGCGGCATTCTCTGGGTTTTCCCCGAGCAGGGGAGCCTGTCCTGGTACAACAAGGACAACCGGAAACTTTACCCCTCCCTGGGTGCAGAACCCCGGCAGGGCTGGAATTCAGAAACGGGCATCACCTCGTTCCTGGTCGACCGGCAGGGCAACCTCTGGCTCGGATCGAACTGGGGCGGGCTGGAGCGCATTGTCTTCCATCGGGACCATTTCAACCTCCACTCCATCGACGGGAGCGGGCAGGTGGCGCAGGAGAACAGCGTCCGCGCCCTGCTGCAGGACGAGAGCGGCCGGATCTTCGCCGCCACGCGGGACGGTCGCATGCACGTGCTGGACGCTACTTTGCGCGAGCGCGCATCCTGGCGTCTGGAACGCCCGGCCTATTCCCTCACGCGCACGCACGACGGCAAGCTCTGGGCGGGCACCCGCGGCGCCGGCCTGCTGGAAATGAGCCTGCAGGACGACGAGCAGATGCGCTACAACGTGGTTCGCTACCCAAAGGACGATCTCTTCTACGGCCCTAACAGCAATGATATCTTCTCCCTGCTCGAAGACAGCTCCCACCGCCTGTGGATCGGTACCTTCGACGACGGCATCGCCTACGTGGACCTGGACAAGACGGAGCGGATGTTCATCAGCAAGCGCAACCGGCTCAGTTTCCCGACCGACCGGCGCAACCGCATGCGCTGCCTCGCGCTCAGTCCGGACGGCCGGCTTTACGCCGGCGGCCAGATGGGCCTCTTCGTCTGCGACCACCCCTTCGGCGAACCGGAGAACATGCATTTCGAGCGCTTCCCGGAGATCGTCGATTACGACATCCAGCATATCCTCTTCACCAAGGAGGGCGACCTGTACGTCTGCTCCTACGGAGCCGGTCTGCTTAAAATGGATAGCGGCGAGCCCGACAGCAACTTCCGCACCTGGACCGCGAACGACGGACTGCTCTCCAATTATGTCCTCTCCGCCATCGAAGACGACGCGGGCAACCTCTGGATCGCCACGCAGGCCGGCCTCAACCGCTTGAATCCGCAGACCGGCAGCCTCATCGGCTTCCCTTACGAGCGACTCGGACACGCCTTCCGTTTCAACGAAGGCACCCCCACTCGTCTGCAGGACGGCAGTATCTGCTTTAACACTTCGGCCGGCATCCTCTATTTCGACCCCACGGAAATTCTGAACGACGACTACGTCCCGGAACTGCTCATCCAGAGTTTCTACGTCTCCGGCGTACGCCGCGACGTGGACGAGGCAACGCCCGTGCATATCCTTCCCAAAGACGGTATTCGCGTCCAGATGACGGCCGTAGACCTGACCGCCCCGGAGCAGATCCTTTATTCTTACAAGCTGGACGGCGTGGACAAGGATTGGGTCCCCCTGGGAAACCGGACCTCGTTGAGCATCGATCCCCTGCCCCCCGGCAGGTACACCCTGCACATCCGTTCGACCAACGGTGGCGGCCTCGAGGTGGACAACGAGCGGAGATTTGTCATCATCGTTCGGCGCAACCTCGTAAAAACCGGCTGGTTCGCTATCTTTACCCTGTTGCTTGTCGGGCTCATCGTCTTCCTGCTCACGCGCCGTTGGAGGAGCCAGGTTTCCGAGTTGTCCGGCGAGGCCGAAAATCCCGCCCTGCGTGGCCTGCACGGGGAGGACCGCCGCTTTGTAGAGACTTTCACGGAGTATCTGGAGGCTCACCTGGATGACGGCAATCTCGACGTACCGCAGATGTGCGAAGGCCTGGGCGTCAGCCGCTCCGTGCTATTCGGCCGCTGCCGCACCCTGCTGGGGACGACACCGGCCACCTTCCTGCGCCGCTTGCGGCTTGAACGCGCGCAGGCGCTCATCCGCGAAGGCGGGCGGTCGATGACCGATATCTCTTATGCCGTGGGCATCAACGATCCCCACTATTTCAGCAAGATCTTCAAAAAGGAATTCGGCATGACGCCGAGCGCGTTCAAGCAGCAGACACCCGATCAATAAGCCGCGCGCAGGGTGATCACTTGCCCCGGCTCGGTCGCGATGTCGTAGAGCTGCGCCTGCGGCGCGATGAAGCCGCGCATCGGCGCACGCTCGCTGATCATCGGGCGGGCGATCTCCTGAACCGCAAAAAGCGGGTTGGGATTAGCGCCCTCGGCTTCACGCAGGGGGACATCGGAGGTCAGCGCGTCGTACGAGCGCACGCGAAGATTGCCGCCGATCGTGGAGCGCAAGCGCGCTTCGACGATGTGGCCATCTTTCCATTCCAGATGTTCCAGCACGAAGCCGCCGCGGGCACGGAGACCCTCCACGCAGCCGTCCGGCAGCGCGTCCGGCAGGGCCGGAAGCAGGTGGACGGCCTCGTCGTGGCTCTGCAGGAAGAGTTCTGCGATGCCGGCAGTACAGCCAAAGTTACCGTCGATCTGGAACGGCGGATGAGAATCGAACAGGTTGGGATACGTGCCGCCCGTCTGCCAGCGCCGGCTCGGATCCACCAGGGTCAGCTGGTCCGTGATGAGCTTGAAGGCGTGGTTGCCGTCCAGCATACGCGCCCAGAGGCAGACCTTCCAGCCCATCGACCAGCCCGTGGAAGGGTCGCCACGCTGGATCAACGTGTTACGCACGCCCTCCGTAAGCACCGGTGTGCGGTAAGGGGAAATCTGGTAGCCGGGATAGAAGCCCCACAGGTGCGAGACGTGGCGGTGGTTGTCGGTCGGGCTGTCCCAGTCCTCGAACCACTCCTGCAGCTGGCCGTACTGGCCGATCTGCATCGGCGGCAGGCGGCGGCGCATCGTCGCGAGCGTGTCGCAGAAAGCCACATCGCAGCCGAGGATGCCGGCCGCGCGCTCGGTATTGGAGAAGAGGTCCGTCACGAGCTGGTTGTCCATCGTGATGCCCGCGAACATATTGGTCTTCAGATGCGCCGGACGGTTCTCCGGCGAGTCGGAGGGCGTCACCACGAGGTAGCCCGTGTTCGGATCTTCCACCAGGAAGTCCACGAAGAACTCGGCCGCGCCCTTCATCAGCGGGTACACCTCAGCCAGATAGGCGTTGTCTCCGCTGTACAGGTAGCGGTCCCAGAGGTGCTGGCACAGCCAGGCGGCGCCACTCGGCCAGAGGCCGCAGTAGGCGTAGTCCAGCGCGCCCGTGACGCGCCAGAGGTCGGAGTTGTGGTGTACCACCCAGCCCCGGCAGCCGTACATGTTGCGGGCGGTGTTGGCACCCGTCACCGCCAGCTCGCGGATCATCCGCAGCAGCGGCTCGTGCAGCTCCGGCAGGTTGGTCAGCTCCGCCGGCCAGTAGTTCATCTCCGTATTGATGTTGGTCGTATAATTGGCGCACCAGGGGGCCATCAGGCTGGCATTCCAGATGCCCTGCAGGTTGGCCGCCTGTGTGCCCGGCTGCGAGCAGCTGATCAGCAGGTAGCGGCCGAACTGGAAGTAGAGCGAGACCAGCTGGGCATCACGCGTCTGCGCGAAATTGCGAATGCGTTCGTTGATCGGGGCGTCCGGCACGCCGGAGGGCGCGAAGGCAAGCTTCACGCGGCCGAACTGCTTCTGGTAGGCGGCCACGTGTGCGGCGAGCGCCTGGGCGTACTTTTTCGAAGCATTTTTCAGGCTCGCGGCGTTGCGGGCGTACGGATCGGCGTTCACCGTCCGGTAGTCCACGAAATTGGTAGCCATCGCGATGTGCAGCAGCAGCTCTGTGGCGCCGTCTACGCGCAGCGTGGAGTCCGTCGCGCTCAGCTTGCCGCCCCGGGTCGTCGCTTTGAGGTCGTTAACATAGTGAATGGCACCCGGAATGCCGCCTTTCTCAGCCCCCTGCCCCTCCAGGCGGAGCTGGTTCTTTGCGGGCACGCTCAAGTGCGTGTCCTTCATCGGCGTGGTGAAGCTGAGCTCACAGCTGAGCGCCTTCGGCTGCGACGCCGTCAGGCGGACGATGACGAGATTATCGACAAAAGAAGAGAAAACCTGCTCGACATACTCCACGCCGTCCACCTTGTAGCGGGTAGTCACCACGGCGCGGTCCAGGTCGAGTTCGCGATGGTAATCCGTCACCGCCCCGCTACGCGCCGGGAACGCGATTTTCACGGAACCGGCGGTCTGGTAGGACATTTCTTCGCCCACGGGCGAGAGGAAGTTCGCCTCGGCAAGGTCCTGGGCCTGTTCATACGCCCCGGCAAAAATCAGGTCACGGACCTTCTGCAGGTTCTTCAGGCCGTTCGGGTTCCAGTTTTCGTACGGGCCGCCCGTCGAGATAGTCTCTTCGTTGAGCTGAATCTCCTCCGTGTCCGTGCCGCCGAACACCATGGCGCCAATGCGGCCGTTGCCGACCGGCAACGCTTCCTCCCAGTAGGAGGCCGGCTTGTCGAACCAGAAGACGTTGGAGGATGTCTGGGCCGACACCGACACGGCGGCGAGCAGGCCCAGCAGCAGGGTGGTTAATTGTTTCATGGGGTTATGCGGTTTTATCGTTATCAGGATAGCGGACGGTAAAGCAGGCACCGCCGAGGGTAAAGGACTTGGAGTAGGAAATGGTGGCGCCGCAGCGCTCCAGGATGCTCCGGCTGATGGCGAGCCCTAAGCCGGAACCACCGTTCTTGGTCGTGAAATTCGGAGTGAAGAGCTTTTCGACATGCTCGTCGGAGACGCCGGGACCGTTGTCCTCCACGACGATATCCCAGAAACCGTCCGTAACGCTTTTGCGCAGCGACACCACGATGCGGCCGTCCGGCGCATCGCCGATGGCCTGCACGGCGTTGCCGAGCAGGTTGACGAACACGCGCGTGAGCTGCGGCTTCGGGCCACGGATCTTCACGTCCGACAGGCCCAGGTAGTCGAAGCTGATGTTCTCCTTATTGTCGAACATCGAGATCTCCTCGCGCAGCAACTTATCCAGGACGATGGTCGTCGGCTCCTCGGTATAGAGCTTGGCGAAGGTGGAGAATTCGTTGGCCGTATCGGTCAGGATATCAATATGGTCCAGAATCACCTGGCTCGCTTCCTCGAAGCGCGTCTGCCAGGCCGGATCGCCCTTTTCCTTGAGGCGGATGACCCGCTGGAGCTGAAGCTTCATCGGGGTCAGCGGGTTCTTGATCTCGTGCGCCACTTGGCGCGCCATGCCGCTCCACGCCTTGTCCCGCTCGGCCTGCGCCAGTTTGCGCGAGCTCTCGGACAGTTCGGAGACCATGCGGTTGTAGGCCTGGACGATGGAGGAAATCTCGTCGTCCCGGTCATAATGGATATATTCCAGGTTGTCCAGGTCGGCGCTGGCCATCTTGGAACTCATCTCGCTCAGCGGCTTGAACATACGGTCCACGATGCGCGCCACCATAAAGAGCGCCATCAGCAGGAAGAGCAGGAAGAGCGAAAGGATCGTCACCGAGTGCATGACCGCATCCTCCTCGAAGTCGTAGGTATCTTCGTTATACGGCGAACAGAGGATGGCCACCATCGAGCCGTCGGAGGCGAACAGCGGAGCGTACATACTGTAGAACTTCTGCATGCCGAGCCGCTCCTCCTGGATGTAGTGGCGGCGGTTGCGGTACATGATGTTATAGTAGGCCGTCCCGTTCATCCGCTCCGTGACCATTAATTGTTCGAAGACCATCGGAGTCGTGGTCATCATCAGCACGCCGGAGGGCGTGTAGAGCGTGATGTCGGAGCCGGTCTCCTTGCCCACGCGCTCCATCAGCACGCGCAGCGACTGCCAATTGATTTCGCTCACGTTTTCCGCATCCTGCAGGCCCGCGTCCATCATGGCGACGATGGAACCGATCTTGTCGGACATCACCGTCTGGCGGTTGCTGTTGTTGCGCGAGTACACGAAGAGCACGCTCACGAGCGCCATCACCAGCAGGGTGAGCAGCAGCGAGGTAAGCAGGACGCCGGAGATCCGCGATTTGAAATAGGACTGCCGGAACACCTGCGGCTTGGGCCGGCGCAGCAGGGCCAGCGAAAGTGCCAGGAAGGCGATCAGGCCCACCAGGACGCCCGCCATGATGTAGGACAGGACCCCCACGCTGGCGCGTGAAATCACGACGGCTTCCCCTTCGCCCACCACGTACATGAAATGCGTGTAGCCTTCCGTCTGCAGGTGCCCGCTTTCGGAGGCGTACAGCAAGACATAGAGATCATCGTCCACGCGCGTCGGATAAGGGTAGTTACCCTTGTAAGCCTTGATGTCGCGCCCGGAATAACGGGCGTAGGAGTAGCCCGAAGGCAGGTTGACCTGGCCAGGCGTCGAGAAACCGAAAATGCCGGCATAGCCGCGTCCGCCACGGCTCTCGCGCTGCTCCAGGCGCACCAGCACCCGTGACATCGTCCCCTCTTCGGAGAGATAGAAGAACACGCCGACATAGTACGGGCGTCCATTCTCGTGCCGCGCATACAGGAAGCGGGAATTATCGGCAATGGCCACACCGTCCCGCAGCATCGAGCTGAACTCGGCCGCCGCATCGCGGGTGTTGTTGTATTCGTTGAAGACCCGCGTCGAGACCAGGTAGTCCCGATCGATGCCGGAGAGATAATAATCCGAAATACGGCTCTGAATGGACTGCTCCGTGCCCTCGAAATGCGAGAGCGCGGACAGGATCATGTCGTCTGCAATCTGCGCCTCGACCCGCCGCAGGCGGAGCTCCAGCGCAATATCCCGGTCGAAGGAAAGCCGGTTCGCCAACAGGCCCATCCGGTCCTGTTCCTTCTGGAAACCCAGCACGCCGGCCGTCACCACCAGGTAGGCCGCCACCAGCACCGCATACACCACGCGGCCGGTCAGCGAGAAGGCGTCGAAAGAGCGGCCGTCCGGACGACACAGGGCGGGCGCCGCCAGCTGCAGAAGCAGCGGCACGCTGATCAGCATCGAGATGAAGGACAAATACACGATGATGCAGAACGGCGAGAGTTGTCCTAACTTATAGATCTCAAGCGAGAAGCCAGAGTTGAGCGCAATGCTGCGCAGGGCAGACTGGGAATAAATGATGACGCCGACCGCCAGGAGAACAACGGAGATCAGGACGGCTATCCGACGCGGGCGCGTATTCATCCAGGCCCAAAGCTTGCGCCGCACCATGTAGGCGCAGGCCGCGCACATCAGGATCGCGAGGTTGATGATAATCACGGCGCCCAGCGAATACAGCACGTCGCCGCCGGCATAGAGCATCGGCGAGAAGACCAGCACGCGACTGCCCGAGAAACGGCCCCAGAAATACAAGCCAGCGAGCAGGATCAGCGCACCGAGCGACACGCAGGCGAAACGTCGCGGCGTGCGCTTGGCCGACAGGAACAGCAGGAAAGCCAGCAGAATGGCAGCTATCGAAATCCACAGCAGCGGAGTCGCATCCCGACCGGAAGCGCTCAGCGACTCCAGCAGGATCTTGAACTGCGGCCGCCCTTGCACCGAGACAACCGACCCGCCGCTGACCGACAGCGGCCGGATCGAGAAGCGCCGCTGCAAGCGGAGGCTTCGGTTCTGCACCTCCAGGCCGGCCAGAACCCGGACATTGCCGTCTCCGACCCATTTGGCCAGGTACCAATACGAGCCCAGGCTGTGGAAGCCCAGCGAATCCGTGACCTGCAATAACGGCGACTCCGCCGAAATGCGCGGATCCGCGACGAATGGCACATATACGCGCCGGTTGATATTATCGTTGGAGACCGGGAACTCGTGGCACCAGGACTGCAAAGTGTCGCTGCAATAGCGATACAGCACGAAGTCCTGCGGCAAGCCTTCCAATTGCATCCAGTCCTCGGGGTCCTGCGCAAGCGCCTGGGCCGCGTAGGCGTCCAGCTGCGAGGCGCGACGCGCCAGCACACGCTCCACGCGCCGCGCTTCGCGCCCCGTGTCGCCCGGCGAACGGGTATCATTCAGCGAAGCGATGAAGAGCGCCGCCCCGGCCACAAGCGAGACCACGGCGAACCACTCCCGGCTATGTCTTCCCCAAGTCATTCGTGATGGTAGGGCTCACCGCGCAAGATGGTGAAAGCCCGGTATAGTTGTTCTGCAAAAATCGTTCTCACCAGCTGATGCGAATAGGTCATCTTCGAAAGGGACAGCTTGCCGTCGGCGCGGGCATACACCGCATCCGAAAAGCCGTACGCTCCGCCGATCACGAACACCAGGTCCCGGCCCGAGCGCGCCATGCGCCCGCCCAGCCAGTCGGCAAACTCCAACGAGCGATACTCGCGGCCGTGCTCGTCGAGCAGCACCACTTCGTCCGCGGGCGCCACCTGGCGCAGGATCATCTCCCCCTCACGCTGCTTGATCTGTTCGCGCGTCAATGCCGATACGCCCTTCAGTTCGGGTATCTCCTTCAGAGAAAAAGGCACATAGTGCTCCAGCCGGGAAACATACATCTCCAGACCCTGCCGGACCCAGGCAATATCCGTCTTACCGACTGTGAGCAAAGTAATTCGCATACAAGCACAAATATAATAACGTGGCTCGAAATTTGCAATCTTTTGCGAACGTGCAACGACTGCTCACCATAGCGGCAGTACTCCTGCCCCTGCTCTTCTGCGGACGCCTTTCGGCCCAGCCTGCAGGGTATGATGTATTTATCCCGATTTGCAAATACATCGTGCAGGGCAACGCCGACAACCTCTCCGCCTGGTTCGACGACAATCTGGAAATCGCCGTGACCAGCCAGAGCAGCAACGCCAGCAAGGCCCAGGCCCGCCAGATCGTCAAGAGCTTCTTCGAGAGCCATACGCCGCGTTCCTTCGAGGTCAACCATACCGCAGGACGCGACAATATGAAATATGCCCTCGGAACCCTCAACGCTGGTGGGGAGAATTACTCCGTCACCATTTTCGTGAGTTCCAAGGGCAAATCCTACAAGATACAGCAGCTCAAGATTGAGCAGCAGCAGTTGTAGCTTCTTTTCTATTACGCGCGGCCGCCGTAGGAACGGTCAGCGGTGTTGACGTTAATCTTCTCGCCCGTCTCGATGAACAGCGGAACCATCACCTTGGCGCCCGTCTCGAGGGTAACTTCCTTGAGGGCGGAGGTGGAGGCGGTGTTGCCCTTGACGGCAGGCTCGGAGTACGTAACCTCGAGGGTGACGTAGGTCGGGAGCTCGCAGGTAAGGCAGCGCTCTTCGCCCACCACGAACATCATTTCGACGTGCTGGCCTTCCTTCATCAGGTCGGCGTTCTCGACGAGGTCCTTCTGGAGCAGGATCTGCTCGTAGGTCTCTTCGTGCATGAAGTTGAACCCATCTTCCTCAGCGTAGAGGAACTGGTAGGGACGGCGCTCGACATCGATCGTCTCGATCTTCATGCCGGCGGTGAACGTGTTTTCCAGGATATTGCCGTTCTCCAGGTTGCGGAGCTTGGTCTTCACGAAAGCGGGGCCCTTGCCCGGCTTCACGTGCTGGAACCAAACGATCTGGCACGGCTTGCCGTTGTACTTGAGGAAAAGTCCGTTCTTAAAATCAGCTGTTGTTGCCATAAAAAATTATCTCTTATTGGTTTGATTTCGCGTATAACCGGGCAAATTTACGGAATTGCCTCAACTATTGCAAATTTTTGATGGCGGCGGCCACTTCCTCCAGCAGCCACTTAGGCGTAGACGTGGCTCCGCACACACCCACGCTGTCGTCCGGGCGGAACCATTCGCGGCGCAGTTCGGACACGGATCCGATGTGCCAGGTGCGGGCGTTGGCGCTGCGGCACAGCTCGCAGAGGACCTTGCCGTTGGAGCTGTCACGGCCCGACACGAAAACGATGGCGTCGTGGCTGCGCGCGAACTCGGAGAGCTCCCGGTGGCGGGATGCGACCTGCTTGCAGATGGTCGCGTGGATCTTCAACTCGGCACCGGCCATCATACTCGAAAGATACTGCTGAATGTGCAGGTACCCTTCCGGGCTCATGGTTGTCTGGGAGAACAGTTCAATATCGCGATACGTGCGAAGGGTCCCGTCTGCAATGCGGTCGCGCAACTGTTCCAAGTTCTCGACCACGGTCACGCCGCCGTCCACCTGGCCCACCAGGCCGAGCACTTCCGGATGGCCGATCTTGCCGAAAATCACGATCTGACCTTCCACCGGCGCCATGCGCAGACGCGCTTCGCGGATCTCTTTCTGCAGGGCCAGCACCACCGGGCAGGTGCAATCGACGACCTGGAAACCCAGTTCTTCCGCCCGCCGATAGACCTGGGGCGGCTCGCCATGCGCCCGGATGAGCAGGGTTTCCCCCTGCACCGGATCGCGCATTTCCCGAAGATCCTCCCGGTCGATGGTCACAAGGCCGCGGCCCTGCAGACGCGCAAGCTCTTCTTCGTTGTGGACGATGGCGCCCAGGGAATACAGCCGCCCGCCCTTGTTGAGGATCTGCTCTGCCGTGCCGATGGCCTTGATCACGCCCCCGCAGAAGCCGGAGTGCGGATCGATCTCAACCCGCATCATAGCTCCTCCGGCGCGTTCAGCAGGCCGAATTTCCCGCGGATGAGACCCTCCACCCAGGCGATTTCCTCGGTCAGGGTCATTTCAGAATTATTCAGTTCGAAAGCGTCCGCGGCCCGGCGCAGCGGGGAGGTCTCGCGATGGGAGTCGATGTAGTCGCGCTCCTGGAGGTTTTTCAGAACCTCTTCGAAGACGGGCGTCTCTCCTTTGGACACCAGCTCGTCGAAGCGGCGCTGGGCGCGCACCTCGGGACGTGCGGTCATGAAGATCTTGATCTCGGCGTTCGGGAAGACGGTGGTGCCGATGTCGCGGCCGTCCATCACGACGCGGCCGGCAGCGGAGAAAGCATGCAGGCGCTCATCCACGTAGCCACGCACATAGGGCACCGCCGCAATCGGGCTCACCTGCGAGGATACCTCCATCGTGCGGATCTGCTTCTCGATGTTGCGCTCGCCCATGTGGAGCACCGTCCCGGGTTCGAAATGCAGGTCCAGGCCTTCCAGGGCCTTTTCCAGGGCCGGGTCGATGGTGTTGTCCGGGGCAATCAGCCCCTGCTCCTGCGCGAAGAGGGTCACGCCGCGGTACAGCGCGCCGGAGTCCAGGTACAGGAAGTCGAAGTGCTTCGCTATCAGCCGCGCGAAGGTGCTCTTCCCGGTGGAAGAGTAACCGTCGATGGCGATGGTAATGTCAGGAAAGCGCATAATTACTGTGGTTTAGATTTTTCGTATTCGGCACGGGCGCGCTCCACGGAGACGGAGCGCTTCAGCACGAAGCCCGAGCCAAGATATTTGGTGCGGACGTCTTCGTCGGCGGCCAGCTCCTGCGGGGTACCCTGCTGGAGGATCGTGCCTTCGTAGAGGAGGTAGGCGCGGTCCGTGATGGCGAGGGTCTCGCCCACGTTGTGGTCCGTGATGATGACGCCGATGTTGCGGTATTTCAGCTTGGCGATGATGTACTGGATGTCCTCCACGGCGATCGGGTCCACGCCCGCGAAGGGTTCGTCAAGAAGGATGAATTTCGGGTCGATCGCAAGGGCGCGCGCAATCTCGCAGCGGCGCCGCTCGCCGCCGGAGAGCTGGATGCCCAGCGATTTGCGGACTTTGGAGAGGTTGAATTCGTCGATCAGCGATTCCAGCCGCCGCTCGCGCTCCGGCTTGGGAATGCCGCGCATTTCCATGACGGAGACGATGTTGTCCTCGACGCTCATCTTGCGGAACACGGAGGCGTCCTGCGGCAGGTAGCCGATGCCTTTCTGCGCACGCTGGTACATTGGCAGGCCGGTGATTTCTTCGTCGTCCAGCCACACGCGGCCTTCGTTCGGGACAATCTGCCCGGTAATCATGTAGAAGCTGGTGGTCTTGCCGGCACCGTTCGGGCCCAGGAAGCCGACGATTTCTCCTTGCTCGACTTCCATCGACACGCCTTTGACGACCGTGCGGACGCCGTACTTCTTGACCAGGTTCTCGCAATGCAGTTTCATCTCGCAGCTATTTGATATCCAGTCCGAGGTCCACCACCAGGTTGCGGACCTCTTCGTTTTTGCTCATCAGGTCCTCCGCTTTCTCGGAGGGCATGTAGATTTTCTTTTCCTGCTCTTCTTCGGGCAGGACCGTGGGTTCGAGGCGGAGCTTGCCGCAGCCCGTCAGGCGGGCGAATTTGCCTTCCAGGTCGCGCAGGATGCGCTCTTCGATCCATTTCTTCTGGGCTTCGTTGGTCACGGTGAAGGCGACGACCTTGCGGCCTTCTTCTTCGCGGAAGGTCAGGTTGGCGTTGGACAGGGCGTTCGCCAGGCGCGGCTGGCTCGCGAACAGCGCCGCCAGCTCTTTCCACTTCCCGGCCAGCACGCCGTCCTCGGGCAGCGCCTCCGGCTGCTCCTCCGCAGCCTGCGCCGCTGCAGCAGGCATCACTTCCGGTTCCTCCTCATCCATCAACGCACTCAGGCTCAACGACGAAGCCTTCTTTCTCTTCGGAGCAGCGTCTGCTGCGGAACTGCCCCCAGCCTGCTGAGACGTCCCGCTGCGCGGGACCCCTCCCACTTCCTTCGGAAGCGGGCCCCTCCCTCTTACGGAGCCGAGGGTGGCTACGGTCTCCGCAGGCTGGGACAGTTCCGACTTAGCAGACGGCTGCTCCGCGGGTGCTTCAACGGTGTCCGCCTTCGCTGGCTCAGACTTTGGCGCTTCTTCTTTCGGGGCGGTGGCAGAGTGCTGCCCCGGGAAACCGTGGCCGCCCGTGGTCTGCTTCGCAGGCGAATCTGCTTTCACCCCCTGCACCCCCTCAAGGGGGATGGCACGCGGATCGCTCTCGCTCGCGTGCGCCCTCGCACCGTTTCCGGCAACAGCAGTAGTCTGCGCAGCAGGGGCTTGCAGCAGGAACGCGAGCTTCATCAGAGCAAACTCAATATGGAGTCTCGGGTTGGTAGCGAGGCGATAGCCGGCTTCGCAGGCGGTGGTGACGCCGAGGGCGTCGTAGAGCCATTTCACGCTGCAGCGCTCCCCCTGCTCTTTGTAGCGGGCCCGCAGCGAATCCGGCAGGTCCAGCAGGGCCTCCAGACCGCCCGTGCGGCTCACCAGCAGATCGCGCAGGTGCGCGCTCAGCGCCGCCACGAAATGCTGCGCGTTGAAGCCTTTCGAGAGGATCTCGTCAAAGATCAGCAGCGCCGTAGCATAGTCGCCCGCCAGGGCGGCATCCACCAGGCGGAAGCTGAACTCGTAGTCCAGCACGCCCAGGTTGCGGATCACATCCTCGTAGTGGATGTCCGTGCCGCAGAAGGCAACCGTCTGGTCGAAGAGCGTCAGCGCGTCGCGCATGGCGCCGTCGGCCTTGTGGGCGATCACATGCAGGGACTCGTCGTCCACCGTGATCCCCTCCTTGCCGGCGATATCCCGCAGGTTGCGGACGATGTCGGACACGCCGATGCGGTTGAAATCGTAGGTCTGGCAGCGGCTCAGGATGGTCGGCAGGATCTTGTGCTTCTCCGTCGTCGCGAGGATGAAGATCGCGTGTGCCGGCGGCTCCTCGAGGGTCTTGAGGAAAGCGTTGAATGCCGACTGCGACAGCATGTGCACCTCATCAATGATATAGACCGAGTAGCGGCCCACCTGCGGCGGGATCTGCACCTGGTCCATCAGCGCCTTGATATCATCCACGCCGTTGTTGGAAGCCGCATCCAGCTCGTGGATGCAGTACGAACGTCCTTCGGCGAACGAACGGCAGGAATCACACTTGCCACAGGGTTCCAGGTCGGGGCCCGGATTCGAGCAGTTGATGGTCTTGGCAAAGATGCGCGCCGCACTCGTCTTGCCCACGCCCCGGGGGCCGCAGAACAGATAAGCGTGCGCGAGCTGACCGCGCTGGATCGAATTCTTGAGGGTCCGCGCGATGTTATCCTGTCCGATCAGCGACTCGAAAGAGTCGGGACGGTATTTGCGTGCTGATACAACGTAGTCTGACATAGTTTACAAATGTAATGATTTTTACGTAAATTTGCTCGTATGAAAAGGCGATTGACCCATCTTTTTCTGACCCTTCTGCTCCTGGCCGTCACCGTCCCGATGTCCGGCCAGGGGAAGTTCTACACCCGCAAGATGCGCCTGGCGGACTTCCCCACCAAGACCACCAAGATCGTCCTCCAGGGCCACTCGTTCCTGGAGCTCGCCCTGCGGGAGGAGATCGCCGTACACTGGCGCATCTCCCCTTTCGAGTTCTGCGACCCCGACGAGTACAGTCGCATCCGGAGCTCATCCTCGTACTACTTTCTCACCCTGGCTCAGGAAGCGGGGCTGGCGTATCTGATTCTGGAAAAAGGCGGCAAACCGGACGACCCGGACCAGCTCAAGCGGCCCTTCGAGGTGGTGCGGATGCCGATTGCCAGCGTGGACAATCCCACAGGTCGGGAACTCGTCTTCATGGGCGCCTTCATCGACATCATCCAGCGCTTCACGGAAGAAGCCATGACTTCCGACAAGGTGGCCTACGGCGGTCTGGAATCGGCCAATCACATCCATCTGCGCGGTCGCACGGTCTATTTCGACCCCGACCTGGCCGACCAGGCCTACCTGCGCGGCGAGCCGGGCGCCCTGCTCACCATCACCATCGCTCCGGAAGAATTCGGCCCCAGGACCGTCTGCTATAAGATGCTCATCGCAGCCGACACCCACGAGCTGCTCTCTTTCGAGCGCAGCCGCTACAACGACCCCACCGACGGGCGCTTCACCGACGCCGAGGCCCGCCGCTTCGCCCGCCGCGGCGCCACCGTTATACGAGATTCGCCGGTCGGAGCCGGCGAATGACTATAAATTCACGTAAGTTTTGACGTCGTCGGCGGAGATGGGTTCGCCGCCGAGGATCAGGAGACGGTCAACGACGTTGTCGAGCTCGCGGATGTTGCCGGGCCAGTGCTTCTCCTGGAGAAGCTTCACGGCCTCGGGCGAGAAAGAGCGCGGCTTGCTGCCGTCGGTATACTTGCCGAGGAAATGGTCGATCAGGCGCGGAATGTCGTCGCGGCGCTCGTCCAGCGACGGCACGCGCACGACAATCACGCTGAGGCGATGATATAGGTCCTCGCGGAAATTCCCCTTCTCAATCTCTGCCTGCAGATCCTTGTTCGTCGCGGCAATCACACGCACATCGACCTCAATATCCTTGTCAGATCCCACGCGGGAAAGTTTCTTCTCCTGCAGCACGCGCAGCACCTTGGCCTGCGCAGCGAGACTCATATCACCAATCTCGTCCAGGAAGAGCGTGCCGCCGTCGGCCTGCTCGAACTTGCCCTTGTGCTGTTTGATGGCAGAGGTGAAGGAACCCTTCTCGTGGCCGAACAACTCGCTTTCAATCAGCTCCGAGGGAATGGCGGCGCAGTTCACCTCGACAAACGGCATCGCGCTGCGCGGGCTGAGTTGGTGGAGGTTGCGCGCCACAAGCTCTTTACCGGAGCCGTTCGGCCCGGTGATGAGCACGCGCGCGTCGGTCGGCGCCACCTTCGCGATCATCTCGCGGATGAGCTGCATCGGGGCGGACTCGCCGATCATGTCGGCACCGTACACCTTCTTCTTGAGCGCCTTGTTCTGCGAGGTCAGCGACACCCGCTCGGAAGCGTTCTTGATGGTGATGAGAATGCGGTTCAGATCCAGCGGTTTCTGCACGAAATCGAAGGCGCCCATCTTGATACATTCGACGGCCGTCTCGATGTCGGCGTGGCCGGAAATCATGACCACAGCGCTGTCCAGACCCATTTCCGTGAGCTTCCCGAGCACCTCGACGCCGTCCATGCCAGGCATCTTGATGTCACAGAAAATCACGTCATACTTCTCTTTCTCCACCTGCTGAAGGCCGGTGGCGCCGTCCTCGGCGGTATCCACCTCATAGCCCTCGTCGGTGAGAATCTCCCCGAGGGAATTGCGGATCGCCCGCTCGTCGTCGATAATCAGTACTTTCATTGTCGTTTGTATTTGTCCGGAGCGGCAAGTCCTGTCCGGGGGTGCATTTTCCCGGGCAGGGTCGCGAAGCGATCGCACCCCGGACAGGACTTGCCGGCCGGACCAGATTATCCAACAATCGCGCCATTGGCGAGCACCTCCTGCGGCGTGATGAAACGCATCGTGCCGTCGCCCTGCTTGGCCATCAGGATCATGCCGTGGCTCTCAATGCCGCGGATAGTGCGGGGCTTGAGGTTCGCCAGGATGCAGATCTGCTTGCCGACCATCGCCTCAGGCGTGTAGAACTCGGCGATGCCAGACACGATGGTCCGCTTGTCGATACCCGTATCGATGGTGAGTTTCAGCAACTTATCGGTCTTCGGCACGCGCTCGGCCTCGAGGACCGTGGCGGTACGGATGTCCATCTTCTCAAACTCCTCGAAGGTGCATTCCTCCTTCTGCGGAGCCACCTGCTTCGCGGCTTCGGCCTTGGCGGCCGCCTCGCGCTCGGCGCGGATGCGGTCCAGGCGGTCGAGCTGCTTCTGGATGGCATCGTCCTCAATCTTCGCGAAGAGCAGCTCCGGCTCGCCGAGCTGATGGCCGGCAGGCAGGACCTGCGGACGGCCGAGCACCTCCCAGTCGAGGCCGGAACCCAGCATCTCGCGCAGCCGCGCGGCCGCAAACGGGGTGAAAGGCTCGAAGGCGATGGCGAGGTCCGCGCAAATCTGCAAGGAAATGTTCAGGATCGTCGCGGTGCGGTCGAGGTCGGTCTTGGCAACCTTCCACGGCTCCGTGTCGGAAATATACTTGTTGCCGATGCGGGCGATGCCCATCGCGTCCTTGAGCGCTTCGCGGAATTTGAAACCTTCTATATTCTTCTCCATCGAAGCCTTGAGCGCCGGGATCTCGGAAAGGACCTCCTTGTCGATGTCCTCGAGCGCGCCGCACGGCGGCACCTTACCACCGAAATATTTGTGCGTCAGCACCATGGCGCGGTTCACGAAGTTGCCGAAGATCGCCACGAGCTCGCTGTTATTGCGCTGCTGGAAGTCCTTCCAGCTGAAGTCGTTGTCCTTGGTCTCGGGAGCGTTGGCCGTGAGCACGTAGCGGAGCACGTCCTCTTTGCCCGGGAAATCCTGCAGATACTCGTGCGCCCAGACAGCCCAGCCGCGGGAGGTCGAGATCTTGTCGCCCTCGAGGTTCAGGAACTCATTCGCCGGGACGTTGTCCGGCAGGATGTAGCCGTCGCCGTAGGCCTTCAGCATGGCCGGGAAGACGATGCAATGGAAGACAATATTATCCTTGCCGATGAAGTGTACCAGACGGGTGTCGGGCGACTTCCACCACTTCTCCCAGCTGTCCGGCAGGAGCTCCTGCGTGTTGGAAATATAGCCGATCGGCGCGTCGAACCAGACATAGAGCACCTTGCCCTCGGCGCCCTCCACGGGCACGGGCACGCCCCAGTCGAGGTCGCGCGTGACGGCACGCGGCTGCAGGCCGCCGTCCAGCCAGCTCTTGACCTGGCCATAGACGTTGGAACGCCACTCCTGGTGGCCGTCCAGGATCCACTCGCGCAGCCACTGCTCGTAGTCCTGCAGCGGGAGATACCAGTGGGTCGTTTTCTTCTTGATCGGAGCGGCACCGCTGAGCTTGGAGTGCGGGTTGATCAGCTCCTCGGGGCTGAGCGTGCTGCCGCACTTCTCGCACTGGTCGCCGTAGGCGCCTTCATTGCCGCACTTGGGGCAGGTGCCCACGATGTAGCGGTCCGCGAGGAACTGCTTCGCCTCGGGGTCGTAGTACTGCTCACTCTCCTTGGTGATGAACTTACCCTCATCGTAGAGCTTGCGGAAGAAGCCGGAGGCGTTCTTCTCGTGCACCTGGGAGGAGGTACGGCCGTAGATGTCGAAGTGGATGCCGAGCCCCTCGAAGGAGTCCTTGATGATGCCGTGGTAGCGGTCCACGATGTCCTGCGGGGTGCAGCCCTGCTGACGGGCCTTGATGGTAATCGGCACACCGTGCTCGTCGGAACCGCAGACGTACAGCACTTCCCGGCCGCGCATCCGCAGATAGCGAACATAGATGTCTGCCGGCACATAGACACCGGCCAGGTGACCGATGTGGATAGGACCATTGGCGTAAGGCAACGCACAGGTCACGAGAGTTCTTTTGAATTGTTTGTCCATTATTTTGCGTTTTTTTCTCTTCCCATTCTTTGTTTGATTCGCCGCTGCGCGGACTGGATCTTGACCATCTCCTGCAAGATGCCGGGTTCCTGCTCCGGCGTTGCATCCGGCAACTGCCGGCGCAGCGTTTCGTAGCGGTCCTGCATGCGGCGTTCGGCGTAGCCGAGAATGGCGCGCGGGACTTGCGCCACCAGCCACGAAGCCTTGGTCGTCATGGATTTCTCGAAGGCCTCCACGGTCAGCTGATACTTTTCCGTGGAGAGCTGCGAGACCACCTCCGCGATGCGGCGATCCTCCGCGTCCAGCAGACGCTTGACAATCTCCTGCTGGCCATAGCCCTCGTCGTAGAGGGCGTAAAAGGCATCATAGACGGTCGCGTAGAGGCTGTTTGCCATCCGCGTGCCGTCGCTGAAGGCATCGCGGATGAAGTCCGCGACGCTGGGTTTGTCCTGCTCGTTGCCGCTGTAGTAGTCCGAGTCGGACTCGAAGTCCAGCTCGTCGCAGCCATGACGGAGCAGAAAATAGAGCAGATCCCGCTCGGCCGGGCCCAGGATGCGGTTTTCCTCCGGGATCGCCTGCGGAGCAACCGGCTCGGGCGCGGGCTGCGCGTCGGAAACCACCGTATCGTAGGCACTCGGCTGAAGGTCTCCGCGGCGACGACGTTCCTCGCGCTCCGCAGCCTTCAGGGCATCCTCCTGCAGCTTGCGGCGCGTCCTGTTGATACGGTCGAAGAGGATCGCCACCTCGATGCCGAACTGCTGCGCCGTGGCCTCCGCGTACGTAGAGCGCTTGACGGCGTCGGGAATCTGCGCGATCGTGTCGGCGATGTCGTTGATCAGACCGGCCTTCTTGAGCGGATCGCCCGCCGCCTCGGCGAGGAGCAGATCCGTCTTGAAGACGATGAAATCCTTCTCGTTCTGCGCGATGTACTCGCGCACTTCGTCGCGGCTGTGCTTGCGGGAGAAGGAGTCGGGGTCGTCCCCATCAGGGAGCAACACCACATGGACGTTCATCCCCTCGGCGAGCACCATCGGGATACCGCGCAAGGCGGCATGGATGCCGGCAGAATCGCCATCGTACATGATGGTGATGTTCTCCGTGAATTTCTTGATCAGGCGCACCTGCTCGACCGTGAGCGAGGTGCCGCAGGAAGCCACGACGTTGGTAATGCCGAGCTGGTGCATCATCACCACGTCCACGTTGCCCTCCACGAGGATGCAGCGGTCCTCCCGGGCAATGTCGCTCTTCGCGAAATAGATGCCCAGCAGGTTGCGGCTCTTGATGTAGATCTCCGTCTCCGGCGAATTGACGTACTTCGCGGGATTGTCCGAGCGAAGCGTGCGGCCGCTGAAGGCGATCACGCGTCCACTCACGGAATGGATCGGGAACATCACGCGTTCGCGGAATTTGTCCGCGAGCGATCCGTCCTCGTTCTGCACCGCGAGCCCGGCGCCCAGCAGATACTCGTCCTTGTAGCCGGCGGCACGGGCGGCATCCACGAGACCCGTACGGGCCGACGGTGCCCAGCCCAGGCCCCAGCGCTCGATGGTCGCGTCCTCAATACCGCGGGAGCGGTAATACTGGTAGCCCACGGCGCGGCCTTCGCCGCTCTGGAGCTGCTCGGAGAAGAATTTGCGGGCAAATTCGGACACCAGCAGCAGGCTTTCGCTGCGCTGCCGGCGGGCGATCTCCTCGGCAGATTCTTCCTCCTCAACGATTTCAATGTGATACTTGCGGGCCAGGTAGCGCAGGGCCTCCACATAGGAGCAGTGCTCCTGCTCCATCACGAAGCCCACGGCCGTACCGGCCTTGCCGCAGCCAAAGCACTTGTAGATGCCTTTGGAAGGCGACACATAGAAGGAGGGCGTCTTCTCATTGTGGAAGGGACAGCAGGCCACAAAATTGGCCCCGCGGCGCTTCAGCGTCACGTAATCACTCACCACATCCGCGATCTGCGCGGTGTCCAGAATCAGATTGACGGTCTCCTGCGGTATCACTGTGCGATCTCACATAGGAATTTCAGGCGGACCAGCCGGACCTCATTCTCATAGTAGTCCGGCCCAAGGGCGTCCATGGCGGCCTGGACGTCGTCCGACGTCGCGTCCTCCTTGAAATACCGATAGATTTCCTCAACGATGTCCTCGTCGAGATTGTTTTCAATGTAATAGTCCAGATTGAGTTTGGTGCCGCTGGAGACGATGGCCTCGATCTCGCTGAGCAGCTCGTCCATATCCATCTCGCGGGCCTCGGCGATATCCTCGAGGTCCATCCGGCGGTCGATGCTCTGGATAATGGCCACCTTGGCGGCCGACTTGTTCGGCGTGGATTTCACGACGAAGTCGTCCGGGCGCTCGATTTCGTTCTCCTCGACGTATTTCTTGATCAGCTTGATGAACTCTTCGCCGAACTTGCGGGCCTTGCCTTCGCCCACGCCCTGGCAGTTCTTCAGCTCCTCGTAGGTCACAGGATAGAGGATGGACATATCCTCCAGCGCCGGGTCGCCGAAGATGATCCACGGCTGGAGCTTGAGGCGCTTGCCCAGATCCTTGCGGAGATCCTTGAGCATGGACAGCAGCACAGGGTCGCCCGCTCCGCCGCCGGCTTTCATCGCCACGGCGGC
This sequence comes from Bacteroidales bacterium, assembly GCA_016291185.1. The sequence continues at coordinate 65,864 of JAEFAI010000010.1, forward strand.
CGCTGCGGCCTCCTCGTCGTCCTCGTCGTCCTCGCCGCCGCCGGCAAAGACGCGGTCTTCCACAAGCTGCAGCTCCCAAGGATCCGCAGCGAACTGGCGGCCCAGGTCCGTGACATGGATCAGGCCGTAGGTCTCGATCTCCTTACTCAGCAGGTGCGCAATCAGGCCCTGGTGGATGACGGTGCACCAGAATTTCTCAGAGTGGGGCTTGCCTGCGCCGAAGAATTCCAACTCATCGTGCTTGTAGGACTTGGTCAGCGAATTCGTCACGCCCGCAAGGATATTCGCGAGGTGGTCCAGCTTGAAGTGCTCCGGAAGCGCCTCGATGAGGCGGATCACCAGCTGCATCTCCTTGCGGCCGTCGAAGGTCTGCTTGGGATGCACGCAGTTGTCGCAGCAGTGGCAGTTCTCATCCGGGAAGTCCTCTCCGAAGTAGTTGAGCAGCAGCTTTCTGCGGCACTGGCTGGACTCCGCATACGCGAGCACCTCGGAGAGCAGCTGGCGGCTGATCTCCTGCTCGGCGATGGGCTTGCCCTGCATGAACTTCTCCAGCTTCTGGATATCCTTGTAGCTGTAGTAGGCGATGCAGAGGCCCTCCTGGCCGTCGCGGCCGGCGCGACCCGTTTCCTGGTAGTAGCTCTCGATGCTCTTGGGGATATCGTAGTGGATGACGAAACGGATGTCCGGTTTGTCGATTCCCATGCCGAAGGCGATCGTAGCCACGATCACCTGCACCTCTTCCATCAGGAATTTGTCCTGGTTCTCGGCGCGCAGCTTGGCGTCCAGACCGGCGTGGTACGGCAGGGCCTTGATGCCGTTGATGCACAACAGCTCCGCCATCTCCTCCACCTTCTTGCGGCTGAGGCAGTAGATGATGCCGGACTTGCCGGGGTTCTGGCGGATGAACTTGATCAGGTCCTTCTCCGGTTCCACCTTGTCCCGGATCTCATAGTAAAGATTCGGACGGTTGAAGGAGGACTTGAAGACGGCAGCATCCGGGATGCAAAGGTTCTTGAGGATATCGCTCTGCACTTTGGGCGTGGCCGTAGCCGTGAGCGCGATGATGGGCGCACGGCCGATCTGGTCCACCAGCGAGCGGATGCGGCGGTACTCCGGCCGGAAGTCGTGCCCCCATTCGGAGATACAGTGCGCTTCATCCACGGCGTAGAAGGAGATTTTCACCTCCCGCAGAAGCTGGACGTTCTCGTCCTTCGTCAGCGACTCCGGCGCCACGTACAGCAGCTTGGTCTTGCCGGCGAGCAGGTCCTCGCGGACCTCGTCGATCTGCTGGCGCGTGAGCGAGGAATTCAGGAAGTGCGCGATGCTCCCCTCCCCGGCCACGAAGCCGCGGAGCAGATCGACCTGGTTCTTCATCAGGGCGATCAGCGGGGAGATGATAATGGCCGTGCCTTCCATCACCAGAGCCGGCAGCTGATAGCACAGCGACTTGCCGCCTCCGGTGGGCATCAGGACGAAGGCATCACCCCCTCCAATCAGGTGCGTGATGATCTTCTCCTGGTCCGCCTTGAAGGCATCGTAGCCGAAAAACTCTTTGAGAGTTTTGTGTATCAGTGCCGAATCGGGTTTCATAAGGGTATTTAGTCTAAAGTATGAATGGCAAGTCCGGAACGGAGCTTGGGCTCAAACCACGTGGTCTTGGGCGGCATGATATTGCCGGTGTCGGCAATGTTGATGAGCTGCTGCATGCTGACCGGGTAGAGCGCAAACGCGACCTTCATCTCGCCGGAGTCGACGCGGCGGGCCAGTTCGCCCAGGCCGCGGATGCCGCCGACGAAGTCGATGCGGTCGGAGGTGCGGAGGTCCTTGATGCCCAGGATCTTGTCCAGCACCAGGTTGGAGAGGATGGTGACGTCGAGCACGCCGATCGGGTCGGCGTCGTTGTAGCGGCCGGGCTTCGCCGTAAGGCTGTACCAGACGCCCTCGAAGTACATCGAGAAGTTATGCAGGCCGGCCGGGTGGTAGATCTCGGAGCAGTTGCAGTGGCAGGGATATTCGCACTTGCATTCGCCGCCGTCCTTGGTGCAGTCGCACTTGCATTCGACGACGAAGTCCTCCGAGAGGGCTGCAAAGAATTCTTTCGGGCTCAGCCCATTCAGGTCTTTGACCACGCGGTTGTAGTCGATGATGGCGAGCTGGCTCTCCGGGAAGCAGACGGCCATGAAGAAGTTGTACTCTTCGTTGCCGGTGTGGTTCGGGTTCTGCGCCTTCTTTTCCGCGCCCACGCGGGCGGCCGCGGCCGTGCGGTGGTGGCCGTCGGCCACGTAGAAGGCGTCCACGTCCTTCGTGAAGATCTCCGTGATGCGGGCGTTGACCGCGTCGTCGTCGATCACCCAGAAGGTGTGCGTGAAGTCGTTCTCGTCGATGAATTTGTATTCCGGGGCGCCGGCGGCGGTCTTCGCGATGATCGCGCCGAGCTCGGCGTTGTCCTTGAAGGCGAAGAAAACCGGCTCGATGTTCGCGTTCTGGATGCGGACGTGGATCATGCGGTCGTCTTCTTTGTCCTTGCGGGTCAGTTCGTGCTTCTTGATGATGCCGTTGGCGTAGTCGTCCGTGTGGGCGCAGAGCACGATGCCGTATTGCGTGCGGCTGCCCATCGTCTGGGCGTAGACGTAGTATTTCTCTTTGTCTTCGCGGACCAGCCAGCCTTTCTTCTGCCAGGCCTGGAAGTTCTCGACGGCGCGGTCGTAGGTGCGCTGCTCGTGCTCCCCGGCGATCGGCGTGAAGTCGATCTCGGGCTTGGTGATATGCAGGAGGGATTTCTCCCCGGCCATTTTCCGGGCCTCTTCGGAATTCAGAACGTCATAGGGCGGCGCCGCGACTTCCGTCACGATGCCTTTCGGGGGCCGCAGCGCGGCAAAAGGTTTGACTCGTACCATTTTTCTATAGAAAACTATATTCGAAGATAATGTTTTTTTATCATACTACCAAATAAATGCGGAGACCAAAATTCTTTGGCCTCCGCATTTAACAATTCGCAAGTATCTACTTGTTCAGCTGGAACTTCGTGCAGCCTTCTTTGAAATACGCGACGATCTGACGGGCGGCGGCGAGGCCGGCGTTCAGGTTGGCCTCGGCGGTCTGGGCGCCCATCTTCTTGGGCGTGGCGAAGACGCGCAGGCCGAACTGCTCCTGCAGGGCGGCGAGGTTGTCGGGGGCCACGTCGGCGACGTACTTGAGGTCCGGGCGCTCGGCGAGGGCCTTCTCCAGGCCCGCCTCGTCGATGACCTCCTTGCGGGCGGTGTTGACGAGGGTCGCGCCCTTCGGCATCTTCGTGATCAGGTCGTACCCGATGCTGCCGATGGTCTGCGGCGTCGCGGGGATGTGCAGGGACACGTAGTCGCTGCCGGAGTAGAGCGCGTCGAGGGTGTCGACGGGCTCGGCACCGCCGGCGCTGATCTGCTCCGGGGTCAGGAACGGATCGAGGGCCTTGACCTTCATGCCGAGGGCGGCAGCCTTGGCACCGACCAGGCGCCCGACGGCGCCGAAGGCCTGGATGCCGAGGGTCTTGCCCTGGATCTCCGAACCCGTGGCCGGAGTGAACTGCGTGCGGGCCATGAAAACCATCAGCGCGATGGCCAGCTCGGCCACGGCGTTGGCGTTCTGGCCGGGCGTATTCATCGCCACGATCCCCTTCGCCGTGCAGGCGGGAAGATCGAGGTTGTCGAAGCCGGCGCCTGCGCGCACGACGATCTTGAGCTTCGGCGCGGCGGCGACGACCTCGGCGGTGACCTTGTCCGAACGGACGATCAGCGCGTCGGCGTCGGCGACGGCCTTGACCAGGTCGGCCTGGTCGGCATATTTCTCCAGGAGCGCGAGCTCATAGCCCGCTTCCTCGACAATCTGGCGGATGCCTGCGACCGCTGCGGCCGCGAAAGGCTTCTGGGTGGCAACGAGAACTTTCATGGCTAGCCGCGGATCTTTTCAAATTCCTGCATGGCAGCCACGAGGGCCTCGACGTCCTCCTGGGTGCTGGCGTTGTAAAGGGAGGCGCGGAAGCCGCCGACGGAGCGGTGGCCCTTGATGCCCACGATGTCGCGCTCGGTGGCGAACTTCATGAACTCGTCCTGCAGGTCCTCGTGGCCCGGGGCCATGACGAAGCAGACGTTCATGATGGAGCGGTCCTCCTTGGCGGCGGTGCCGGTGAAGAGGCTGTTGCGGTCGATCTCAGCGTAGAGGGCCTCGGCCTTCTTCACGTCGATGGCGTGGATGGCGTCGATGCCGCCGATGCCCTTGAGCCACTTCAGGGTCTCGTTCATCACGTAGATGGCGAAGACCGGCGGCGTGTTGAACATCGAGAGCTTGTCGATGTGCGTGCGGTAGTCGAGCATCGTCGGGAGGTAGCGACTCACCTTGCCGAGGGTGTCGGTCTTGATGATGGCGAAGGCCACGCCGGCAGGGCCCGCATTCTTCTGCGCGCCGCCGTAGATCATCGCGTACTTGCTCACGTCCACGCGGCGGCTGAGGATGTCGGAGGACATGTCAGCGATGAGGGGAACGGGGCAGTCGAGGTCCGTGCGGATCTCCGTACCGTAGATCGTGTTGTTGGTGGTAATATGGAAATAATCCAGATCCTTCGGGATCTCGTAACCCTTCGGGATATAGCAGTAGTTCTTGTCTGCGGAGCTGGCCACGGCAACGGCATTGCCCAGGCCCTGGGCCTCCTTGAGGGCCTTTTTGGCCCAGACACCCGTCTCGAGGTAGCCGGCTTTGTGCTCCAGATAGTTCATCGCAACATAGAGGAACTGGAGGCTGGCGCCGCCGCCCAGGAAGACGACTTCGTAACCTTCGGGAATGCCGAGAATCTCCTTCCAGAGCGCACGGCACTCGTCCATCACTTCATCCCAGCCCTTGGTGCGGTGGGAAATGGAAAGCAGGGATACACCGGTCCCCTTGAAGTCCTTGAGGGCTTCGATGGTGTTGTCGATGGCCACCTGCGGGAGCAGGCAAGGCCCGGCATTGAAGACATGTTTTTTGCCCATAATTCGAGGTAATACAAAATTTAGCCTATAAAGATACCTATTTTTTCGAACCTTTCCAAAAAGTCGCGCTCGAGCGACGCGCGCACGCGTACTTCGAGGGTGCACTCCGCGAGGAACGACTGCCCCCGCTGCGGCAGGTCCAGCTCCTTGACGAGTTTCATCACGGCGGGCAGGTCCGCGTACGGGAAACGCAGGGTGTACCAGCGCCCGGCCACCTTCTCGACCACCTGCGCGGCCGCGAGGGCGTCCGCCGTGGAGGTCTTGTAGGCGCGGATGAGGCCGGGGATGCCAAGCTTGATGCCGCCGAAATAGCGGATCACGACCACGAGGATGTCGCTCAGCCCGGCGGAGTCGATCTGCCCGAGAATGGGGCGCCCGGCGGAGCCGGAGGGCTCGCCGTCGTCGTTCGCTCGCCAGGGCTCGCCGTCCAGGCCGAGCCGGTAGGCATAGCAGTGGTGACGGGCATCGTGGTATTCCTTCTTGAGCGCGGCCACGATCTCCTTAATTTCCGCCTCGCTCTCGACCGGATAGGCGCGGGCGATGAATCGGCTCCCGTTGTCCTTGAAAAGCCCTTCGCTCGGCGCCCCGATGCTTTTATATGTGTCTTTTGCTGCCATTGGCGAATCAAAATTAGTGAATAATTCGTATCTTCG
>JAEFAI010000036.1 GCA_016291185.1 Bacteroidales bacterium
CACCGCATTTCGGCATAAACCAGGGGGAGGTGTCCAGAAATATTGCGTAGAATAGCGTTTTTCTGGACACCTCCCCCTTAGAATAGCCGAAGTTATTGAAAAATATACATAACTTTGCGCTGAACCCCAAGGGGATCCCGGAGCGGATGCGGCCCGTGCTGGAGGCCGCGCGCACGAATTCCCTGCCGGATCAAGAACGAATCAAATACTTCAGAGCCATGATTTCAGACATCGAAAAAGAGAGCATCGCAACCGCCAACTACAGGGACGGTTTCGATGATGGCATGGAGAAAGGCATGGAGAAAGGCATGGAGAAAAAAGCGCTCGCCATCGCCCGGCGGATGCTGGAAGACAACGAGCCTATTGAAAAGATTGTCAAGTATTCTGGCTTGACGGAGGAACAGGTCCGGGATCTATAAGGAAAGGCGCTCAACGAGCGCCTTTCCTATCTCAGAAGAGCTTCTTCCGGCTGACGGTGGCGACGAAGTCCTTGAGGTAGAAGGGCTCGAAATACGCTACGTCGCGCCAGTGTTGTGCTTCGAATTCCCGCATCGCGGGGGCGAGCAGGGCGCTGGCGCGCGGGCTGGTTTGTACGAAGTGCGCATGCTCCCCGGAGAGGGCTTCCCGGCATTTCTCGGCGCCGTCGCCGATGAAGAGCACCGGCCCCTCGGCGCGCTGGGCGCGGAAACTCTCCGCGTCGATGATCTGCGGCGCCACTTCGGTCAGGCGCTCACCCTCGGGGGTGAATACGGCCGCATAGACTTCCATCCGGCGCGCATCGATCATCGGAATCACGTATTTGCAGCCTGCGGGCAGCTGGCCTTCGGCGCGCGCCTGGTGGACCAGCAGCTCGAGTGTGCCCACGGAGAGCAGCGGCACGCCAGCGGCGAAGCAGATGCCCTTGGCGGTGGACACACCGACGCGCAGACCGGTGTAAGATCCCGGACCCGCGCTGACGCACACGGCGTCAAGGTCGGCAGCGCGCAAGCCCCGTTCCTGCAGGACTTCCTGCACGTAGGGGGCGGTCATGGCGGCATGGGCGCGGGGCTCCGCGCTTTCGCGGAAGGCGGTCACGCGGCCGTCCTCCGCCAGGGCCACCGAGCAGAGCGCGGTGGACGTTTCGATGAGCAGCAGCTTAGGCATGGGCGGTGGCGGCGGGATCGGCCCCGCCGGTAACGAAGGTTTTCAGAATCGGGAATATGCTGTTGGCGGCGTCACGCAGGGCGTGGTACACCACGGCGTTGGCCAGATTCTCTTCCGGCACGAGGTGGAGCGAACTGTTGAGGCTCTCGAACAGCAGGATGAGCAGGCCCAGCACCAGCGCCACTTTGAGGATGGCGAAGATGAGCCCGAGGATGCGGTTCAGGAAGCCCAGTGACAGGGCGCTTAAAGCCTTGGTGATGAGCGCGCTGACCAGATTGAGCAGCAGGGCCACGACAATGGCGATCAGCACGAAGCTGATGACCCTCAAGACGGTAGGGTCGAGCGTGAAACGCGCTCCCAGCCAGCCGGCGAGCGGAGAAGAAAAGTGGAATGCGGCCCAGGCGGCGAGCAGGATGGCCACCAGGTCGGCTACCTGCTTGACAAAGCCCTTGGAAATGCCTCCGACAATGGCCGGAATGAAGCAGAGCAAAAGAATAATGTCCAGAATAGCCATATTTTTGCCAAATGCGTAAAATTCGTTAAATTTGCAGACTAAAATCAGACGCAAAATTAGGCAAAAAATATGACATTCAAAGAGTATAACGGCCTGGACTTGGTCTCCGTGGGGAAAGAGGTGCTCGAGCGCTGGCAGAAGCGCCACGCTTTTGAGCGTTCGCTCGTCCTGCGCGAAGGTGCTCCGGAGTTCATCTTCTTCGAAGGTCCGCCTTCCGCCAACGGCATGCCGGGCATCCACCACGTGATGGCCCGCTCCATCAAGGACGCCGTCTGCCGCTATAAGACGCAGGCCGGTTTCAAGGTGCGCCGCCGTGCCGGCTGGGACACCCACGGCCTCCCGGTCGAGCTGGGTGTGGAGAAGAAGCTGGGCATCACCAAGGAGGACATCGGCACCAAGATTTCCGTCGAGGATTACAATCGCACCTGCCGCGAGGAGGTGATGAAATATACCGCCGAGTGGCGCAACCTCACCGAGCGCATCGGCTACTGGGTCGATATGGACGATCCGTACATCACCTACGACAACCGTTATATCGAGACGCTCTGGTATCTGCTGAAAGATATCTACGGCAAGGGTCTGCTCTACAAAGGAAAGAGCATCCAGCCGTACAGCCCTGCCGCCGGCACGGGCTTGAGCACGCACGAGCTGAACCAGCCGGGCTGCTACCGCGATGTCAAGGATACGACCTGCACGGTGCAGTTCAAGGCGGTGGGGGAGGATGACCTTTATTTCCTCGCCTGGACCACCACCCCCTGGACCCTCGCTTCCAACACGGCGCTCTGCGTCGGCCCCAATATTGACTATGTCAAAGTCCGCTCCGAGAACCCTTACACCGGCACGCCCGCGACCTACATCGTCGCCGAGGCGCTGGTCGGCACGCTCTTTAACGGCAAGATTCCTTTCGAGGTCCTGCCCGGCAGCGTCAAGGGCCGCGACCTCGTGGGTATGCGCTACGAGCAGCTGATCCCCTGGTTCAAGCCGGACGGCGACGCCTTCCGCGTGATCTCCGGCGACTACGTGAGCACGGAGGAAGGTACGGGCATCGTCCACATCGCACCGACCTTCGGTGCGGACGACGCCAAGGTGGCCCGCGCCGCGGGCATCGCCGCCCTGCAGGTCATCGACCGCAACGGCGATCCGCAGGCCCAGGTAGACCTGCAGGGCCGCTTCTTCCGTCTGGAGGACCTCGACCCGCAGTACGTCGCCTCGCACGTGAGCCCGGACTACGCCGAGTGGGCCGGTCGCTTCGTCAAGAACGCTTACGACAGTTCCCTCGCCCCCGACGCCCCGACCCTCGATGTCGACCTCTGCGTCATGCTCAAGGCCGCCGGCAAGGCGTTCAAGATCGAGAAGCACGTCCACTCCTACCCGCACTGCTGGCGCACCGACAAGCCGGTGCTCTATTATCCGCTCGACAGCTGGTTCATCCGGACCACGGCCGTGCGCGAGCAGATGATGGCCCTGAACGAGCAGATCACCTGGAAGCCGGAGTCCACCGGCACGGGCCGCTTCGGCAAATGGCTGGAGAACATTCAGGACTGGAACCTCAGCCGCAGCCGCTACTGGGGCACCCCGCTGCCTATCTGGCGCAGCGAGGACGGCAAGGAAGAGATCTGCATTGGCTCTGTCAAAGAGCTCTACGCTGAAATCGACAAGGCGGTCGCCGCCGGCTTCATGGCTGCGAATCCGCTTCGTGAGCGGGGCTTCGACCCTGCCGATATGTCCAAGGAGAATTACGACAAGATCGATCTGCACCGTCCCTACGTGGACCAGATCTTCCTTGTCAGCCCCTCGGGCAAGAAGATGACCCGCGAGACCGACCTCATCGACGTGTGGTTCGACTCTGGCGCCATGCCGTACGCCCAGACGGGCCTGCGCGGCATCGACAGCCCGGACTTCGGCTGCACGGCCGACTTCATCGCCGAAGGCGTGGACCAAACCCGCGGTTGGTTCTACACCCTGCACGCCATCCACACGATGGTCAGCGGCACGCCTGCCTTCAAGCGCGTGATCTCCAACGGCCTCGTCCTCGACAAGAAGGGCGAGAAGATGAGCAAGCGCTTGGGCAACGCCGTGGATCCCTTCCAGGCGATGGACAAGTATGGCGCCGACGCGCTCCGCTGGTACATGATGACCAACGCCCAGCCCTGGGACAACCTCAAGTTCGACGAGGCGGGTGTGGAGGAAGTGCGCCGCAAATTCTTCGGCACGCTCTATAACTCCTATTCCGTCTTCGCGCTCTACGCGAACATTGACGGATTTGACCCGGCGGCCCAGGCCGTGCCCTACGAGCACCGGTCGATGTTCGACCGCTGGATCATCAGCCGGCTGAACACCCTCGTGAAGGGCGTTGTGGCCGCTTACGAAGATTTCGACATCACCACGGCGGGCCGCCTGGTGCAGGATTTCGTCTGCGACGACCTGTCCAACTGGTACATCCGCCTGAATAAGAAGCGCCTCTGGGGCAAGGGCATGGGCGAGGACAAGCTCGCCGCCTACCAGACCCTCTACGAGGTGCTCAAGGGTGTTGCCCTGCTGGGCGCCCCGATCGCCCCGTTCTTCATGGAGCGTCTCTGGCTCGACCTCGTGCCGGACGCCGACTCGGTGCACTACTGCCCGATGCCGGTCTTCCACCCCGAGCGCGTGGACGAGGGCCTGGAGGAGAGCATGGGCTTTGCCCAGAAGGCTTCCTCGATGGTGCTGGCGCTGCGCAAGAAGGTGGGCATCAACGTCCGCAAGCCGCTGGCCAAGGTGCTGGTCCCGGTGCTCGACGACACGGTCAAGGAGCACATCCAGCGCGTCAGCGACATCTTCCTGACGGAAGTCAATGTCAAGGAAATAGAGTTCCTGCACGATACCGTGGGCCTGATCACCAAGAAGATCAAGCCGAACTTCAAGACCCTCGGCAAGATCTACGGCAAGCAGATGAAGGAGATCGCCGCTGCGTTCGGGCAGCTCTCCCAGGAGGAGATCGCCGCCATCGAGCGTGCTGAAGCGGAGTACGTCCTGCACCTGCCGTCCGGCGACGTGACCCTGAACAAGGGCGACTACGAGATCAGCTCCGAGGATATGCCCGGCTGGCTCGTGGCCACGGAGGGCTCCCTCACGCTCGCCCTGGACATCGTTCAGACGCCGGAGCTGGTCCGCGAGGGCCACGCCCGCGAGCTCATCCATCCGATCCAGACCCTCCGCAAGGACAGCGGATTCGAGATCACGGACCGGATCGACACCGTCATCTACGCCGACGGCGCCGCTGCGGAGGAAATCCGCGCCGCCCTCGCCGAACATGCAGAATATGTCGCCGTCCAGACCCTGTCGCGCTCCCTGGAGCTGAAGCCGCTCGCCGAAGCCCCGCAGGAGGCCGCCGAAGTGGAATGGGGCGATGGTAGAATCCACATAACAGTAAAAAGATAAACACGTTAACCGGTTCATAGTATGGAAAATACAGATCAAGCTGCCAAGACCCGTTACTCGGATGCTGAACTTGCTGAGTTCAAAGTCATCATCGAAGAGAAACTCGCCAAAGCCAAGGCGGAGTACAACACCCTCCGTCAGGTGGTGATGCATAACGGTACCAACGACATCGAAGACACGACGCCGTCCTTCCGGACCGTCGAGGACGACGGTGCGTTCCAGCTCTCCAAGGAGGAGGCCAGCCAGATGGCTCAGCGCCAGTACAAGTTCATCCAGAACCTGGAAGCCGCGCTCGTGCGCATCGAGAACAAGACCTACGGCGTATGCCGTGTGACCGGCCAGCTCATCCCCAAGGAGCGTCTGCGCCTCGTTCCGCACGCTACCCTGACCGTCGAGGCTAAGGAGATGCTTGCCAAGCAGGGCAAGAACTAATCGGTGATGAAATTATCCCAAGGGAAACGACTCCTGTTGCTGGGAGTCCTGCTCGTCGTCGTTGACCAGGTGATCAAGTATCTGGTCAAGACGAATATGGAGCTGGGCGAACAGATTTACGTGATTGGGCAGTGGTTCCGGCTTTGCTTCGTGGAGAACGTGGGCATGGCCTTCGGGATGTCCTTCGGCGGGCAGATCGGCAAGTTCCTGCTGTCGCTCTTTCGTATCGTGCTGAGCGTTGCGCTGATTGGGTGGATTCGCTCGCTGATCAAGAAGAACGCTGCTCCGAAAGGGGTGCTGGTGGGCCTGACGCTGATCACGGCCGGCGCCATCGGCAACATCATCGACAGCCTGTTCTATGGTATGATCTGGGGCTATGCCCCCTTCATGTTCGGCAAGGTGGTCGATATGTTCTTCTTCCCGATTATCCGGGAAGGCGAGCGGGTGATCTTCTTCAGCCCGGTGTTCAATTTCGCGGATTCCTGCGTCACGGTAGGCGCTTTCTACCTGCTGCTCTTCCATTGGAAGTTCTTCATGAAAGACGAAAAGAAATAGACCTCTTTAGAAATATAAAAGAGCCGACGCAACTGCGCCGGCTCTTTTCGTTCGTAGCGGAGGATAAATTATGGACGAGGCTTTCCGTCAACGCTAGAAATTTTCACGGTGGCTGATTCGGCGTCTTTGCCCTGGTGGATCTGGACATTCTCGTAGATCCAGGAGCTGAGGACAGAGCCGGTGTTACCGTCAACGAAGTCCCAGGTTAAGGTGTAGGGGCCTTCCCACAGGCCAACCTGCGCTTCTTGTTCCTTGCCGTAGGACGTGGAGAGGACGGCGATGGGATCTTCCGACTCATGGCCCGCCGGGTAAACAGACACGTGCGCCATCTCATAGTCCGAGGCGTTGCGCAGACTGACGAAGCCCCACGGTGTACGATCAGGCTTGTCCAGGGTCCAGGTCTGCACGGGGAGGTCCACCCAGTGATTCTTCATATTGTCATCGTACTCAATGGAGGCGCGCCAGTGGTACCAGGTGCGGTAGTCGATGCTGATCGTCGTGCTGATCTGGAACTGCTGGGTGTCGCCGTCTTTCACCACGCTCGCCGGCACATGCCAGACCCATGAGGAGTGGGCGGCGAACTCGGTCCGGACCGGTGCCGGGAAGTTCTGGTTGATCTTGCTCCAGTCGTCCCAGTCGTCCGTCAGCTTGACATTCTCGGACCAGTAGTGGTATTTCACATCAGGCGTGCTGGAATCCAGCGAGTAGTTGATGGTGTCCAGCGTGTAGTTGGTCGAGGAGGAATAGGTGGCACCCCAGGACACGCTCTCGACCAGATACGGCTCGCCGCCGGAGACACCGCCCGAAATGGACCCGGAATACGAATAAGAAGTACCTTCGCTATAGGTCTTGGAGGAGTTCGGGTTCTCCGGGATGGGGCGGGAGTAATACTCCAGGCCCGGGATGGCGTTCCCGTCAGCGTCCAGCAGCGATGTCTTCACGTTCATCTCGCCGAACCAGAAGCCGTAGATGCGGTTGCGGCATGCGCCGTGCTCACCGACATACGGTCCCCACATGGCCTCGTTATGGGGCGTGACACACGACACGACGCTGTAGTAGTCGCCGGCCTTGTCGCCGGTGGACGACAGCATATAGGAGGGGAGGATCCAGAAGTCGATCGAGACGGAGCTGCTCTTGTTGAGGTAGTCCGGATCGCTCCAGGTTGCCTGGTCGATATACGCGTTGATAGAAATAGGGACGTCGACCGTCAGGCGCTGGCCGGACTGCTCGATGTTCATCTCCAGCTGGTCGTAGCTCGAATGGAGCGGGACATTTGCGAAATTGGATCTGCGGATGTGCTCCGCATCAAGCCAGGAGATAAACGAGTTGATACGGGTGTGGTAGTAGTTCTCGTTGTGGGCCGGATCATTGTCAAAGTCCGTTACGGACTTGCCGCCGTCGGTGCCCAGCAACTGGTTCTGGCGCGCCAGCTCCTGCCACTGCTCATCGCTCATACTCGACTCGCCCGGTTCCGGTATCGCCGGTACAGGCTCGTCATACAGCATATAGAAATGGCCCGCACCCCAGCCGCTGTAGCAGACGAACAGCGGGCCCGTGCCGCCTGTGGCGGTCGGTGCCATCTTCGGGTTCGCGCCCAGCAGGGAGAGTTGCGTGACGGTGGGTGTGACGACAAATGCACCCGTGTTAGCCGCTTCGGTGAGCTTGTCGGCATGCGCGCTCAACTCGCTCGGGCCTGCGAAGATGATGCCTGCGGTCTCCATGCTGACCTGCTTGGAGAAGCGCTGCTTGATAACAGACTGCAGCTCCTGCGGATACGCGGAGATATCTCCGATGTAGGCCGGTGTGTTGCTGGGCGGCCAGTGTGTATTCGGGTTGACGTAGATGTTGGTGCCTGATCCCCCCTCGTTGATGGGAATATTCAGCGAGTTCAGGTCGCAGGAAACAACGCCGAAAACCAGGGCAGAGATGCCCATAATACTTACAATTCCTTTCATTTTCTTGGTCGTTAGTTAGTGTATATGCGGCAAATATAGAAAAATTTATTCTAACTTTGCACACCCAAACATAAGGAGGTGTGGCCGAGTGGTCGATGGCGGCAGTCTTGAAAACTGTTGAACGGCAACGTTCCGGGGGTTCGAATCCCTCCGCCTCCGCTCAAAAAGCAACGCATTGGCGTTGCTTTTTTTCGCTACGGCGTCGGGATTCCATTCCTTTAACCCCCGCCGCTTCGCGGCTGCCCCCAGGGGCATGCCGGCTCCACTCCGTTTCGCCGGGAGCCTCCCGGTCGTCGCATCGCTCCTCCCTCCCGGCACGCGCCTGATGGCGCATCGGCCCTCCGGGCCTCAGAACTGTCTTGCAAATCCCTCCGCCTCCTTCCATTACATTCTTTCGCTTCGGCGGAGGGATGTAAAAATATTTTTCTACATTTGCAGTAACTAACTACACTGAAAACCGTTACTAACACTAACTGTATTATGATTAACCCCACCAAGTTCTCCGTGCTCCTGCTGGTAGCAGGACTCGTTGCTTTCGCTTCTTGCGAAAAGACTACTCCTGACCCCGATCCCGTGCCGACTGTCTTCGCGGACCCCGCGAACTGTTTCATGGTTTCCGAACCGGGTTTCTATGCCTTCAAAGCCAATAAGGGTAAAACCACCGAGGCCGTGGCTTCCATCGCCTCCGTCGAAGTCCTTTGGGAATCCTTTGGTACCCACGAGGCTCCGTCCAAAGGTAACATTATTCCTCAGGCCTATTATCAAGATGGTATGGTCTACTTCAGGACTCCGGAAACCCTGAAGGACGGCAACGCCTTGATTGCTGCCCAAGATGCCAACCACAATATCGTTTGGTCTTGGCACATTTGGGTGTGCGCGGGCTGGGATGCCACCGCGACGGCCCAAAAGTATTATAACAAGAGCAATGGGATTGCCTCCTGGGGCGCCGTGATGGACCGCAACCTAGGTGCTACCTCGGCCGCCATCAACGACATCAAGTCACATGGTCTGCTGTATCAGTGGGGCCGTAAGGATCCGTTCCTGGGCTGGGACGGTTACAACGCCGCCGGCCATACCCCTGCCGCTTCTACCCTGAAATGGCCGGACCCTGTGAAGACCGACGCTGAAACCGGTACCATTGAATATGCCATTGCGCATCCTACGACCTATCTTTATCCCGGAAAGCCGTCTTCCAACGTAGACTGGTATTATACCAAAGAATTTAACTTCACTGACAATACCCGCTGGACGGACAAATTAACCCTTTATGATCCCTGCCCTGCCGGATGGACGCTCCCCGAAGCACACGCCAATAACAACCAGGGTCTCTGGTACAATGCGTTGGGGAATAACTGGAACGTCATTTACGAGTATTGGGATCCTACACTTCTGGGCGTGAACATGGGCACGATTCTGGGCGATTATAACACGATCTGGTACCCGGAAGCCAGCTTATTATATTATGAGGATGGTAAGTTGTATCGTACCCGTCAGGTGTATATCTGGTCCCTGGGTGTTCCTAACGGCGATGACGGCCTGCCTTTCAAAATCGGTGACGGCGGCAGCGGCGGATTTGACCCCAGTCCATATTCAATGGACGTAACGGGATACACCATGTACTGCGGAGAGAACGCCCAAAAGCATACGGAAGCCTGGGCAGCGACACACTCCTTCCGCGCCCTTGCCCTTCCTACCCGCTGCGTAAAAGTGAAATAGCACAAAGTCTTTCACTTACTGTCAAAGAGCCGTCAGCTAATTGCTGGCGGCTTTTTGATTATACCAGCGACTTGCTGGTCCACTTGCGGGATTTCCAGCGGCGGATGAAGATCAGGCCGCGGATGTTCTCGTCGAGGATCAGGGCGCACCACAGGGCGATCAGGCCGCCGTGGAGGCCGATGCCCAGCAGCCAGCTGCCACCCACGGCGACGGTCCAGCACACGATGATGCCGACGGTCACGGGGTAATAGATGTCCCCGGCGGAGCGCAGCGAGTTCACGCCGAACAGATTGATGGCACGGCCCACTTCCACCAGGATATCCACCCATAGCACGAGGGACCCCATGCGGATGATGTGCTCGTTGTCGCTGAGCATAGAGAAGATGGTGTGCCCGAAGCAGGCGGTGATGAACGACAGCACGAAAGTAACGGCGACCGACACGCGCAGCACCCGCCGCCCCAGCGCGAACGCGGCATCGTACTTCTTCATCCCGGCCAGATGCCCGATCACGATGGCGCCGCCCTGCGCCGCAGCGAGCGAGAACAGGTACACGAACGTGGTGATGGTGTGGGCGTACGTGCGCGTGGCCAGCTCGTCATTCCCCAGGAAATTGATGAAATAGGTCACGACGACCATCGACAGGCTGTAGGACATCTGCTCGCCGGCCGACGGGATGCCCACCTTGAAAAGCTTGCCAGCTTCCTGCCAGGGGAACGGGCGGAACAGCCCCTTGGGCAGGCGCACAACATATTTGCGGAAAAGCAAACACAGCAACAGCACCGAAGACAGCGCGCGGCAGGCCACCGTCGAGATGGCTGCGCCCTGCACGCCTAGCGCCGGCAAGCCGAACTTACCGAAGATGAGTGCGTAGTTGCCCACGATGTTGATGACGTTGACCAGTCCGGACACGAACATGGGATAATGTGCCATATCGACGCTCCGCAGCGCGGCCGCGGCCGACAGCGACATGGCCTGGAAGAAGGCGAATGCGCCCACGATGCGCATGTAGGAGAAGCTCTGCGAGAACAATTCCTCCCGCACGCCCATCGTCCCCAGCAGATCTGCGGCCTTGCCGTACAGGACGGCGCTGAACGCCATGCCAATCAGGAAATTGAACAGCACCGAGATGCCCATCACCTGCAGCACACGGTCGCGCTGCCCCGCCCCCACATACTGGGAGCAGAGGATGGACGTGGCCATCGAGATGACCTGGAAGATGATGAAAACGATGTTGACCAGCTGATTGACGAGCCCCACGGCCGCCACGCTCTCGTCCGAATAGCGGCTGAGCATGAACGTGTCGGCCGCACCCAAAGTCATGACAAGCAGCGTGTCGATGAAAATGGGCAATGCCAGGGAGACAAGGAGTTTGGTCAGCGATCCGTATCTCATAAGTCTGTCAAAAAGCCGGTGCAAAGGTACATTATTTTCCGTATTCTCCATGAATGCAACATTCCGCAGAGAAGGATCATCTATTACTATACACAATACAATATTATCATAAACACGTATGAAAAAGTTTACTGTGATTCTCAGTGCAGCACTTCTGCTGCTCGCCGGCACGCAGGCCAACGCTCAGATGAGCATCGGCGCCGGCTATGTCAATTCCGCCGAATCCATCAAGCTCAGCAAAAACGCAGATCCCAGCACCAACGCCCTCAACGGCTTTTATGCCGGCTTCGGCTACACCCTCCCTGTAGTGGGTGGCCTGTACTTCACGCCGGGCGTTTACTATGAGTTCCTCACCAAAGGTGACGCCTCCAACATCGGCGGCGTGGCCGATGTCAGTGGCAAGATCACCGAGCATTATATCAATGTTCCCCTGACCCTGAGCTTCGGTGCCGAACTCGCCGACGGCTTCCGCCTCTTCGCCTATGCCGGCCCGACCGCAGCCATCGGTCTCGCCTCCACGACGCAGTACAACGGCTCCTTCCTGGGGCTCAGCGCCGGTTCCACCGTTGACAACTACAACAACGATGGTTATGGCCGCTTCGACATCCTGCTTGGCGCCGGTCTCGGCTTTGAGCTTGCGGACATGATCCGCCTCAATGTTGGTTACGACTGGGGCCTGCTCAACCGCTACACCGGCGGCGCCGAGGGCGTCTCCCGCCGGAACACCCGCCTCACCGCAGGTGTTGCCTTCCTCTTCTAGACCCATGGTTTGTGTGATAAGGACAGAGGCGTCCGGGACTGCTCCCGGGCGCCTCTATTTTAGTTTTCAGATTATTTCTCTATCTTTACCAACCCTTTTCTGAACAAACCATCGATATGAAAAAGATACAGATGACCACGCCGCTCGTGGAGATGGACGGCGACGAGATGACCAGGATCCTCTGGAAGATGATCAAGGATGAGCTCCTCCTGCCTTTCGTGGACCTCAAGGTGGAATACTACGACCTCGGACTCCCCAAGCGCGACGAGACCGGCGACCAGATCACGATCGACGCCGCGCAGGCCTGCAAGAAGTACGGCGTGGGCGTCAAGTGCGCCACGATCACGCCCAACGCGCAGCGCATGACGGAGTACAAGCTCCACCAGATGTGGAAGAGCCCCAACGGCACCATCCGCTCCATCCTGGACGGCACAGTCTTCCGCGCCCCCATCACCATCCCGACGATCCACCCCGTGGTGAAGAACTGGGAGAAGCCCATCACCATTGCCCGCCACGCCTACGGCGACGTTTACAAGAGTGTTGAGCTGAGGGCGGAAGAACCGGGAACGGCAAAGCTCGTCTTCGACGGTGCGGACGGCAGCCACCAGGAGACGGTCATCCAGACCTTCAAGGGCCCGGGCGTCATCCAGGGCATGCACAACACCGACGCGTCCATCCGCTCCTTCGCGCACGCGTGCTTCAAGTACGCCACCGACACCAAGCAGGACCTCTGGTTCTCCACCAAGGACACCATCTCCAAGACCTACGATGCCCGTTTCCGCGAGATCTTCGACGAGGTCTTCCAGGAATACAAGGCCCGCTTCGAGGAGCTCGGCATCACCTATTTCTACACGCTGATCGACGACGCGGTCGCGCGCGTGATCCGCAGCAAGGGCGGGTTCATCTGGGCCTGCAAGAACTACGACGGCGACGTGATGAGCGACATGGTCTCGACGGCTTTCGGTTCGCTCGCGATGATGACCAGCGTGCTGGTCAGCCCCGACGGGAACTATGAGTACGAGGCCGCGCACGGCACGGTGACGCGCCACTACTACCGCTATCTGCAGGGCGAGGAGACCTCCACCAATCCGATGGCGACCATCTTCGCCTGGAGCGGCGCGTTGCGCCAGCGGGGCCTGAAGGACGGCCTGTCCGCGCTCACGCAGTTCGCCGATGCGCTGGAGGCCGCGTGCTTCGATACCCTCGGCGACGGCATCGCCACCAAGGACCTCGTGAACCTGATGGAAGGCGTCACGCCGAAGTCCGTCAACTCCGCACAGTTCATCGCCGCCATCCGGGAGCGCCTGGAGAAGAGCTTGTAATAAGCTATGAAAAGAAGCCTTGCCTTATTATTCGCGCTTGCGCTGCTCGTATCCTGCAGCCACCAGCATTATTATACCTACCTCCGGGCGGCGGAAGAGCGGGAGACCGTGACGGCCGCGCAGCGGGAGGAGTATGCCGCCGCCGGCTGGCGCCTCGAGCGCCGCGACCGGGAGAAGCTGCCGGACAATTTCCGGACCTGCCGGGATACGTTCCGGAGACGGGACGCCGTGCCGGGCTATGACCCGGACTTCGTGCCGACCCGCAAGGGCCTGGACGAGCTGAAGGTGAGCGCCAGCTCGGACTTCAGCGCCGGGGAGCTGGATGCCGTGATCGCGGAGATCCGCAAGGTGCACGACGGCCCGATCACGGTCGTGGATCTGCGCAAGGAGACGCACGGTCTGCTGAACGGCAACCACGTGTCCCGTTACGGCAAGCAGAACTGGGACAACATCGGTCGGGGCCGCGAGGAGATCATCTCGGAAGAAGCGGCGATGCTCCACGGGACCGTTGGCACGCAGGTGGATTTTGGGGGCCGCCCGGGCGGCCGTTCCAACACGCTGGACATCACTTCCGCCCAGACGGAGGCTGAGCTCTGCGCCAGCCGCGGCATCGGCTATTTCCGCCTGACGGTGCTCGACCACTGCTTCTCCGATCCGGAGAGCATCGACGAGTTCATCGCTTTCGTCCGGAACCTTCCGGCGGACACCTGGCTCCACGTCCACTGCCAGGGCGGTGTGGGCCGGACCAACATGTATCTGGTATTCTATGATTTCCTGCGTAATCCGGACGTGCCGGAGAAGGACGTGATCTACCGCCATTTCAACCAGGGCGGCAACTTCATGTACTACAAGGGAGACAAGCCGGGCGAGGCGGCCTACAAGGTGCCCCTTGCCCAGGAAAAGGCGGAAATGATCCCGCTGGTCTACAAATATATCCAGGAGCAGCAGCCCAAGGGCTTCAAGCGTACCTGGACGCAGTGGAAGGCTAAACAGAAACAGAGATAAAGATGGAACTGAACGAACTTAGACTCGACATCGCTCGGAACCAGAAGAGCGGTCTGCATTTCATCCTGGCCGCCATTTTCATCTGGACCCTGATCCTGGTCTCCCAGCTTCTCGATCTGTCCCTGCTGCAGCAGAACATGTTCATTTTCTGCGGCTCGGCGGTGCTGATTCCCTTCGCGCTGCTCGCTTCGAAGATCCTGCACGTCGATTTCCAGGGCAAGGGCAATCCGCTCTCCAAGCTGGGACTGCTGTTCAGTCTCAACCAGCTGGTTTATATCCTGATCGCGATGTGGGCCTTCGCGGAGTCTCCGGAGCACATGCTGATGATCTATGTGATCATCTTCGGTGCGCATTTCATGCCGTATTCCTGGCTCTACCGTTCTCCGGCCTATCTCGTCATGTCGATCGCGGTCCCGGTCGCGGCGCTGGTCATCGGCCTGACGCTGCCCCGGTACTTCCTCGCCCTCCTCGCGCTCGTCGCGCTGGTCGCCCTGGCCTTCGCCCTCCACCGCGAGTGCAAGAAACGCTAGGCTCCGGGATCACCCTTGCCGCACGGGTTGCCTTCAGGCAGAGGGTGGTTGGCGTTGCGCCAGTTTTCCCAGCTGGTGCGGCGATGAAAGAACGTGGACTCTTGAAGGTGTGAACATCCTGAGAATTTTGTATTTTTGAAGAGCGGACACTTGAAGTCGCAGAATGCGACATCAAGATAGAAAGGCCCGAGTATTGAACTGACTATGAGAGAAGAGTTAAAAGTTTTGAATTCTGGGGTGGTCATCAGCGACCATCCTGTCGAGAAAAAGATATTTACCATTCGTGGCGTCCAGGTTATTCTTGACCAGGATCTCGCGATACTATATGGCGTAGAAACCAGGCGACTCAATGAACAGGTCAAGCGCAATATCAGCCGCTTTCCGGAAGACTTCATGTTCCAACTTACTTCAGAGGAGTTCAAAAACTTGAAATCGCAAAATGCGACATCAAGTTGGGGCGGTCGCAGAAAGCTTCCCAATGCGTTCACGGAACTCGGTGTCTCCATGCTCAGTAGTGTGTTGACTTCTGAAATTGCCATTCAGGCCAATATTCAGATTATGCGGGCTTTTGCCGCCATGCGTCGCTTCTTGGTTTCCAACGCGCAAGTTTTCCAGCGTTTGGAGAACGTGGAATACAAACTTATCGCTACCGATCAGAAAGTTGAAAGGCTTTACGACATGCTTGAAGAAGGAAAATTGGAGCCCAAACAGGGCATTTTCTTCGAGGGCCAGATCTTCGATGCGTATAGTTTTGTTTGCGGCTTGATTAAGCGGGCAACGCGGGAAGTCATCCTTTTCGACAACTTCGTTGACGAAACCGTATTGACCCTTCTTGACAAACGTGGGGCCGGTGTCTCGGCCACCATCTATTCCAGGCAAATCTCTCAGCAATTGCGACTGGATTTGGCCCGGCACAACGCTCAGTATGCGACCATCTCTATTAAACCGCTCAATAAGGCGCACGACCGGTTCCTTATCATCGACGATAAAGTCTACCATATCGGGGCCTCGCTTAAAGACCTGGGCAAAAAGTGGTTTGCTTTCTCCCTGATGAACGACATTACCCCGCAAGTTCTGATATCAAAGATATAAGTTAACCAACGGGTAAAGAATCTTATACACCCATCGTTCACCCAGGACACCAAGGGAGAGATGTTGTAAATGGAATTCGACACCATCTTATATTCAATTGCACATCCATCTGGGAGTCCTTTTTGTAAGCAAATCCAATTTAAGTAATAATCCATTTTTTGAGAGATACATAAAGGGGGCTACAACCGCTCTTCTAAACTCTTTCCTTTGAGATTGGTATTTTTGTGCTTGTACGGGCGCTAAAAAATGATAGTCAGGGCATTATGATGCTTGACCAGTCGCGAGTTCTCCGTAGGTCACATTGAGAATCGTTAAGCTGAAACGATGAAGTAGTGTCATTCAATATAGTGCACTTGATTGCCGGTTATTTCGGAGAAAAACGTTAAATTTGTCATTAATACACAGCGCAAAACACAATGGCCCAATCCGTAGAACCCCAGATCGCCGATCTTGTAAACGGCTGGTTAAAGCATTATAAACTCAAATATTTCATTGAGCAGGATGCTCCTAATTCCGAGATCAAGAATGCCTTAAATGAGTATGAATCAAAACAAGGCGGGAGTGGTGGAAACAGACCTGATTGCAATTTGCTTTTGCAGGATAGTCGAGGTGAATGGTGGCCAATCCTAATTGAGTGCAAAGGATATAAAGACAAATTGGTCAAGTTGGATGCGGACGGACAAGTTGCCAACCGTAATACAAAGGGACAGCCCGAGTATAAGAACATCAGCCAATTTGCTGTTAACGGTGCCGTGCATTATGCCAATGCCATATTACATTACACTTCCTATGAGCATATTATCGCTATAGGTATTACTGGTTTCCGAGATGGCGCTACTAAGGAATTACACCATGAATTGGGCGTATACTATGTCGGGAAGAGCAATTATGGCGTAGGGCAAAGAATCGATGATTTTACAGACCTATCATTCCTTGCTCCCAAACACTTTAACTCTTTTGTTGAGAAAGTGCGTGACCTTAGCCTTCCCCCGGAAGAGCTTGAGAAACTGAAACAGCGTAGAGAGCAGGAGATTAACATTAGTCTTGTAAAACTGAATAACGAAATCTTCAAAGAAGAAAAAGGCCTGCTGGAGAAGGACCGTATCTATTTGGTTGCTGCGACCATTATTGCGACTCTTGGTATTCCGGATAAAGTTAAGCCCCTAGATAAGAGCGAACTGAAATCTTCGCAAGAGTTAGGATCGCGTGACGGTGATATCATTGTTCATAAAATTCGGAATTTTCTTGCAGATAAGGACAAACACATCCCGGAGGACAAACAATCATTGATCGTACGCACTTTGGAGAATACGTTGACAACGGATAATATTAATCGACCCGAGAATGGAGAGAGTCAACTTAAGCGCGTATTCGTGAAGATATTTGATGATCTGGGCATGTATTACAAGATTGGCCTCTCAACAGACTTTACCGGACGCCTTTTCAATGAAATGTACCAGTGGCTTGGATATACTCAAGACAAACTTAATGATGTTGTGTTGACACCTTCTTATGTGGCGAAGCTTTTAGTTAAACTTGCCCATGTAGACAGGAATAGCTATGTCTGGGATTTCGCAACAGGTAGTGCCGGTTTGCTTGTGGCGGCCATGAATGAAATGATGGATGACGCTAAATTGAACATCCATTCGCCAGAAGGTTTTGCTCGAAAAGAGGCAGAAATTAAAGGAAAGCAATTGCTTGGGCTGGAGATTCTGCCAGATATCTATATGCTGGCCATAATCAATATGATTTTAATGGGCGATGGTCGTTCGAATATTTTGAATCAGGATTCCCTAAACGGTTATAACGGGGATTACTTGTATTCAGACCCGGGAAAAAGTTTTCCTGCCACAGCTTTCGTCTTGAACCCTCCGTATTCAGCTGCGGGCAATGGTATGGTATTCGTCAAGCAGGCATTGTCTATGATGAATCAGGGTTATGCTGCAATTATTATCCAGAATTCGGCGGGAAGTGGCAAGGCCGTAGAATACAATCGTAGCATCCTCCAACACTCCACACTTTTGGCAAGCATCAAGATGCCAATAGATTTGTTTATCGGCAAGAGCTCGGTACAAACAAATATTTACGTATTTCGCGTAGGAGAAGCGCACCATAAGGATGATGTAGTTCGCTTCATTGATTTCAGAAACGATGGCTATACACGCACAAACCGCAAAAAAGCATCAGTAAATCTGCGTGATACAGACCATGCTCGTGAGCGCTATCAGGAGGTTGTTAATCTTGTGCGTAATGGTAGTTCGGCATTACATTATCTGAGGCCAGAGGATTATTACGAGGGTTATATTGATCCGTCGAACGGCGCAGACTGGAATCAATCGGCACCTGTTGACACTCGTCCCACGGTTGAGGACCTAAAGCGGACAGTGGCAGACTACCTTGCTTGGGAAGTATCCACCCTCCTTAAGAAACAAGCGAGTGGGGAGGACGGCCTGGGAAAATGCTAGCCCCACTTGAGGATAAGTTAAATGGCGTCAAGTGGGGCGAATACAAGGTCCCGGATATTTTTGAGGTCCGCAATACCCATAATATTTTATCGACAGAAGTTTTAGCCGATAGCGGTGAAACTCCATATTTATGTGCAAGCAGCGATAATAATGCTGTCTCCTCTTTTATTGATTACAAAAAGGATTTGATTGAAGAGGGGAACTGCATTTTTATCGGAGGTAAGACTTTTGTGGTAACATATCAAGAAAGGGATTTCTTTTCTAATGACAGTCACAATCTTGCACTTTATCTAAAAGATAGTAATAACCGTACGAAGTCGAGCCAGTTATTTATTTCGGCATGTATTTATAAAAGCCTTTCACACAAGTATTCTTGGGGGAATAGCATTAGTTTCAAGAAAATACAAGAAGATGTAATAAGCCTGCCTCAAACAGAAACGGGCGAGATTAATTTTGCGTTTATGGCGCTTTGTATGCGCGAACTCGAGGAGTCGCGCTTGCGCGAACTCAAAACTTATCTAATCGCTTCTGGGCTAAATGATTATCATTTAACAACAATCGATCAAGCGTCTTTAGACACCTTTGCTAAAACCAGATGGCGTTCGTTCAATATACAAGAGCTTTTTGGGAAATCTACCCGCGGTAAGCGGCTTAAAGGTGAGGACAGAACACCCGGTTCGCTTCCTTTTGTTACCGCCGGAGAGGCCAATACTGGCATATCTGCATTCATTGGAAACCAAGTCGAAGTGTTCATGAGTAATACGACGACCATCGATATGTTTGGCTCTGCTAAATATCGAAACTACGACTATGGCGCTGATGACCATGTGGCGGTAGTACATACTGAGTCGCTTCCAAAGAATGCAGCCATCTTTGTGGCCGCTTCCTGTCACAAAGCGGCTCATACTGGGAAATTCGACTATGGGCATAATTTCTATGCGAAAGATGCCGATGAATTGAATATTATGCTTCCTGTTTGCGCTGACGGCCACCCGGATTTTGACGAGATGGAGCATTTGATTGCAGCCATCCATAAAATGGTTATTACTGATGTGGCTGAGTTTACCTCAAGAGAACTTTCCACAACTCGACAGGTAGTAGAAGATAATCGACCTGAAACAGTTATCAAAAAGAGATGCATTCACAGGAGTTATAAATTAGGTCGTATCCCCCTGTATTCCCTCCGTGCCGCATGTGGCCGATTTGAGGGAAATGAAATACCTGAAGTTAACGGATGGGTTGATGCTTCTGGACTCGGTTTCTCCCCAAACAAGGATAAGCATTTTGTTGTCTACGCTAAGGGAGACTCAATGATGCCCCAAATACATGATGGCGATCTTTGTGTATTTGAATGGTACAAAGGCGGTTCGCGTGAGGGGGAAATTGTACTCACTCAAAGCAGCGATTATGACTCAGACTATGACGGGAAATACACTATCAAACGTTACCATAGCGAGAAACAGGCTTCAGAGGATAGTTGGCAGCACACTAAGATTCAGTTATTCCCGCTTAATCCAGAATACGATCCCATTGTATTAACCACTGAGGATGAGGACGAGTATCGGACGGTCGGGGTGTTGAAGAGAATAATAACTGCGTGAGAAGACGCAAGATAATCGTTATGTGGAGTTGATGATTTTCTTCCGAATATCGGACGATGACAATACGAATAGACGTTTTGTTAGAGAGAAGCATTGTCAAAGCTGTCCTGTAATCGTAAGAGGGAGAATCGCTTGAATTTGAGGAGGTGGATATAGCCGTCCTCGATAGAATAGCTTGCGAAAGAACAGCCTTTCTCTTCACTTCCTGCGAGGCAGTTCTGAGGCGCGAAGCGCCGAAAAAGGTAATCCCTCACGTTCGGGATTTGGTCGCACTGCGTGCGCCCACATCCCTCGGTCACCGCGAGCAAAGCAAAAAGGGACGAGACTTCGTCTCTTTTTGCATATTGGAGCACCCTTTCAAGAGCGAGCTCTTGACGGTCGCTCCAATACACAAAAACGCCGCACATTGTGCGGCGTCCTTTTTTGCTTTGCATAGCGCGGTGAGTGAGGGATTCGAACCCCCGGTACGTTGCCGTACACCTGTTTTCGAGGCAGGCTCCTTCAACCACTCGGACAACTCACCAGGTCGGGATTGCAAGG
>JAEFAI010000055.1 GCA_016291185.1 Bacteroidales bacterium
TGTAGAGCGGCACGAAGGTGGAGCTCACGATGAAGTTCGAAATCCACTGGAAGGCGACGGCGATGGCCACGGCGGCGCCGCGGATCGTGTTCGGGAAGATCTCGGAGATGAGCACCCAGCAGATCGGGCCCCAGCTGAACATGAAGGACGCGGAGTAGATCATGATGCTGAGCACGCCGATGATGCCGGGCACGCCCGGGACGGCATCGGCGACAGCCACGCCGAGAGCGCCGAGGGCCATGCCCAGGGAGCCCGTGATCAGCAGCGGCTTGCGGCCGAGTTTCTCGACGGTGAAGATGGCGACCAGCGTGAAGCTGATGTTGACGATACCCATCATGACCGTCTGCGTCATCGGATCGCCCATGCCCATCGACTCGAAGATGCGCGGCGCGAAGTAGAGGACGGCGTTGATGCCGACGATCTGCTGGAACACGCTGAGCATGCAGCCGATGAAGATGACGAGGAAGCCATAAGCCATGAGCTTCTCCTTCTTCTCGACGACCGTGGCCTTGATGTCGGAAAGGATCTGGGACGCCAGGGTCTTGCCGTTGATACGGGAAAGCACGTAGAGCGCCTTGTCCTCCTGACCCGACATGACCAGGTAACGCGGCGTCTCCGGCACGAGCAGGATCAGCAGCGTGAACAGGCCGGCAGGGACGCACTCGGAGCCGAACATCAGACGCCAGCCGATCGCGTTCGTCCATTCGACGATAGCCGGATCGTTCTTGTGCGACTGGAGGATCAGGAAGTTCACGAAATACACGACCAGCTGGCCGAAGATGATCGCGAACTGGTTCCAGGACACGAGCTTGCCGCGCTTGTTGGCCGGGGCCACCTCGGCGATGTACATCGGGCAGATGGCGGAAGCCATACCGACGCCGATGCCGCCGAGCACACGGTAGAGGTTGAAGACCACCCACAGGGACTGGGAAGCCACGCCCTTGGGGAAGAAGAGGAACTCCGGATAATAGGAACCGGCGGCGCTCAAGAAGAAGCAGATACCCGCGATGAACAGGCTCTTCTTACGGCCGAAGCGGCCGGCCATCAGGCCGGAAATCGCAGAACCGATGATACAGCCCAGCAGGGCGCTGGACGAAGTGATGCCGTGCAGGAACTTGGTATAAGTGAAGTCTCCGGCGCTCTCGAAGAACGCCTGGAGACCTCTCTCTGCACCGGAAATCACGGCCGTATCGTATCCGAACAGCAGGCCGCCGAGCACGGCGACGAGCACGATCGAAAACAGATACGCGCCGGATCCCTTCTCTTGCGAAGCAGCCATCTGTTAGATGTACATGTTGACGATCGCCTCGTAGAGCTCCTGCTTGCCGGAAGTGGACTTCGGCTCGCCGTTCTTCTTGGCGTATTCAACAACCTGCTCGAGGGTGAGCTTGCCGTCCTCGAAGGCCTTGCCCTCGCCCTTGTCGTAGGAAGCGTAGCGCTCCTTGATCATGGCAGGGATCGGGGACTTCTCGAGGATGTCGGCGGCGACCATCAGAGCGCGGGCCATCACGTCCATCGCAGCGATGTGGGCGATGAAGATGTCCTCCAGGTCGGTGGAGTTGCGGCGGGTCTTGGCGTCGAAGTTGGTACCGCCCACGAGGCCGCCGTTCTTCACGATGACCATCATGGCCTGAGCGAGCTCGTAGAGGTCGATCGGGAACTGGTCGGTATCCCAACCGTTCTGGTAGTCACCGCGGTTGGCGTCGATGGAACCGAGCATGCCGGCGTCGGCGGCGCACTGGAGCTCGTGCTCGAAGGTGTGGCCGGCGAGGGTGGCGTGGTTGACCTCGATGTTGACCTTGAAGTCCTTGTCAAGGCCGTGGGCCTTCAGGAAGCCGATCACGGTCTCGGTGTCGACATCGTACTGGTGCTTGGAAGGCTCCATCGGCTTCGGCTCGATGAGGAAGGTGCCCTTGAAGCCCTTGGCGCGGGCGTAGTCGCGGGCCATGGTCAGCATGGTGGCCATGTGCTCCTTCTCACGCTTCATATCGGTGTTGAGCAGGGACATGTAGCCCTCGCGGCCGCCCCAGAACACGTAGCACTGGCCACCGAGCTCGATGGTAGCGTCGATCGCGTTCTTGATCTGCACCATGGCGCGGGCAGCGACGTTGAAGTCAGGGTTGGTGGAAGCGCCGTTCATATAGCGCTTGTGGCCGAACACGTTGGCCGTGCCCCAGAGAAGCTTGATGCCGGTCTCGGCCTGCTTCTTCTTGGCGTAGGCGACGATCTCCTTGAGGTTGGCCTCATATTCCTCGATGGTCGGGGCCTCGTCGACGAGGTCGACATCGTGGAAGCAGTAGTACTCGATACCGAGCTTCTGCATGATCTCGAAACCGGCGTCCATCTTGTTCTTGGCCTTCTCGACAGCCGTGGCGCCCGTGTTCCAAGGGAACGTCTTGGTGCCGCCGCCGAACTGGTCGGCACCCTCAGCGCAGAGCGTGTGCCACCAGGCCATAGCGAACTTGAACCAGTCCTTCATCTTCTTGCCGGCGACGACCTTCTCAGGATCGTAGTAGCGGTAAGCGAGAGGATTCTTGGAATCTTTGCCTTCGAACTTGATTTTTCCCAGTTCCGGGAAGTACTCTTTGTTTGCCATAATAGAATTGGATTGTTAATTGGTTTATTTGTTGATAGATTGTTCGACTTCTTTCTTCCAGCGGGCGTAGGCCTCCTCGAGCGGCTGCTTCCAGGCATCCATCGGGGTGATGACGTCCAGCTTGTTGAGCGTGGAGAACGCCTCGGCGGCATTCTTGTAGATGCCGGCGCCCAGCGCGGCACCGCGGGCGGCGCCGAGGGAGCCGTCGGTGTCGAAGAGCTCGATGTTGGCGTCGCAGAGCGTCGCGAGGGTCGAGCGGAACAGCGGGCTGAGGAACATGTTGGCCTTGCCGGCGCGGATCACGTCGGGCTTGAGGCCGAGGTCGCGCATGATGTCGATGCCATAGCGGAAGGAGAACGCGATGCCCTCCTGGATGGCGCGCAGGATGTGCGGGCGGCCGTGGCGCACGAGGTCGATGCCGACCAGGCGGCCGTGCGTGCTGGCGTTGGCCAGGACGCGCTCGGCGCCGTTGCCGAACGGCAGGACGAGCAGGCCGTCGGAGCCGGCCGGCGCGGAGGCCGCGACTTCGTTCATCTCGGGATAGGAAAGGTCCGGGCAGAAGTTGCGGTGCGCCCAGGCGTTCATGATGCCGGTGCCGTTGATGCAGAGCAGCACGCCCATGCGCGGCTCGGCGGAATCGGTGACGTGCAGGAAGGTGTTGACGCGGGACTGCGGGTCGGCCTTGGGCAGGTCGGTGACGCCGTAGACGACGCCGCTGGTGCCGGCCGTCGCGGCGATCTCGCCCGGCTCGAGGACGTCCAGGGAGAAGGCGTTGTTGGGCTGGTCGCCGGCGCGGTAGGAGACAGGCGTGCCGGCCGGGATGCCCAGCTCGCGCTGGATTTCGGCGGTGGTGTGCGCCTGCACGCCGATCGCCGGGACGATGTTGGCGAACTTGTCGGCTTCGATGCCGAAATATTCGGTCACGAAATCGGCGCGGCGGTTGCCCTTGAAGTCCCAGAGGAT
>JAEFAI010000011.1 GCA_016291185.1 Bacteroidales bacterium
GGCCGTCCTTTTCGGCCATTATTTCACGCTGCAAAATTGCCCTGAATCTGCGAGAAACTATGTTAAAGCAATGTTAAGAAGTGTTAAATAGTGTTAAAACGCCCTGTAAATGAGGAAAATCGGCTAACTTTGCACCATGAAACTTCCGTCCAGACGCATCATCATATTGCTGATCGTATCGCTGACAGCCCTCTTTGGCTATCAGATATACTGGCTGTCGGGCCTATACAAATCCCGTTACCAGTCCGACGAATCACTCATAAATGTCTCCTTGCAGATGGCGGATTTCGCGGAAATCATGGAGAGAGTGAATGCACTCCGTTCAGAAGGCGATCTCCATGGTAGCGTATCCGTATCCACAGGCTGGTCGAAAGCCGAGAAACAGACCCATGTGAGAACAGACTCTGTTGTAGTAGATAAGGACGGAGCCAGCACCATCAAAGTAACCACCGTCAAAACAGATAAATCCGAAGGCTCCCTCAGCGCCTCGGCATCCTCCTATGCGGTCAACAGCATCGACGAGATGTCCTCTGCCTACCAAATAGGACTTCACCAAGGAATAGACAACCTCTCCGAGCCCAATCCCGCCGTGCTGGACAGCATTCTTATAGAACGGCTTGTCTCTTACGATGTCAATGCGCCACACCGTTTGTTGATGCTCTCCGGGGCAGACACCTTGGCGGTCATATCCACGCAGGGATATGCACCATCTTCCCGTGCAAAAGACTTTGACCTTTCCTATGGAAAAGAGGGTGAAGGCAAGATATACCGGCTCACTATGGAGCCGCTCACCTTTGTCATTCTACGGAAAATGACCGGAGTCATCATCGCCTCGTTGATTCTTTTCCTCATCCTTGCCTTCTCCTTCTGGTTCCTAATTCATACGATGCTCAAGCAGAAGAGCCTGGAAGAGATGAAGAGCGACTTTACCAACAACATCACCCACGAACTCAAAACCCCGGTGGCTGTCGCCTACGCCGCCAACGACGCCCTCCTTAACTTCGATGCGGGCAATGATCCGGAAAAACGCCGCGAGTACCTGGAGATCAGCCAGGGCCAGCTGGAAAAGTTGGAAGGAATGATTGAGCAGATCCTCTCAATGAGCATGGAAAGCCGGAAGACCTTCGAACTCA
Organism: Bacteroidales bacterium; assembly: GCA_016291185.1. Next base: position 1,134 of record JAEFAI010000011.1, read on the forward strand.
AGAAAGAAGACATCGCCCTCGAACCCCTTTTGCAGAGTCTGGCGCAGCAGCACAAGCTATCAGCCGAGAAGCCCTGCGAAATCAATATTGACGTAGAGGAGGAAATGATCATCCTTGCAGACCGCTTCCATCTGTCAAATATCATCGGCAACCTCATCGACAACGCCATCAAATACTCAGGCGACTCCGTCCGCATCGACATCACGGCCAGGCGGGCGAATGAAGGCACCGAAATCCGTATTCGGGACAATGGCATCGGCATTGCCCCCGATAAGCAGAAGCATATTTTCGAAAAGTTCTACCGTGTCCCTACTGGCAATGTCCATGATGTGAAGGGCTACGGCCTCGGCCTGTACTATGCCAAGACCATGGTCGAAAAGCACGGCGGCACCATCACCGTCACCAGTACTCCCGGCAAGGGAAGCGAATTCATCCTGTCACTCTGAAGCTATGCCGACAACCAAGATACTTCTCGTCGAAGACGAAAAGACCCTTGTCCAGATCGTCAGTGAAACCCTTCGCAGCAAAGGTTACACCGTCGAGACCGCCTACGACGGAGCAGAAGGCCTCAAGCGTTTCTTTGAAGTCCACCCGGATATTCTTATTGCCGATGTGATGATGCCCCACCTGGACGGCTTCGAGATGGTCCGCCGCATCCGGAAGACCGATGACCACACCCCAGTCCTCTTCCTCACAGCCAAATCCACCCCGGACGATGTCGTCACCGGCTTCGAACTGGGAGCCAACGACTACCTCAAGAAACCTTTCGCCATCCAGGAACTCATTGTCCGCATCAAAGCCCTGATGGGCAAAGCCTATATGACGGATCGGCAGGAACCAGAACAGAACGAATACACCCTTGGAGATTACCGTTTCATCCCTGCGTCCCAAACGCTTGAATACCTGCCGAAAAGCGAAACAGTGAACCTTTCCCATCGCGAGACCGAAATCCTCCGACGCCTCTGCCGCGCCCACGGAGAAGTCGTGCCCATGCAGAACCTCCTCCTGGACCTCTGGGGCGACGATGACTTCTTCAACGCCCGCAGCTTCCAGGTCTTCATCACCCGCCTCCGTCGCCATCTCTCCCAAGACCCCCGCATCCGCATCATCAACGTCCGCGGCACCGGTTATAAATTGATTGTGGATTAATTTTTCCGGAAATTATCGGAAATAAAAACCGACAAATAGTGGAATTCTTTTCCGATGTATATTCTCCATTCAGGATCTCCTGTACTGCCGTCGCCACTTATCTCGGTGAGTTCTAATCCTCTGCCCTCAGGTATCCGTGCCGGACCAAATCATCCCGGCACCGTACAGGACTGGTGTAGCCGTCGGCTATCACGAAAAGGTTATCCGCAACAGAGGATATGGCGTCGTAGTTATGGTCGGTAACGATGATGCCGTGGTCTTTGCTACGCTCCCGGATAAGCGATTTAACCTCATCGATGTTCACCGGATCAACCTGGGTGAATGGCTCGTCGAGAATGTAGAAGGGGGCGTCGCTGTGCAGGATCAGATACAGTTCGGCCAGCCTTGCCTCGCCACCGGAGAGTTCGTAGATGGGCGAATCATAATGCCGGGAGAATTTCGGGAAACGATTGACAAAGGTCCAGTAGTTCACGCCATACAGTTCAAACGCCCTGTGCAGTCGCATCCCTTCCGGGATTAGGCGTCCTTGTGGCAAATACTTGATATAGCGGCCGATGGTCTGCTTTTCGATAGGCTTTTCGTCTATGCTCACCATCACGTTCTCCACCCGGAGACCGCCCATAAGAGCGCGGAACATACAGGACTTTCCGGCACCGTTCCGGCCCAGAAGACCGGTGACAATTCCGGTTTCGGAGGTGATATACCCTCCGCTCAGCACTGTCTTCTGGCCAAAGCGCACCACCACGCTATCCACTATGAGTTTGTGGTTATTCATAGATGAAAAACATGATGGTCATGAGAACGGCAAGCGCCAGAAAGTCAATCAGAATGATGGTGGTAAGCAACTTTCTTCGCGAAAGGCCCAGGTTGATGTAGAAGAAGATGGCATCCCTGTCGCGGAACTGCTTCACCAAGTACACGGTGATGGCAGTTACCACTGCTTTTATAATGAAGGAATCCACTAAGAAGGTGTAGGAAAACCCGTCGGACTGGAAACCTGCGCACACCAGGTTATACACTACACCAATCAGGAATATGCCTTTCCCATAGCGCCAGGTGAGTGATATGCGGTCCCGGAGGGTCATTCTGCTCTACTTCACCCGCACGAAGTGCCGGTAATCAGAGCCCCAGGTGCCGACAGAATAAGTCGTACCCTCCTTCTGCCATTCCATCTCCGTGGACGTCAGCTTCACAATTTTATAAGTGACATTGCTGTAGTCGGACATCTCCGGATTGATGGTAATGGTGCCCTTATTGATCAGATCGATGGCATAATGACCACTATACTCGCGCGGTTCGTTACTTAGAAAATCATAGGCGTAAACTTGATAGCCATTGTTCCCGTCAAAGGTGTACATAACGCTGCCGTCCATCGCGAAGACCTCAGGGTCATATCGCTCGGACCAGGTTCCTTTCAACTTGTTCACATTGACCTTCTCACAAGCGCACAGCCCAGCCACCAGCAGCGCCGCGCAAAATAATGATTTCAGTATCTTCATGATCGTCTTTTTCTTACTTAACGCTCAAATATACAAAAACTGCCTCAGATTTTTGTTTCAGCACAAACGACTACTGCAGCGTGATTTCGCCTCCGCTCGCTTCTGCGGACGCATATGCCAGGGCGCCTTGTATCAAAAACCGTGCAGAGATATGCACAAAAAAACGTATCTTTAGGGTCATGAAAGCAAGATATCTGTTCTTCGTGGTCCTTGCGCTGATGAGCCAGCAACTGCCGGCGCAGGATCTGCCGCAGTTCAAGCGGATCGTTAAGGAGCTCAGCTCCGCGAAATACCAGGGTCGCGGCTATGCCCGCGGCGGTGCCAACAAGGCCGGGAAATACCTCCAGCGCGAGTTCCAGAAGGCCGGCGCCGACGAAGTCACGCTCCAGCCCTTCTCCATCGACATCAACACCTTCAGCGGCGCGATGGACATGTGGGCAGACGGGAAGAAGCTCCGCGCAGGCGTGGACTTTTCCATGCGCGAGTACTCCCCCGGCGTCAAGGGAGAGTTCCCCGTCTATTTCGTGGACACGCTGAATTTCAACGCCGAACGGATCTATGCGGACCTGGCCAAGCCGGAAAACGCCGGCTGCCTGGTGTGCTGCGACTTCTGGTTCACCTACAAGCACCGCGAGGTCTTCTCGCGCCTCCAGAAGGCGGGCGAACTCCCCAACGCCGGCCTGCTCTTCACCTGGCCGGCGCCGATCAAGTTCTACAAGGCCTACGGCGAGAAGGTCGTGGACAAGCCCATCGTCTGGGTGACGCCCGAGGCCATCGAGGGCGTGAAACGGGTCAAATTGAACGTGGATAATGCGTTCCTGAAGGACTACGGCCTGTTCAACGTCATCGCCAAGCTGGCCGGCCGCAGGCACGACAGCTGCTACGTCTTCACGGCGCACTACGACCACCTGGGCAACCTCGGCCGCCGGGTCTTCTACCCTGGCGCCAACGACAACGCATCCGGCACGGCCGCCATCGTCACGCTGGCCGCGTATTATGCGCAGCACCAGCCCGAGTACGATATGTATTTCGTAGCCTTCTCGGGCGAAGATGCCAACCTGCGCGGCTCTACTTATTTCGCAGAAAATCCGATTGTTCCGCTCGGGCAGATCAAGTATCTCTTCAATATCGATATGATCGGTGACGACAATCCTGTCCAGTACTGCGAAGTCAGCGACGCCGGCCTGGAGCAGTTCGCCCAATTCGAGCGGATTAATGCGGAGCAGCAGCTCTTCGAGCGGCTCAACCGTGGGGAGCTTGCCGCGAACAGCGACCACTACCCTTTCGCCGTCCGTGGCGTACCCTGCATCTTCCTGGAGAACGAGGACGGATCCGCCTTCCCCTACTACCACACCCCGGCAGACAACATGAAGACCATCCGCTTCGAGAGCTATGAGCCGGTCTTCCGCCTCATCACGTCTTTCGTCGCCGAGGCGAAGTGATTATTGGTACTCCAGGCCCCGGACGCTGACGCCGATGTTGACGGGGATCTTCACCATTTCCCCAAGAGCGGAATATCGCTCGTAACTGCTCTTGAAATAGAGCGGCGCGGACATGTGCATAGCACGGCGATTCCGCTCTGATTCAGGCGTTTCCATTATCTTTCGGACGGCCTCATCGTCGGTGGCCACGATCTGCAGCGCGATAAAGTACCGGCCGGGCTCCAGCAGGATGGTCTCTTCCGGCTGGATGTTGTAGTCGCGGCGCGTGTCGGATTCGACGATATTGACATAGATGGGCTTGTGCAGGATGTTGACGAAGGTCTCCGGCTCGCCCTCGATGCGGTACACGTTAATGGAGGCGACGCAGCCAGGGATATGATTGTCCAGAATGGTGAAGCTGATGTCCCGGATCAGGAACGGTTTTTTCGCCTTGGCGATACAGCCCAGTTCCGGCCCCTTGCCACTACCGCCGGTGCGGTAGAAATCGGCACCGCCGATTTTCTCATTGACCTTCATCCCCGGGTTGAAGAGGTTCTTCTCTTTCGTTTTCCCGCCGATGGCAACGGCCGGCGGCAGCTCCTGCTCCCGCAGGACAATCAGCACGTCGTCGGCCGGTCCCGCTACCGGATACGCGGCCTCCTGGTAGGAGACGTGGAAGAATACCAGCGTGTCGCGCGGGACCGAAATTTCGAAGCGGCCGTCGACGGAAGAGATGGTGCCGATCTGGTGCCTGGGCACGCCCAGCTGGACGTATTCTACGGCTTCGCCCTTTTCGTTGACGATCCGTCCCTTGACGGTCACGCGCTCCTGGGCAAAAAGCCCGGCAGGGAGCAGCAACAATGCCAGAAGAAGTTTTACTCGCATATAGAATCTTTTGGCACGGGCTTAGGGCAAAGATGATGCCGTTTCTCTTCCTTTGGCGTGGATAAGGCCGGTGTCTTCGCCTACAATCCCACGAACGGATCCGTCCGACAGCCCATCAGCCTCAGCGGCAACCTCACATATATGCATTTCTATGATTAACTTCTACAAGGCTCCCCACGCGGAGCCTTTTTTATTTCTGAAAAGGACGAGGGCCAGGGCGATGGCGAGCAAGGCGGTGGGCAGCAGCAGATACTCCCGGTAGTCCTGCAGGAAGAGTCGGAGGCTGTCCAGGATCCCCTGCCCCATGGATTCGGGGTTGACCGGGAAGAAGAAGGCGACCGCGCTCACGGCCACGCCGAGGATAAGACCCGCGCAAAGCGCGATGACGAGCGCCCAGCGGCCGTGGCGGCGCTGACGGTCCACTTCGTCCTTGATACCCGAGACGGCCTCCATGCGACGCTGCGCCTCCAACAGGAAGGTCGGATCGTCCTTCACAACGGGTTTATGGTCTTTGAGGTATTGTTCGAGCTCGCTCATAATTGAATATACTGTTTGAGATGTCCCCTACCTGATGATAAATGATACTTGACGGTACCGGCCGGCATGTCCAGAATGGCCGATATCTCTTTGATACTCTTGTCTTCGAAGTAGAACAGCACAATGGCCACTCTCTCCTTCTCCGGGATCTTCTCCAATGCCTGGTAGAGCTGCTGATAGCGGAAGCGTCCGTCAGAGACGTCGCCAGACGGGACGGCGAGCGCTTCGCGGCTCTCCAGCGCGGCGTGCGCGCGCCCGGGCTTGCGGCAGTGGTCGATGTAGCAGTTGTAGGCGATGCGGAAGAGCCAGGTGCTGAATTTACTCAGCCCGAGGAATTTGCCGGAGGCCACGTAGGCGCGGACCAGCGCATCCTGCGCGATGTCGTCTGCGAGGGCGTCGTCGCCGCAACACAGCCCAAGCAGGAACCGTCGTAGGGGCTCCTGCTCTGCTCTGATGAGGTCGATGAACCGCTCCTGGGTCATGGACTTACTTCTGCAGGGCTTCTTCTTCGGCTTTGATCTCGTTGGCAAGAATCTTCTTGCCGGCAAAGTAAGAAATCAGCAGGCCGATGCCGACCGCCAGCATCACGCCGCCAGCGGGGAGCCACCACCTGTTCAGCACCGTTCTCCAACCGAATCCGGGGACCGAGGCGCGAACGACGCCCAGCGCAATGAACGCGGCACCAATCAAGGTGCAGATGCAGCCGCCGGTCAGTTTGTCCAACAGTTTCTGCTTGATGGTTTTGGGAGTCTTCGGCCTGGGTTCGGGCGACTTGAACAGCTCCGGGTCGATCTGCTGGCCATTCTCGATGGCTTTGATCATGATCTCGGACTTGCGGTTGATCTCGTTCTGCCTGGTGCGGCCGATGATGAAAACGATCGCGACGGGAAGGATGACGCAAACGAAGATCGGGACAAGGATTTCAGTTAACATGGTTGAGTATAATTCTATTGTTTAACAGTTGTATTTCCACTTTTTTCTGAGGTGGTTTCAACTGTTAGACGGACCAACGCAGCGAAAGGTTGGCAAAAAAGGATTTATTATTTTAGAAACTGAAGCGGCGGCCGTCGAACTGCAGGGTTTTCTGCTTGTGGGTGCCGTTGCCGTACCAGTAGTTGACCGTGATGTTCTTGCCGGAACGCGGCAGGTCGTAAGTAACCCACGCATCGTCATCGGTGCCGTATTCCACTTCGAAACCGATGTCATCGGTCCAGGTCAGCGTCTTGGCGGCGTTGTCGTAGCGGTAGAACGTCAGACCGTCAAACTGGCCGGCGCTATATTGGTCGCCGTCGAAATAATAGGTGCCGCAGGCAAAGAGCTTATGTTTGCCGTCCGACTCGTTCCAGTAGCACATCTCGATGCGCAGACGGGTGCCGCTGTCGGGATCCTTCCATTCATAGAGGACGAAACCGTTGCGCTGGTCGATGGAGAGGGTCACGCCCGGCTCCTGCGCCTTGTTGGCGCGCTGCCGGGTCATCGCGCTCTTCACAGCGCGGGCCGACTCGTCGGCGCATTCCTCTTCTTCCTCCTCGCCTTCCGCCGGCGTGGATTCATAGTTCACGTACGCCCACGCGAGGTCGCTGATGGTGGGCTTTTCGCCCTGGAATTGAACCGGGAAGCTCTGGGCGGAAAGGCCCAGCACGGAGAAAGCCAGCAGGCTGGCCAACAACAATACTTTTTTCATAAGGTAATAAACTAGTTATTATAATGCGATATACGTGTCACAAATATAGCAATTAATCCTTCTGATTTGCACAAATAATAATTAGATTTGCATACGAACAACAGTAATTATTCTCCGCATGTATCTATTCGGCGATCAGATCCGCGCAAGCATCGAGGCGAATCTCCTCCGGGAGGACCGCTGGCGGGTGCTGCTGGACGGCCTGGGCATGACACTGGAAGTGTCGCTGCTCGCGCTCCTGTTCGCCACGCTGTGGGGCGCCGCCCTCTGCGCGATGCGCATGTCCCGCAGCCGCGCCCTGAACCGGCCGGCCGGCATCTACATCGAGCTGATGCGCAGCCTGCCGCTGCTGATCCTGCTGCTGGTTTCCTTCTACGTCATCTTCGCCGCGTCGCCCCTCTCCAAGGTGCAAATCGCCGTTGTGTGCTTCTCCCTTTACTTCGGCGCCTACTTCAGCGAGGTGTTCCGCACGGGCATCGAGGGCGTGGACAAGGGCCAGCGCGAAGCGGGCGCCGCCCTCGGCATGAGCCGGCGCCAGATCTTCGGCCGCATCGTCCTGCCGCAGGCGCTGCTTCGCTGCCTGCCGCTCTATAAAACCCAGGCAGTCGCGCTCATCAAGAGCACTTCGATCGTCGGGTACGTCTCTGTCATGGACCTCACCAAGGCCGGCGATTATGTCCGCGCGCGGACCTTCGACGCCTTTTTCCCGCTGCTGCTCGTGGCGCTCATCTACCTGATCCTGTCCTGGCTGTTCGGGACGGGCCTCGACCTGGTCGAGCGGAAACTGGCTCCCAAACACCGCAGCGTATGATGAGAGTCTTCCCCGCCCTGTTCCTGACCCTTTCCGTGCTGGCGGCGTCGTGCACCGGCGCCCGGACGGACTTTGTCCCGCATGGGCCGGAAGACCTCGCCGGGCACTCCGTGGCCGTGGCCGCCAACAGTTCGATCGACCTGGCCCTTTCCAAGAACGAGGACATCGAACTGCTGCGCATCGGCATCGGCGAGCTGGCCGTGGCCGTGCGCAGCGGCCGGGCCGAATTCGCCATGATGCAGGAGATCCAGTTCGACGCCAACCACCTGCGGGACATGGGGCTCCGGAAGTGCTTCACGGGCTTCATGAAGGGCAACGCCGCCGTGGCGGTCCGGCAGGAAGACACCCTGCTCTGCGCGCGTTTCAACGCGTTTCTGCGCGGATTTATCGCCTCCGGCGAACGCGACCAGTGGATCCACGACTGGTCGAACAATCCGGATTCGATGGCGGTGGCGCGCAGCCGCATCCCCGCCAGCACGGAGGGCGAGACGATCGTCAACGGCATCACGCTGACCTATCCCTTCATCTTTATGAAGGACGAGCAGCTGGCCGGCCTGGAGATCGATCTGATGGAGCGCTTCTGCCGCTGGGGCGGCTATCGGGCGGACTACCGCATCGTGGACTTCCCCGCCCTGATTCCGGCGCTCAACACCGGCAAGGTGGACGCCCTGGTTTCCCACATCCAGGTCACGCCCGAGCGGGCGAAACAGGTGCTCTTCTCCGAACCTTACTTTGAAGGCAGCATCTGCTGCTTCGGCCGGGACCCGGAGGCGGCGGCAAGTCCTCGGAAGGGCCTGGTCCAGGCCGTACGGGACAGCGTCTACGCCAACCTGATCATGGAGCAGCACTGGAAACTGCTGCTGCAGGGCCTGCTCGTCACGCTCGAGATCTCCCTGATCTCCATTCTCCTGTCCATCCTGCTGGGTGCGGGCTTCTGCTTCCTGCGGATGCGCCGCTCCCCGGCGCTCAGCCGCACGGTCAAGCTCTTTGCGGAGACCGTGCAGGGCATTCCCGTGCTGGTCGTGCTGATGATCATGTGCTACGTCATCTTCGCGAAATCGCACATCTCCGGCACGCTGGTGGCCATCTTCAGCTTCGCGCTCTTCTACGGCGCGCGCTTCTGCGAGCTGTTCCGCTCCGGAATGCTCGGCGTGGGCCGGGGCCAGTGGGAGGCGGGCGCCGCGCTCGGCCTGAGCAAGTTCCAGACCTTCCGCCTGGTCGCCCTCCCGCAGGCGTTCCGGCGCATCATTCCCGTGTTCAAAGGGGAGATCGTCGCGCTGATCAAGAGTACCTCCATCGTGGGCTACGTGGCCGTGATGGACCTCACCTGCGCGAGCAACGTGATCCGCGCCCGCACCTTCGACGCGTTCTTCCCGCTGATCCTGGTTTCCGTCATCTATATCCTCCTGTCCCGTCTCTCCGCCCACGCCCTGAACGCCCTGGAGAGAAAAGTCAATTCGAAGAAGTAATCCGCCATGATAAGCGTCGAACACCTCAGCAAAGTCTACAACAATGCCGGCAAGGAACTCACCGTGCTGCGCGACGTGAACTGTGAGATCTCCAAAGGCGAAGTGATCTCCGTGATCGGCCCTTCCGGCACGGGCAAGAGCACCTTCCTGCGCTGCCTGAACCGGCTGGAGGAGCCGTCGGGCGGACAGATCGAGATCGACGGCGTGGACATCCTGGACCGCAACGCCGACGTGAACCGGCTGCGCCGCAAGATGGGCATGGTGTTCCAGAATTTCAACCTCTTCGAGCACCTGACCATCCTGGACAACATCACCCTCTGTCCGCAGACGCTCCTGGGCCAGAGCCGCGAGGCGGCGGAAGCCCGGGCATTGGAGCTGCTGCAGCTGGTCGGCCTGCGCGAGAAGGCCGGGAGCCTGCCCGGCGAGCTGTCCGGTGGCCAGAAACAGCGCGCGGCCATCGCCCGCTGCCTGGCCATGAACCCCGAGATCATCCTCTTCGACGAGCCCACCTCCGCGCTGGACCCGACGATGGTCAGCGAGGTGCTCGCCGTCATCCGCCACCTGGCGGGCCAGGGCATGACGATGGCCATCGTGAGCCACGAAATGGAGTTCGTACGCAGCGTCAGCACGCGCGTTTTCTTCATGTACGACGGCGTCATTTATGAAGAAGGGACGCCCGAGCAGATCTTCGAGCATCCGCAGCGCCCCGCGACGGTGGCTTTCATCAACAAGATCAGAACGCTGGAATTCAAGCTGGCGGACCAGGGCTTCGACCTCTACGGCATGTTCGGCCGCATCGAGACCTTCTGCAACAAGTACGGCCTGGGAGACAAGCTCTTCCTGCGCCTGCAGCACGTCGTCGAGGAGACGCTGACGGGAATCATCCCCTTCAGCGGCCCCGTCCACCTGAGCGTGGATTACAGCGAGAAGAGCTACAAGCTGGTCCTGACTTTCATCCAGGAGGGCACGACAGAAAGCATCCTGGACAAGCTCCCGGAAGACCACCTGCCGATCCAGCTGGTCCGCGGCTTCTGCAGCTCACTCACAGAGCCGGCCCCCGGCCAGTTGGTCGTCGAACTGTAAAGATTATTCTCCCTTCAACTCACGGATGCGCCGCTCGATCAGGCGCCGGGCGATGGACCCGGGCCGGGGCAACGTCGGCAGCGCGTCCGGGCTGAACCAGCGCGCGTCGCGGATCTCCGACTCCTGGATCTTGATCTCACCGCTTTTATACTCGGCATAGAAGGCCATCATCAGCTGGTCCGGGAAAGGCCAGGCCTGGCTGCCGGCGTAGCGGATATTCTCCACCTCCAGGGAGGTCTCCTCACGTACCTCGCGGCGCAGGGCCTGCTCGAGCGTCTCCCCTGCCTCTACGAAGCCCGCCAGGCAGGCATAGACGCCACGCGTGTCCTTGATGTTGCGCAGCAGGAGCAGCTCGTCGCCCCGGGTAATGAGGGTGATGATGCAGGGCTCGATGCGCGGAAAGAGGAGCCGCCCGCAGGCAGGGCATTCCAGCGCCGTCTCTACAGCGTGCAGCTGCAGGGGATGTCCGCAGAACGGGCAGAAACGGGTGCTGTCCATCCAGCCGGCCAGCGCCCGCAGGCGCGAAGCCAGGGCGATTTCCGCTTCATCGTGCGCGAAGAAATAACTCGGCAGCGGCTCGAAGCTACAGCCCTCCGGCGCAGGAGTTCCGCCCTGGAGAAGGATGCCGACACCGCCGCTGACGCGGTCGTCGAAGCGCGCCCGAATGTCGGATGAAACAAAGGAGGCGACCCTCTCCGCTTGCGCGGCGTCACCTCCCCCTTCGACCAGGATCTCCCGGTCGCGAAATATATAGGCACGCTGAAGCGCCATGCTCTCTACTGCTTCTTGACGAACGGCTTCAGAATCTCGTCATCCACGCACTGGATGTCATTGAGGAACCATTCGCCGGTGCTCTTCTTCTGGCGGAGCTTGATCGCGCGCAGTTTCTCGTCGCCGTTGGGGCGCAGGCTGACGGTAGCCCAGCCATCCTCTTTGAAGGTGTACGGGTTGGTGACGGGCGTGAGTCTGTAAGGCATCGTAGGCGTGTAGCCGTTCCCGGGCGTGGCGCCCTCGAAATAGGAACGGGGCTTGTAGCCTTTGCCCTGCAGACGGTCGCGCAGGAACTCCTTCTCGAAGGAGGTCAGCGGCTCTTCGCCTTTCAGCCAGTTGAGCATCTTGAAGCACTCCTCGGGATTGGTCTCATAGCGGCACAGGGCGGCAACGGTCATCGCCGCGACGCCGTACGCATCCTTGCGGTTGGCCTCGGGCAAATCCTGCAGGTCCTGGACATTCTCAGGAAGATTATAGTAAGTAAAAGTCTTGACGCCTCCGCGGAAGACGCGGCCGGATGTAGAACCGGTAGAGCTCGTCTGATTGAACACGCCGCAGCTGAACAACATAGCGAGGGCGGCGAAGGCAGTGAATAGCTTGGCTACTGATTTCATGGTGTTGTTTAATTTGAGGCTAAGTTAGTAAAAAAGCTGAAGAATTGTTATCTTTACACGATAGAAATCAAAATTACATCCCGCTATGTACGACGCAACGCACGGACTCTATGTCGCCCATGGTCCGAACGGACCGATTTCCATTGTCGGCAAGATGGCGAACCGCCACGGACTCATCGCCGGTGCCACCGGTACCGGTAAAACCGTTACCCTTCAGGTACTGGCCGAATCCTTCAGCCAGGCAGGCGTTCCCTGCTTCATGGCGGACATGAAGGGCGACCTGTCCGGCATCAGCCAGGCTGGCCGCCTGAGCGGATTCATCGAGAAGCGTCTGCCGGAGTTCGGCTTGGAGACCCCGCAGTTCGCAGGCTGCCCGACTCGTTTCTACGACGTGTTCGGCGAACAGGGTCATCCGATGCGCACCACCATCTCCAACATGGGTCCGCAGCTGCTCAGCCGCCTGCTGGGCCTCAATGAGGTACAGTCCGGCGTGATGGACATCATTTTCCGCGTCGCGGACGACAAGGGCCTGCTGCTCATCGACATGAAGGACCTGCGTGCCCTGCTGGGCTATGTGGCCGAGCATGCGGAGGAGTACTCCCGCACGTACGGAAACGTCTCCACGGCCAGCGTAGGCGCCATCCAGCGTGCGCTGCTCTCGTTGGAGAACCAGGGTGCGGAGAAGTTCTTCGCGGAGCCTTCCTTCGACATCCAGGACCTTTTCGCGGTCGAGAACGGCCGCGGCGTGATGAGTGTGCTGGCCGCGGACAAGCTCATGCTCAATCCGAAACTCTATTCGACCTTCCTGCTCTGGCTGCTGTCCGACATCTACGCGAATATGCCGGAAGTCGGCGATCCGGAGCTCCCGAAGCTCGTGTTCTTCTTCGACGAGGCGCATACCCTCTTCACGGACACCTCCCCTGCGCTGGTCAGCAAGATCGAGCAAGTGGTCCGCCTGATCCGAAGCAAGGGCATCGGCGTGTACTTCATCACGCAGAACCCTTCCGATATTCCCGACAGTGTCCTGGGCCAGCTGGGCAACCGCGTCCAGCACGCCCTGCGCGCTTATACGCCGAAGGACCAGAAGGCTGTCCGCGCCGCTGCGGAGACCTTCCGCGCCAATCCTGCTTTCAAGACCGAAGACGCCATCATGGCGCTGGAGACCGGCGAAGCGCTGGTCAGTTTCCTCGATCCCAAGGGTGCCCCGAGCGTCGTGGAGCGTGCCAAGATCCTCTTCCCGCTGAGCCAGATCGGCGCCATTACCGCCGGGCAGCGCCTCGACATCCAGAACGCTTCGCCGCTGGGCGGCAAATACGACCACGTGATCGACCGCGAGTCCGCGTTTGAAATCCTGCTCGCCGACGCGCAGAAGGCCGCTGAAGAGCAGGCGAAGCAGCAGGAGGAGGTCGAGCGCCAGAAGGCGGAAGCCGCCAAGGCGCGCGAGGCCGCCCCTGCGAGCAAGAAGACGGCCAAGGCCAAGAAGACCATCGTCGGCACCGTCGCAGCTGCCGCTGCCACGGCAGCCATCTCCAGCGTGTCCCGCAGCGCGGGCACGGCCGTTGCCAATGCGGTGACGGGCAAGAAGAGCAAGAGCAGCAAAGGCGTGGCCGAGAAGGCCATTGGCAGCGCCACATCCAGCGCCCTCCGCACCCTGACCCGCAGCATCCTGGGTAGTTTAATCAAATAAGTCGTCGTTAGACGACCATTCACTCGTCATTCGCCGACCCAATCGGCGAATCCCGTATAAGCATGAAGAATTTACGTAATACTCTTATCCTTTTAATTGTCCTGGCCCTGACTGCCTGCGGTCCCCGCGGCAAGATTAAAGTGGGCCCCGTGGAAATCCTTCCCAAACCGCTAGTAGGTTTTTACCCTGAAGTTTACGATGCTGACACTACCGAAGTGCGCGTCGGTGATTCCTTTACCGGCATGATGAACCGGCTGGGTCTGGGTGCCTCCCAGGCTTACTTGCTCACCCAGCGCTGCGAGGGCACTTTCGACACGCGTAAGGTGATCGCCGGCAAGCAGGTGCAGGCCTATTATGAAACGACCCCTGAAGGCGGCAAACAGCTGTGCTACGTCGTCTATGTCGAAGACCGCCTTCGCTCGACCGTCTTCCAGTGTGTCGATTCCCTTGCCGTCTGGCGGGTCGAGAAGCCCGTCGAGCACGTGCGTCGCATCACGGACGTAACGATCAACAGCTCCCTCTGGAACGATATGATTGCCGCCGGCGGCTCCCCCAACCTGATCATGACCCTGGCGGACATCTACCAGTGGAGCGTGAACTTCTTTGCGCTCCAGAAGGGAGACCGCTTCCAGATGATCTACAACGAGCTCGTCAGCGAAGGTGAAGTGATCGGCATTGACACGGTCCATTTCGCCCTGTACAACGCCGCCAGTGGCGGCAAGGAGGTCGCTGCTGTGCGCTTCGACACCGGAGACGCCACGCTCGGCACCTATTGGGACAAGGGCGGCGAAAGCTTGAAGCGCATGTTCCTCAAAGCTCCGCTCAAGTATAACCGCATCAGCAGCGGCTTCTCCTATGCCCGCGTGCATCCCGTTACAGGCAAGGTCAAGGCCCACACGGCCGTCGATTACGCCGCGCCGACCGGGACGCCGGTCTATGCGCTGGGCGACGGCGTGGTGACGAAGCTGGGCTGGGACGGCGGTGGCGGCGGCAACCGCATCCGCCTCAAGCACGCCCGGGGTTACGAGACCAGCTACATGCACCTCTCCAAGTATGCTCCCGGCCTGAAAGTCGGCTCGCGCGTTTCGCAGGGCCAGCTGATCGGTTACGTGGGTATGACGGGCACGGCCACGGGCCCGCACCTCGACTTCCGCGTTTTCCTGAACGGCAAGGCCATCAATCCGCTGTCGCTCAATTCTCCGGCTTCCGAGCCGTTGAACAAGAAGTTCCTGCCTGCCTTCAACACCCTGTATGACAAGTATATGGCGGAGATTCGCCGGTCGGAGCCGGCGAGTGACGAGGTGACTGATCCGGAATCTTCTGACAAATAATGGATCTCAAGAGCGTCGCCACCTTCCGGGCGCCACTGCCTGAGAAGTTCGGTTTGCCCCGGCAAGCCGGACTGGCGGAATCCCTGCAAGGTACTGTCGTGCTGGAACCGGCATTCCGCTCCCCGGAGGCTCTGCGCGGGCTGGAGGGTTTCGACTATTTGTGGTTGATCTGGGGCTTTCATCTGAACCGGGAAACAGCCTCTGAAGGTCTCACCGTTCGCCCGCCCCGCCTGGGCGGCAATGAGCGCGTCGGGGTCTTCGCTTCCCGCTCCCCCTATCGTCCCAACCCGCTGGGGCTCAGTTCCGTACGCATCGAGCGTATCGATGCTGCCGCGGGCGAAATCCATGTCCTGGGTGCAGACCTGGCCGACGGGACGCCAATCTACGACATCAAGCCCTACGTGGAATACGCCGACAGCCACCCCGGAGTTCGCAGCGGCTTCGTGGACGCACACACCTGGAAGCGCCTGGAGGTCGTCCTGCCTCGGGAAACATTCCACAAGCTGGATCCGGACAGCATTGACGGCCTGGCGGAAATCCTGGCGCAGGATCCCCGCCCGCAGTACCAGGATGACCCGGAACGAATTTACGGCCTCCGCTATGGAGACCGTAACATTCGTTTCAAAGTGTCCGACGGCATCCTCACTGTCGTCGCTGTAGAATAATCCCTACTCCAGCGCCTTGAACCCGGTGTAAAGCCCCTCGATCAGATCGCGGCTGCTGTACGCCTCAGCCGTATATTTCGCCGTGAGCGCATCCGCAGCGCGACCGTGGATCCAGACGCCCAGCGCAGCGGCCTCCAGGGCCGAATAGCCGCGAGCCAGTAAGCCACCAACCAGGCCGGTCAGCACGTCACCGCTGCCGCCCTTCGCCAGACCGGCATTTCCGGTCGTGTTGACGTATTTCTCCCCTTCCGGCGTATAGATCTCCGTCAGGTGGCTCTTGGCCACAATGACGCACCCCGTTTCCTTGCAGAGGGTCTTCAACTCCAGCTCCTTCTCTTCCGGCGTGCTCCAGTTGATCAGGCGCCGCAGCTCAACTTCGTGCGGAGTCATCACGGAACCGGCCGGGATAAGCTTCAAGAGCTCGGGATGGGCGGCCAGGATGAAGAGCGCATCGGCGTCCAGCACCATGGGAATGGTGTCTTCCTGCTCTTTGACGCGGGTCAGCAGGTTCATGAAGGTCTCTTCGGTATGTGGCGTCCGGCCCAGACCCGGTCCCACGGCAATGGCCGTGAAACGCAGCAGGCCGTCCGGGATGCGGCTGAAGCAATCGCCGCCGTCTTCTGAAAGCATCGCGGACGGGAAGGCTGTTACAGCTGCCTGGACGGCACGGGCCGTGGAATGCAGGGTGACGAGTCCGCAACCGGACTTGAGGGCAGCACCCGTGGCCAGCACGGCAGCACCGGGCATGGACTGGCAACCGCCAATCAGCAACAGGTGGCCATAATCGCCTTTGTGGCTGACTGCTTCACGCTTCTTAAGCAGTGGACGCAGGAACTTGGGATTGATCTTGTGCATATAATTGGTTTCTCTTTATTGGCAGGACGTGATGTGGAAGCAGTGCTCCTTCTTCTCGTATTTGACCAGGATGCGTCCGGCATTTCTCTCGTCGCGCAGCACTTCACCAAGCACTTTGGTGAGTTCGAAGGGCTGCATGAATTCGTCCGTCTCCTCTTCCCGGTCGTATTTGGTGTAGGTGATGTCGAACGTGGTTCCATAGCAGTGTGCGGAGTTATCCGAAGCATTGGGATTTCCGCTCTTACGCAGGCGCGTGACATCCTCCTCGGTCCGAAGGATCGACGAACAGACGATTTTATAGACCGGGAGCTGCTTGCGCACCAGCGAGTCGTTGAACGCCTTGGCAATCCGATTCAGCTCACTGGCGGCACCGGCGGTAAGATACGGCACGGAATAGCG
Organism: Bacteroidales bacterium; assembly: GCA_016291185.1. The sequence goes on from JAEFAI010000011.1 coordinate 17,994, forward strand.
CAGCTCGTCGATGGTCAGGTAGTCTGATTCTTCGACCTTGACAAGTTTTTTCACATCAATGACGTCCCGCTTCTCCGGAATGGTCTTCAGACCGACCTCCTTGGCCTTCTCCAGGTGCAGGTCATTGACGTCGTTGAAAATGGTGGCGTAAGCCATCCGCCGGGCGTTGTAGATGATCTCCCGGGCGGTAGACTCCCCCGTCCCGTCGACATCGTCTTCTTCTTCCACGCCTTCTACCACTTTCTCCGTCTCTTCAGGCAGTTCCCGGGCTTGTTCAACAACGTCTTCCGTCACCAGTGCCGGCTCCTTCTCCCTGCTGCAACCCTTTCCCACCAGGATTCCTAACAGAAATCCCAGCAGAAACGGCGTCAGGAGGATGATCAGTGCTTTTTGTTTCTTAGTCATATTTCAATATAGGTTGCCGGGCGGCGGTCGTCTCGTCAGGACGGCCAATCGGCGTGTTGTGCGGCGCTCCGTGCAGCATCTCCGGGTCGGCCTTGGCCTCCTCGGCGATCTTGCGCATCACGGCGATGAACGCATCCAGCGTCTCCAGCGACTCCGTCTCCGTAGGCTCAATCATGATTGCCTGGTGGAAGAGCAGCGGGAAATAGATGGTCGGCGCGTGGAAGCCATAGTCCAGCAGGCGCTTGGCAACGTCGAGCGTGCTCACGCCGTTGTCCTCCAGCAGGCCGTCGAACACGAATTCGTGCTTGCAGACCGTCGGGATGGGCAGTTTGTAGCAGTCCTTGAGCGATTCCTTGATATAGTTCGCGCCGAGCGTGGCCAGTTTGCCGGCCAGCTTGATGTGCTCACGACCCAGCATCAGAATATACGCGTAGGCGCGCAGGATGATGCCAAAATTGCCGTGGAAGCCGCTCACGCGGGGAATGTGCAGGAACGGGAGCACCTTGTCGGACACGCCGACGGGACCTGCGCCCGGACCGCCACCGCCGTGCGGCGTGGAGAAGGTCTTATGCAGGTTCAGGTGCATGATATCGAAGCCCATGTCGCCCGGGCGGACCATGCCGAGGAGCGGATTCATGTTGGCACCGTCGTAGTAAAGCAGGCCGCCGCAGTCGTGCACGAGCTGAGCGATCTCTTTGATGTCGCGCTCGAAAAGGCCGAGCGTGTTGGGGTTGGTCATCATGATGCCGGCGATGTCCGGACCGAGCAGCGGCTTGAGCGCTTCGACATCCACGAGGCCGTTCTCTTTGGATTTCACGACCACGATATCGAGGCCGCAGACCGCCGCGGAGGCCGGGTTCGTGCCGTGGGCGCTGTCCGGGACGATGACCTTGGTGCGTGCGAGGTCGCCCCGGCTCATGTGGTATTCGCGCATGAGCATCAGGCCGGTGAGTTCGCCGTGAGCGCCGGCGCAAGGCAGGAAGGTGAAGTGCTTCATGCCCGTGATGGCCGCCAGGGCCTTGTCCATGCCGACGTAGATCTCGAGGGCGCCCTTGGTCGTGCTCTCGGGCTGCAGCGGGTGCAGGCCGGTGAAAGCAGGCATATTGGCTATTTCCTCGTTGATCTTGGGGTTGTATTTCATCGTGCAGGATCCGAGCGGATAGAATCCGGTATCGACACCGAAATTCATCTGACTCAGATTCGTATAATGTCTTACCACATCCACCTCGCTGACCTCAGGCAGATCCAGTTTACTTTCTCTCCAGATTATTCTCGCACAGGAAGCATCGTCCGGGTTCGTTGCCGGGCAGCAGCTGCCCTTCGGAAACCGTGCCACCCTCGGCATCGTAAGAGGGAGGGGCCCATCGCCAGATGGGAGGGGTCCGGCGCAGCCGGACGTTTCAGAAGGGCAGACTGCTGACGGCAGCGAATACCCGATGCGTCCGGGCTTGGAGAGTTCGAAGATAAGTTTGTCGTAGTATTTCATATCCGATCCTCCCCTATTTAACTGATTTGACGATTTCAACGATCTGGTCCAGCTCCTCGCGGGTGTGCTTCTCCGTGACGCAGAAAGTCACGTATCCGTCCTCCGTCTGGAGGCCGGCGAAGAAGCCCGCGTCGAGCAGCGCCTGCTGCATCTTCTGCACGTCGCACTTCGGCTTGAGGCAGAACTCCTTGAGGAATTCGCCGTCGAACGCGCGCTCGAACTTGCCTGTTGCAAGCAGCGCATCGTGCAGATAGTGAGCGCCTTCATAGCAGAGCGCGTTCAGCTTGCGCATGCCCTCCGGGCCCATCAGGGACAGGTACACCGTGCACCAGAGCGCCATCAGCGACTCGTTGGAACAGATGTTCGAGGTGGCCTTCTCGCGGCGAATGTGCTGCTCGCGCGCCTGGAGCGTCAGGACGTAGCAACGCTTGCCGGAGGCGTCCGTGGTCTGGCCGACGATGCGACCGGGGAGCTTGCGCATCAGCGCCTCCTTGCAGGCCATGAAGCCCACGTACGGGCCGCCGAAGCAGAGCGGAATGCCCAGGCTCTGACCGTCGCCCACGGCGATATCGGCCCCCCACTCGGCCGGCGTCTTCACGACGGCCAGCGCGGACGGGTCGCAGTACTCGACCAGCAGCGCGCCCTTCTCGTGGACAAGATCTGCAAGGCCAAGATGACTTTCAATAATGCCGAAGCGATTGATCGAAGGGACGATAACGCCGGCCAGATCAAGCACGCATTCAGCCACTTCCTCCGCCACCTTATCAGTGACGACGACGTTGATGCCGGCATATTTGGCATAGGTCCGGATGGTCTCGATCACGTGCGGCAGCAGCCGGGCAGAGACGATCACGGAATTGCGCTTCTTGGTGCTGGCGACGCACATACGTACGGCCTCGGCGGCAGCCGTCGGGCCGTCGTACATGGAGGCGTTGGCGCAGTCCAGTCCGGTCAGGCGGCAGATCATCGTCTGCCACTCGAAGATGTAGCGGAGCGTGCCCTGCGAGATCTCGCACTGATATGGCGTGTAGGCCGTCAGGAACTCGCTGCGCGAGGTGATGTACGGAATCACGGACGGGACGTAGTGGTCATAGGCGCCTTGTCCGACGAATACCTTGAGGCGGGTGTTTTTGGCCGCGAGGCCCTCGAAAAAGTCACGAACCTGCTGTTCGCTCATTGCGGACGGCAGGTCGTACTCCCCCTTGTAGATGAAATCCGCGGGGACATCGGCATACAGGTCGTCAAGCGAGCCGACGCCGATTCTTTCGAGCATGATGCGGATATCTTCCTCCGTATGAGGAAAATAGCTGAATGCTCCCATGGCAGGATTACTTGGCGATTTCAGCGTAGGCGGCAGCGTTCAGCAGGGCGTCGAGTTCGCTCTCATCGGACATCTCGACCTTGATGATCCAGGCCTCGTAGGCGTCCTCATTGATGAGCTCGGGCTTGTCCTCCAGCTCGTCGTTGCGGGCAACGACCTTGCCGGACACCGGGGCGATCAGCTCGCTGGAGGTCTTCACGCTCTCCAGGGCACCGAAATCGCTGCCGGCCTCGACCTCGTCATCGACGTCAGGCATTTCGACGTAGGTAATGTCTCCCATCTCGCTCTGCGCGAAATCGGAAACGCCGATGATGGCGACATGGCCATCGACTTTGACCCATTCGTGGGACTCGCTGTAGAGGAGTCCCTCTGCAATCTTGCTCATATTAGTGTGGTTTTATTTTTTATAGTTAGTCTGATAGAAACGTTTCTTGACGACGATGCCCGGGAAGGCATTCTTGCGGATGCGGACCCAAAGCGGCGTGCCGAGGGCGGCATAAGCACTGTCCACGAGGGCGAAGCAGATGCTCTTCTCGAGGCTGATGGAGTGATAGCCGGTCGTGACGACGCCGACTTCGGTGCCGTCCTCCAGCTCCACGGGATAGCCGTGGCGCGGCACGGCCTTGTCGGTCAGCTCGATGCCCACCAGCTTGCGCGCGACGCCGCCAGCTTTCTGCTCCGCGAGCGCGTCCTTGCCGATGAATTCCGGCTTGTCCAGCTTGCAGAACATGCCCAGGCCGGCCATGATCGGGGAAATCTCGGCGGTCAGTTCGTCACCGTAGAGCGGCATACCCGCCTCGAAGCGGAGTGTATCGCGGCAGCCCAGGCCGCAGGGCTTCACGCCCGCGGTAAGGAGCTTGTTCCAGTAGTTGCGGATCAGCGTCGGGGCGGCGTAGATCTCGAAGCCATCCTCGCCGGTGTAGCCCGTGCGGCTGACGATGATGCGCTGGCCATCCCGGACAACGTCCCGGAAGGTGTAAAAGGTCAGCGGCGCAGCTTCCGGGAAGCCCAGCGTGCCGCAGACGAATTTCTCTGCCTCCGGACCCTGGACGGCGATCTGCCCCCAGGCTTCCGACTGATTGTCGATCTTCACGTCAAAGCCCTCGGCCTGCTCCAGCATCCAGGTATAGTCCTTCTCGATGTTGGAAGCGTTGACCACAAGCAGATAATGCTGCGGCTCGCTTTCGCGATAGACAAGCAGGTCGTCCACCGTACCGCCGTCAGGGTAGAGCATCATACCGTACACGATACCACCCGGCTCGAGCGTTCGGACGTCGTTGGTAAAAATATGATTCACATACGTTTCTGCATCAGGGCCGCTGATGAAGATTTCGCCCATGTGCGAGACATCGAACACGCCGGCGGCGTGACGGACGGCGTTGTGCTCGTCGATGATGCCGCTGTACTGGATAGGCATGTCGAACCCGCCAAAAGGGCTCATCTTGGCACCCAACTCCACGTGGAGATCATGCAGACAAGTCTTTTTCAGGAGATTTTCCATGTTGGTTATAGTCGTGTTATTTAAGGATTTCGAGGTCTTTCTTGAGGATCATCTTGGGATCCATCATCTTGACTTTCTGGAAGAGGATAACCTGATTCCCGAGCGAGAGGTACACTTTGTCTTCGTGCTTGCCCTTTCGCCACCATTTGTAGAATCCGACCGGATCGTTCTCGAAAGGGATCTTGGCCAGGATTCCCGAGCTGTAGCCCGGGTAGTCGATCACCAGGCGCAGGCCCATGAATTTTTTGTAGTAGTCGGGATCGGCGCGGCGAAGCTTGCTGACCAGAGGATTGAGCACTTCCATCGTATCCACCTGCAGGACCTTCTCGCGGATGATCATCCGGTGGATGCGGACGGGGTCGTAGTTCAGCCAGGCACCCATACGGAGCGTCTTGGGCCCCTCATCGGTGTCCAGCGTCAACTCATCCATCGAGAAATAGACTTTCTCGGGGTCGAGCGGGTATTGAACTTCTTCCTGTGCCATCTCTAAAAACGCATCAACAAATGTAGGGTTTTATTTTGATTTTTCCTATTTTTACACCGTCATGCAGCGAATATTTACCGATTTTTCCTCATTTGAGGGTACAAATTGTTATTGTTCGACAGAGAGCGCGGACCGGATTCGGCGCGAGCTCGCCGCTCTGCCGCTACATGCCTTTCATTATATAGGAATGGGCGACTACCACTACCAGACGCTCTTCTGGCTGGAGCGCGTCGAAGAGCCCTTCTCCCTGGTCCTTTTCGACCATCATCCGGATGACCAGGAAGGCGCCTTCGGCGAAGATCTGCTCAGCTGCGGCGGCTGGGTTGCCCGCGCCCGGCAGCTCCCGACGCTGCAGGCAGACGCCTGGATCCGCGACGCGGCGGACTTCCCCGCCCTGGCCGCACTGCCCGACCTGCCGGTCTATCTCTCCCTCGATCTAGACGTCCTGTCCAAGCACTTCGCCCGCACCGACTGGGATCAGGGTGCGATGACATTGGAAGAGATGGTGACGGCGCTGCGCGCGCTGATCGCCTCCCGGCGTATTCTGGGCGTGGATCTGTGTGGCGGCAACACGCCCGAAAAAGGAGCCTCCCCGGAGGATCTTGCGCTGAACGCATCCACCGGGGAGGCCCTGTACGGTATCTTCAGAAATCTTATTTGACGATCTTGAACGTCACGGGAATCGAGCAGGTCACAGGCACGTTCTTGCCGTTCTGCTTGGCCGGCGTCCAGGCCGGAGCGCTCTCGACGACGCGCAGGGCCTCGGCATTCAGATCTTCGTCCACACCGTTGACCACCTTGGCGTTGCGGATCTTGCCGTTGGCGTCGACCACGAAGTTGACGGTCACCTTGCCCTCGACACCATTAGCCAGCGCATTCTCCGGGTACTTGATGTTCTTCTGGACATACTTGACGAAAGCGTCAGCGTCGCCGCCGTTGAAGGTCGGCTTCGCCTCGACAGAAGCGTAAGGCACAATGCCTTCCAGCTTCTCAAGCGCGTCTTGCGTGCGGTCAAGCGCATTCTCGGCTTCTTCGCCCAGGGCGGCGGCTGCAGCCTCGGCACCCTCTACGGCCTCCTCGGCCACACCCTCGACAGCCTCGATAGCGTCTTCGGCAGCGTCATTGATTTCCTTGTTTCCCTTGCCTTCATTCTTGCAAGAGAAAACCAGCATCGCACAGATGGCGATCATGGCAATTGCATTGATTTTTTTCATGACTACAAATGAGTTAAATAGTTTTTCCTGGTGCAAATGTACGCAATATTTCGCCTCGTTGTTAAATAATTTTAATATATTTGTATCATGATTTCATTCTTCATCAGCGTCATCGCTCTGATCCTCGGATTCCTGCTGTACGGCAAGTTCGTCGAGCGGGTATTCGGCCCGGATCCGAAGCGTCCGACGCCTGCCATCACCAAGGCGGACGGCATCGATTACATCGCTCTCCCCTCCTGGAAGGTCTTCATGATCCAGTTCCTGAATATTGCCGGCACGGGACCGATCTTCGGCGCCATCATGGGTGCGAAATTCGGCCCGGCGGCCTATCTCTGGATTGTCTTCGGATGCATCTTCGGCGGAGCCGTCCACGACTACTTCAGCGGCATGTTGTCGCTGCGCCATGGCGGCGTTGGTCTTCCCGATCTGATCGGAAACTACCTGGGCAAACGCGCGAAAACCGTGATGCTCTGCTTCTCGATCCTGCTGCTGGTGCTGGTGGGCGCCGTGTTCGTGTACAGCCCGGCCGTCATCCTGAAGGACCTGGCCGGCAACGGCACCAATGCTGCGTTTATGATCTGGGCGGGCGTAATCTTCGTCTATTACATCATCGCCACGATGCTCCCGATCGACAAGATCATTGGCAAGATCTACCCCATTTTCGCGGTTGCGCTGATCTTTATGGCCATTGCCCTGATGGTCGGCCTGATTGTCAAGATGCCGCAGATCCCGGAGCTCTGGAACGGCCTGCAGAACCGCACCCAGACCTGGGGCGGCAAGGGCCAGCCCATCTGGCCGTATATGTTCGTGACCATCGCCTGCGGGGCCATCAGCGGCTTCCACGCAACGCAGAGTCCACTGATGGCGCGCTGCCTGAAGAATGAGAAGCTGGGACGTCCGGTGTTCTACGGCTCCATGATCACGGAAGGTCTCGTGGCCCTGATCTGGGCCGCTATCTCTTCCTATTTCTTCTTCGGCGGCGGTGCCGCTGAAGTGGGCGGCACTTTCGCGGATGCAGCCCCGACCGTGGTGACCAAGGTCTCCCGCAGCTGGCTGGGCATCGCCGGCAGCATCCTCGCCTTGTGCGGCGTGGTCGCTGCGCCGATTACGAGCGGCGACACGGCCCTGCGCAGCGCGCGCCTCATCATTGCCGATTTCCTGAAATTCGACCAGAAACCCATCGCCAAGCGCCTCGCCATCAGCGTCCCGCTCTTCGCCGTGGCAGCGCTGATGCTCTGGTTCAACATCGCCAACGAGGACGGATTCAACGTCATCTGGCGCTATTTCGGCTGGGCCAACCAGACGCTCGCCGTCTTCACCCTCTGGGCGATCACCGTGTTCCTTGTGCGCGAGCGCAAGGGCGCATACTACTTGATGACCCTGCTGCCGGCCTGCCTGATGACAGCCGTCAGCGTCACCTATATCAGCATTGCCCAAATCGGCTTCAACCTCCCGATGGGTTGGCACCGCTGGATCGGCGCCGTCACGATCGCACTCAGCCTCGTGCTCTTCTACCGCTGGAAATTCACCAAAGCCCGCAAATAACGACTTATGGCAGACGAAAAGATTATTTTCTCCATGAACGGGGTCGGCAAGGTCCTCCCCCACAATAATAAGGTCATCCTCAAGGATATCTACCTGTCCTTCTTCTACGGCGCCAAGATCGGCATCATCGGTCTGAACGGTTCCGGTAAATCGACCCTGCTCAAGATCATCGCCGGTGTGGAGAAATCCTACAAGGGCGAGGTGGTCTGGGCCCCCGGCTACAGCGTCGGCTACCTGGAGCAGGAGCCACAGATGGATCCGGACAAGACCGTGCTGGAAGTAGTCCAGGAGGGTGTCCAAGAGGTCATGGACCTGCTCGCCGAGTACAACGAAATCGGCATGAAGTTCTGCGAGCCGATGGACGACGATCAGATGAACAAGCTGATCGAGCGCCAGGGCGAACTGACGGAGCTCATCGAGCACCACGACGGCTGGGAGATCGATTCCAAGCTGGAACGGGCGATGGACGCCCTGCAGTGCCCGCCGTCCGACGCGAAGATCGCCACACTGTCCGGCGGTGAACGCCGCCGCGTGGCCCTCTGCCGCCTGCTGCTGCAGGCCCCGGACGTGCTGCTGCTCGACGAGCCGACCAACCACCTCGACACGGAGTCCATCCAGTGGCTGGAAGCCCATCTGCAGCAATACAAGGGCACGGTCATCGCCGTCACGCACGACCGTTACTTCCTCGACAACGTGGCCGGCTGGATCCTCGAGCTGGACCGCGGCGAGGGCATTCCCTGGAAGGGGAACTATTCCTCCTGGCTGGAGCAGAAGAGCCTCCGGCTCGCGCAGGAGGAAAAGCAGGAAAGCAAGCGACGCAAGACTCTTGAGCGGGAACTCGAGTGGGTCCGGATGGCCCCCAAAGCCCGTCAGGCCAAGCAGAAAGCCCGTCTGGGCGCATACGAGAAGCTGGCTTCCGCCGACGCGAAAGAGAAAGAGGCACGCCTCGAAATCTATATCCCCAACGGCCCGCATCTGGGCAACAAGGTCATCGAATTCCACGACGTCAGCAAGGCTTACGGCGACAAGCTGCTCTTCGAGCATCTGTCGTTCGTTCTCCCGCCCGCAGGCATCGTGGGTGTGATCGGCCCGAACGGCGCCGGCAAGACCACCCTCTTCCGCCTGATCATGGGCATCGAGCAGCCCGACAGCGGCTCCATCGAGATCGGCGAGACGGCCAAAATTGCCTACGTGGACCAGCAGCACAAGAGCATCGACCCGGACAAGACGGTCTATGAGACCATCGCCGGCAACTCCGAATGGGTGCGTCTGGGCGGCAAAGACATCAACGCGCGCTCCTGGGTGTCGCGCTTCAACTTCTCCGGCGCTGACCAGGAGAAGCTCTGCGGCGTGCTCTCCGGCGGCGAGCGCAACCGCCTGCATCTGGCGCTGACGCTCAAGGACGAAGGCAATGTCCTCCTGCTCGATGAACCGACCAACGACGTGGATGTCAACACGATCCGCGCCCTCGAGGAAGGTCTCGACGGCTTCGCGGGCTGCGCCGTGGTGGTCAGCCACGACCGCTGGTTCCTGGACCGTATCGCCACGCACATCCTCGCCTTCGAGGGCGACGGCGTGGTGTATTTCTTCGAAGGAAGCTACTCCGAATACGAGGAGAACCGCAAGGCCCGACTCGGCGAGACGGAGCCCAAGCGCTTCAAATACAAAAAATTGATGGAATAACCCATTGTAGTCGTTCCGGGCTTGACCCGGAATCTCAATTATGAAAAAAGGATATACCGACGATATCAAGAAGCTTCAGGAAAGCATCAAGCGTCTGAACCAGATCAAGGAGGTCCTCTACGCCGTGGAGGACGTGGCCCTGGAGGTGGAGCGCGGCGTGAGCGAGATCGACGCCCGCATTCCCTTGCGGGAGAATCTTCACGAAATCAAGGACGGTGAGCAGCGCGCCCAGGCCGAACATGCCCTGGACTTGCTGGAAGAGGCCTTCGGCCTCATCGACGAGATTCTTGGCCCGCCCGAGGACGAGCTGACCGGCGAGCCCGTCGGCACGCCGATGGACCCCGTGGCCCGCGGCTCACGCCCCAGCGAGCTACGCCTCGAGGACTTTTTGCACAGCTACAAACCCGGCAAAAATAAACTCAGTTAATCGCCGGCTCCATTGCTTTCAATCCGTTATTTTTAGTATCTTTGCGGCCAATTTAAACGACCATGAAGATACTTTTTGTTTTAAATAATTACTACGCAACGGGTAACGGGCTTTCTGCTTCCGCCCGGCGTACGGTTCAGGCACTTAAAGACGCCGGCGAAGATGTCCGGGTCCTTTCCGGACCGAATCCAACAGGCTCCGGCCCGCAACCTGAATTTCTGCTGAAAAAGTTCTATTTCCCCTTCTTTCAGGGCCTCATCGAAGCCCACGGCTACCAGTTCGCATCCAGCGACAAGTGCATCATCGAAGAAGCCGTCCGCTGGGCAGACGTCATCCATCTGGAAGAGCCATTTGTCCTTGAGTACAAGACGATAAAGATAGCCAAGCGACTCGGCAAGCCCATCGTGGGCACATATCACCTCCATCCGGAGAACATCTTCTGTTCGCTGGGCATGGGAGACAAGAAAGAAATCAACCGCTGGCTGCTTCGCCGCGAACGGGATTACGTCTTCGACCATTGCTCACATCTGCAGTGTCCCACGCAGAATGTCCAAGAGCGCCTGGAACGCCATCATTTCAAATCAGAGCTGCGGATCATTTCCAATGGACTGGTTCCGGAGGCCTGCATCCGGCCGGTCGATCCGCCGGCAGACTACCTCGACCCGCTCCGGCCGCTGAAAGTCGTTTACATCGGCCGTCTCTCCGTCGAGAAAGACCAGCCGACACTGCTCGAGGCCATCCGCCACTCCTCTTTTTCCCACCGCATCCAGCTTCATTTCGCGGGCCAGGGGCCGATGGAAAAAGAGTATAAGCGTATGGCGAAGAAACTGTACGAAGACCGTGTGGTGCGCTATAAGCCGGAGTTTTCCTTCCACACCCGCGACGAGTTGCGTACCCTTGCCGCGGAAGCGGACCTGTGCATCCATTGCGCCACCGTGGAAGTAGAAGGCCTTTCCATCATGGAAGCCATCCAGCAGGGTGCCGTTCCGATCATCGCAGCGGGTTGGCATACGGGCACGTCCCAGTTTGCCCTGGATGCGCGCAGCGTTTTCCCGGAAGGAGACGCCCAGATGCTGGCCGGCCGCATGGACTGGTGGCTCGCCCACCCCAAAGAGCGCTGGGAAATGGGCAAAAAATACGCTGCCTCGATGGCGAAGTACGACATCGCCAAGTCCGCAGCCGCCCTCATAAAAATGTATCAAGACGCAATCAATAAAAATAAACAATGAATACGATCTGGATTGTCCTGCCGATTCTGACGGTACTGATGTTCGACCTGGGCCTTTGCCTGCAGCTCCGGGATTTCGCCCGCGTGATCAAGGCCCCCAAGGCGGTGCTGCTGGCCCTGTTCGGGCAGATTGTACTGCTGCCGCTGATTGCCTGGGGCATTGGTTCCCTCTTCCAGCTGGCCCCTGTTTTCTTCCTGGGGCTCATCCTGATTGCCTGTTGTCCGGGCGGCAGTTCATCCAACGTCTTCTCCAAGCTCGCCGGCGGCGATGTAGCCCTTTCCGTCACCCTGACGGCCTGCAGCAGCCTGATCACGCTCATTACCGTGCCGATGATCATGGCCTGGAGCACCCAGACGGTCGGCGAGGCCGTCGGCATCACGCTGCCGGTGGCGAATCTGCTCAAGCAGAACCTCTTGCTGATGCTGCTGCCCGTACTCGTCGGCATCGGCGTCAAAGCATGGTGGCCGAAGACCGCGGCGGCCATCGACCGCGTCTTGTCCAAGGCCGCCTTCCCTGCCCTGATGGTGCTGATCACCGTTTTCTTCCTCCAGCACTACAAGACGATTTTCGCCAACATGGCCACGCTCGGGCTCTGCGTCACGCTGCTGATCCTGCTCTCCGCAGGCGCCGCCGCCGGTATGTCTCGTCTCTTCCACCTAGGAGGCCAGCAGCGCCGCACCATCGTCATCGAAGTAGGTATGCAGAATGCCGCGCAGGCCATCGCCGTGGCCTCCAGCCCCTTCATCTTCGCCAACGAGCAGATGGCCATTCCGGCCATCCTCTACTCCCTGATGATGAATATCGTCCTGCTGATTTATGTAGGCGTCGTCCGTAAAAAGAAAGCATAATTTCGTATCTTTGCAAAAAACCAACGCGCCATGGCATACGACATTTCTATCAAACTCCCGCAGGGCTGGGTCTCCGACTTGGACAGCTACATCGACGAATCCGGCGTCGAAATCACCCACCTCTCCTGCCACCTTCCCAACGACAAGCAGCAGACCGACGAAGCGCTGATCGACGCTTACGTGGGCCCGATGCCGGAAGACACCACCGCGGCTGACCAGGCACTGGCCAACTATGCCGACACCGTGGGCTTCGACGAAGAAGATCAGGATTTCGATCCCATCGTCGAATGGCCGTTCAACGGCAAGAAAGCCTATGGTTTCGAGGCCATCGCAGAGGACGACTCCCCGATGCGGATGATGTGCATCGAGCTCAAGAAGGGCGTTCTTGTGATTCTGGTGGTGCTCGCCAAGGATGATGACACGCTCGTAGAGGCCGTCACGCTGGCCGAGCGCGGTCTGCGTCTCAAATAAGCGGTGACTCCGTTACCATCAGGACTTCGCCAGCAGCGCGGCAATCGCTTCCAGCCCGGCGGCATCTTCCGCATCGAAAGTTGCCAGTTCCCGGCTGTCAATATCCAGAACGCCGATCACTTCTTCATCCCGGAACAGCGGCACGACAATTTCGCTGCGCGACGCGCTGCTGCAGGCAATGTGGCCCGGAAATTCTTCCACATCCGGCACGATGACCGTCTCCCTGCGCTGCCAGGCCGTGCCGCAGACGCCGCGCCCGAAAGGAATGCGCGTGCAGGCGACGGGGCCCTGGAAAGGGCCAAGGACCAGCTGTTTATCATCAACAAGGTAGAATCCCGTCCACCAGAAGCCGAAAGCTTCGTGGATGGCGGCAGCCGTATTGGCCAAGTTGGCGGTCCGATTGGACTCCCCTTCCGTCAGGCTGGCAATTTGCTTGTACAGCAGGGCATATTTCTCTGATTTCTCGCTCATCGGCGTGCACGCTTACAGCTGGCCAGCAAAATGATGGCCAACAAGAAACCGACTCCGACGGCCGGAACGGAGGCCTCGGCACCGAAAATGCCGCCGGTCATCCAGTCCGGACCGGAAATGATCGCCGTAAAGACTTTATCGTGAACGGGAGTGCCGGACACGGCAAAGCCCAGGACATTGCCCTGCACGTAGTTCCAGGCCCAGTGAATGCCGATCGGCATCCAAAGTGTACCGGAGCATTTGTAAGCTGCGCCCATCACCAGGCCAGCCTCAATGGCAATCGCCACGGCGCTCCAGAGCGTAGCGCCCGGGTTGAACAGATGCATCGCGCCAAAGACCAAAGAGGAGATGATCAGCGCGACAGCCGTATTCCAGCGATCGTCAATCATGCGGAAGAGCACGCCCCGGAAGATAATTTCCTCGAAAACGGCAACCAGGAAGAAGAACAGGAAGGAAGCCAACTGCGGGAACCAGTTGAACTGCGCCCCAGTAATGGAATAACAGTCCTTCAAGGCCATCACGCCGACAACAACGCCAAAATAACCGACTCCCACCAGAAGGCCCTTCAGCAGGTCTTTGCCCATACGGTCCAGGGAGAGTTCCGAGATGGGCCGGCGTTCCGTCAGATTCGTCCAAATCGCATAAAAGAACAAGCCCAGCAAACCGGCTGCGAATGCCGCCGGCAGCTGCACCCATGCAATGGGTATGGCGTTCACGCCAATCGAAGCAAAAGAATACAGAATCAGAAAGATAATCATTCCGCCCAGCAGGCAGAGGAACCATTTCCAAAAAGGCATTCTAGCGGCAGAAGTATATTTTCGCATTTTTTGATGTCTTGTTTAAGACACAAATTTAACAAACAAAAACCGAAAAGTCAATAAAATGAGATTCCGGGTCAAGCCCGGCATGCGGATCAGGATGACAACTATTCAAGCAGGGATTTCTTTGCGGTTTCCATCGCGGCAATGACACGGTCGCACCAAGCATCGAACTCAGGGTCGGGGACTTGGAGTTCTGGATGTCTGAGGATGTTCTCAATCGTATTCCGGACGCCCTGGTCGAAGCGGGTCGTACAGTGGAAGTCCGGCACGGCACGCTTTACTTTCTGGTTGTCGAAGAGCACGCACCAGGCCTTGTCCCCCAGCAACTCTCCCTCGAAGTCGTAGGTCGGCTTGCCGACGGCATCCAGGAAATCTGACGGCACGAAATACATCTTCGCCTTCACGCCCAGCACATCGGCGATGATCTCATAGATCTGCCGCCAGGTCAGCGTCTCGTCCGAGGTGATCTGGAAAGCATTGCCGATGGCATGCGGATTGCCCATCAGGCCGATGAAGCCCTTGGCGAAGTCGGAATTGTGCGTAAGCGTCCACTGCGAGGTGCCGTCGCCGTGCAAGATGACCGGTTTGCCATCAAGCATCCGCTTCAGGACCTGCCAGGAGCCCATTTTCCCATGTACGGCCAGCGGTACGCGCCGCTCGTCGTAGGTATGGCTGGGCCGGATAATCGTAATCGGATAGCCTTCCGTGCGGAATTTCTCCAGCAGGAACTCCTCGCTTGCGATCTTGTCGCGAGAGTACTGCCAATGCGGATTGGCAAGCGGCGTACTTTCCGTGATGAAAGGATTGACGGCCGGCTTCTGGTAGGCGGAAGCCGAGCTGATGTACATATACTGCTTCGTCTTGTCGCGGAATAGTCTCCAGTCGCGTTCCACCTGTGCCGGCACGAAGCCGATAAAGTCGCAAATGCAGTCCCACTGCGTGCCGGAGAGTTTCGCCGCCACGGCCTGCTCATCCGTGATATCCGCCTGAATAAGCTTCACGCCGTCGGGCACTGCTTCGCCACGCGTGCCGCGGTTCAGCAGGATGAGTTCCCACGCGTCATTCTGGGCAAGCAGCCGGGTGATTCCGGTACTGATCGTGCCGGTGCCGCCGATGAATAAGGCCTTCTTTTTCATGCACGGGCCAGGTTATAGATGGCTTCCATGTCCTCGCGGGCGAGCTTCTTGAATGCGCCGACCGTGTGCGTGCCGTCATGGCTGCATTTGCGGGCCATTTCCTTGATTTCCGCGTCCGTGATGTCGCGACCGAGCAGTTCGCGGATCCGCGTGGGCATGCCGATGGCATGATAGAAGCGTTCCACGGCCTCGATGCCCTTGAGCGCCGTCCTTTCGGGGTCATTGTAGTCGTTGGGGACATCCCAGACATTCACGGCAAACTGCACGAAGCGCTGGATATCCTCATGCATGACGTAGCGCGCCCAACTCGGCCAGACAGCCGCCAGGCCGGCGCCGTGCGTGACGTCGAACATCGCACTCAGCTCATGCTCCAGGTCGTGCGTGGCCCAGTCGTCCTGCACACCGCAGCCGGTCAGGCCGTTGTGCGCGATGCTGCCGCCCCACATGATCTGGGCGCGGTTACGATAGTCCTCCGGATCCTTCAGGACCGCGAAAACGCACTCCTTCATCGTGCGCAGCACAGCTTCCGCCAGGGCATCCGTGAAGGTCATGTCGGTATCGTGCGTGAAATAGCGCTCCATCGTGTGCATCATCATGTCCGTGACGCCGGCAGCCGTCTGGTACGGCGGCAGGGTAAAGGTACGGCGCGGGTTCATGATGGCGAATTTCGGACGGGAGATATCGTTGGAATAACCCACCTTGATGTCGCCGTCCTCGTTGGTAATGACGCTCGCTTCGCTCATCTCACTGCCGGCGGCCGGGATGGTCAGCACACTCGCGACGGGAAGGCACTCCGTGGCTTCTGCCCGTCCGGCGTAAAAGTCCCACACTTCCCCGTCGTACGGCACGCCATAAGCAATCGCTTTCGCGGAATCGATGACGCTACCACCGCCCACAGCCAACAGAAAGTCGATGCCTTCCCGGCGACACAGGGCGATGCCCTCGTGTACCTTGGACAGGCGCGGGTTGGGCACGACACCGCCCAGCTGGAAGACTTCCAGTCCACCCTCTTTCAGCAACGTGACGATTTTATCCAGCAAGCCGGACTTTGCGGCACTTTTGCCGCCGTAGTGGACCAGCACCTTATGTCCACCGTATTTCTTGACCAGGTCGGCAACCTTTTCTTCGGAATGCTCACCGAACACCACCTGTGTCGGAGCGTAGTAGTTAAAATCTTTCATGAAATGTGGCAAATTGGTTTTTCACAAAGCTACGGATTTGTCCGTGAATTTCCAAGATTCGCCGATCAAGTCGGCGAATGACGACAGTTTTATTTATTTTTGCAATATGAAAAGAACCTGTCTTATTATTTGCAGTGTGGCCCTGCTGCTGTGCGCCCTGTCCTGCCAGCGCGATCCCTGGACCGCCTGGGAACGGAAAGTCATCACCCAGTCCGACTCCGTAATGTATGTCACGGTCATGCCCGAGGACAGCGTCTTCCTGCGCGCGAGTTCGCGCGACATCCCCGAGCGCGCCTTCGGCACCCCGGAGCTGCAGACGCTCATCGCCAAGATGCTCGCCACGGTCAACGACCCGTCCCAGGGAGGCGTAGGGATCGCCGCCCCGCAGGTCGGCATCAACCGACGCATCGTCTGCCTGCAGCGCCTGGACCTGGCCGGAGAGCCGTTCGAGCCTTATATCAATATCCAGATTGACAGTCTCGCCGGGGAGATCACCGTCGGCCAGGAAGGCTGCCTGTCCCTGCCGGGACAGAGCGGCATGGTCCCCCGCCACACCCGCGTCCACGTTACGTACCGCACCCCGGAGGGGACGCACGTCGCCGAATGGATTGATGGTTTCACCGCCATCATTTTCCAGCACGAATGCGACCACCTGGACGGAACGCTCTACACCGACCGCGCCGACAGCGTCTTCACAGACGCAGCCTGGGCGGCCGAACGAGAAGCATTCACGTACGACCGCCCAGCCTGGTGGGAATAATAAAACGGAGCCGCACAGGCTCCGTTTTCAGTTTTATCAGAATCCGCCGGGGAAACCACCACCCGGGAAACCGCCGCCAGGGAAACCGCCACCAGGGAATCCCATGCCGCCCATCCCGCGCTGCATGGCAGCCTGGCGCTCAGCCTCGGCACGACGCAGATCGGTGCGGTACTTGCGAAGCTGCTTCTTGTCAAAGATGTTCTTGAGTTCCTCTTCGTATGCCTTCTGGTTCTTCTCGATCTCAGCCTGTTTCTGCTGCATATCGCCCATCTGCTCCATCATCTTGTTGAAGTAGGCCTGACGCTCCTCGTCGGACATCTTGCGGATGTCCGGGCGCTCGCCTTCTTCCTGGTTCATACGGAACTCAAGCTTGCCGTCATACTTCTGATTCAGAGCGAGCAGAGCGGTCTGCTGCTCCTCGGTAAGATCATACTTCTGCGCCATGTCGGCCGTCTTCTCCTCGGGGGTGAGGATCTTGGGCATCTCCATGCCCTCCGGCATCTGCATACCACCCATCGGGGGGAACTGCGCAGAAGCAAACATTGCACCGGCCATCATGCCGGCAACTGCCAAAAGAATAATTTTTTTCATACAAAAAAATTGGATTTTGTACGCTCCGGGGTGCAAAGATAGCAATTATTATACCAATTCCTATCAGCTACCCTAACCAACGGCGGGAATGATATTGGGCAAGTCCTCGGGCTCAGTAGGCATATAAATAATCTGCCAGCCCCCTGCGCCGCGTTCGAGAATCTGGACTTCCGTTTTTTCATCAACAGAAAGGAAGACATAACACTTGCCCAGCTGCTGCTCCCCAGGATGGGGCAACAAACCTTTGAATTCATAGCCCTGCAAGGCCACGTGCGTCACGGCCACCTCAAGCGGCACTGTTTCGTCGGAGGTGAACACAAAAACACGGAACAGGTCTTTTCCGCTCTCTTCGGCGAAATAATACACCTCATAGAGTTTATTTGCGACGCTATAGTACCGAAGCCAGCCATACTCATCCTGTTCCAGATCTTTGTTGCAGCGCCTCCACCACATCATGCTTTCAACACGGTTTCGAATCGTCTGATGGTCTGTTCCCCAGTCGACGCAAGGGTCGGAAACAAGATAACCGGCGTCACGATTTGCCTTCCATTCGGCGAATCCCGCCGCCGGGCCGGTATAGGGAGGCTGGTAGCTGATTCTCCTGAGATCGAAATAGAAGGCGGGATGGGTGCCCGGACTCAAGGCGATGTCGGCACTGATAATTAACTTGCGCTCATAGGTAGTCTTATCGTAACCGTATAAACTAACGCGTTTTTTCTCACCGTGACTGAGGGTGAAGTCCGTTCTGCTGGGCATGGAGGATGAAATCATTCCAAAGGAAAGGTCGCTTTCAATTTTTTTGTCGGAGAGAACCCACCGGTCTTCCCCGCTGCGGGCGGGATTGAGATAAAAACCATCCACGCGGAATGCCTCACTCCAAATCACCAAACTCGCACCTTCATACTCGCACTCCGGCGTAAGGCCGTCCACGCTGATATCGACGACACTGCCCATCGCCTCCATTTCTGCCTGAATGACGGCAGCCTCGCTTCCAATGGTGACGGACGAGGTGTACAGACCGACAGCATCCATGAAACCGCTTGTCGACGGATAGGTTTGTACGATGCGGGCTGTGGAAAGCTGGTCGGCATCGATCAACGACCACCAGGGTTCAATTCCCCTGCTGGTCGTCTGCCAGGCCACCACGGTATATGTGCCTTTCGGGAGGTCCCTGAGAATGATATTTACGTCGTGCAGGCTAGTGGCTTCAATCCCCCGCCTGGCCACGAGCTGACCTTGCTGGTCATAAAACAGCACGGAGTCGGTCACCACATAACCACCCTGATCCAGCTTCTCGGCCACCGCGTCGACAACGCCCAAATCTTCGTAGAGGGACGCAGTGTTGATGCTGACGACGGCGTTGCCGTAGGTTAAAATGCCATACTTTTCGCAGGAAGTAAGCAGCAAACTCGCCGCTGCAATACAGCATAAGGCCGCTGCCGCCCAAATTGAACCTTTCATGACTACTAGTTTTGTCACAAATGTAAGAATCAGCGGAATAAAAACAAAAAAAGTAGCCAAGAAATAGCCAGGCACTACGTGAACACCGCGACCGGCGAGATGATAACCAGCGAGGATATGGCGGGATAGACGCTGCTCTCTCAAATGAGTGGCCCCGGCTTCAGATGATGTGGCCGGAACCATTTTTCTTTATTCGTAGAGAGAAAGCCCCCGGATTCCCAGGCTATTATGCACTGGGAATCCGGGGGCAGGTCCTTTACGTGAACCCGTACAAACATCTGATCATGGTCCGGCTGGGCCTCAGAGATGACACTTATGCGCACATCCCCTATCTGTTCGAGCAGCTCAGCCTTCTACATTGAAAATGTGACGCATGAAGTTGTAGAGGTGAGGTTGAACGGTACTACCGTCGTGACCCGTACCTGAGACGGAGTGCCATACATGATCCACATTGTTTAATTCCAGGGTTGTATGATACCCCTTAGGATAAACACCGACTGTTCCGTCATTGGTCCCACCGGAGATAAGAAGAATATATGGCTTAGGGTTTCCTTCTTTCAAGCGAAAATCCGCAGCGTTCTTAATCGTACCTTCGTGAGTCATGAATTGATCCGTGGTTGGTAAAATACCAGGAGCCGGGCAAGCCGCCCCAACGAATCCAAACACATCCGTATGTTGAGTCCCGATATACAAGGCCTCACGTCCTCCCAATGAGAAGCCTGTGATAGCCGTATTCCTGCGTCCTTCGGCAATCGAGAACTGTTGTTTTGCCCAGGGCAGCAAGTCTTTAAGAAGATCGTCCTCAAACTTGTCATAATATCTCATGGTCTGCTGATCGAAGGAAAAACCTCCGGGTTGATCTCCAGCCGGACTGGTGTACATCTGAGGGAAGATGACAATCATGTCTTTGGTCTTACCTTCAGAAATGGCATTGGCGATCATTTTCTTCACACCATATCCGTCATCAAGCATAGAATTCTCGTCGCCAAAAATACCATGCAGAACGAATAATACCGGATACTTCTTGTTGGTGTCGTAATTGGGAGGCAACAATACTCTCACTTTTTTTTCGCGTCCCGCGGTATTTGAAAGATACTGGTATGATTTCACTTCTCCGTAACTGTTACTGGGCACGTCCGGTGCAAATTCAACCAAGTCCTCACGGAGTTTTTGCATCGTCTGAGCGGGAGAAGTGCTGGTCCATTTTGTATCGGTTAACGTCGGGAAGTTATACGCTTTTCCTGCTGTGAGCGCATTGGCTCGAGTCAGGGAATAAATCGCCTCATCATTGTAGGTGAGTGTGAACGCATAGGACTCTGCAGAAGGATTGACAAGCCGGCCGGCGAAGACACCAGTAGCGGAGTATCCGAAACCGTTTAACCCGGCCCCCGCTTCCAGATTAACTTCGTTGATGCTACCATCCGTATTTACGCTATTGCAAGCAACTGGCTTAATTTGAGGACAGGTTAAAACGTATTTAGCCACATCCTCTACGGAAGCGATTGGAATAAGGAGCTGAACGAAGTCTGCGGGCTTTTGCATCGACAACACGGCAGAGACCGTCGTTCCGTTCACCGTGTAAGCCTTGTCCGACTGAGAGAGATAATAATTGTAAACCGGGGCCCCGTTCTTGGTGAAGCTGAACTTACCGGCGGCATAGTTCACATCTACGGCCACCGGGAAATGCACTGCCGTGAGGGTCTTATCACTCAGGGCGCTGAAATCCGTGTCCAGTAGCGCATCGCCACCGGAAGTGCAGGTCCAGCTATTGCTGGAACGCGTCATCACAAGGTATTTACTCTCCAGACCCTTGAAGAACACATAGATGACATCGTTTTCCTCCCAGGCGGTCTTGGCAGCCTTGGTCTCGGCAACGCTGATCTCGAAGTTCATTGGGACACCGGCGGAAGGCTCCTCCCGCGGCGTCATTTCCTTGGTGCAGGACAGAAGTCCCACAGTTACCGACAAGCACAGAAAGAATAAGGTTTTCTTCATAACTTCCGCCAGATTAAATATTTTGTTCATTCCATCCGGGATACTCCCCGCCACTGGCTTGAAGGATAAAACTATCTGTCGACAACTCAACGACTATCGTTGCCGGAGTCTCATACAACAACTTTGTTGTTTCTTCCATAACTACTAACTAACTTAAATTTGGGGTACGAAATTAGTATATTTCGGCTAATTTAGCAAGTGTAAATGGAGGCTTTTAATAAAAAAATTCGCCGGCAGAAGCCGGCGAATCGAAGAATTTGATTTAGAGGTGCGTAGCGGAATCGAACCACTGTGACAGGTTTTGCAGACCTGCGCCTAGCCACTCGGCCAACGCACCAATGGGAATGCAAAGATACGCAAAAATCCTGTACTTGCAAGTGCGAGGTGCAAAAAGGCATATAATTTGTTGTCCGAAATAATAATCCTTATATTTGACACGTTAAACTGGAACCAAGATGAAACACGCATTTATTCTCATCGCGCTCACGCTTTGCGCAGTTTCCTGCTCCTCCACGCGTCAGGTACGCGTTTACGAGAAGACGGACGATATGGTCAACGTCGGCTACGGCAGCACCTCCAAGGATGCCCTGACCACTGCCGTGGGCCAGCTGAAGTCGGACAAGACCACGGTAACGTACGCCAATATGTACGAATACCTGGAAGGCAGAATCCCGGGCGTCACGGTGGTCGGCGATAAGATCCGCATCCGCGAGACGGGCCCGCTGAACAGCTTCGGAGAGCCGTTGCTGATGGTGGATGGAATCGAGGTCCCCGATCTTAACCACGTCAACCCCAACGAGGTTGAGTCCGTCGAGGTCCTCAAGGATGCATCCGCTTCCATTTACGGTGCACGCGGCGGCAACGGCGTCGTCCTGATCACCACCAAGGGTGCCAAGCATGTTGAATAACATCATTTTCGACTTTGGCGCCGTCCTGGTAGACTGGAATCCGCATTACCTCTATGATCCTTATTTTGGGGACCCGGCCAAGGCTGAGTGGTTCCTGACGGAAATATGTCCCTACGCGTGGAACGCGCAGTGCGACGCAGGCCGCCCGATCTCCGAGATCACGGAAGAGCGCGTGGCCCTCTACCCCAAATGGGAGAAGGAGATCCGCATGTATTTCGACCACTGGGTCGATATGATGGGCGGCCCGATTCCGGGCATGGAAGCGCTCGTGCGTGAATACAAAGAGCGCGGCTACGGCGTCTGGGGCATCACCAACTGGTCCGCCGAGACCTTCCCGCTGGTGCGCCACGACTACCCGGTTTTCGACCTGCTGGACGGCTTCGTCGTGTCCGGTGCCGAGAAGATTCTCAAGCCCGATGCACGCCTGTACCGGCTTCTGCTGGACCGTTACGGGCTGAAAGCCGAGGAATGTGTGTTCGTTGACGACAACCCGGCCAACGTGGCCGGCGCCGAGGCCGTCGGCATCAAAGGAATTCTTTTCAAAAACGCAGAACAGCTCCGGACAGAGCTCGATTTGGTTCTACGTGGTTCGGAGCGTAGCGACGCAGGGGGTTTCGGGGGGAACGCCCCCCGTCATTAACTCGCCGGCTTGCCGGCGATGAGACGGTCATAGCTCAGCTAGGACCGTCTCGCACGCGCGAACTAAATCCCCTACCTTCACCCGAATCTTCGCGTCCAGCGGCAGGTACATGTCGATACGCGAGCCGAACTTGATGATGCCGCACTGCGTGCCGCCATCCACCGTCGTTCCCTCCTGCGCGTGACAGACAATGCGCCGGGCAAAGCCGCCCGCAAGCTGCTTGAACAGGATCTTCTGCCCGCCAGCGAGGCGCATCCCCACGCAAGTGTGCTCATTCTCCTCGGACGCCTTCGGCTTGAACGCCAGGAAATGCTCGCCGGGATAGTAGCGGTAGTACTTCACTTCCCCGCTGGCCGGCCAGAAATTGGCGTGTACGTCGAAGAAATTCATATACACCGAGAGCTGGATGCAGTCGCACTTGAGGAACTCCGGCTCGTAAACCTTCTCCAGGATCACCACCTTGCCGTCTGCCACGGACGTCACTTCCTGCGGCCCGGCCGTGTGCTTGCGCTTCGGAACGCGGAAGAACGCCGTCTGCCACACGCAGACCCAGACCATCGCCGCGATCACGGCGCCACGGATCCAGTGCTGCGGGACAAAGAGGACAACGGCGACGGCAATCGCGATGCAGACCAGGTAAACAAGGGCCAGCGTGCCGTATGAATTGCGGTCTATTTTCATAAAAGGCCAAATATTGACAGATATACACAAGCCATCGGGATGGCCACCAGAGAGCTGTCGAAGCGGTCCAGCATGCCGCCGTGGCCGGGGATGCAGTTGCCGGAATCCTTGACGCCGAAATGGCGCTTCCAGATGGATTCAAACAGGTCGCCGCACACGCCGCCCGCGCCTACGATGAGGCCCAGCACGATGCAATGAATGAGCGGGAACGGCAGCCAGGTCAGGTAGTGCAGCCCGACACCCGCAGCGACGCAGAAGAAGAGCCCGCCCCAGAAGCCCCACCAGGACTTCTTCGGAGAAATGCTCGGCGCCAGCTTGCGCGAATTGGGTTTCTGCCCGAAGGCCGTGCCGACGCAGTAGGCGCCCACGTCGGAGCACCAGATCATAATAAACAACGAGAGCAGGAACCAGCCGTCATACACTTCCCCGTCCATCATCAGGAGCGGAGAAAGGCTAATCGGAAGGGCAATATAGAGCAGGCCGGCGTAGATGTAGCCAAGGTCGCCCAAGCCCTCGCGGGACGGTAGGAACAAGCAGCTGACGGGGATCAGCAGCAGCGGGATTAAGATAAGTGTCAGCCAGCGAAGATCCACGTTTCCGTAGAAGCAGTATACTCCGACCAGCAAAAAAGCCGTTATACCCGTAACCACGCCCAGCCGCTGCTGGAAGCGGAAACGCGTTCCGAGCGCCATTTTATAGAATTCCTCCAGCGCCACGGTCAGGATGATACTGAACAGGCAAGTAAAGATGGCCCGGTCCCAGATAATACCGAAGACCATGATGACCAGAAACAGGATTCCGGTCAGTGTGCGGATCCAGAACTCTTTCATACGGCAGGAGATTCCGGATCAAGCCCGGAATGACTATTTTTCTCCTCCTTGCGGAGACGATCCTCGCCGTGCGTACCGGCCTTGGGACCGAAGAGCGCTTCGATATCATCGGCCATGATGACCTCCTTCTCGATCAGCAGCTCGGCCAACTTGGTCAGGCCGTCCCAGTTGTCTGTCAGGATCTGGCGGGTCTTGGCCGTGACTTCGTCCACGATGGCTTTGACCTCGGAGTCAATCAGTTCGGCCGTCTTCTCGCTATAGGGCTTGGTGAACTCATAGCCACCCTGCGGGTCGTAGAAGGAGATATTGCCGACCTTCTTGCTCATACCGTAGTAGCTCACCATCGCGTAGGCGATCTTGGTCATGCGCTCGAAGTCGCTCAGCGCACCGGTGCACGGCACCCCATTGTTGACCATTTCTTCGGCCACGCGACCGGCCACCAGGCTGCACATATTGTCCATCATATCGGACTTGGAGAGGGTCACTTTCTCGTCCGGAAGCATCCAGGTGATGCCCAGGGCCTGTCCGCGCGGGATGATGGAGACCTTCAGCACGGGGTCGCAACCCGGCAGCAGCCAACCGGCAACGGCGTGTCCCGCCTCGTGGAAGGCCGTGATGCGCTTCTCCTCCGGGGACATAATAGTCTTCTTGCGCTCGATGCCGCCGACCACGCGGTCCACCGCATCGGAGAAGTCCTGATTATTGATATCGGATTTGCCGCGGCGTGCGGCCGTCAGGGCAGCCTCGTTGCAGACATTGGCGATGTCTGCACCGGAGAAGCCCGGCGTATTCTTGGCAATGAGCTCCAGGTCGAAGTCCGGGGCCAGTTTGAGCGGCTTGAGGTGGACCTGGAAGATTTCCTTACGCTCGTTCAGGTCCGGGAGCGTGACCTGGATCTGGCGGTCAAAGCGCCCGGCGCGCATGAGCGCCTTGTCGAGGATGTCGGCGCGGTTGGTCGCGGCGAGCACGATCACGCCGCTGTTGGAGCCAAAACCGTCCATCTCGGTGAGAAGCTGGTTGAGCGTATTCTCGCGCTCGTCGTTCGACGAGAAGCCGACATTCTTGCCACGGGCACGGCCCACGGCGTCGATTTCGTCGATGAAGACGATACACGGGGCCTTCTCCTTGGCCTGGGCGAAGAGGTCGCGCACGCGGCTTGCACCCACGCCCACGAACATCTCCACGAAGTCGGAGCCACTGATGCTGAAGAACGGCACGTCGGCCTCCCCTGCCACGGCTTTCGCAAGCAGGGTCTTACCCGTGCCCGGAGGGCCCACGAGCAGAGCGCCCTTGGGGATCTTGCCGCCGAGAGAAGTATATTTCTTCGGATTCTTCAGGAAATCAACGATTTCCATCACCTCCTCCTTGGCGCCGTACAGGCCGGCGACGTCCTTGAAGGTAACTTGGACCTTGTCCTTGTCGGCGAGTTTGCCGGTGGATTTGCCCACGTTGAAGGGATTCATTCCGCCGCCCGGGCCACCGGGACCACCGCCGTTCATATTGCGGGCCATGCCACGGAACAGCAAGCCATACAGCAGAACGAGCAGGACCGTAGGAATCACCCACTCGAGGACATTCGCCCAGATGCGGGCATCGTTCTCCATGTAGATCTTGATCTGACTCTCCGCCGGGAGCGTCTGGTTGATGGCTGCGAACTCCGCCTCCGGATCGAACTTGGTCGAAGTCAGGAAGAAGAAGTGCGGGGAATGGGTCGGGACCTTGCCGTTGACATACATGCCGGCATACTTGCCGAGCTTGTCAGGCTGGATGGTGATCGTTCCCTTGAAGTCGTTGCGGATGAAGTGGATTTCTTTGACATCCCCGTCCAGCATCATCTGCCGGACCTGCGCCCACTCGATCTTCTGCGGAGCGGGACCGTTCTGGTTGAACAGCATATAGCCGATGGCAACCAGAAGGATGATATAAAGCCACGATAAGTTGATTCGGATGATTTTCGGTTTACGCGAATCGTTATTGTTGGGTTTTTGAGGCATCTTGCGTATTTTTGCTTTTACAAATATAATAACAAAAATGGAACCATCCCACGAAGGCGCGCATATTCTCTGGCTGGACACGGTCGATTCGACCAACAGCGAGCTCAGGAAGCGGATTTCAGCGTTTGACAATTTGTCAATCATTGCCACGCGCGAGCAGACAGCCGGCCGCGGACAGGGCACGCACACCTGGTACGCGACCCCCGGGCAGAACCTTACCTTCAGCATTCTGTACCGCTTCGAGGGAGCCTGCGCGCTGGCCGCTTCCGACGCCCTGCTGATCACGCAGGTGACCACCCTCGCCCTGCGGGACTACCTGCTCTCCCACGGCGTCCAGGCGCGCATCAAATGGCCCAACGACATCTGGGTGGAGGACCGAAAGATCTGCGGCATCCTCATTGAAAACACGATTTCAGAGGGTCAGGTGCGCGAAAGCATCGTCGGCATCGGCCTGAACCTGAACGAGACCGGCTGGCCCGCGGAACTCCCCAACCCCGTCTCGCTGCGCGAGCTGACCGGGCAACCATTCGACCCCGCGGCGGAGCTGATCGCGTTGGAAAAAGAAATCCGCCGCCGCTTCGGCTTCCTGGCCTCGCACGACGGCAGAATCTCTCTGCAAGAAGAATTCGGGAAATTTATGTTCAGGCTCCCCGAAGGGCCGAAATAGCCGCTGCCGGATCCGGCGCGCCGAACACGGCGCTGCCTGCCACGGCGATATCCACGCCACACTCTTCGACAGCGCGGACATTATCTGCATATACGCCGCCGTCGATCTCAATGAGCGCGCGCGCTCCCCTGCGCTGGATTTCCGCCTTCAGGGCTTCCACACGGTCCAGCGTCTCGTAGATGAACTTTTGCCCGCCAAAACCGGCGAATACGGACATCACCAGGAAATAATCGGCTTTGCCGATGTACGGATACAGACGGCTCACGGGAACGTCCGGATTAATGGCCACACCCGCCTTCAGTCCCAGCGAATGGAGCTTCTCGATGAAGCGCGAGGTGCTACGCCCGGCGGCCTCCCAGTGGAAGGAGCACATCTGCACACCGTCTTTTGCCAGCTTCTCAAACCAGCGCTCCGGGTGAACGACCATCAAATGCGCGTCCATGGGAGCTTTGGCGATTTTGGCCACCTGGTCGATGACCGAGAAACCGAATGAAATATTGGGAACGAGCGTGCCGTCCATCACATCGAGGTGGATGATGTCGCCGCAGCGGTTGATAAGTTCAATGTCCTTCTCCAGATGGAGAAAATCCGCCGCCAGAATGGAAGGGGCAATCTGGAACATATTGTGATACAGGATTATCGGGAAGCGGGCACGAGCATCGACTCGATGTCCGTCACATATTTCTTGAATACCTTGTCCGTGGCCATCAGGTCGGAGACGGTGGTGCAGGCGTGCAGGACAGTCGCATGGTCCTTGCCGCCGATCTCCTGCCCGATCGTGGCGAGCGAACAGTTGGTGATGAGGTTGCGGCTCAGGAACATCGCAATCTGGCGTGCCTGGACGATCTGGCGCTTGCGCGACTTCGACAGCAGATCCTCGCGGCTGATGTTGAAGTACTCGCACACGGATTTCTGCACTTTATCGATGTCCAGATCGGACTTCTCGTCGCCGACGAGATTCTCCGTGATGTCGTTCGCCAGCTCGAGCATCGTGCGGCCGCGCTCCACGGATGCGTGGGCGATCAGCGAAATCAGCGAGCCTTCCAGCTCCCGGAAATTCGTCTTGACGCGGTTGGCCAGGAAGTCGAGCACCTCGTCCGGGATGGAGACTCCCTCGCGCTCGGCGCGCGAACGGAGCATCTGCAGACGCGTCTTGTAGTCCGGATGCGTCAGCTGGACGGAGAGGCCCCACTTAAAGCGGGAAAGCAGGCGCTCTTCGAAATTCTGCAGGTCCACCGGAGCCCGGTCGGACGTGAAGATGAGCTGCTTGCCACTCTGGTGCAGGTAGTTGAAGATGTTAAAGAAAGCGTTCTGACAGCCGGGGCCGAGCAGGTCCTGGATGTCGTCCACGATCAGCACATCCAATTTCATATAGTACGCCATGAAGTCCGTCAGCTTGTTCATCACGGACACGGCATGCATATAAGTCGTCTTGAATTCGTTGCCCGTCACGTAGAGCACCACCTGGTCAGGGAACTTCTCCTTGATGGCGATGCCGATGGCCTGCGCAAGATGGGTCTTGCCCAAACCGGGGCCGCCGAAGATGAAGAGCGGATTGAAGACCGTCTTGCCAGGGGCAGCGGCGATGTTCTCGCCGGCAGTCACGCCCATCTTGTTGCACTCACCCTGGATGAGGTTGGCGAAGCAATAGACCGGATTGAGGCGCGGATCGATCTGGACTTTGTGCAGGCCCGGATAGATAAACGGACTCGGATGGGCACTCGGGGTCGTGTTGATCGTCACCTGCGGATTCACCGGCGTAGTGGCCCGCTGGCCCGAGAAACGCATCTCCGGCTGGTTGGTCACCGGACGAACCATATAGCTCAGCTGGGCGTCCTCGCCGACCACGCGCTTGAGCGTCTTGCGGAGGATGTCCAAGAAGGCGGATTCGACGTACTCCTGGAAGAAAAGAGACGGGACCTCGACGGTCAGTTTGGAGTCCTGCAGCGAGACGGCACGGATCGGGCGGAACCATACCTTAAACTGCTGGGGCTCGACGTTCTGCTCAATGATGCGCAGACAGTCGTTCCAAACTTGAATATGTCTCTCTTGAGAATCCATTTAGTGGTGCAAACAGTGCGACCAACCAACTAGGCCGAACTGCGTGTGCAAAGATGGAGGAAAAAAAAGTGAAAAAAATATTTTTTTGATATTGCTTTTGAAAATTATTTGTGCTAAACTATATAGGAACGGGGTGCATATCAAGCCGTTTCTATATATCTACTAATCAACACGTTACAAAAGCCATCAAACAATAATTGTCTTAAAATTCAAGCATTTAACTATTTAGATTTAATCTAAATTAGCCCAGAATCGATTCAGTAATCCGGAATCGGATTTCCGCTTGAAAATCATACGGATATTCCGGAGAATGCTACGAATTTTTAATTGATCCGGGAGACTTCCAACCCGGTGATTTTAACCAAGAAAGCATCGGGGTATTTTTTCCGGATGGCGGGCAGATTTTTACGCGCACCGGCGAGCGAATCGCTTACCCCTATATAGTATTTATAAAGCTTCTCTCCCTGGATGATTTTGGGCGTGTAGCCCATGAATTCGCGGGCCTTCGGATCCAGCTTCTTGCCGACGGCGAAGATCTGCACGGCATAGACCGTTTTCGCCTTCGTCTCCTGCTTTGCTTCCTGCTTCTTTTCTTGCTTGATCTCCTGTTTGGTCTCCTGCTTGGGCGCCGCTTGTTTTTCGGCAGACTTCTGTTCCTCGGGCTGCGTCGCGGCGGACGTTTCGGTCATCACGGTCCCCTCGTATATCTCCTTATATTCTTTAAAAGCCCGGAAGACGCGCTCGGCGATCTTGTCCCGATCCTCGGCGCTCTTGAGCACCTTCAGGTCATTGTCGTTAGACAGAAAGCCCAGTTCCAGCAGAACGGCCGGCATAGCCGTGCGCCAGAGAACCAGGAAAGGATCCTGCGAGAGACCGCGGTCGTTCTTGATCGGGCCGCCTTTCAGATTCTTCTCCACCAGCTGGGCGAAGCGGACGCTCTGTTCCAGGTTCGCGTTCTGCATCAGGTTCATGAAGATATACGACTCCGGATCGTTCGGGTCGAAATCTCCGTAGGTCGTTGAATAATCGTCTTCCAGCAGGATGACGGCATTCTCCCGGCGGACAATATCCATATTATTGGCATACAGGTCTGTCCCCTTCTTGGAAGACTGACCGAGGACATGGACCGAGAAGCCGTTGGGCGAAGCGCTGGCCACGGCATTGTGGTGCACGGAGATAAAGAGGTCGGCCTCCTCCTTGTTGGCGATATCCGCCCGGCCGCCCACCGTCACATAACGGTCGTCGGAGCGGGTCAGGATCACTTTTACGTCGGGATAGGCGGCACGGATCTTGTCTGCAATGGCCTGGGAAATGCTCAGCGTGAAGGTCTTCTCGTAGGACTTCTTGTCGCGGCTGACGGCGCCGGGATCCTTCCCGCCATGGCCGGGGTCAATGACAACTGTGGAGAGGCGGAGATGTTCATCCGCCCAGGAGGCCGTCGAGAGCAATACGGCAAGGACAATGCAGATTGTGCGTTTCAAAAATATAAAGTATCTTTGTAGATTGCAAATATAGCAAAAAACCAGCATTTGAAGAAGGCCTCGTTCATATTTTGTTTCGCTACGCTGCTGCTGACGACGTTTCTTGCGCCGGATGCGAATGCGCAGCTGCGACGCAACCGCCGCGGTGGAACCGTTTACGGCTCCCGCGTCGAGAAAGAGGTCGTCCTCCCGGACTCCGCCACCCTGGCACGCCGGGACTCCCTGAGGCAGGTCGATTCCCTGCGCCGGGCCGATTCCGTGGCCCTGCTGGGAAAGAGCTCGCTCGAAGTGCCGGCCTTCTCCAATGCGGCGGACTCCATGATCAGTGACTTCTCGCACGGCAACCGCCTCATCTATTACTACGGAGCCACCACGGTGAAATACCAGGACATGCAGCTCACCGCCAACTACATGGAGTACGACATGAATGCCGGAACCGTCTTTGCCTGCGGCGTCTATGACAGTCTCTCCGGCGAATGGAACGGCCGCCCGGTCATGACCCAGGGCAAACAGACCTACAACATGGAGGAGGTGCGCTACAACTTCAACTCCCGCAAGGCCCGGATCAAGAATATGATCACGAACGACGAAGAGGGCATCCTGCACGGGCGTGACATCAAGATGATGGACGACCACTCCATCAACCTCTCCCACGGCAAATACACGGTCTGCGAAGAAGACCATCCCCATTATTACATAGACCTGAGCGTCGGCAAGGTCATCAGCCAGACCAAGACCACCGTCTTCGGGCCCGCACACCTGGTGATCGAAGATGTCCATCTCCCCTTCATCGGACTCCCCTTCGGCTTCATCCCCAAGCGGCCGCAGCGCGCCACGGGCCTGCTGTTTCCGAGCTTCGGCGAGGAGGAAGCACGCGGATTCTATATGCGCGACCTGGGTATGTATTTCGTGTTCGGCGACCATTTCGACCTGTCCGTGACCGGCGACTACTACACCCTGGGTTCCTGGGGCATAGACATCAACTCGCGCTACAAGGTCAACTACAAATTCAACGGTACGTTCGCGCTCAACTACTCCAACGACCAAACGGGCGAGAAAGGCTCCCCGGACTTCTTCCAGACGCGCAACTTCGGCCTCCGATGGTCTCACACGCAGGATTCCAAGGCCCATCCGGGCACGACTTTCAGTGCTTCCGTCAACTTCCAGAGCCCGTCCAACAGCCGTTACAATTCGCACTCCGTCAATGAAGCCATCCAGAATCAGGTCTCCTCGTCCATCTCCTGGTCCCGCAACTGGAACGGCAAGTTCAACCTCAGCGTCAACGCCCTGCACAGCCAGAACTCCCGGGATTCCTCCTATACTTTCACCCTGCCGAACGTGACCTTCACGATGAGCACGATGTATCCGTTCAAGCGCAAGAACCGCGTCGGCAAGGAGCGCTTCTACGAGCGCTTCTCCATCGGCTACCGCACCACGCTGCAGAACAAAATCAATTTCAAGGCCTCGGAGTTTGCTTTCAACGCCTCCATGCTGGAAAAGTTCAAGACCGGCATGTCGCACGATTTCGAGATCGGTCTGCCGAGCTTCCAGCTCCTGAAATACATCAGCTTCGCCCCGTCGGTCAGCTATTCGCAAAACTGGTTCTTCCAGAAGACGGAATACGCCTACAACCCCGATACGGACCGGGTGGAGGCACAACCCACGCACCAGTTCAACACGTTCGGCATTACGCAGAACTATTCGGTCGGCGCGTCTTTCAGCACCCGCCTGTACGGCACGTTCAACTTCGGCAAGCACCATCGCATCCAGGCCATCCGGCACGTAATTTCACCGTCGCTGGGCTTCTCCTGGAGCCCGGAAAAAGGAACCTACGCCAACGGCTACAGAACCCTGAACTACATCAACGCAGCCGGAGACGAGAAAGTTTACCAGTACAACATCTACTCCGGCCAGCTGAACAGTCCCCCGTCGCCGGGCCAGTCCGGCATGGCCACCCTGAGCATCGGCAACAACCTGGAAGCCAAGGTGCGCGACTTCGCCGACACCACGGGTACCGGATCCAAGAAGGTCAAGCTGATCGACCAGCTGACGCTGAGCACCAGCTACAACTTCCTGGCGGACTCCCTGCGCATGAGCACCATCCGCCTGACCATGTCCACGACCCTGTTCAATGCGGTCAACATCAGCGCCAGCGCCGCCTTCGACCCGTATGCCATCAGCGACAGGGGCATGCGATACAACCGCTTCGCCGTGGCGGCCGGGCAGGGCCTGGCGCGCCTGACCAATTTCTCGATGTCCGCATCTTATTCCCTCGCCGGCAAGGGCGCGATGAACGGCTACGACGGTACCGGGCAGAACGGCCGCGGCAGCTCGGCGGCAGATTATTACCAGCGCATCTATTACCACCCGGTTACGGGCGAATATATCCCGGAAGGGTGGATCTATTACGCCAATCCCAACGTGCCCTGGTCGGTGAACCTGAGCGCCAATTTCTCCATGACGCGCAACTACAACTGGAACAATGAGTTGAACAGGGTCGCGCACAAGGACCAGATCTCCGCGACGCTGAGCGCGTCGGGCAATATCAAGCTGACGCCCAAGATGTCCATCAACATCAGCTCGGGCTTCGATTTCGTGGCCAAACAACTCACGACCACCAGCATCAGCGCCTCCTACGACTTGCACTGCTTCAACATCGCCGTGTCCTGGATTCCGACCGGAAAATGGAAGTCTTACAGCTTCCGCATCGCCGCTAACGCCGCTGCGCTGGCCGACCTGTTGCGCTTCAAAAGAAGTAACAGTTATTGGGATAATTAAAGATTTTGCGTATATTTGCGCATCAAACAATCCGGCAATCGCTGGATACATTATTTTTCCAACATGACGCACAAACTGTTCGAGCTGGACAAAATGAACAGAGAGCAGCTCGAGACCATTGCCAATGACCTGAATATCAAAGGCATCAAGAAATTAGACAATGAAAACCTGGCATACCAGATCCTGGACGCGGAAGCGCGCCAGGAGTCGGTGAAGCCTACCCCCGAAAACGCCAAACCCAAGGCCCGCCGCGGCCGCCCCGCCAAGAAAGCGGAAGCCGAGGCGAAGCCGGCTGAGTCCGCCCCCGCCGCAGAGCCGAAGCTAGAGAAGCCGGAAAAGCAGGCGAACCGGAAGCAGAAGGCCCCCAAGGCTGAGTCCCCCGCCCCGGAGAAGCCGGCGCAGGAGGCCGCCGCCGAGACGCCCCAGCAGCCGGAGCAGGCCGCTCCCAAAAAGCGCGGCCGCAAGCCCAAGAACGCCGAAGCTCCCCAGGAGAGCGCGGCTGTTCAGCCGGCCGAGGCCAAGCCCCAGGAAGCACCCGAGGCACCCCAGGCCCAGCAGCCGCGCCCGCAGCAGAACCAGCCGCAGGGCGGACAGCAGCAGCGCCAGCGGTTCCAGAATAACCAGCAGCAGCGCCAGCGCGCGCCGGAATTCGAAGGCACCGTTGAAGCTACGGGCGTGCTGGAAATCATGCCGGACGGCTACGGTTTCCTCCGCTCTTCGGACTACAATTATCTGAATTCCCCGGACGACATCTACGTCTCCCAGCAGCAGATCAAGATCAACGCCCTCAAGAGCGGCGACACCGTGACGGGCGAGATCCGTCCGCCGCGCGAAGGCGACAAATATTTCCCGCTGGTGCGAATCCTGTCCGTGAACGGCCGCAGCATCGAGTTCATCCGCGACCGCGTGCCGTTCGACTTCCTGACTCCCCTCTTCCCGGACGAGAAGTTCAACCTCACGGGCGGTGCCAGCAGCCGCGACATCAGCTGCCGCATCGTCGATATGTTCGCGCCTATCGGCAAGGGCCAGCGTATGCTGATCGTCTCCCCGCCGAAGGCCGGTAAGACCTTGCTGCTCAAGAGCATTGCCAATGCCATCGCGAACAACCATCCGGAAGTATACGAGATCGTCCTGCTCGTGGACGAGCGCCCGGAGGAAGTTACGGACATGCAGCGCAGCGTGCAGGCCGAGGTGGTCGCGTCCACCTTCGACGAGCCTGCCGAGAAGCATGTCAAGGTTGCGAATATGGTCATCGAGAAGGCCCGCCGTCTGGTCGAATGCGGCCACGACGTCGTCATCCTGCTCGACTCCATCACCCGCCTCGCCCGCGCCTACAACACCGTGCAGCCGGCTTCCGGCAAAGTGCTGACCGGCGGTGTGGACGCCAACGCCCTGCAGAAGCCGAAGCGCTTCTTCGGTGCCGCGCGTAACATCGAGGGCGGCGGTTCCCTGACCATCCTCGCCACGGCCCTGACCGAGACCGGGTCCAAGATGGACGAGGTCATCTTCGAGGAATTCAAGGGCACCGGCAACAGCGAAATCCAGCTCGACCGCACGCTCGCCAACCGGCGCATCTTCCCGGCCGTCAACGTAGTGCTCTCCGGCACCCGTCGCGACGACCTGCTCTACCGTGCCGACCAGAGCCAGCGGATCTGGATCCTGCGCAAGCTCCTGGCGGACATGAACCCGACCGAGGCGATGAATTTCATGCTTCAGCTGATGGACGAGTACAAGACCAACCAGGATCTCCTGGACAATATGTCGAAGGTCTCGCCCCGCGAAGCCAAATACTACGATAGCTACTAGCGTTGCTATCGTAGCACATTATTCATTGGGGAGCGGACTCCCCAAACCCCTCCGGTCGCTTCGCTCCGAAGCACATCCGAAGGCAGACAGAAACCCCCTGAAGCGCTAAAAAATGAACCCTGTCGGGAAAATGCGTTTCAGGGGGTAAGTCTGTACTCGGCAGTCAGCAGCTGTTACTTCGTGCCGAAGATGCGGTCACCGGCGTCGCCAAGACCCGGAACGATGTAGGCATTCTCGTTCAGCCGCTCATCGATCGCAGCCACGTAGATATCCACATCCGGATGCGCCTTCTGCACCTTAGCGATGCCTTCCGGCGCTGCCACGAGGCACATCAGCTTGACATTGGTGCAGCCGC
The DNA here is from genome assembly GCA_016291185.1 of Bacteroidales bacterium. Next base: position 53,225 of record JAEFAI010000011.1, read on the forward strand.
GGTCCTTCAGCATCTGCAAGGCGTCGCAGGAACTGCCGCCCGTGGCAAGCATCGGATCCGTCACGATCACGAAACGGTCGTTGATATCCTCCGGAAGCTTGCAGTAATAGACGACCGGCTCGTGCGTTTTCTCGTTGCGGTACAGGCCGATATGGCCAACCTTGGCAACCGGCACGAGGTCAAGCAGGCCGTCCACCATACCCAAGCCCGCACGCAGGATGGGAATGATAGCCATTTTGCGGCCCAGGACCCGCTTAGCGGTCATTTTGCAGATCGGGGTTTCAATCTGGATTTCTTCCAGAGGAATCTCGCGAGTGATTTCGTAGCCCATCAGCAGGGAGATTTCCTGCAGCAACTGGCGGAAATCCTTGGGGCCCGTCTCCTTGTCACGCATGATGGACAGCTTGTGCTGCACCATCGGATGGTCGATAACGTGTACTTTGCTCATATTTGACAGTTTTAATGTTTATTTCTTACGAACAGCCTCGCCGATCAGGAAGCAGACGGCCGCGACAGCCATGCCGTTGATGGACGGGATACCCCACTTCACCAGGTTGGCCACCACGGCGCCGAGCGCGACACCGGCCACGGCCCACCAGTTGACGGTGATCGTGGGCATGGCGTCGTCCAGATAGCGCCTGCGATTGCAGAAGTAGCTAAGGATCAGAATGATGCCGACAGGCGGAAGGGTGCAGTTCAGCACGTTCAGCCAGTCGCAGAAGTTCCAGTACAGCCACACGGCGGCCACCGTGCCGATGACGCCGGAGATCAGCACCATGGTCTTCTTGGAGATGCCCGTGATATTGGACAGACCGAGACCGGCGGTGTAGAGAGCGTTGTCGTTGGTGGTCCAGATATTCAGGCCGAGGACCAGAATAGCCACGTAGAAGAGGTTCAGGTTGAGCATCACCTCGAAGATGTCGTTGCCGCCCGCATAGATGCTGGACACGGCACCGAACAGGAACATCAGGCTATTCCCGATGAAGAAGGCGACGACCGTCACCCAGAGGCCCACTTTCGCATTTTTCGCGAAGCGGGTGAAGTTGGGCGTAGCCGTGCCGCCGGACACGAAGCTGCCGATCACGAGGCCGGCGCCGGCGATGATGGACATATCTTTGGCGCCGCGGGAGAACTGCTCCACCAGGGTGGCGTCGCCGCGCTTGACGGCCATGATCATCGCCACCGTGCCGAGGACCGCCACCAGCGGGACCGCGATGTAGCTGACCACCGTCAGGCTCTTGATGCCGAAATAGGCGCTGGCCGTCATCAGGAGACCGGCCACGGCGACCAAGACATAGCCGACGATCGGCATGTGGTCGGGGGTCACTTCCAGGCCGAGGATTTCTTTGGCCACGGGGATGGCGAACATGGCAAGACCCACGCCGAACCAGCCCACCTGCGTGAAGCTGATCATGGCACTGGGCAGCCAGCTGCCCTTGACACCAAAGCTCTTACGGGCCAGCAGGTCCAGGGTCAGGCCGCTCTCCGCGCCGATGAAACCCAGGGCGCCGGTGTAGGCACCGAGGATGACGCCGCCAAGCAGGATGGCCAGGATGAATCCCTTGAAATCCAAGCCGGCGGCCATCTGCTGACCCACCCACATGCTGGCAGAGAAGAAAGTGAAGCCGAGCATGATCATGAACATGCTCAGGTTGCTCTTGCGACCGTTCTGTGCGACCTTGCTGGTCGTGTAGTCGTAATCGATTTTGGTTTTGGTACTCATCGTTTTATGCTTGTTGTATATATTTTCCCAAATCAGCGCGAATCTCGCGGATACGGCGTTCGCAAATCTCTTGCAGGGTCCGTCCGGACACGATGTCGAGGTAGTGCTGCTCCAAATCATAGAGCTCGCGGACATCCAGTTCTGAATAGCCGTTCAGCGCGCGCCAGGCATCGTAGCCGATGGGACGGCTGTAGCCGATCTTCTCGGCGACGAACGCCTGGAAGTCCACCTGCGGCGCCACGGCAAGCAGCGATTCCCAATAATCCATCACCTCTTCATAGTGAGCGGGGATCTCATAGCGGCGCGCTCCCCCATCGTAGATGATGCATTTCTCGAAGAGCGCGTCTTCGAGGAAACTCAGCACGTAGTGGCGGAACTCCGGCGCCACGAAGCCGCCCCGCCAGCCGAAGTCGATGTCCGGGATGTTGACGCCCGTCACGCCTTTGTCCTCATAGACCGTGAAGATGCCTTCATAGAAAACGCAGCAAAAACCCTCGAATTCGGGAAAATACGAGCGGATTTCGGCCGTAAAGCGTTCCATCAGGGGGATGGCCTTCGTGCCGCCTACGGTGAAGAAAATGATCCGTTTGAGGCTGCCGCCGCGCCGGCGGAAGCGGTCGATGACCTGCGACAGACACAGGCGCAGCGTGTCGCCGCTCGCGATGATGTCGCCGATCATCAGGGTGATGTCCTTCGCAATATGAAGCTTCTCGTATTTGATGTCCAGCCCCGTGATGACGCCGTTCTCGATGTGGCGTTCGCAGGAGATGAAGTTCATGTTGGGGACGCGGATGCCGGCCTTGTAGCAGCACTCTTCCAACGGATAATTCAGACCGCCGCGCAGGATCGTCAGGATATCGACGTCGCAGGCCAGGCCATGCTCGGAGAAATACTGCAGGGCAGCCGTCGTGGCCGGCTTCATCGCCAGATAAGACTCGTAGCCAACGACCTCCGGCGACGCCATCAAGTGGCGGGTTCCATCGCCACTTACGACATAATATTGGTTGGTCAGCCCGTCGGACCGGAGCTGATAGATGCTTGTGCTGTTCTGCAATCCCAGCAGCTGCAGGGAAGCATCTTGCGGAATATAAGACATGGAATTTCCTTTTGGTCCAATCGGGATACAAATATACTAAATAAATGTTAATTTTGTAAGGGAAAACCGCTTCGAGTATGCTGAAAATCTACTGCAAGAACACGGACACCTTCCAGGAATTCCAGGAAGGGACCACGTTGCTGGACATGCTGCCCGCCTTTGACTTCGAGCGTCCCTACGACATCCTCTCCGCCAAGGTGAACAATGTCTCCGAGGGCTTGAAATTCCGGGTGTTCAACAACCGGGACGTCGAGTTTCTGGATTACCGTTCCTACAATGGCCGCAGCATCTACTGCCGCTCGCTCAGCTTCCTGCTCTGCAAGGCCATGCGCGATCTGTATCCAAGCTATCGCGTCATCCTGCGCCGGCCCATTTCCAAGGGCTATTTCTGCACCGTGGACAAGCCGGACGGCACGCCCGTCTCGCCCGAAGAGGTCGAAGCCGTCCGTGCGCACATGCGCGTACTCGTCTCCCAGGATATCCCCTTCCGGCGGCACGAGGTACAGACCGCCGAAGCCATCCGCATTTTCACAAAACTCGGCCTGGAAGACAAGGTCAAGCTCCTGCGCACCTGCGACGACGTTTATATTACCTATTATACGCTTGAGGATACCGCCGACTACTTCTATGACGCGCTGGTGCCCGGCACCGGCCTGCTGAAGGTCTGGGAGCTGAGCGCCTACCAGGGCGGCATGCTGCTGCGCGTGCCCGACCGGCACTCGCCCACAGAGCTGGCGCCCTTCTTCGAGCAGCCCAAGACTTTTGAGATCTTCCGGGAGACGCTTCGCTGGAACCGCATCATGGGCCTGTCGAACGTCGGTGACGTAAACGAAGCCTGCCAGCAGGGTCAGGCCCCGGACCTCATCCAGGTGGCCGAGGCGCTGCAGGAGAAAAAGATCGTTGAGATCGCCGAGGAAATCGACCGCCGCCACGCGATGGCGGACCCCGTGCGCATCGTGCTGATCACCGGCCCGACCAGCAGCGGCAAGAGCACCTTCTGCCGCCGCCTTAGCGTCCAGCTCAAGGCCTGCGGCCTGCATCCGGTATCCTTCTCGACGGACGACTATTTCGTCAACCGCCTGGACACGCCCAAGCTACCCGACGGGACCTATGATTTCGACAATTTCGACACGGTCGATCACGACTACCTTCAGGAAGACGTGCTCCAACTTTTAGCTGGAGAAGAAGTCGAGGTGCCTGAGTATAACTTTGTGACTGGCAAGCGGGAATTCAACGGGAAGAAGCTTAAACTCGACGAGAGTTCCATCCTGCTGATCGAGGGCATTCACGCGCTCAATCCGGCCCTGACCAACCTGGTCCCCGACGCTGCCAAGTTCCGCATCTTCATCAACACGATCACCAGCATCTCGCTCGACGACCACAACTGCATCCCGACCAGCGACAACCGCCTGCTGCGCCGTATCGTGCGCGACTACAACAAAGGCGCCTTCTCGGCCCGGGAGACCATCTCCAACTGGCCCAACGTGCGTCGCGCGGAAGTCAAGTGGATCTACCCTTATCAGGAGACGGCCGACGTACTCTTCAACTCGGCCTACCTGCTCGAATTCGCCGTGCTCCGCACGCACGCCGAGCGGATTCTCGCCACAGTGCCGAAGAACTGCCCGGAATACAGCGAGGCGTACCGCCTGCTGCATTTCCTGCACTATTTTGTCCCCGTGTCGGACAAGGATCTCCCGACAACGTCGTTCATCCGCAGTTTTATCGACAAATAAGCCTACAAAGAAGGCGCCCGCGATTGCAGGCGCCTTCTTCTGTCATTCTGAGCACAGCGAAGAATCTAACGGAGCTTTTTATAGCCGTATTTCGCAGTCGCGCCCAATTCCAACTCGATCTTCATCAAGCGGTTGTACTTGGCGATGCGGTCGGTCCGGCTCAGCGAACCGGTCTTGATCTGGCCGCTGTTGGTCGCGACGGCGATGTCGGCAATCGTCGTGTCCTCGGTCTCGCCGGAGCGGTGGGAGGTCACGGTCGTATAGCCATGACGGTGGGCCATTTCAATCGCGTCGAGCGTCTCGGACAGAGAGCCGATCTGGTTCACCTTGATGAGGATGCTGTTGCCAGCGCCCATCTCGATACCCTTCTGCAGGTACTTCACGTTGGTAACGAAGAGGTCGTCGCCCACGAGCTGGCAACGGTCGCCGATGGCTTTGGTGAGCTTCACCCAGCCTTCCCAATCCTCCTCGGACAAGCCGTCCTCGATGGAGTCGATCGGGTACTTGGTTATCAGCTGCTTGAGATAATTAATCTGCTGGTCGGTCGTCAGTTTGCGGCCACGCGGATCCTTCTTCTTGCCATCCTTGAGCTGCTTGTAGTCATAGTAGAACTTGCCGTCCTCCTTGAAGCAGAACTCGGATGCGGCGCAGTCCATCGCAATGGTCACGTCCTTGCCCGGTTCAAAACCGGCGTTATTGATGGCCTCGATAATGCAGTCGAGCGCATCGTCGATGCCCTTCAACGCGGGGGCAAAGCCGCCTTCATCGCCAACGGCGGTGCTCAGACCGCGGCCTTTGAGGACTTTCTGCAAGGCGTGGAAGACCTCGGCGCCCATTCGGACGGCTTCGGCTTCGTTGGCTGCACCGACCGGGCGGATCATAAACTCCTGGAAAGCGATCGGGGCGTCGGAGTGGGCGCCACCGTTGATGATGTTCATCATCGGAACCGGGAGGACATACGTATTGGTACCGCCCAGGTAGCGATACAGCGGGACCTGGAGCTCGGCGGCAGCAGCCTTGGCAACGGCCAGGGACACGCCCAGGATGGCGTTCGCACCCAGGTTGCTCTTGGTGGCGGTGCCGTCCAGCTCGATCATTTTCTGATCGATGGCGCGCTGCTCGGTAGCATCCATGCCGATAATCGCCGGGGCGATCTTCTCGTTGATATTGGCAACGGCCTTCAGAACGCCCTTGCCGCCATAGCGCTTCTTATCTCCGTCGCGAAGCTCGAGGGCTTCGTTCTCGCCGGTGGAGGCTCCGGAAGGGACGGCAGCGGTGCCGACAAAACCGGAATCAAGGGTAACTTCTGCTTCGATGGTAGGATTTCCTCTGGAATCGAGGATCTCACGACCGGTAACTGATATAATTTGCATAACTTTTAATTGTTTGGTTTGTATCCATTTTGTACGCTGCGAAATTAGTAATTTGGAAGCAGGTTTACTATCTTTGCAGCATCATAAGAAATGATGATTTTACCTGATTCCTTCGATCCCGCGGAGCGCGGAGCGCGCGCCCGGGACTATTTCCTGCAGGGATTTAACTGCTGCCAGGCTGTCCTGCTGGCCTTCGCCGACGTGTTGGAGGCGAACGGGCAGGCATCCGAAGAGCTGCTGAAGACCATCGGTTCGGGCTTCGGCGGCGGTTTTGCCCGCCTGCGGGAAGTGTGCGGCAGTTTCAGCGCCTGCACGATGATAGCCGGCTTCCTCTCCCCTGCCGGACCGTCTGACATGGCAGCCCGCACGGCCAATTACGCCCTGGTGCAGGAGCTCGCGGCGGAATTCCGCGCCCGCAACGGCGGCAGCATCATTTGCGGCGAGTTGCTTGGCCTGCGCGTGAAGGGCCAGGAAGGCCCGGCGCCGTCGGAACGCACGGCGGAGTATTACAAGAAGCGCCCCTGCCCCGAGATCATCCGCAACGCCGCCACGATCGTGGCCGAGAAAATGAAAGAAGCAGCCCGCTAGGAGCTGCTTCTTTTAATATAGTCAAGCCGGCAGAACGTTCGTCATTCGCCGGCACCGACCGGCGAATCTTACATCGCCTGCGCAACAGCCACGGCGACGGCGACGGAAGCGCCGACCATCGGGTTGTTGCCCATGCCCAGGAAGCCCATCATCTCCACGTGTGCAGGCACGGAGGAAGAGCCCGCGAACTGCGCGTCGGAGTGCATACGGCCCAGGGTGTCGGTCATACCATAGGAGGCAGGACCGGCGGCCATGTTATCCGGGTGGAGGGTACGGCCGGTACCACCGCCGGAAGCCACGGAGAAGTACTTCTTACCCGCGAGGACACGCTCTTTCTTGTACGTGCCGGCAACGGGGTGCTGGAAGCGCGTCGGGTTCGTGGAGTTACCGGTGATGGAGATATCAACGTTCTCCTTCCAGAGGATGGCGACACCCTCGCGGACGTCGTCGGCACCATAGCAGCGAACGCCGCCGCGGACACCGTCGGAGTAACGCTTCTCGCTGACGATCTTCAGCTCGCCCGTGGCGTAGTCAAACTCCGTCTGGACATAGGTGAAGCCGTTGATGCGGGAGATGATCTTGGCAGCATCCTTGCCGAGGCCGTTCAGGATAACGCGGAGCGGCTTCTGGCGCACCTTGTTCGCCATTTCGGCGATCTTGATGGCGCCTTCGGCGGCAGCGTAGGACTCGTGGCCGGCGAGGAAGGCAAAGCACTCGGTCTCCTCGGAGAGGAGGCGGGCGGCGAGGTTGCCGTGGCCGAGACCGACCTTACGGTCGTCAGCGACGGAACCGGGGATACAGAAGGCCTGCAGGCCCTCACCGATGGCCTCAGCGGCCTCGGCAGCAGTCTTCACGCCCTTCTTGATGGCGATGGCGGCGCCCACGACGTAAGCCCACTTCGCATTCTCGAAGCAGATCTTCTGGGTGTCCTCGCAGATCTTGTACGGGTCGATACCCTTCGCATCGCAGATGGCCTTGGCCTCGTCGATGTCCTTGATACCGTATTTGTTGAGAGCGGCATTAATCTGATTAATACGACGCTCGTAGCTTTCGAAAAGTGCCATAGTCTCTTACTCTTTACGGGGGTCAATATATTTCACGGCATCCTTGAAGCGGCCGTAGGTACCCTTGGCCTTCTCAATGGCCTCAGGGCCGGTGGCGCCGCCCTTCAGAGCGTCCATGAGCTTGCCGAGGTTGACAAACTCGTAGCCGATCACCTCGTTGTCAGCGTCGAGGGCCATGCGGGTGCAGTAGCCTTCGGTCATTTCGAGGTAACGGGAACCCTTCAGCTTGGTACCGTACATCGTACCCACCTGGCTGCGGAGGTTCTTGCCGAGGTCCTCGAGGGAACCGCCGATGGGCAGACCACCCTCGGAGAAGGCGGACTGGGTGCGGCCGTAAACGATCTGGAGGAAGAGCTCGCGCATCGCCGTATTGATGGCGTCGCAGACGAGGTCGGTGTTGAGCGCCTCAAGCAGGGTCTTGCCCGGGAGGATCTCAGAAGCCATGGCGGCGGAGTGGGTCATACCGGAGCAGCCGAGGGTCTCGACGAGGGCCTCCTCGATGATGCCGTCCTTGACATTGAGGGTCAGTTTGCAGCATCCCTGCTGCGGAGCGCACCAGCCGATACCGTGGGTAAGGCCGGAGATGTCCTTGATTTCTTTTGCATGCACCCACTTCCCTTCCTCAGGGATCGGGGCATTGGCGTGATTGGCGCCTTTTGCAACGCAGCACATCTGCTGCACTTCTTTGGTGTAAATCATATTAACTGGATAAAAATTAGATCCACATGTGTTTTATCCTGCAAAATTAACAATTCCACCGCCAATTTCCAAACCACTTGGACGCAGTCCCGGCGTTTTTTTGTAACTTCGCGGCTGATGCTGGATTACACCCATACAATCTGCGCCCCGGCGACCTCCGTCGGCATGGGGGCCATCTCCGTTGTCCGCCTCAGCGGACCGGACACGATGGCCGTCGTGGATCGCGTCGTCCGTTTCCGTTCCGGGACAGCCGCGCAAGCGCCCGGCTACAGCCTGAAGTTCGGCACCGTCGAGGGGCTGGACGAGGTCCTGGTCAGCCTCTTTCGCGCCCCGCATTCCTATACGGGAGAGGACGCCGCAGAGATCTCCTGCCATGCTTCGCCCTACATCGTCAGCACGCTGCTGGACCGCCTCGCGGAAGCAGGCTGCCGGCTCGCGGAACCGGGCGAATTCACGCGCCGCGCATTCTTAAATGGAAAGATGGATCTCGCGCAGGCAGAGGCGGTTGTGGACGTTATCTCATCTTCTTCTGCAACACAGCATCGCGTCGCGATGAACCAGCTTCGCGGCGGCTATTCCGCCGAATTGCGCGAGCTGCGCAAACAGCTGCTGGAGCTCACGGCGCTCCTGGAACTGGAACTGGACTTCAGCGAGGAGGACGTCGAGTTCGCCGACCGCTCGCGGCTGCGCTCGCTGCTCGATACCGCCTGTTCGCACTGCCGCCAGCTCGCCGACTCATTCCGCCTGGGCAACGCCATCCGAAGCGGCGTGCCCGTCGCCATCGTCGGCGCGCCGAACAGCGGCAAGAGCACCCTGCTCAATGCCCTGCTCCGCGACGACCGCGCCATCGTCTCCGACATCCCCGGCACTACCCGCGACACGGTCGAGGAGACCTGTGTGATTGGCGGCGTCCTCTTCCGCTTCATCGACACGGCCGGCATCCGCGCCTCATCCGACGAGGTCGAGCGGCTCGGCATCGAGCGGACCTTCCGGAAGATTTCCGAGGCCGAAATCGTGCTCGGCGTAGTCGATATCACCGGTTCCGAAGAGCAGGTCAGGCAGGACCTCCGGACCATCATCGACCGGATTGATTTCAAGCAGCAAAAACTGCTCATTTTGGCTAATAAAACGGATAAAACGAGGTCTAACAAAAGTGTTACAACAATAAACTTTTTTGTTACTTCCGCTGATAATAAATTGGATGCCGATTCAATTTTAGAAATCTCCGCCAAAACGGGGAAAGACCTTGAAAATCTCCGTTCCACCCTCGTTTCGAGCACCAATATGGCCTCCGCAAGCGGCACTTTGGTAACGAATGCCCGTCACGCCGCGGCGCTCCGCGAGGCAGCCACTTCCCTCTCCGCCGTCTCCGACGGCCTCGACAGCGGCCTCCCCTCCGACCTACTGGCCGAAGACCTCCGCGCCTCCCTCGCCTCCCTCGGCTCCATCACCGGCGAGATCACCACCGACGAAGTGCTTGGTGAAATCTTCAGCCGCTTTTGCATCGGAAAGTAATTGATTATCAATAAATTACGGAAACTATCGGAATCTAACTGACACTCACCTCGTTACAGGTCCAGAGGTTTTATGTGTAACAGTTAAATTTCGATGCATTTCTTAACTTATTTGTCGGTATTTGTACCTTATTTGTACCTTTGCGGTACAAAAGGGTTCTTGGTCACCGACCTTCAGGCGCAACTCTTCGTTGGATTGAACAACGTTGAACAACCTTGAACATCGTTGAACATTGAAAACCGGCAGAAAGTAGACTATGCTGCGCAAGTACCCCTATGGACACGCAGAGACTCTACCTCAAAGTTTGTGAGCAGTGCGGATGCCAGTTCGAATCCCACTTCGCAGTCACTCGCTACTGCTCCCCCAGATGCGCAAACTTGAGCAAAAAGCACAAGCTGCGCGATGAACGGCTTCAGAATCTTGGGGATGATGTCCGGGAGCGAGAACGTCTCGCCCTGCTTGACAAAAACTTCCTCACCATTGCAGATGCCGCCCGACTCCTCCAGATGTCGCGGAACACCTTGTACAAGATTATCAAGGAGAACGACATCCCTCTGAAACGCTTCTCGCTCCGGACCGTCCGCATTGCCCGTGAAGACCTGGAGAAAGTGGCCGCCAAGCGAGCAGAAGATTACAACGTAAGCAACCCCATCCAGGGACCTGGAGACGATCTGGGCAAATGGATGACAAGAGAACAGGTAATGGAAAAGTACGATGTCACCTATAGCTGGTTCTATTCCGTGCTCAAGAAGCGCGGAATCAAGACCCATATGATTGGTACCCTCGGCTTCTATGACCGGGACGTGATGCATCGCCTGTTCTCCAATCAGGACTACACGCACATCACCGAGTGGTACACCTTCGACGAGGTCCGTACCGCTACCGGAATGCGTACGGAGTCCATCAGCGACTTCATCCGGGAGCATAAGATACCCAAAATGAAGAAGAACAACATCACCTATATCTCCAAGGCCCACTGGGACGAAGCGAGGGGCCTGAACGTGGAGAAAGACCTCTATTACACGATGGCGGAAATCACTGATAAATACGGACTTTCCCGCAATCACCTCTACTGTGTCTTTAAAGAACACAAGGTTCCTCGGATAAAACGCGGAAATTTCGTATATTTCATCCGTGAAGACGTTGACAACATACTCGCAAACAGAAAAAGTAGTTGACTATTATGGGCAGCACAAAAGTAACACTTCGCAAACGTGAATACCCCAGCGGGAAGGTATCCCTCTACCTGGACTTCTACCCCGCCATCAAAAACCCCCGCACTGGAGAAGAGAGCCGGCGGGAATACTTGGGCATCTACATTATGAAGAGCCCGCGTACCGCACAAGAGCGCCGTATCAACGCCACCAAGCTGAAACAAGCCGAGGCTATCCGTGCCCAGCGAGAGTTGTCGCTTATCAACGAGCAGTATGGCTTCATCGACAAGAGCAAGGCCAAGATGGATGCTGTAGAGTACTTCTACTCCCTGATGCTCACCAAGGGGCCGAAATGGCTTGGCGCTTATGACCATTTCAATAAGTTCGTCCACGGCAAATGCGCCTTCAAGGATCTGAATGTAGAGCTGTGCAACGGGTTCCGTGAGTACCTGCTTACCGCCAAGCGGCTTAATAGCAAGAAACTCCAGATCTCCCAGAACTCAGCATCAGGCTATTGGAGTACCTTCCGGGCTTTTCTCGCATCAGCCTACAAGGAAGGCTACCTGAAAGAAAACATCAACGACAATCTGGATAAGATAGAGCTGAAAGAGACTCGTCGAGAATACCTTACGATGGATGAATTGAGGCGGCTCTACAATACACCCTGCGAGTTTCCGGTCCTGCGGGAAGCATCCCTATTCAGTTGCTTGACCGGTCTGAGAATCAGTGACATCCTCGCGCTAACCTGGAACGATGTAAGAGATTTCCCGGACGGCGGCAAGTGTATCCGAATCTGCACCGAGAAGACTGATACGGAAGCGACAATCCCCATAAGCGAAGAGGCCCTTGCGCTATGCGGCCCACCTTCATCCGGACTTGTTTTCAAAGGTCTTACCCGTAACATGGTCAACACTTACCTGAAGCCTTGGCTCAAACAGGCCGGTATAACCAAGTACATCACCTTCCACTGCTTCCGCCACACCTACGCCACGCAGCTCATTGCTGGTGGAGCCGACATCTACACTGTCAGCAAGATGCTTACCCATAAGAACGTCAGTACAACCCAAATCTACGCCGACCTCATAGACAAGAAGAAACGTGAGGCAGCGGAAGTAATAAAGATTAAGGAGGACTAAGCATGAACATTACCATCTACCATAAGATCAACGAAGGCGACCTGTACCCACCGTGCAGTGTCACTATGCATCTGAGCGATCTGGTCAAACAGCATTTCAATGATGTTCCGTCTTCCCTGGAGCAAGCCGAGGAGTGGTTAACTGCCGAGTTGCAGGGTGACACTTCCCTATCCTGCCCGCCAGCTCCCAAGAAGATCCCGGTGCGGATGACACCAGCGGCAAAGTACACTGCGATCAAACGAGATACCTTCCCCGTCGTGCTGCCATTGGATTCAATTAACAGGACTCCTGTGGAACGGTACTACAATGCTATTATTATATGGGAAGGGTATCGTATCGTAGAAACGTTACTCCGGAACGCCGCGAGCCGCGAAGATGATGATCTTACGAGAGATGATGTCAAAGAAACTCTTAAGCAACTCCAACGCGTATCTGGGGCTGCTTTCGAAATCAACGATAAAAAGATACACCCTGCCCTAAACATACGATATGACGAAGTTCCACCGGAAGATGAAGATGCTTATGATATGGTATATCGCATCTATAGATTCCTGTGGCAATATGCCTGCAAGCTGTACTACGAAATCGGCATTATGTTCGATGCTGTACTCAAGCCGGAAGACGTTGATCCCTTCAGGGACTTTTGTAACGATGTGCTTGAAATGTTCCCGAAGGAATACCATCTGGAGTCCTATGTGGATGAGATGAAAAGCATCCATGCAGCTCAACAGGCGGTCATAGCAGACGAAGCGGACACAAGCCTCCTTGCTCCGCTGTATTCGTGTAAACACGCTTCTTTGTCGTCCCTCAAACCCACAATTTCCCTCGTGGAAGACAGCTTGTACAGTAGCGCCATAGACGATGAGGATTATTCGT
>JAEFAI010000037.1 GCA_016291185.1 Bacteroidales bacterium
CCGGTCCACACCAGTCCCGCCCGGTCGCACTAGGTTCGCCCGTTTTTCGTAATCATCACATCACCAACACGTTGCGTGAATTAACCGGCCAAAATTTCACCCCGTCACTTCTCTTAATTACCTGGTTATCAACGATTAAAGAAAAACACCCTCAAACCCTTTCCGGTTAGTCACCTTTTCTTCCACAACCTTCACCATTCCCGGGTTGCTACCGCTTTCTCGGCCTCTATTTTCTTCATAACGGAATGGACCATTTTGTAAGTGATTGAGAGCAAGGATGTTCTGTTTTTGCTTTGGGGTATTTTCCCCTAAGCAAAATTGGAAATTATTGATAATCAGGGATATGCAAAAACAGGGTGCTGTGGAGTCAGGGCAACGCAAGGGCGGGAGGGGTGTGGTGACGAAAGGGTGGACGAAGGGGCGGACGAAGGGTGGACAGAGGTGCTCCTAGTGGTCCAGAAATTTGCAGAGTAGGAGCAAAAACGGCCTTTTTTGCTCCTAGAGGTCCACGCGATGGACCACTAGGAGCACTTTCGAGCCGGGGTCGCCTTAATGTGGGGAGACGCCAGTCCGGGGTCGGGCTCGACATAGAGGGGCCGGGTAGGACATGGCGCCACCGCCGGGCGTGGGCTACAATGAGCTATGTGTCAGCATGTTAAGCTTTTGTCCCTATCGATTTCGAGGTAGGGATAAAGTCTTAGAGTGGTGAATATCAATGGATTCCAGCGCACACAAGTTGTGTGGGCGCGGTGAAGGTGGGAGGCGATATGGTGAGGGGCGTAGAGGAGGCAGTGTGGAGGCACCACCGCCGGACATCGCGTCCGGCGGTTACGAGCTGCGGGCTGCGTTCGAGCTCTGAGGGCTCGACGCAGCCGCGCTCGTTGCCGGGTCTGAGCGCCCGAGCGCGAAATATACGATATTCGCGCCCGGCCGCATGGTGCATGGAGTGGGATCATGATGACCGGCCCCGCTTGAGCGCACGTGAGGCGCAACGCGCTGATAAACAAGATGTTAACAAACTATTATACCCCCAAAATCGGGGTATAATGTTTCTTTAATCGATTGACTGACAATTACTTGCCGCTCACGGTCGCACTGGACCGGACAGAGAGGGAGGGAGGGAAACGTTTAGGGGCGGGAGGGAAACGTTTAGGAACTGGCCGGAAACGTTTGGCGGTGAGGGGGAAACGTTTAGGGGTGAAAGTTAAACGTTTAAGTTGGGGGAAGGGCTTTTTCTTTTCGGGGAAATGTTGTAATCTTGCGGTGGAGTGATGCCTGAGTCAAACTATAAAAACTTTACACATGGAATCTTTTAACCCTTCGCTTCCCGCCGCTCCATCCCGGGAAGCCCGGATCCAGGCGATCCTGAATGAGCAGCGCGCTCTGGCGCACGACGCCCTGGACGATTTGATGCACGAAGTCTTTCTCGAAATCGGCGCTTTGCTTTCTGCACCTGACGGTGCCGGGGCGCCGGCGGCCGCTCCGGCCCACGCCGTCGCCGGGCTTTCCTCCCGCACGCTCCAGATGATCCGGCAGCACCACGACGCCGGCGATCTCGCCGAATGGCTCACCTCCGGCGCCGAAGGCAACAAAAGCACCTGCATCTCCCAGTTCCTGAACCTCAACGCCATGCAGATGCAGGAGCTGCGGGTCCGCTTCCCGCGCGCCTTCATGAAGTGGACGGACGACGAGGACCGGGCCCTGCTCTCCCTCTATCAGGAAGCGACAGCGCAAGGTAAGAAGGTCGGCTGGGGCGAGCTGGCCCGCACGTTCGGACGCAACGCCAACGCCCTGCGGCTCCGCCTGGAGCACCTGGGCGTCGACCTGGGCGACGAGGCGGGCCAGCCGCGCCGCAACCGCAGGAGCTGAAAAAAAGCGCGGGCATCCGAAAGGGATGACCGCGCTGCACTACTACCTAACCAGGAGTTGCGGGGTATGCAACTCGTCTATTGGCGACCCGGATACGCCTCCAGTGCCTTCTGCAGCACGACGAGGGCCCGGGCAAGGTCTTCTTTACACAGGACATAGGCGATGCGCACCTCCTGGCGCCCCTCCCCCGGCTCCGTATAGAAGCCGGCGCCGGGCGCCATCATCACCGTGGAGCCTTCGTACTGGAAGTCGCGCAAGCACCAGATGCAGAACTTCTCGGCGTCGTCCACCGGGAGCTTGGCCATCGTGTAGAACGCGCCCATCGGGATCGGCGAATACACGCCGGGGATCTTGTTGAGCCCGTCGATCAGGAAGTTGCGGCGCTCGAGGTACTCCTCATACACGCCCCGCAGGTATTCCTTCTGGACATCCAGCGTGGCTTCGGCCACGATCTGGCCCAGCAGCGGCGGGGACAGGCGGGCCTGGCAGAACTTCATCACGGCGTCGCGCACCGCGCGGTTCTTGGTGCAGAGGCAGCCGATGCGGATGCCGCACTCCGAATAGCGCTTGGACACGGAGTCGAACAGCACGACGTTCTCCTCGATCCCATCCATATGGAAGGCCGAGATATAAGGCATCCCGGTGTAGATGAATTCGCGGTAGACCTCGTCGCTGAACAGGAAGAGGTTGTGCTTCTTGACGATGTCGCGCAGGCGCTGCATCTCCTTGCGCGTATAGAGGTAGCCCGTCGGGTTGTTGGGGTTGCAGATCAGGATGGCCTTGGTGCGCGGGGTGATCTGCTCCTCGAACGCCTCCACCGAAGGCAGGCGGAAGCCGTCTTCGATGCACGTCTTGACGCTCTTGATCACAGCGCCCACGGAGATGGCGAACGCCATATAATTGGCGTAGAACGGGTCCGTGACGATGACTTCGTCGCCCGGCCCGAGACAGGCCAGGAACGCGAACAGCACGGCTTCGGAGCCGCCAGACGTCACGATGATCTCCTCCGGAGAAAGGTAGATGCCGTACTCTGCATAGTACTGCACCATCTTGGTGCGCAGGCTCAGGTAGCCGTCGGACGGGCTGTACTCCAGGATGGTGCGGTCGACGGCCTTGAGGGCGTCGAGACCGCACTGCGGCGTCTTGATATCGGGCTGACCGATATTGAGGTGATAGACGTGCACGCCATTGCGCTTGGCCGCGTCGGCAAACGGAGCCAGCTTCCGGATCGGGGAAGAAGGCATGTTCTGCGCTCGCTGGGAGATCTCCATGTTCTTTTTCATATCTTGGCAAATATAAGCAAAAAAAGCATCCCTGCAAATGCAGAGACGCTTTTTGAAACCATCATCTCAATCCATTAAGGATACCAGCGCTTCAGGAGCACGAGCTTGTCGCCGCTGTCGTCCACTTCCCAGAACTGCGGCTTGCGCGGGCCGTCGTTCTCCACGTGGTGCACGACATAGAGCAGCTTGCCCTCGAAGGTGCGGAAGAGCATGCCGTGGCCGGAATTGTCGGCCAGGAACGGCTCCGGCTCCTGCACCCACGGGCCGGCGATGGTGCCGGACTCGGAATAGCAGACTTCCTGGAGGTAGCGCTCCTTGCCCCAGGTGCTCCAGAGCATGCCGAGCTTGCCGGTCTGCGTGCGGAACATCTGCGGGCCGTCGGTCACCCAACCCGGCATCTTGAGGCCGAAGGTGGCCTCGCCCAGGCCGTTCATCTCGCCGCAGGACGGAGCCTCGGAAGCCCGGAACATCGTCTTGGGCCAGGGAGAAATCGTGCGGGACAGGTCCGCGGACAGCTCGATGTAGTCCATCGTGCCGTCGATGATCTGCGTCCACTCGTGCACGAAGATCATATAGATGTGGCCGTCCTCCTCGTAGAGGGTACCGTCGATGCAGTCCCACTCGTGCGGCTGATAGTCATAGCCGGGCTCGACGGCGAAAGAGGTATAAGGTCCCTCCGGCTTGTCGGAACGGAGCAGATAAGTCTGGTTGTGGGGCACGTTGTAGCGGCGCGGGACCTGCTGGATGAGGTCGGAATGGTCGCTCCAGGTGCCTGCATAGTAATAGTAGTCCCCGATCTTGTGGATCTCGGCCGCGGCGGCGAAGCCCGCCTTCTCGAGCCAGAGGCCCTTGATGTCGATGATGTTGTAGGGGCCCTCCCACATCTTGAGGTCCTTGCTCTTGTACATCCGGCCGCCGGAGCTGGTCAGATAATAGGTCTTCGTGGCCTCATCCGCGAGGATGTACGGGTCGCTCATCGAGAGCTCCTCGAAGGGCACGGTCCGGATGCGGTTCATCTCGGCCATCCGGGCGCGCATGCGCGCGGCCATGCCGGTCGTGTCGCGGGGAGCGGCGGAGATCATGCCGCCGAAGTTCTTCTGGCCGGGGTTTGCGGGCGGCGCCTGCTCGCCCGGCAGGATCTGGGCAGTCGCCGCCACGCTCAGGAGCAGCGCCGCCAGACAGGAGGAAAAGTGTTTCTCTATCATTTTACGGTTATGTTGGTTTGTTCTGTCCGGAAATAAATAATTGTCGTCAAACAAAACGGGGTACGCATCACGCGGACCCCGTTTCCCACAATACAATTAACCAAAATCTACCACCCGGTATTTAAATAAGCGGAAGGGCTTACGGGTGTACACCCTTTCCGTAGACATTTATCCGATACAAAAGTATTATGTATTTTGCAATAAGAATTTCAAAAAATGCTCATTTACAATCAATCTTTCTTCATCCTTCTGTCTTCATTCTCAAGCCGATGTCTCCTGCAAGCATATTGAAAGCCAATGAATGAAATAGGAAAAAGCCATGAATCATATAAAAAACGGGAGCCACGCTTCTGCGCGGCTCCCGCCTGGATTTGGGTCATCAGCTAAGATTCAGCTGAATGATCTATTATTCATACCAGTCCTTGATGTTCGGATTGACGTTCTTCTCGGCGAACGGGATCGGGAAGTAGCTGTGCTTGTCCTTCTTGAAGCCCATGTCCGGGTGGGTGGTGGTGCACCAGGCAGCATCGCTTTCGTCGATGTAGCCACTGTGCTCGGCCGCACCCTTGCTGGCCATGGCGTCGCAATAGTTCGGGAGCCACTTGCCGTTGTCGGCGAGCTCCTTCTCGGCGAGGCCCCAACGGACCAGATCCGGGAAGCGGCTGCCTTCGAGCCAGCACTCGATGAACTTCTCCTTCTGGACCTCGGCGAGCGTGAGCTCGGTGCTGATGTGCTTGGCACCGGCACGCTTCTGGATCTCGTTGAGGTACTTCAGACCGTCAGCAGTCTTCTGGCCGGTCTGGGCGCAGCACTCAGCGTACATGAGGAGGACCTCAGCATAACGCATCGCGACCATGTTCCACTCGACGTTGGCGTCCGGGGTGCGGTCCTCGTTGCGATAGAGGCGCTTCCACATGAAGTAACCGACATTGCCATAGACACCGGCGGCGTCGTAGATACCACGGCTGGCATCCTTCTCCTTGTCAGCGAGCGTCGGGCAGTCAGCATCGTTGGCGTAAGGCATTTCATAGAGGATCTCGTCGTAGCTCTTGATCCAGGCCTTGCGGCGGTAGGAATCATAGCCGTCGTTCTCCAGGATGGTATCGACAAACTTCTTGGAAGGGTTGCACCAGCCCCAAGGGCCTTCGCCCGGAAGCTCGCTGCCAGCGCCGTTAGGAAGTTTGATACGGGAAGAACGCCAGCCCCAGAGCATCTTGAAGTTCGGCTGGGTGCGCTGGTAGAAACCGTCCACCGTGGCGTCGTAGACGAGGTTGAGCTCGAAGATGGACTCGGAGCTGCCGTCGCCGGACTTGTGGTACAGGCTGGACATCTTCTCACCAGGGACAAGCGCATACTTGCCGGAGCTGATGATCGCCTCGAGCGGAGCCATGGCGTCGCCATATTTGCCCAGGAACATCAGAGCCTTGGCCTTGATGGCGTTGCAGAAGCCCTTGGTCACGTGGACAGCGCCATCCTTATCGGTAGCGGCCGGGCGCTCGTCGAGGTCGTTGAGGGCAGCGGTGCACTCGTCGGCGATCCACTGGAGGAGGACCTCCTGGGACTCGCAGTTGGTCGGGCGCTCGTCGCCGTCAAGCACGTGGTCCACGAGCGGCGGGTTGTTCCAACCCATCGCAAGCATCAGGTGGATGTAGGCGCGCATCACACGGGCCTCGGCGAGGCAGCGCTTCTTGACCTGCGTGTCAGCGGAATCCTTGAAATGGTCGATCAGCTGGTTGCAGGCGTTGATGATCATATAGTAGCAATGATAGGAACCCGTGATGACGGTGTTGGTATCATCGTACCAGAAAGCGGCGATCTGGTTGCCTTCGACACCGTCGGCCTTGTTCTCACCGGACGAGAAGATGTCGTCGGAAGCATACTCGAACGGGTTGAGCATCGGGCATTCGTTCCAGCCGGCCTCGGTACCCATCGTGTTGGAGAGGAAACGTCCTGCAACATAGTAGACGTTGACCAGGGCGGACTCTGCGTGCTCGTTGGTCTGGTAGAAGTCATCGATGTTGATGACACCCTTCTGCGGGATATCGAGCCTTCCCTCGCAACCCGTGAAAGCTACAGCCGCACAAGCGACAGAGAGAGCGATAAATATCTTTTTCATAATGCAGTTCAATTGGATATTAGAATTCAAGGTTCACACCGAAGATGACAGACTTGGCGGTCGGGAAGTTACCCATATCGAAGCCGATAGCGTTGCCAGCGGTGGTGGCCGTCTCCGGATCAAGTCCGATATAGTTGGAGAAGGTGAAGAAGTTGTCGAGCATCGCGAACACGCGGAGGCTGTTGATGCAGGCCTTCTTGGTCAGATTCTTCGGCAGGGTATAACCGAGCTCGATGGTCTTGATCTTGAAGTAGTCGCCCTTGAAGACGGACAGCGTGGAGCTGAACGCCTCGGAGCTCCAGTACTTGGCAGCAGGGAACTTGGCGGTAGCCTCGTCGCCGGGCTGCTTCCAGGAGTTGCGCCAGTAGTAGGCGTAGGTGTTACAGGAAGGACGGTCCACACGGTAGGCGGTCGGGTAGATGTTGTTGCCGGCGACGCCGTTGCCGAAGATGGTGAGGTCGAGGTTCTTCCAGGCGAGGTTGATGGTCAGACCATAGGTGAAGTCAGGGATGGCCTTGCCGATGTCGGTGCGGTCGTCACCACCAGGGGTGATGGTCGTGCCGACTCTGTTGCCGTTGGCGTCGAAGTCGGTGTAGATCACACGGCCTTCAGCGTCGATACCCTCGGCGACATAACCGTACATGTACCACAGCGGGTGGCCCTGCTCGAAGGAAGAGGTCAGGTTCGTGCCCTGGACGGTACGGCCGGAGATGCGGCCGGCGAGCGGGTCGAGGTAGGTGACCATGTTGTGCAGGAAAGCACCGTTGCCGGAGATGGAGTAGCTGAAGTCGCCGATCTGGTCGCGCCAGGAAAGCTCAAACTCAAGACCACGGTTGTTGATGATACCGGCGTTCTTGATGACGCTGGCGCTCGGGCCACCTTCGTAGAAGGAAGGGGTACCGACTTCCATTGCCGGCGGAACAGCGATGAGCAGGCCGTCGGTGTTCTTGTTGTACCACTCGACACCGAGGGTCAGGCGGTTGTTGAACAGGCGGGCGTCGAGACCGATGTTGAGCTGCTTGGAAGTCTCCCAGCGGAGGTTCTCGTTGGCGAGACCGGAAGGCAGGGAACCATAGTCCATGGCGGCGGAGTCAACGTGATACTGGTACCACACACGGTTCAGCATGATGCTGGTGCTGTACGGGTAGTTGTTGAGCACGTTGATGTTACCGTTGATACCGTAGGAAGCACGGAACTTGAGGAAGCTCACGAGGTCGCGGCTCACGTTGTCCTTGAAGAAAGGCTCGTTGCTGATGGTCCAGTAGGCGGCCACGGAAGGGAAGTAACCCCAACGGGCGGAAGCAGGCAGCTTGGAGGAGTCGAAGGCATCGGCACGGAAGTTGGCCTGGATGCTGTAGCGGTTGTCATAACCATAACCCAGACGGGCGAAGTAGGAAAGGCTCGCGCTGCGACCAGGATTGTTGGACATGTTCTTGGCGGTGGAGTCGCTGGACTTCAGGTAGGAGAGGAAGCGGAAGTTCGGCTCGTAACCCTTCAGGATGTCCGGACCGGTAGCGGAGGCGCTCACGTTGTCCCAGTTGTTCTCGATGAAGGACATACCGGCCATCGCGGTGACGTCGTGCTTGCCGAAGGTGCGGTTATAGTTGATGAAGTTCTCCCACTGGTAGTAGTAACCGGTGTTGGCCGTGGCGGACAGGTTGTAGTTGTCAGCCTTGATGGTGGCCGTGGAGAAGTAAGGCTCCTGATAGCTGTGGGAAGTGCTCATGCTGATCCGGTAACCGAAGCGGGACGTGAACACGAAGCCCTTGAACGGCATGAAGTTGAGGTAGGCGACGCCACGGATGCCGAAGCCGCCGCTGTTGCTGTCGGTGGCATCACGCTGGACGTACGGGTGGCCGGACTGGGTCTCACCGATCTTCGGAACGGTCCAGTAGAGACCGGTCTCAGGATCCGTGAGGAGCTTGACGCCGTTCTTCATCTTGCCGATCTGCTCGTCGGTCAGGAGGTCCTCACCGCCGCGGATCGGGAACAGAGGGGAAGAAGTGATGGCGGACAGGAGAGCGGAGCCGTTGTCGTTGGCCTCGGAGACGCTCTTGGTGCCCCACTTCTCGATGGAGTTGTTGGTACCGATGGTCAGCCAGTCCTTGATCTTGTAGTCGGCGTTGACCTGGAAGGTCAGACGGTCGTACACGTCCTTGTCGCCACGGAAGATACCGTTGTTGTGGACGTTGTTGATGGACACGAAGAGGCTGCCGCGGTCGTTGCCGCCGGAGAAACCGACAGTGTGCTGGTTGCTCCAGGTCGGGACGAAGAGGTCACCGCCCCAGTCCACATCGGTGTGGCCGTCATACTTCTTGAGCATGTTGTCATCCAGGAAGCCCTGGGCCTTACCGAAGGCGATGTACTCCTGGGCGCGCATGATGTCAAGCTTGCGAGAGAGGGAAGAGAGGATGAACTTGCCGTTGTAGAACACGCGGCCTTCGCCCTTCTTGCCGGTCTTGGTGGTGATCAGCACGACACCGTTGCCAGCCTCGGCACCGTAGATAGCGGCGGAAGCACCATCCTTCAGGATCTCCATGGATTCGATCATGGAAGGATCCAGGTACTGGATGTTGTCCACCTTCAGACCGTCGACGATGAGGAGCGGTCCGATGCTGCCGGAGTTCGAAGAATAACCACGCACGCGGATCGACGCACCGGAACCAGGGGCACCGGAAACGTTGATGACCTGCACACCGGCGGCCTTGCCCTGGAGGGCGGCGGCAGCGTCGGAAGTGGAGCGGTTGCGGAGGTCTTCCTCGCGGATAGACGCCACAGCACCGGTCAGGTCGCTCTTCTTCTGAACACCATAACCGATCACCACGGTCTCTTCAAGCATCTCGGCATCCTCGGCGAGGACGACGACCATGTTGGCGGCGGCGGCGACACGCTTGGTGACGTAGCCGATGCAAGAAACTTCCAGCGTGGTGCCGGGAGCTACGCGGATCTCGAAGTTGCCATCGTTATCCGTCTGAACGCCATTCGTGGTGCCGGGCACCACAACGGCAGCGCCGTAAATACCGGCATTGCCGGCATCGACGACCTTACCGCGAACGGCAGGATTCTGGGCAAAGGCTGAGCCAGATCCCAGAAGGCTGGCAGCAAGGATCATGATGATCGTTGCTGCTTTCGCAAACAGTTGTTTGGTCATAGAATAATAAATATTGGTTAAAAAAAAGGGTTGCTAACCCAGGTTTGGTTTCACTCAAACTCCGCAAATATAACTTTTAATTCACATAATTATTCAAAAATAAGATGCGTTTTTTATAATTTTTTATACACAGATCTCTGTTCATTTCCATAATAGAACGGAAATCAAAATGTATTGACCGAATAATAAAAGGAAATTTGGCTAACTTGCGGCTTGGAAAGAAAACAGACCTGATGAAATTGAATCACACGCTCCTGCTGCTCATAGCCGGCCTCCTCTGCACGTCCCTGGAGGCGGCTCCCTACTACTATTTCGAGCACTATACAACCCACGAGGGACTCCCCTCCAACACCATCCACTGCACGTACCAGGACCGTTTCGGGTTCGTCTGGATCGGCACGCGCGACGGCCTCACCTGCTTCGACGGCTACGACTTCCGCAGCCCCGTCGAACCGGGCGCGGCCCCGATGATGACCAACCTCGCGAGCGTCGACATCAGCGAAGACGAGGACGGGCTGATCTGGTACACGACGTCCGCCGGCGTGGCGTGGTACAATCCCTATACCGGCAAGAGCGAATCGATCGGCCTGCTGGGCCACACGCCGGCCTTCGACCTGCAGCCCGACATGAAGGGCAACGTCTGGGTCGCGGGCGACAAGGTATACCGCTATATTAAAGAGAGCGGACAGGTCCGCGAATACGCTTTCCCGGGCAGCAGCCCGTCCCATATCGCCGTGGATTCGTATGATTCCGTGTGGGTCATCCTCAACAACGGCACGCTCTACAACTACGACAAGCGCCGCGACCGCTTCGACCCGGCCGCGTTCCCCTACAACCTCCACGACATCCAGCCGGCCGAAGAAGGCCGCATGCTCGCCGCCACGCGCGACGGGAAGGTCCTGCTGGTCGAGACCATCAACATGGAGATCACGCCCGTATTCGACGCCGGCGAGCGCGAAATCCGCCAGATCCTGGAGCGCAAGCCCGGCGAATACTGGGTCGGCACCGACAACGGCCTGTTCGTCATCTTCCTCAACACCGGCGAGATCGCCGAAATCCACAACAACGCGGACCCGCACTCGCTTTCCGCCAACTACATCACGAGCCTGGGCAAGGACAAGGCCGGCAACGTGTGGATCGGCACCTACTACAACGGCATCAACATCTGGCAGGACAAGCAGGACGAATTCACGATCTACTACCCCAACCCGGTGGCCGAGCGCTCGATGATCGGTTCGATCGTCCGCAGCATCGTCCCCGACTCCGAGGGCGGCATCTGGTTCTGCACCGAAGACGGCGGCCTGAACCGCCTCAAACCCGACCGCAAGGGCGGTGAGGCCTACGAGATCGAGCCCAAGCTCAACATCCAGGGCCTGACGATGGTCGGAGACAGCCTCTGGGTCTATTCTTTCGGCAAGGGCGTCTGGCTCTATGATCCCGTCAAGCACCAGCCCATCAAGCACTATGACCTCCACCGCAGCAGCGGCGTCGGCCTGCGCACCCACGACGGACAGATCATCGCCGGCTCGCTGAGCGGCCTGTATTATTTCGATCCCGAGCAGGACAAGTTCGTCCATGACGAGAGCTTCCACGGCGGCTACGTCCACACCCTCTTCCAGGACAGCCGCGGCAACCTCTGGATCGGCACCTACGGCAACGGCCTGTTCTGCCGCGACAGCGGCGGCAACTCCCTCACGCACCTGAGCACCTCGTCCGACCGCGGACTGACGGCCGACCGCATCACTTCCTTCTTCGAAGACAGCCAGCACCGCATCTGGATCACCACCGAAGGCGGCGGCCTCTGCTACACGGAGCCGCTGCCGAACCTGGCCAACCTGCGGCTCAGTTCCATCTCGCGCGCCGAAGGCCTGCCGTCCAACGTGACCTGCGCCGTGGTCGAAGACGAAAGCGGCATCCTGTGGGTCTCCACGACCCGCGGCATCGTCCGCATCGACAGCGAGACCGCCAAGATCCACGACTATCTGTTCGACCGCCAGCGGATCATGGGCTCGCAGTTCTCCTACGGAGCCTCGCTGCTCGCCCGCAACGGCATGATCTACATGGGCAACACCAACGGCCTGGTCGTCTTCTCCCCTGCCAAGATGAAGAAATCGGTGCTCCGCCACCCGCTCTACATCACGAACATCGAGGCCAGCAGCGGCGGGCACACGATGCGCCTGCACGAACCGGAGCACGCCGCCATCAATTCCAGCTGCCTGAGCGTGAAATCGCGCGACGCGGCCCTGCTGTCCATCAGCTACTCCGCGCCGAACTACTCCATCCTGCAGCAGATTTCGTATGAATACTCCCTCTACCGCGGCGGACGCAAGCTCCTGTCCGACTGCAGCGCGGAGAACACCGTCCATTTCACCGGCCTGCGGCCCGGCCATTACCGTTTCGAGGTGAACATCCTCGGCGCAGACTCCCCCAACGCCCGCCGCACCCTCGAATTCGACATCCTGGCGCCGCTCCTCTGGTCGTCGGGCGCCAAGATCCTCTACGCGCTGTTCCTGCTCTCGCTGGTCTGCTTCTTCCTGTATGAGCTCGACATGAAGCGCCGCCGCGACCGTGCCCGCCACATCACGCGGCTCGAGAACGAGAAGCAGAAAGAGATCTACGACGCCAAGATCAACTTCTTCACCAACATCACGCACGAGATCCGCACCCCGCTGACCCTCATCAAGATGCCGCTCGACAAGCTGATCGCGTCCGGCGAATACACGCCGAAGGCCGAGAAGGACATGCTGACCATCCAGGCCAACGCCGACCGCCTGCTCTCGCTGACCAACCAGCTGCTCGACCTGCGCAAGATGGAGAAGAACGAAATCAAGCCCGTGTTCCTGAAATGCGACCTGGCAGCCCTCGTCCGCACGACCTGCGCCCACTTCGAGCAGATGGCCGCCGAGCAGAAGACCGAGCTGCACGTCAACATCGAGCAGGATCCGTTCGAGATCATGTGCGTGCGCGACTCCGTCGAGAAGATCGTCGGCAACCTGCTCTCCAACGCCGTCAAATACACCTTCGACAGCATCGAGGTGACCCTCAAGCCGTCCGCGGACGGCAAGACCGCCATCCTGCGCGTCAACAGCAACGGCAACCTCATCCCGGCCCGCGAGGCCGAGAAGATCTTCGAGATCTTCTACCAGATGGGCGATCCGGAGCACCAGAGCAAGGGCACCGGCCTCGGCCTGGCCTACGCCCGGACCCTCGCCGGCCTGCACGGCGGCAAGCTCTACCTGGACCTGAACGTCCGCGACTGCAATTCCTTCGTGCTGGAGCTGCCTGTCGAACAGCAGGCTCCGATCCATATGGAAGCGGCCGTCGAGGAGACCTACACCCCCGAGGAAAGCCCGACCGCCGACTACGACAGCAGCCGCCACACGCTGCTCATCGTGGAGGACTCCTCCGAGATGCGCGGCTACCTGGCCCGCGAGCTCTCCGACGAATACAACATCATCACGGCCGCCAACGGCCAGGATGCCGTGGAGAAACTGCAGTCCGACAAGGTCGATCTCGTGGTCAGCGACATCATGATGCCGCTGATGGACGGCTGCCAGCTGTGCAACTACATCAAGACGAACATGGAGTTCAGCCACCTGCCCGTGCTGCTGCTGACCGCGGCCGTGGGCATGGAGACCCGCCTGCAGACCCTCGAGGTGGGCGCCGACGGCTACATCGAGAAGCCGTTCCCGATCGCCCTGCTGCGCGCCAACATCGCCAGCCTGTTCAAGAACCGCGACATCGCCTACAAGCAGTTCACCGACTCCCCGCTCACGCACTTCAACAGTGTGAATTCCAGCAAGATGGACGAGGAGTTCATGGAGAAGCTGCACGGCATCGTGATGAAGCACATGGCGGAGCAGGACCTCAGCATCGAGACGCTCACGACCCTCATCGGCACGAGCAAGAGTACGCTGTACCGCAAGGTGAAGGCCAACACCGGCCTCAACATCAACGAGTACATACGACTCTGCCGCCTGAAGCAGGCGGCAGAGATGCTGTCTTCCCAGAAATACCGGGTCAACGAAGTGGCTTACATGGTCGGCTTCTCGTCACCGTCGTATTTCGCGACCAGCTTCCAGAAGCAGTTCAACATTTCGCCTTCGGCGTTCGTGAAGAACCTTAAAGATTAATCACCAGCACAGCGCCGTCGTTCTTGGCGATGCTGATCGGTTTTTTCGGTGCAGGGGCGGCCTGAAGGCCGTCCTTGCCCGTATTATATACCCGGGCTGTACCGCCCAGGCGCGCCTCCACGGCCTTCACATCGAGCTTCACGGGCTCGTCGCCGGCGTTGATCGCCGCGACGTACCAGGTCGCGCCCTGGCGGCGCGCCAGCACGATGTAGCGGCCGGGATAGCCGTCGATCAGGCGCGTCTCGTCCCAGGTCGTCGGAACCGCCTTCATGAAGTCGATCGCGACCGCGGGCGCGTCCGTAAGGTTGTTGGGCGTGAGCGCGAAATTCTGGATCGGATTCTGGTAGAGCACCGCCACGGCGAGCTCGGCCGCGTCCGTGGTACGGCGCTGCGTGCCGAACACGCGGCCGCCGGGGCCCGGGGCGCCGTTGGCGCGGTTCAGGCGCTTGTTCAGGAACACGCCGCCGAACTCCATGCAGCCCACCGTGTTGCGCAGGAACGGGTGCAGGGCGGCGTGCATGGCCTCCAGGTCGCAGTGGTTCTGGCCGAAGATCATGTTCTCGGAGGCCAGGACGGCCTCACTGCCCACGTAGTTCGGATACATCCGCTCCCAGCCGCGCGGGAGCGTGGCGCCGTGGAAGATGCACATCAGGCCGTGGTCGTCGGCGTCGCTCAGGATCGCCTCGTACAGGCGCATCGTCTCCTGCTTGTCGCCGCCGAAAAAGTCCACTTTGATACCCTTCACGCCGATGCTCTCCATCCAGCGCATTTCCGGCTTGCGCGCCAGCGGGTCGCACATCACGTTCACAGGACTCTGGACGATGTCGTTCCACCAGCCGCTGGAAGAATACCACAGGAACACGTCCACGCCCTTGCTGCGGGCGTAGCGAACCAGCTCTTCCATGCCGGCGTGGCCGAATTCCTGGTCCCAGCCCGCGTCGATGAGGATGTAGGGCCACTCCATCGCGGCCGCCAGGTCGATGTAGGCCACCTGGTCGTCGTGGTTCATGCTGGCGTCCTGCCAGACGATCCAGCTCCAGCTGCTCTTACCGTAGCGGTAGCTGCGCGTGGTCTCGTAGCGCGGCGAAACAACGTCAAAGGCGATGGTCGTCTCCACGATCGGGGCCAGGTCGGCGCCCACGGTGATGGTGCGCCAGGGCGTGGCGCCGGGCAGGCTGAAGGCCGGCTCCACGGTGCCGTTGCCGTTGTTCTCCTCCGGCATCGGGAAGGCGATCGTGTAGCCTTCGGCCGCGTCGTAGTCGGAGAGGTGCGAGGCGCAGTAGCGGCTGTCCACGCCGGTCTCGCTGACCAGCACCCAGCCATCTTCGCCCACGCGGAAGAGACACGGGAAGGTGTAGCCGTGGCCGTACTGCGAGCGGCGGTCGAGCGGCGCGTCGAGGGTGTAGTGCTCTTCGTAGCTGGGCTTGCTGCGCTTCCAGCCAATCATGGCGTCGCTCTGCGGCGTCAGGAAGCCGGTCGTCCCTTGGGGGAAGCGGAACGCGCTCGCCTCGGCGAGTACGCGCACGCTGCCCGTCTCGCCTTCGCGCGGAATGATGTAGCGGAAGGCCGCATCGTTGGCCGTCAGGTGCCACTCGATGTCGATCTTGCGGCCGTCGGGGTTCTGGCAGTGCAGCACGGCGTTCAGCGCGGCGTGGTCGATGTGCGAGGCCTTGATGCGGTCGAGCACATAGGTGTCCCGCCCCTCCTGCGTGTCCACGGACACACATTCCAGGCGGGTGTAGTCGATTTCATTGGTGCGGAGGCCCAGCAAGGACGGGGCCACGAGGGTTTTGCCGTCGTAGGCGACGGTGTAGCGGAGCTGGCCGGCGGTGTCCTCGAAGGACACCTGGAGCCGGGCGTCGGGGCCGGACAGGACCGGCAGCAGCGACAGGAGAACGGTTAATAAATTCATACGATGTGGTAGATTTTGGGCGAATATAAACAAAAAATGGAAGATAAGCTACCGCTTATCCTCCAATCCTTTGTGCCAGAAGCGGAAGGTGATGTCCTCCCCGTGGTGGTAGAGGCGCTGGTTGGTGGTCGGGCTGTTCAGCGGGCCGTTCGCCTCCACGTAGGGGCCGACCTTCACGTAGTCGAAGGCGGCGTAGATCTCCGGCTCCACCTCGGGGCGGCCGGAATAGACGGCGCGCTCCAGGTCCGGATGCGCCGCGCGCAGGTGCTCCGCGATGCCCAGCAGGGCCTGCGGGTCCTTGCCCTCCCCCAGCAGCAGGAAACAGTTGATCCCGAAGTTGTCGGCGACGAGCTTGTCCACGATGGCGGGCGTCAGCTCCTCGCCGATGTCCTGCTTCAGGAACGGCGAGTGGCACCCGGGACAAGAACCCCGGCAGTTGCTGATTTCAACTGCCAGGGTCACTTTGTCCGGTATTTCCTCCAGGACTACGTCCGTGAGCTCCGGGATGTACTTGATCATGCGGTCGGTACGTCCTTCGGATTGTAGAAGCGGTGCTGGGCCTCGATCTGGCGCGGCTCCGCGAAGGAGGAAACGCGCTTGAGGTAGCCGATCACACGCGTGAGGTAGTCGAGGTTCTCGCTGCCGCACTTCGGGCACTTGGTGAGCGTGTCCTTGCTGATGTGGCCGCAGTCGTTGCAGACCGTGTTGCGGCAGTTGAAGGTGAAGTAGTTGGTGCCGTAGTGGGCCGCCGTCTTCAGCAGGCTGCGGTACTGCTCCTTCGTCAGGTGCTCCGCGATGTTCATGTGGAGGGCGGAGCCGCCGTCGAGGTACTTCACGAAGTCCTCGCCGTGGAGCTTGAACTTGTCGATCATGGACACCTCAACATCCTCGGGGTTGTAGAAGTAGGAGCTGTAGAGGTTGTGCTTCTCGGAAACGAAGTAGCCGTCCTTCTTGTCCCACTTGTAGTTCTTGGCGGCGAGGTTCTCGGCCGGCACGAACTCGGTGTTGAACATGGCGTCCTGGGTGCGGTCCTTGCGGTTGGCGATGTTGATGGTCTCGAGGATCGTGTTCACGAAATCGCCGTACTCGGGATTCGGGGAAACCTTCAGGCCCAGGAACTCGGCGGCCTCGGTCAGGCCGTTCACGCCCACGGTCAGGTACTGCTTCTTCATGTCGATGAAGCCGGCCTTGTAGACGTCGAGCATGTCGGCCTTGAGGAAGTCCTTGATGATCTCGTTGAAGGCGATCTGGTACTTGTGCACGCGCTCGGTCATCTCGCGGATGTCCTTGTCGATGTAGTTGTTGTAGAGATCCTCTTTGTCGTAGAAGTGGGAAACGGGGTTGAGGGGCTTGCCGGCCTCGAGGTTCACGCCGCGGCGCTCCTGGAAGTAGCGGCGAACGGCGTCCTGGATCAGGCGGTTCAGGTTGATGGTCATCACGGACTTGGAACCCGTGGCCACGGAGGCCGTACCCATCGAGTACTGGTGGGTGGTATGGTTGTGGCCGTCCTCCTTCTGGATCTCGTTGCGGAGGCGGCAGCAGCTGGACAGGGAGTCCGGGCTGTTGGAAAGGTAGCAGAAGAAGCTGTGGCCCTTGGACCACATCTCGGCCGTGAAGTCAGCATAGTCCTTGTCGGCGAAGTCGTCGCCGCCGTCGGTCAGCAGGGCCATCGTCTCCACCGGGAAGGTGAGGATGTAGTTGTTGCGCTCCTCGTTGAACCAGTTCATGAAGTGGCGCTGCAGCCAGTCGAGGGTCTCCCACTTCGGCTTCGTCCCGTCCGGGAAGTAGAAGTCGCCGAACACGCCCTCGAAGTAGGGCTTGTCGAAGTAGCCGATGTTCCAGAACACGGTCTGGTAGCCGCGGTTGCCGGCCGGCATGTTCATGGAGTGGACGACCTGCTGGAAGTAGTTGTCGATGACCTTCACCAGGGTGCGCTGCTTGACGTTGTTTTCCACGATGTCGTTCAGGTGGTCGAGGTAGTCGTCACCGTAGTCCTTGCGGATGAAGTAATCCAGGTACATCAGGAATTCCGGCGTGGCCACGGCGCCCATGAACTGGGAGGACACGGAGTAGACGAGGTTGATGAACTCGCCGCAGAAGCTCTTGAGGTCGGTGGGGGCGATGGACACGCCGCCCAGCTCCTTCAGGCCGCTGACGAGGAAGGGATACATCGTGATGGCGACGCAGTACGGGAAGCCCGGGGTGCCGGACTCGTCGTGCTTGTAGAGGACGTGCGACTCCAGGTCCTTGATGTACTGGTCCGCGAGGGCGCGGCCGTACAGGGCCTTGATCTTGTCCTGCATGATGTAGCGGTTCTGCTTGATGTTGTTCTCCTTGTAGAGCTCGTTGCCCAGCGT
>JAEFAI010000038.1 GCA_016291185.1 Bacteroidales bacterium
TTGTAGCTCAGGCCGCTGTTGGACTGGCCGAGGACCTCGCTGCGCAGGTCGGTGTAGTTCAGGCCGCCGTTCAGGTAGATGCGGGTGGTCGGGCTGGCGTTCCAGTTGATGAAGGCGTTCAGGCCGGTCACGCTGCTGCGGACGATGTTGCCGTAGGTCGTGTTGAGGAGGTTCTGGCTGTCGTAGAAGCTGTAAGAGGAGATGCCGTTTGCGACCAGCTGCTCGCGCAGCGTGAGGTTCACGATCCACTTCGGGCTGTAGAGGTTGTAGACGAGGCTGATGTTGTGGCCGCGCTCGACGTCGAGTTCGCTGTTGCCGTAGCTGCGGGCGGTCGGATCGGAAGTGTCCACGTAGGGGTTGAGGTAGCTGATGCCCGGACGGCTGATGCGCATGTTGTAGGACAGGCCGATGTTCTGGGTCTGGCTGATGTTGAACTGCAGGCTGGCCGTCGGCACGAGGCTGCCGTACTGCGTGCTGAAGTTATTGCCCTGGCCGGCGGCGTAGGTGACGTTCTGCCAGGTGTGCTCGTAGCGGACGCCGCCGAGCAGGCTCACGGAGCCGAGGGAGACCTTATACTCGGTATAGAGGGCGCCGATGCGGTTGTAGAAGTCGTAGTCCAGGCTGCTGAGCGGATTGAGGGTCCAGGCGGCACCGTCCCACAGGTAGGAGAGCTGGTCGGAGCTGTTGTGGCGGCTGATGAACTTGGCGCCTGCGCTGAGCGTGCCGGAGATGCCGAGGGGCGTGGTGAAGTCCACCTGGAAGGTGTGGTCGGTGGAGCCCTGCTTGCCGTCCGTCTTGCGGTTGGTCAGGTCGAGGCTGCCCATCAGCTTGCTCCCGAACGTATTCTCGCTCAGCGAGTTGGTCGGAGTGCCGGAGAACTGATAGGAGAAGACCAGGCTGCGGCCGGGGTTGTCGTTCCAGAGGTGCTGGTAGTCGATGCTGGCGGTGATGGCGTTGGAGGTCATCTTGGTCAGGGAGGTGCCGTCGTAGGCGAAGCCGGTGCCGTAGATGCCGCCGTTCATCGTGGTGGACGTCAGGCCGTCCATCGAGCTGCCCATGTGCATCAGGCCCGCGGTGGCAGAAATGAGATTCTGGTCGTCAATCTCGTAGCTGGCGCTCAGGTTGCCCATCACCATGGGCATCTTCATCGCGGACTCGCTGTGGGTCGTGGTGGTGCCGCCGGTGGCGCCGAGCATCTCACGGGTCACGTCGGTCGTGGTGCCGGGCATGCTCATGTACATGCCGTTGCTGTTGAGGCTCCAGGTGAACTTGCCGGCCTGCTGGGTCAGGAAGAGGCCGCCGCCACCGCCGCAGGTGCTGCCCATCGCACGGACGGAACCGTAGAAGGCGTCCGCCACGCTCTGGCCGCCCGTGGCTTCGCGGTTGGTCACGAGGTTGAGCACGCCGCCCACGCCTTCGGCGTCATACTTCACGCCGGGGTTGGTAATAACCTGGATATCTTTAACATAGCTAGCAGGCATCATCTTAAAGATCTGGGAAGGGTTGCCCGAGAACATCTGACTGGGCTTGCCGTCCACGGTCACCTGGAAGCTGGAGGATCCGTTCACGGTGATGTTGTCCTGGCCGTCCACAGTCACCATCGGAACCTTGCGGAGCATGTCGAGGACCGTGGCGGTCTTCGAATCCACGTCGTCGGCCACGTTGTAGCTCATACGATCCACTTCCATTTTTACGAGCGGACGCTGTGCGGTCACGGATGCCTCCGCGAGGGACTCGACGTCGTCTTCGATGAGGATGTCACCAAGATCCAACTTCTCCTGGCCGTCCAGGGTGAAGGGGACGAGGCGGTCCTGCCGGCCGATACCGGAGAAGAGAAGCGTGTAGCTGCCCTTGCCCGGGAGGGTCTGGGAGAAGTAACCGTCGAGGTCGGTCGTCGTGTAGGCGATGGGGGTGGTGTCGTCGCCGGAGAAGAACTGCAGAACGGCCGCCGGTTCGCCCTGGCGGGTGAGCGCGTCAAGGACGTCGCCCGTGACGGTGGTACGCTGTGCGGAAAGGGCCGTGCAGAAGAGAACGGCGGCCAGAATGGAGGTGAGGATTCGTTTCATATCGCGTTGTTTTTGTTTTCTGCTGCAAAATTACCCCGCGTAAACCCCTGAGTCAATGAACTTTCGACAAACACCCTTTTCCCTTCGACGAAAAATCGGCCCGTTCGACGAAGCGCCGTTTCGCTTCGACGAACGGCGCCGAAGAAAGCGGAAGGCAGGGGCAGAAACAGCTCAATTTGCCCCTGGCAGCAAGAAAAATGAGTTGCCAGGGGCAAAACAACAGCTTTTTGCCCCTGGCTTCCACTTAGCCCGTCAGGTTTGCTTTTCCGCGCGAGAATGCGTAAATTTGTGAATTATATGCGTGCATATATGCGCGCGGGTGTATGCAAGAACAGGCTGCGAAAATACGGATAGACGAGCTCCGGGAGATCCTCCGGGAGAACAGCCGGCGTTATTATGTGGATAATGCGCCGACAATGTCGGACTACGAGTTCGACCAGCTGATGCACGAGCTGGAGCGCCTGGAGGCCGAGTTCCCGCAGTTCGACAGCCCCGACTCCCCCACCCGCCGCGTCGGCTCCGACCTCGACGCTCCCGTAGGTGCGAACGCCGAGTCGCAGGCGCGCCAGGGCTTCATTCAGCGGCCGCACCGCTACCCGATGCTTTCGCTGGGCAACACTTATTCCATCGGAGAAATCGAAGAATTCGTCGCGCGCGCCGAGAAAACCCTCGAGGGCGTCCGCTTCAGCTACAGCTGCGAACTCAAGTTCGACGGCACTGCCATCTGCCTGACCTACCGGAACGGTCAGCTCGTGCAGGCCCTCACCCGCGGCGACGGCATCCAGGGCGACGATGTCACCGAGAACGTCCGCCGCATCGCGAACATCCCGCAGCAGCTGAAGGGCGATTTCCCACCGGACTTCGAGATCCGGGGCGAGATCCTGATGCCTTATGCAGCCTTCGACACCCTCAACCGCGAACGCGAGGCGCAGGAAGAGGCTCCCTTCGCCAACCCGCGCAACGCCGCTTCCGGCTCGCTGAAGCTCATCGATCCCGAAGAAGTGGCGCACCGCGGCCTCATCTGCACGCTCTACCACGTCCCCGCCGAATCGGTGGACTTCGCCTCCCACAGCGAGGCCCTCGACGCCGCCGAACGCTGGGGCCTGCCCGTCTCGGCGGAGCGCCGTCTCTGCCACGACATCGACGAGATCAAATCCTACATCGACCACTGGGACCAGGCCCGCAAGTTCCTCCCCTTCGCCACAGACGGCATCGTCATCAAGATCAACGAACTCGCCGCCCAGCGCACGCTGGGCTACACGGCCAAGTCGCCCCGTTGGGCGGTGGCCTATAAATTCAAAGCCGAGCAGGCCTGCACGGAGCTGCTCAGCATCGACTACCAAGTCGGGCGCACCGGCGCCGTGACCCCCGTCGCAAACCTCGCCCCCGTGCAGCTCAGCGGCACGCTCGTCAAGCGCGCCACCCTCAACAACGCCGACCAGATGGCCCTGCTGGACATCCGCGTCGGCGACTGGGTCTATGTCGAAAAAGGCGGGGAGATCATTCCCAAGATTACCGGCATCGATCCCGCGCACCGCTCCAAGGACGCGCAGCCGCCCGTTTTCCCGAGCGTTTGCCCCGACTGCGGCACGCCCCTCGTCAAGGCCGAGGCCGAAGCCAAATGGTTCTGCCCGAACCAGGACGGCTGCCCGATGCAGATCAAGGGCCGCCTGCTGCACTTCGTCAGCCGCAAGGCCATGGACATCCTGGCCGGCGAGATGACCGTCGAGCAGTTCTTCGCCACCGGCCTGGCCCACACTCCCGCGGACCTTTACGATATCACGAAATATCAACTGCTCAGCCTCGAAGGCTGGCAGGACAAGGCCGCCGACCGCTTCCTCGCGAGCCTGGAGGCGTCGAAGCAGGTCCCCTTCGAGCGGGTCCTCTTCGCCCTCGGCATCCGCTACGTCGGCGAGACGACCGCCAAGGGCATCGCACGCCACTTCGGCGACATCGACACCCTCGCCACCGCCACGCAGGAGCAGCTGCTCGAAATCGACGACGTGGGCGAAGTCATCGCCCGCAGCGTCTGCGATTTTTTCGCCAAGCCCGAGCACCTGGAGATGATCGCCCGGCTGCGCGCCGCCGGCCTGCGCTTCGACGGGGCCGGACAGGAATCCGCCCTCTCGGATGCCCTGGCGGGCAAGACGATCGTCATCTCCGGCAACTTCAGCATCAGCCGCGAGCGCATGAAGGAGCTCATCACCGCCCACGGCGGCAAGGCCGGCTCGTCCGTCAGCGGCAGCACCGCCTTCCTGCTGGCCGGCACCAAACCCGGCCCGGAGAAGCTGAAAAAGTGTGAAAAACTCGGTATCCCGGTCGTCTCGGAAGAAGACTTCCGCGCCATGCTTCCGGACGCGGAGCTGCCCGCTCTGGCGCCGTCTGGCAGCGGGTTGCCCCAGGAGGGCGTTTCCGCGAAGCGGGGATTATCTTCGACCGACGGGGGCAAGCCCGCTGACGCCGAGCAGAAAAAAAGCGAGCAAATAGAGGAACTGACTTTGTTTTAAGAAGACACGATGAAGATAACCAGTAAGATAACGGACCTTTTCAGCGACCGGATCTGGACCCTCGACACCAGGGGGAGTTCCAGGTTCTACGCCTGGGTGGTCCGCACCTGGAAGATCATCCGCATCACCTTCAAGACCTTCACGGAGAACCGGATGGGCTTCCAGTGCGTGTCGCTAAGCTACTTCATCACCCTGGCCCTTGTCCCCTCGCTCGCCTTTGCCTTCGCGGTCACGGGCGGTCTGGGGCTGGACAACAAGATCACCCAGGTCCTCCAGATACTCCTCCCCTCGCATCCCGAGATCGTCACGATGCTCTCCGAGAAAGCCGGCAACATCATCACCGGCGCCCAGGGCGGCGGGCTGGGGCTCGTCTCCGCCCTGATGTTCCTCTGGGCCATCCTCTGGATGATGTTCCAGGTGGAACGCGTGTTCAACAATGTCTGGGGCATCCTCAAGATCCCCCGCAAGCTCTACAAGCGTTTCGGTTTCTACTTCCTCGTACTGATCCTGGCCCCCTTCATCCTGATCATCTTCGGCTCCGGCATCGTTTACGCCACCAACATGACGGACCTCTTCGGCCTGGACCTGAAAGAAGTCCGGGGCCTGTTCAAGTGGCTCGGCAACATCATCTTCTACGCTATTCTCGTGGGCACCCTCACGGTCATGTACAAATACATCCCGGCCACCTACGTCCGGCCCAAGTACGCCTTCTGGGCCGCCCTGATCGCCGGCGTGATCTTTATGCTCTTCCAGCACCTCTACCTGCACACGCAGATGTTCGTGGGACGCCTCAACCAGGCCTACGGACTCCTCGCCGCCGTCCCGCTCTTCCTGATCTGGCTGAATTTCAGCTGGCAGATTATCATCTACGGGGCGCAGTTGACTTATAGTTTCCAGAATGTCGATCAATATAATGTCTCCGCGTGGGACACTGAAAACAAATAATGAGTTTCTCCCAGTTCACACCCGATGATTTCCGCCTCATCGACGAGGAATACACCTCGCTGATGGAGGTCGCCGCCAAGCGCTGTAAAGACAAAGAAGAGGTGGAGATCGTCCGGAAGGCCTTCCAGTTCGCCAACCAGGCCCACAAAAACGTCCGCCGCCGCTCGGGCGAGCCGTACATGCTGCATCCGATTGCCGTCGCCAAGATCGTCGTCACGGAGATCGGTCTGGGCTGCAAATCCATCTGCGCCGCCCTGCTGCACGACGTCGTCGAAGACACCGCCTACACGGTGGACGACATCCGCAACCTCTTCGGCGACAAGATCGCGACCCTGGTGGACGGCCTCACCAAGATCAAGACCGTGTTGGACAACGAAGACCGCAAAGGCGAAGCGGCCAGCACGGAGAGCCTCCAGGCGGAGAACTTCAAACGCATCCTGCTGACCCTCAACGACGACGTCCGCGTCGTGCTGATCAAGCTCGCGGACCGGCTGCACAACTGCCGCACCATCGAATACATGCCCGAGCACAAGCGGGACAAGATCCTCTCCGAAACGATGTTCATCTTCATTCCGCTGGCGCACCGGCTCGGCCTGTACAGCGTCAAGTCCGAAATGGAGAACATCTGGCTCCGCTACAAGGAACCCGAGGACTACCGCCGCATCACCGAGCGCATCAAGGGCAACATCGCCGTGCGCGATAAGGACATCGACACCTTCATCGCGCCCATCGAAGAGGCGCTCAAGGAGGCCGGATACAAGTTTGAAGTCAAGAAGCGCATCAAGACCCCGTACTCCATCTGGTACAAGATGCGCACGAAGCAGGTCCCCTTCGAGCAGATCTACGACCTTTACGCCGTCCGCATCATCTTCGACCCTTCCGACAACAACGTCCAGACCGAACGCGGCCAGGCTTATCTGATCTTCTCGACCGTCACGCACCTCTACCGCGAGAACCTCTCCCGGCGCCGCGACTGGATCTCCCAGCCCAAGAGCAACGGCTACGAAGCCCTGCACTGCACCCTGATGAGCCGTTCCGGCTTCTGGGTCGAAGTGCAGATCCGCTCCCGCCGCATGGACGACATCGCCGAGAAGGGTATCGCCGCCCACTGGGCCTACAAGAACGACGGCTACATATCCGAGAACGACTCCGAGATGGACAAGTGGCTCGCGGAGGTCCAGGACATCCTGCTGAGCGACGACCTGAGCGCCCTGGAGCTGCTGGACATCATCCACAAGGACCTGGTCAGCAGCGAGATCGTGGTCTTCACGCCCAAGGGCGAACAGCGCGCGATCCGCGGCGGCGCCACGGCTCTTGACTTCGCCTACCAGATCCACACGGAGATCGGCAACCGGGCCATCGCGGCCAAGGTAAACATGAAACTCGTTCCCCTCTCGCACAGCCTCAAGGCCGGCGACCAGGTGGAAATCATCACCGCGGAAAACGCCCGGCCCAAGATGGAATGGGTGTCCTTCCTGCACACGCGCTATGCGCGCAACCGCGTCATCGAATACTTCCGGCGCGACTTCGACGCCATCGCGCGCGAAGGCGAGCGCATCTTCGAGGAACGTGTCCGCCTGATGGGGCTCCAGAACACCCGGGAGCTGGTGCGCAAGTTCCAGGACTACACCCAGCTCAACGACGAGGACGAACTCTTCTTCCGCATCGGTCTGGGCTTGCTCGGCCCGGAGGAATTCAAGGCCATCATTGACGAAAAAGACCTTTCCACGGGCCAGAAACGCAAATTCTCGCTCCACGAAGACAACGCACACCCGATCGAATACAAGATCGCCGAGTGCTGCCACCCGATCCCCGGCGACCCGGTGATCGGATTCTCGATGAGCGACAACCTGGTCATCGTGCACAAAAAGTCCTGCCCGGTCGCGGAAAGCCTCGCCAGCAAATACGGCAACCGCATGGTGGTCCCGCAGTGGGGCGCCGTCCAGCAGGAGTATCCGATCCGCATCTCGCTGCGCGGCATTGACCGCGTCGGTATGCTCAGCGACATCTCCAGCTTCATCTCCCAGACCCTCGGGATCAACATCCGCAAGCTCCAGCTCTCCACGGAGGCAGGCCTGTTCGAGGGATTCATCGAACTGCTCGTCCGCGACAAGAAGAACCTGGAGCGGATGGTGGAAGGTCTCTCCAGAATCGACGGCGTCCAGGACGTCGTCCGCACTGACATTTGATGCCATGAAGAGATTCCTCCCCCTGCTGATCATCGTCGGCGCCTGCCTGCTGCCGCTCTTCTTCCCCTCCTGCGCCAACACGACGCAGGCCCCGTCCGGCGGCAAGAAGGACACCATTCCCCCGCTCATCATCGACATCAAGCCCCTGCCAGGCGCGGTGGACGTACCCCTGGAGGGCGCCAACTTCGTATTCACCTTCAACGAATACGTCACCATCAAGACGCCCGCGAACATCTTCCTGTCGCCGCCCCAGAAGCGCCAGCCCAAAGCCCGTCTGCGCGGGCGCAGCCTGCTAGTCTCCTTCGAAGAGCCGCTGCAGCCCGAGACCACCTACACCATCACCTTCACGAACGCCATCGCCGACGCCAACGAGGGCAATATGTTCCCGGGCTACACCTACGTCTTCTCCACCGGGTCGAAGATCGACTCGATGATGATCACGGGCACCGTCGTGGACTGCCAGACCCTTGCGCCCGTCAAGGACGCAACCGTGCTCCTGCACCGGGATCTTGCGGACTCCGCTGCCCTGCTGCACCGCCCATACGCCGCGGTCAAAACCGACGACTGGGGCTTCTTCGCCCTACCCTTCATCCAGGACACCGTCTATCGGCTCTACGCCATCAAGGACGCGAACAACGACAACATCTACGACCCCGGCACGGACAACATCGCCTTCATCGACTCGCTCGTCCGTCCGGTAATGATCGCGAACGACACCGTCCCGGAAATGCTCAAATACGACATGCTCGACACGCTGCGCTGCCAGGCGCGCCGCAGCGAACACGAGCTGAAGCTCTTCCGCGAGAAGCCGAGCCGACAGTTCATCGTGAACAAGGTGCGCACGTCCGAGCGTTCCGCCTACATCACCTTCCAGGCCCCCGGTGCCTGGATCGACTCCCTGTGGATCCGCGGCTACCGCGCCGACCAGCTCATCAGCCAGTTCAACATCCTGCAAGACAGCCTGGAGCTCTGGATCAACAGCCGCCGGGCCGCGCCGGACACGATGCAACTCTATGTCAACTACCGCAAGACGGACTCCCTGGGCCGGCTGACGCCGACGCAGGAAATCGTCCGCCTCCCCCTCCCGCAGAACAAGCGGACCTACTCCAAGACTTCGCGCCGCGAGCTCAAGCGCGACGACACGACCTGCGTCTATACCTTCACGGCCGCCCCGGAGACCGTGGAGCAGAACGGCTTCGAACTCGAGTTCCGCAATCCGATTATCCTGGAGCACTTTGACTCCGTGAAATTTTACGCGATCAACACCCGGCAGAGGCAGAGCCGTGCCGAGTTTACCGTCGAGCGGGACAGCCTCAACCTGCGGCGCTACGTCCTGCGTCCGAAAGACCGGCTGATGCCGGGCTTTGAATACCAGATGAAGCTCCCCTACCGGGCATTCCGCGACATCAACGGCTTCTGGTCCGACAGCACCGTGGTCAAGGTCAGCCTCCCCAGCGACGAATCGCTGAGCACGCTGGACCTCGAGCTCAGCGGCGTGGACCGCAAGCTCATCGTGGACCTGCTGGGCGAGAAGCGCGACAAGGTCCTCCGCAGCTTTGTGACGGACCGCGACGGCACCCTGCACTTCCCCTACATCAAGGCCGGCCGCTACAGCATCCGCATCACGGAGGACCGCAACCGCAACGCTATCATCGACACCGGCTCGCTCCTGGAGCACCGCCAGCCCGAGCAGGTCGTCTACCTGGACTTCTCCGGCAGCAATTACCTCAACATCCCCGCCAGCGTCGAGCTCACGCAGAGCATCGACATCAGCACCCTGTTCCATTGATGCCATGCGTAGAATCCTGACTCTCCTCCTGCTGACCTTCCTGGCCGCCGCCGGCGCCCGGGCGCAAGAAGTCACCTTCGACGCCGATTCGCTCGTCGCCGAAGCACCGGGCAAGAAGGCGCTCATCAACGACTACGTGATGATCGGCGTCAACTACGGCGTCTCCTTCTCCAATATGTTCTACAGCCCGTCCCGGCACAACCGGGCCTGGCAGTTCAATCCCAACTACGTCAGCGTCACCTTCACGAAGTACAGCAAGATGTTCGACAACATCCCCATGTTCGGCCTCGTGGTGGGTGTGGCGCATGGCTACGAGGGCTTCGGCTTCCTGCGCGACCCCGATACAGGGCGTTCGCAGGAGCTGGACGGTGCCGAGCAGGGCACGATCGAAGTTTTCGAGATTCCTGCGCTGGCACAGATCCACGTGGACTTCCACCCCGCCAAGATCATGGCCAACGTGGGCGTGTACGGCGGCTGGCGCAACAGCATTTCGCGCAGCGGCCCCAACCTGGAGCCGGAATTCGCCAACGCCTTCCGCTCCTACGAGAACCGCTGGGAATACGGTCTGCAGGGCGGCGCTGGCTTCGCGCTGATGTTCGACCCGGTGGAGATCCATTTCAACGCCCTGCTCCGCTGGTCCTGGTCCTCGCTTTACGCGCCGGACTACGCCAGCAAGTATTATTACCGCTACGCCTATCCGCTCGACATCATGGCCACGGTGGGCGTGCATTTCCAGTTGACCAAACGCTCCGGCAAGACCACCAAGGCCCTTCGCCGGCAGGCGAAAGAAATCGTATATGGCTCGCATACAGACGCTTCCGGTTCGGGTCGGTGACGCGCTCGTCATCGGCGCCGGCCATCCCATCGTCGTCCAGACGATGTGCAATACCCATACTTCCGACGTAGAGGCCACCGTGGCCCAGACCCTGGAGCTCGCCGCAGCGGGCGCACAGCTGGTCCGCATCACGGTGCCCGGCCGCCAGGACGTCCCGCACGTCGCGGAGATCAAGCGCCGGCTGCGCGCCGCGGGCTGCAACGTGCCGCTGGTCGCGGACATCCATTTCTCGTCGGAGACGGCCATTGAAGTCGCTCCCGTCGTGGAGAAGGTCCGCATCAATCCCGGCAACTTCCACCCCGATCACGAGCAGGCGCGCGCGCAGTTCGCCCGTTTCCTGCAGGTCTGCAAGGAGCACGGAACCGCCGTGCGCGTGGGGCTGAACCACGGCTCGCTCGGCCGCTACATCACCGACCGCTATGGCAATACGCCGCACGCAATGGCAATGGCAGCAATGGAGTGGCTGGAGATGTGTATCGAGGCGGATTTCCTGAATGTCGTCGTCTCCCTGAAGGCGAGCAACACGGTCGTGATGGTCGAGGCCTACCGCGAGCTGGCCCAGCGGATGCAGGAGCGCGGCGTCGTGTTCCCGATGCACCTGGGCGTCACGGAAGCCGGCGGTGGCGACAGCGGCCGCATCAAGTCCTGCGTCGGCATCGCCTCCCTCCTTCAGGAGGGCATCGGCGACACCATCCGCGTCTCCCTCACCGAACCGCCCGTCAACGAATTGCCTGTTGCGCAATACCTCGCGCTGCATGCTACGGAGTCGGCGTGGCCCGCGTCTCGGCTTCCATCCTCGCTACCCGCTGACACGGGAACCGGATTCGGCGCCACGAATCCTGCTGCGGCTGAGCTTTCGCCGTCAGTCCAGACCGACTCCGACAGGAAGATGCTTGCAGCTGCAAGTTATTGGGGTCCGAAGCTGCTGAAACGGGAGATCGACGAGATTCCGGCGACGGCAGGCCTGAGCGAATACCTCGTCGATGAGATCATGCAGGCCGCCCGGCGCCGCTTCTACAAACCCGAGTACATCGCCTGCCCCGGCTGCGGCCGCACCATGTACAACCTCCAGGAGACCTTCGAGGAAGTCCAGCGCCGCACCGCCCACCTCAAAGGCATGGTCATCGCCGTGATGGGCTGCATCGTCAACGGCCCCGGCGAGATGGCCGACGCCGACTGGGGCTATGTAGGTGAAGGCGGCGGGAAAGTCACGATCTACCACCGCGGCGAACCCGTCCTGCGTCACATCCCCGACAGCAAAGCCATTGACGAACTCCTCCGCCTCATCGAATCCGCCACCCTCGATCAGGCGTGACACGTAATCTATTGCAAATCAGCTATTTATAAGATTAACGGGTACCTTTTCAGGGTACCCGTTAAATCGATATACATTTAGCTTTTCAGCTAATTACAAGTCACGGCTACTCGACGTAAAGCAGCAGGCCCTTCAGGTACTCCCCTTCGGGGTGATAGATGCTGACTGGATGGTCGGCTCCCTGGCAGAGACGATCCAGGATGCGGACGCTGCGCCCGGTCTGGGCAGCGGCAGAGAAGACCGTGTTGGCGAAGGTGATCTTATCGACAACCTGCGAGCAGCTGAAGGTGAACACCAAGCCGCCAGGGGCCACCTTGGAGATGGCGGCGGCATTGAGCCGCTGATAGGCGCGCAGCGCGTTCTTCAGCGCACCGCGATGCTTGGCGAATGCCGGCGGATCGACGATCATCAGATCGTACTTCCCCTCCGGGGTCTTCCGCAGGAACTCGATCGCATCCTCGCAGTAGTTATTAAATTCAGCTTCCTGTTTATCGGCAGGTGCCGGTTGCCGCTGGCAACCGTGGCCGCCCGTGGTCTCGTGAACGGGAGGGGCCCAGCCGTCAGACTGGGAGGGATGAGCGCGAAGCGCGAAGTTGTCCAGCGGCAAGCCGGCACCGCCGGAGGAAACCCGGTTCAGTTCAATATTGCGGGCAACGAGGTCCATGGCGCGCGCGGAAGAATCGACGGAATCGACCAGCACGGCACCGGACGTCAGGGCATAGATGCTGAAGCCGCCGGTGTAGCAGAAAAGATTGAGCACGCGACGCCCGGCGGCGTATTTGCCGACCAGCGCGCGGTTGTCCCGCTGATCCAGGAAGAAGCCGGTTTTCTGGCCCTCCTCCCAGTTCACGAGGAACTTGCGGCCGTTCTCAAGCACCACCGTCTCGGCACCTTCGAAGCCCGGTGCGCGGTACAGATAGCCGTCGATCAGCTCCAGACCCGCCTTGAACGGCGCCGTCCCGGAGCTCTTGTCATAGACGGCCTTCAGGCGCTCGCCAAAGACAGTCTTCAGCGCGTCGCAGATCTGCGCCTTCGCACGGAACATCCCCACCGAGTGGGCCTGCATGACGCACACGCCGTCGTACCAGTCGATAATCAGTCCCGGAAGGCCATCGCCCTCACCGTGTACCAGGCGGAAACAGCTCGTTCCGCCAGTCACTGAGCCGACCGGCGAACTGTCTCCGAAAACGTCCGGCTGCGCCGGACCCCTCCCACTGCCTTCGGCAGCGGGCCCCTCCCTCTTACGGAGCCGAGGGTGGCTACGGTTTTCGGAGGCAGTTGCCGGCTCGGACGATTCAGTGACTGGCGGGAAAAGTCCGACAGCGATACGGGCCTGCAGGGCGCGGGCAATACTGTTGACCCAGAAGTCGGGTGCGGTCGGATCGGCGTCGAAGGAAAGGATGCGGACGGCAATGGAACCGATCTGCCAATGGCCAGAGGCCAGGAACTGCCCTTCGGCGCTATACACGCCGACGATGTCGCCCTCGGCGGGAGAGCCTTGCACCTGGGCCACGGCCCCGCTGAACACCCACGGATGGAAGCGGCGCAACGATTCGTCGCGCCCGTGCTTCAGAAAAACCTTAACCATTGTCCTGCTGTGTCGTTTGTGCCTCGGCAGGCTTCTTCGCCTTGCTGCGGTGACGGCGGCGGCGCTTCTTCGCCTTCGGCGCGTCTTCACCGGCAGGCGCCGCCTGCGCGGCATCCGCCTTCGGTTGTTGTTGCTGTTGCGGCTGCGGCGGATTCAGCTCCTCCGGCGTCAGCGGATGCTTCTCGCTCTGGAGCAGCTTGAGATACATCTCCCGGCACACCCAAGCATCCGTCGCCGCATACATCTGCTGCGCGGCCGAAAGCTCCTCCGCCTCCCAGTTGGACAACTGCTGAGACTTCGAGATGCGTACGCCGAGGATGTTCGCAGCCATCTTCTTCACACTCTTGTCGCGAATGCCCCATTCGTAGGCAATCTTCTGCAGATCGATGAAGCCCTTCGCGTCGAATTTCCGATAATACTGAAGGCCGCGCACATCGTCGTGGACGGCGGCGCCGACCTTCAGGATGCGCGG
The DNA here is from genome assembly GCA_016291185.1 of Bacteroidales bacterium. The sequence goes on from JAEFAI010000038.1 coordinate 13,707, forward strand.
ATTGGCCATCAGCGCACAGAGCAGGCGGTTCATACCCATCGTCCCGACGCGGAACAGATACGCCCTTCCGCCGCCGGACAACTGCAGGAGCGCCACATGGTTATGGCGCTGACCCGGCGAGAACACGGGACGCGTTTCCGTATCGAAACCGATAATCCGCTGCGTGCCCAGGTAGGCAATCGCCCGCACAAAATCGATCCCGGTTTTGTCAATCACCTGGATCTTGCCGGGGAATGACCCCAGCGGCATTTTCTCTATTTCTTCTGGCTGAATGCTAATTTTGTACATAAGAACCGGGAATCAGGATGATCGAACCGTCCTCGGACTCCGGCTTGCGGACCGGACGGTACACCTTCACCTGAGGTTTGGCTATATTGTGGGTGAACATATTGCTCTCCCGCAAGAAACTATAACACTGCCCGGACACGGTCTCCATCGCGTCAATAAAGAAGAAATCACGCGACAGCAGACGTCCGAGCGTAATCGAACTCTCATTCATCACGGACACGATCCTCGCCAGCTCACTCCTGAGCTGTTCAACATCGACCGAAAGGTCGTCCACCAGGATCACATCCAACGGCTTGATGTAGCCGGCGGCCTGGTAGCGACTCAGAAAATCGTACAGCACACTGTCGCGCTGTCCGACCCCGATCGAAACCAGGCTGGCGCCGCGGCGGCCGCGCTCAGCAGCCATCCGGGCAAAAATCTTCTCATAAATATCCGCCGAATCGAGCTGCGGATCACAGATCACGCCGACCGAAAGGTCGTTGTGGCCACTCTGCTCGAACGCCAGGTCGATCATTTTCTCGATCGGGCTGATCACGGGAACGCGGCAGCCGGTCGAGCGGAGCAGCGTGTCCACGTCGCTGCCGCCGTACTCGCAAAGGAAAGGATCGGCCAGCACGACCAGTTTGGAGGAAGGCTTGGCGGAAAGGCCTTCCATATCATACGGGCTGATGTGGACAGTCGTGTCCACGGCCGCCAGCACGCGGTTTACCGTCTGCAGGCGAAGCGCCTCAGCGCCCTGGCTCGCCAGGACTTCCACATAGGGCGTCGTGTCTTCAATGCAAACGAATGTTTCGCCGGCAAAATCCGGCAGGCCGTCCGGGACCATCCGGGCGTCCACATTGTCCTGCTGATCCCGGAAAGAAAGCTGCTCCGCCAAGCGGTCGCAGGTAAATTCGGGGCCGATAATCGTTATATCTGCCTGCGAGGTGAGCTCACGTCCGCGCAGCATCTGCGCCCGCGCATCGGAACGATCCGAGAGGATCTCCCGCACCAGGGGAATAGGCGGATTCGCCTCCTCTACCTGACGCTTGCAAGCGACAGGCAGCAACACGAGTGCCAGCAGGAAGAGTTTTGGATTCATAGCTTGAATAAGGCGTAAACCAGATTGTTCAGGATGTAGAACAGCAGGCCCAGCACCACGATCAGCGACCAATGGTGACCGGCCACCAGGCAGAACACGGCGGCCGCCACGAAGATCGCCACCAGCGTCACGCGCTTGCTCCAGAGCATCCTAGAGTCGTCCCGATGCATCTTAAAGGAGAACATCGGCACCTCGCTGACCAGCAGCACGCAGAGGCAGAGCGTCAGCACGGGGACGAAATACAGCCCCGCCACCCAGGTCGAGAGGAACTCCACCGGCGAATAACAGCAATAGCAGCACAGGGCGCCGCTCAGCAGCGCCGCCGCCGGCGTGGGCAGGCCGAGGAAGCTCGAGCTCTGCCGCTCGTCCACGTTGAACTTCGCGAGACGATGCGCGCTGAAAAGCGTCAGGATCAGCGGGAACCAGTTGTACAGGCTGTTGTCAAAACGGTAGGTCTGCATCAACACGCTTAGCATCAGGCCCGGCAGGAAGCCGAAACTGATCAGGTCGCTGAGCGAATCGAGCTCCTTGCCCTTGTCGGAGTAGGCGTTCAACACACGCGCGACCAGTCCGTCGAGAAAATCGAAAACGGAAGCCGCCAGCATCGCATAGAACGCCCAATCCAACTGATGCTTCAACGCGGCAATCACCCCGATGAGTCCGCAAATCAGATTCATCGAGGTGATGGCGTTGGGGATATGCTTGCGCAGCGTCATTACTTAACGCCCAGTTTCTTCTTCAGATCCTTGGTGAGAGCGGACTTGTGGACGCAGATATCCAGCGTCTGAGCCTTCACGAAGGCCTCGGTAGCGTACCAGATGCCCTTGTAGGCACCGGTCTCGCCCCAGGAGTTCTTGACCATATAGTACTTCTTACCGTTCTGGTCCTGAGCGATGCCGTAGATATGCATGCCGTGGTCGTCGGTCATGGTCTTGTTGTCGAACTCGATCTGGCGGGACTCCTGCGTCGGGACAGCCTCGATGATGGAGACCGGCTTGGGATTGGGTTTGCCCTCCTCCTTACCGACCCAGTGCTCCTGGTCGGAACCGGCCTGGGTGGCTTCCGCATCCACGAGGATGGCGAGACCGCCGCGGGTGAAGCCCGTGTGGCTCACATCAGCGCCCCAGCAGACAGTGTAGCCGTTCTCCAGCGCGTTGTCGAGGACGGCCATCAGCTCGTCGATCGGCACGTTGTAGGACTGGGAGCCGCGCCAGTTGTCGCAGACCTCCAGGGAGAACCAGGTATAGAACGGATGGTGGGTGAACGAAGTCAGTTCCACATAATCGTCAGGATTGATCTTCATCGCATCGCGGTAGGAAGCCGGCGTGTAGGTCTTGCCGTCCACCACGAAGGTCTCGGGGGCCTTGCCCAGGTACTCGTCCACGACGGCGTCGAAGCCGCGCTTCCAGGCGGTCGAGAGCTTGCCACGGGTCTTGGAGACCGCCTCCACGTAAGCGAGGAGCACAGCGTCCATTTCGGACTGCTGCGGCAGCGGGGAACCATAATTCATACCCGTCATCTCCGCATTCGGAACGATGCCGTGGTTCTTGACCACATTCAGCACGTCGCCGCAGCCGGAACCGGCGCTGAAGCCGAGCTTGCCGTCCAGACGGATATACTTCTCAGCACGCTCCTTGTAGGAATTGGAGACCACGAAGAACTCGGAGAAATCAGGGTACTTCGCCTCGTCCTTGATATTGCCAAGACGGATGGCCTCGGACTCGAGGAAACTGATGGCCGAGAAGGACCAGCAGGTACCGCTGCTAGCCTGGTTCTTGATAGACGTGATCGGAGCAGCCTTAACGGTTGTAAAGGTGTACTCGGGAAGCGGAGCGGCAGGACGCTGCTGAGCGGAAGCTAACGCGCTCACGCACAGCAAAGCTGCGGAGAAAAGGATGAATCGTTTCATGTGTCTTTTGTAATTGGTTTCTATTCCACAAAGATAGCAAAAGGATGGCAGAAATCTGCCATCCTTTATAAAAAAAGTCAGTGTTCTCCGAATTAGGCGGCGATGACCTTGGCCATCTCGAGCACCTTGTTGGAGTAACCCCACTCGTTGTCGTACCAGGCGCAGACCTTCACGAAGGTCTTGTCGAGCTGGATACCGGCCTTCACATCGAAGATGGAAGTGCGGGAATCGTTGCGGAAGTCGGTGGAGACGACAGCGTCCTCGGTGTAGCCGAGCACACCCTTGAGCTCGCCCTCAGAGGCGGCCTTCATGGCGGCGCAGATCTCATCGTAGGTAGCTTCCTTGGCGAGTTCGACGGTCAGGTCAACGAAGGAAACATCGGAGGTCGGGACGCGGAGGGACATACCGGTCAGCTTGCCGTTCAGCTCAGGGAGAACCTTACCGACAGCCTTGGCAGCACCCGTGGAGGACGGGATGATGTTCTCGAGGATACCGCGGCCACCGCGCCAATCCTTCTTGGAAGGACCGTCAACGGTCTTCTGGGTAGCGGTAGCAGCGTGGACCGTGGTCATGAGGCCGCGGACGACACCGAACTTGTCGTTCAGAACCTTGGTCATCGGAGCAAGGCAGTTGGTGGTGCAGGAAGCGTTGGAGATGATGTCCTGGCCAGCGTAGGTCTTGTGGTTCACACCATAGACGAACATCGGGGTGCTGTCCTTGGAAGGAGCGGACATGATCACCTTCTTGGCACCGGCCTGGATGTGCTTGCGGGCGGTCTCGTCGGTGAGGAAGAAACCGGTGGACTCGACGACGACGTCAGCACCGACCTCGTTCCACTTCAGGTTAGCGGGATCCATCTCGGCGGTGACGCGGATCTTCTTGCCGTTCACCACGAGGGCGCCGTCCTCAACCTTCACATCACCCTTGAACGCACCGTGAACGGAGTCGTACTTGAGCATGTA
>JAEFAI010000012.1 GCA_016291185.1 Bacteroidales bacterium
GAAGCCGCCGAACGCGCACGCCTCGCCGCCGAGGCCGCCGCGCGTGAAAAAGCCGCCCGCGAGGCAGCGGAGCAGGCCGAGCGCGAGCGCCTGGCTCGCGAAGCAGCGGAAAAAGCCGCTCTCGAGGCCGCCGCGAAGGAGGCCGCCTTCCAGACGCCGATCCCGACGATCTATTTCGCCAACAACAGCAGCTCCGTCGAGGACGCCTACGCCTCCTCGCTTGAGCTGGCCCTCCCGATCCTGGAGAAGTATCCCGACTTCCAGCTGGAGATCCACGCCTATGCCTCCACGCCGGGCACGAAGGCCTACAACCTGCAGATCTCCCAGAAGCGCATGGAGGCCGTCCGCCAGTGGTATGTCGCCCAGGGCGTCGCCCCGGAGCGCATCGTGAAAGCCTACTACCACGGAGAGGATCAGGACGCCCCGAACGCCCAGGCCGCCCGTCGCGTTGAAATCAAATTCGCGAAATAAATGAAAACGAGATATATCCCGGCCGCCTGCGCGGCGGCCCTGCTCCTGACCGGCTGCTTCCACGATTTCCACGAGGCGCAGCCCGGCATGGGCTATATCGCCACGGCGCTCCTTTGGGAGCAGTCGGAAGACGCCCAAACGGACATCGAGCACCTCGATGTAGCCGTCCTGGGCGCGTCCGCCTCTTTTTCGAAAGAATACGCCTCCGCGCAGGAAGCTGCTGCCGATCTGCTGGCGGTTCCCGAAGGGGAATACGACCTGCTGGTCGCGGCCAACATGACGACCGACAAAGGCTACACGCTCGAAGGCTGGCCAGCGACCAAGGCGGGCACCGTGCAGGGGAGTGTCGCGGCCGTCCTGTCAGGCAAGGAGGATTTTTCCCAGGCCTGGTTCGGCCTGACCCATGTTTCCGTGCGGGAAGGCTCGGTCACGGGTGCCCAGGCCGCGCTGCAGCGACTGCTCTCGCCGCTCACGCTGGACATCTCCCATCTGCCCGAAGGCTCGACCATCAAAATCATGCAGGCTGGCGCGGCTAAGAGGGTCTCGCTGACTGAGCAGGATGCCGCTGGCCGCTTTGGCGTGCCTGCCGCCAAGTCTTCCTCCTATCAATTTCTCTCGGGTTCCGTTACCTATCTGCTCCCGACGGCGTCTAACCTGGAGCGCAGCCAGCTCATTATTATGATTACGACGGGCACCGGCCTGGAGCTCGGCTGCATTTGCGACGCCCCGCGCGTGGACGTGGGCAAGCACTACACCCTGCAGCTCGACTTCAACGAGCTCCAGCCTATCCTGCTCCTGGACTCCGTCAGCATCAGCCCCTGGGAAGACAGCTGGGTCATCTCCGGCGACATCCTGGATCCTCGCTAATCGTCATTCCGGCCAGTATTTAGTCATTCCGGGCTTGACCCGGAATCTCCAAGAACAAGAGACAAAACAAGATATGAAGAATCCTGAAATGCTCTGTGCCTTCATCCTGGCGGCTGCCGCCCTGACGGCCTGCAACACGGAAGGCCTGCGCCCCGACGCCGCCAAGACTATCACCATCGACGCGACCATCGCCCAGACCAAGGTCGTCGTCAACGGCAACGACGCTGTCTTCGAGTTGGGTGACCAGATCTCCCTTTACGCCTGGGTCAACGATCCCGGCACCGGCCAGCCAGCCGAGCGCGTGGTGGACGGCGTGGTGAACACGCTCAACGAAGTGGGCGGATGGCGCCCCGAATCCACGATGAACTGGCTTGATATGGTCACGCCGCACTACTTCGTGGGCATCTATCCCGTCCGCACCGTCGCAGACCTCACGGCCGGCGACTACACCTTGGATCCCGCCGACCAGGCGGCCAGCGACCTGCTGATCGCCGCTAACGTGAAGGGGATCAAGGCGAGCGACGAGCCCGTCCGCCTGAGCTTCGGGCACGCGATGGCGAAGCTCTATGTGAACCTGAAGTTCCGCAACCAGTGGGACGGCACGCCGACAGTCGGCTCCGTCGTCGCCTCCGCCGCCAAGACCGCCACGATCAACTTCGAGACCCAGGCCGTCACGCCCGGCGCCGCTGCCACCGTGGCCCTGCCGGCCCAGAAGACCGCGGCGAAAGGCTTCGCGTGCAGCTATGCCTCTCTGATGGTCCCGCAGACCAGCTTCCGGACCCTGACTATCACCATCGATGGCCAGGAGTACGTCTTCACCCACACGGCCGACATCCCGCTCGCCAGCGGCAAAACGACCACCGTCAACCTCACCGCGGGCCGCGACAAGATCGAGCTCGCCTCCGACATCTCCCTCCAGGGCTGGATCGACGATACCCCTCTCAACGGCGAAGCCCAGGACGAATAACCTCCTATCCCGTCATTTGCCGACTCCGATCGGCGAATCTCGGAAAAAGAATGAAAAAGAATATGTTGAAAAAGAAATATCTGATCCTTGCCACGGCGCTCCTGTCCCTGGCCGCCTGCGAAAAGCAGCCCGGCGGGCAGGGGGAGCCCATCCCCATGGCGGTCGAAGTCGCCCTGGACGGCACCAAGGCTGGCGTGACGGTGGGCGACCTGGCGGACTTCTACCTGCAGGTCAACTGCCCCTCCGACGCCGCCTACAGCTACTTCGTTCACGTCACGAAGGCGACCGACGGCTCCTGGCAGACCGACAAGCCGATGTTTTGGCGGGACGAGACCACGCCGGTGACCTACTGCGCAGCATGGTCTGGTCTGATCACCCTAGCTGACTTAGGAGGTCTGCAACTGCCGACATCCCACATATTCACGCCTGCACTTTTCGCGGATGGCGAGGATATGAATCTCCTTAAAGCGCAAGTGCATCCTTTGTATTTTACCTTAGGTGACCTGCTGATGCTCAAGCCTACGACTACGAAGTTCTCGGACACCGCCGACGGCAAGCTCACCATCGAGCTGACCCACGCCCTGTCCATCTTGCAAATCGAGCTTACCCTCGGAGAAAAGTTCTATATGTACACCAGCAGCACCACGGCTAACCCGGTAGTGGAACTCAAAGTGAACTCGATGCCGCTCACGTACCATTTCACCCCTTCCACCGGCACAGTCACGCCCGTGGCGGGTTCGGAGGGCGACATCATGCCCTATCCAGTTTCATACACCCCCGGCACGGCCACGGTCAAAGCCGCCAAGGCAGTCTATAAGGCCTTCGTGGTGCCTGGGACTTACGCACCCGGAGCGCTCACGTTGAGCTTAAGGATTGGCAACGGTAATTACACCTGGACGAACAACAAGCCCATTGTCCTCGCTTCCGGCCAGTCCGCCACGCTGCCCGTCAGCGTTGCTACGCCATACTTCTATTATTCGTTGATAAATATAGACCCAGACCTAGCGTCCGTAGATATGGGCGAAGTGACCATCGGCGGTGTGACCAAGCACCTCAAATGGGCCACTTGCAACATGGGCGCAGAGCATCCCTGGGACTATGGTGGCTACTACGCCTGGGGCGCTATCCTTCCCCAAACAAAATACGACTTTGAGGACAGTCCTTTCATGCAGACAGGCAAGAATAGCTGGGAATACTACACAAAGTACACTATAGCTGATGGACAGACTGAGGCCATCTGGTATGACGGCTATGGCCAATTCATCGGCGACGGCAAGACTTCCTTTGCTGATTATCTCTACGTGGACGATGCTGCCCGACAGATTTGGGGGGGGAGTTGGCGAATTCCAACGGATGATGAATGGTCGGCGTTACGCGACACTGAAAAATACTCCTGGGAGTGGAAAACTAACTATAACGGTTCCGGGAAAAATGGTATGCTGGTGACCCGCAAGGAGGGCACTGGCCCCTGCGCAGGCAACAGCATCTTCCTTCCCGCGGCGGGTTACCACGCCCTCTCTGCTGGCAGCATTGACGGTGAGGGTACATACGGTTATTATTGGTCTTCCTCCCTAGCTCCATCCAACTCTCAAGGCGCGATGAGTACGAAATTCTCCTCTGGAGGTGTGGGCCATACAAATAGTTTGCGCCGTACTGGGTGTTCCATCCGTCCTGTTACAGATTAAGATATGAAGAAATATACAATTTACTTCGCAATAGCCGCTCTGTTGCTCGCGGGCTGTGGCAAGGAACTGGCGCCGATGGGCGCTGAGATGACCGTCGAGGCGACGCTCGGCGCGCTGACCAAGGTCAGTGCCGACGGCAGCGCCTTTACGACCGGCGACCAGATCGCCGTGTATGCCTGGCTGGGCAGCGCGACGAAGAACCCCTCCACCCGTGTGGTGGACGGCGTCGTGAACACCTTTGACGGGTCGAAGTGGACGCCGGCCACGATGATGCGCTGGCAGGTCACGGATGATCCGCACTATTTCCTCGGCGTCTATCCGGCCCCGAAGGCCGCGATCGCCGACCTCACGGCCGTGCCGTACGCGCTCGATCCGGCGGACTACGCCGCCGGCGACCTGTTGCTCGCCACCACGCCTGCCGGCGTCAAGAACACCGGCGCCGCCGTGCAGCTCGGGTTCCACCACGTGATGGCGCGCCTGGACGTGAACCTGCGCTTTCGCAACGAATGGCCTTCCGTGCCGGCAGCGAGCAGCGTGAGCGTCTGCGTTGAGGCGAAGAGCGGCGCCACGGTCAACTATCTCACTCAGACCGTGACCCCCTCCGGCACTGACGCGCCCATCGCCCTCGTGCCCGCGACGGCCGCCACGGGCTACTCCCTGGGCTACAGCAGCCTGCAGGTGCCGCAGGACGGTGTGAAGAAGATCATCGTTGAGGTCGATGGCTTTGAATACGTCTTTGCGTCCGCGAACGACATCCCGCTCACGGGCGGGAAATATACCACGCTGAACCTCGTTCTGGGCAAGGACAAGCTGGAGCTTGCCGGTGTGTCTGTCTCCGACTGGACGGCGACGACGCTCTCCGGCGTCGAGGCGGATCCCACCTGGGCGCTCGCCACGCCGCTGACCATCGAGGCGAAGGAAGCTGGGGCAGGAGTGCGCTTCGACATCTTTACGGAAGAAGCCACGAATCCCGTTTACTACCGCACCCACGACGGCGTGGCCTGGTCCGACTGGGCCGAATACGGCAGCGGCACCACCGTCACGCTGGCGAAAGTCGGCGACAAGGTGCAGTTCAAAGGGAACAATGCACGATACGCCTATAGCGCGAGCGGTTCTTCCACCTTCGCTTTCAGCAAGGATTGCTATGTGTATGGTAACATCATGAGCCTGATCACGAGCGCGGATTTCAGCATCTGCACTTCTTTTACGAAAGGCTATGCTTTACAGAAGTTGTTCTATCGAAACGCTCATATCCAGTGGCACCCCACCCAGGAACTCCTCCTTCCTGCCACGACGCTCTCGGACTACTGTTATCAAGAGATGTTTTCACAGAGTTCCGTTTCTTCTTCTCCGAAGCTTCCTGCCAAGACATTAATGACGGGATGCTATGACGCGATGTTCTGGCATTCTGCTTTGAAGGTGGCCCCCGAACTTCCGGCCACGACGCTTATAGAAAAATGTTATCGCGAAATGTTCTTCGGGTGTGCCGACCTGACCACGGCCCCGACCGTTCTCCCGGCAACTAAACTGAAGGTTGACTGCTACGAAGAGATGTTCTACGGCTGCACCAGCCTGGAAACGGCACCTACCATTTCGGCGACAACCATGGCAGTGTACTCTTGCCATAGCATGTTCTCCGGTTGCACCAGCCTGAAGAACGTGCCGGACCTGCCGGCCACGACGATGGCGCCGCGCTGTTGTATGGAAATGTTCTCAGGCTGTACCAGCCTCACCACGGCTCCGAAACTCGCTGCCACGACGCTGGCCGATTTGTGCTGTTATCGCATGTTCGAAGACTGCACATCTTTGACTACCATTCCGGACAATATGTTGCCGGCGACCACGTTGGAGAGTGGTTGTTATTCCAGGATGTTCTTGGGCTGTTCCAAGCTTGCTACTGTGCCGAATACGATGCTGCCGGCCACCACGCTGGCCGCAAACTGCTACATTCAGATGTTCCAGGAATGCACCAGCTTGACCACGGCGCCCAATCTTCCCGCCGAGGAACTTGTTTACCAGTGTTATTGTCAAATGTTCCTGAACTGTTCCAGTTTGACGGCCACCCCGACGCTCTCTTTCACGACGGTTGCGGAGAGTTGTTGTTCAGATATGTTCTATGGTTGTACCAAATTGAGCACGGTGCCTGTCTTACCTTCTAACAAAATGGAAAAACGATGCTATGTTGCTATGTTCGCTAGATGTACATCCCTAACTACCATTCCGACAGGTATGCTTCCGGCGACTGATTTGGCAGAAGCATGCTATTTTGCTATGTTTTCTGGCTGCACTTCCTTGAACTCGGTTCCGAGTGGTCTACTGCCGGCGACCAGTCTGGAAAAAGATTGCTACAATAGTATGTTTTCTGGCTGTACTTCTTTGAACTCGGTTCCGAGTGGTCTACTGCCGGCGACCAGTCTGGAAATAGATTGCTACAATGGTATGTTTGAAGGCTGCACTGCCTTGACCACTGGGCCGATACTGCCTGCGGAGAAATTAGTGAAAGGTTGTTATAGGGAGATGTTCGCTTCCTGTTCGAACCTGAGCAGTGTGACTTGTCTTGCAAATGATAAATACGCTACTATGGTTCAGAGTACTAATGATTGGCTCAAAGATGTTGCTGCGACAGGAATATTATATCGTAGTAGCTCATGCTCTTTTTGGGGCGATCATCTACCTACCGGTTGGACGGAGACGACGTATACTCCGTAGGAAGGAGATTCGCCGGTCGGAGCCGGCGAATGACGAGATCCTTCGACAGGCTCAGGATGACAATGTTCGGAATGACGTTTAATCCGTCATTCGCCGACTCCGATCGGCGAATCTCGGAAATAGAACAAAAAGAATATGTTAAAGATAAAATATTTAACCCTGGCTGCGGCGCTGCTGGCGCTGGCGGGGTGCAACAAGGAACTGGCGCCGGAGGGCGCGGAGATGACCGTCGAGGCGAGCGTCAGCGCGCCGACGAAGGTCTCCGCCGACGGCGGCGCCTTCACGAGCGGCGACCAGATCGCCGTGTATGCCTGGCTGGGCGGCGCGACGCAGATGCCGGCCACCCGGGTGGTGGACGGCGTCGTGAACACCTTTGACGGCACGAAGTGGACGCCGGCCACGATGATGCGCTGGCAGGTCACGGACAACCCGCACTACTTCCTCGGTGTCAGCCCGGCCCCGGCGGCCGCGATCGCCGATTTTACGGCTGTGCCGTACACGCTTGATCCGACGAACTACGCCGCCAGCGACCTGCTGCTGGCCACGACGCCGGACGGCGTCAAGAACACCGGCGTCGCCGTGCCGCTCGAGTTCCGGCACGCGATGGCGAAGCTGAGCGTGAACCTGATGTTCCGCAGCCAGTGGGCCACGACGCCGGATGTGAGCGCCGTGACCGTCACTGCCAAGTCGACGGCGAGCGTGAACTACCTTACGCAGACCGTCTCCGCCACGGGCGTTGCCTCTGCCGTGACCGTCCCGGAGGTCGTCTCCGTGGCGTTTGGCTACGACCGGAGCTTCAGCGGCCTGCAGGTGCCGCAGACGGGCGTCCGCAAAATCACTGTCACCATTGATGGCAAAGACTACATCTATGAGGCAGGGGAGGACATCACCCTGGCCGCGGGCCGGAACACGACGCTCAACCTCACCGTGGGCCGCGACAAGATCGAACTGGACGGCATCTCACTCGCCTCCTGGACTGCCGAGTCTCCGCGATCCGAAGGGGAGGTGGTGTCGGCGAATCGCTATATGGGCCATGGCTATGTGGACATGGGCGAGGTGACCATTGGCGGCGTGAAGAAGCACCTCTACTGGGCCACCTGCAACGTAGGCGCGGAGAATCCCTGGGATTATGGCGACTACTATGCCTGGGGCGAGACGGCGACGAAGGGTAGTTACACCTGGGACAGTTATGCTTTTGGCAGTAGTGCTCCCTTGTCCCGCTATACGGGGAGCGACTATACTACGCTGCAACCGGAAGACGATGCCGCTACGGTCAAATGGGGTGGCGACTGGCGTATTCCCATGGACGCGGAATGGACGGCATTGTGCGACGAGACCTACTATACTTGGGAATGGACGGCTGATTATCTGGGCGACGGTTCCAACCACGCGGGCAGAATTGTGACCCGCAAGGACAGCACCGGCCCGTGCGCCGGCAACTCCATCTTCCTTCCTGCGGCCGGCTACCGGAACAATGCCGACCAGGGCAATGCGGGTTCCTTCGGCCACTACTGGTCTTCCTCCCTCTATACGGGCGACTCGAACAGCGCTTGGACCGTGGGCGTCGGCTCGGATGGAGTGGGCCGCTACGGCGGCGGCCGTTATTACGGCCAGTCCGTTCGTCCCGTCATGGGCGATACGCCTACGGCGGTAGGCGACCTCTATTACAGCGACGGCACCAGCAGTCCGGAACTCATCCCCGGGAAGACGCCCATTGGCGTGATTGCTTATCTGGGTACGGACAATTTCACTGAGAACGGTACCGATGTCGGCGGCTCTGCGTTCCAGGGCCACGGCCTCGTGCTCTGCCTGAAAAACGCCGCGGTCAACCCCAAATGGAGTACGGAGAAGGTTTCGAAATTCCCGGGAAAGGAAGTGACGGATGTAGCCGGCTTGAAGCGCACGACGAACGTGAGTGGCTATATAAACACTTTGACGCTTACCCAGGATGCCGAGACCGCAGCCAAATATCCCGCGGCCGCGGCGGCCAGGAGCTACGTGGGGCTTCCCGCTCCCGCCGGCACGACGGGCTGGTTCCTGCCCAGCATCCAACAGTGGGTGAAGATCATGGAGGGCCTCGGAGGACTGCAGGACGGTGCGCCAGCCTACGAAGTCTGGTTCGACAATGATCATGTAAGCATTGACCGGATTGAGGCGGCGATGGCGAAGGCCGGAGCCGCCGGCACAGCCTACGATAGCATGAAGTCTTACCTGTGGTACTGGGCCAGTACCGAGAGATCTGCCGACGAAACCGTCGATCTGGGCGTCAGAGCCTCGGGAACGGGGTCCGGTTACGGCCTCTATTGGAGCGATGTATCCAAGACTTACCAGAGCTACAACGTCCGCGCCCGTCCCGTCCTTGCCTTCTAACAGTTGCGTCATTCGCCGGCTCCGACCGGCGAATCTCGTTAACTGTGTGGGAAACTACCCATAGTAGATGGGTTGGGAAAAAACCCGCCTATACTTCGTTCGCATCCCGACAGGTGTCCATGAAATCGGCCACTGGTGCAAAAATAGTGGATACCTGTCGGCCAAAACGCCTCATTTGGGCGAAATCTAGGGGGAGGTGTCCAGAATTATTGCGTAGAATGGCGTTTTTCTGTACACCTGTCGGGGCAATACAGGATTTAAGGTGTTGAAATATTTGCTAACTTCGCGGCGGAAAAGAGATTCGCCGGTCGGAGCCGGCGAATGACGACTCCTTCGTCATTCCGGGCTTGACCCGGAATCTCATAAACAAAAGAGCTATGAATATCGAATTGGAAGATAAGCAGCTGCCGGTGCTGCTGATTACCGGCTATCTGGGGAGCGGCAAAACGACGCTCCTGAACCGAATCCTGACGAACCGCCGCGGCATCAAGTTCGCGGTGATTGTCAACGACTTGGGCGAAGTGAATATCGACGCGGACCTCATCGAGAAAGGCGGCGTCGTGGGGCAGACGGACGACAGTCTGGTGGCCCTGCAGAACGGCTGCATCTGCTGCACGCTGAAGATGGACCTCATCGCCCAGCTGGAGGAGATTGCCAAGATGAACAAGTTCGACTACATCGCCATCGAGGCGAGCGGCATCTGCGAGCCCGCCCCGATCGCGCAGACGATCAACTCCTACCGCCAGCTCTCGCGGCCGTCCTATCCGGGCGTGGCCATCCCGACGATGGACTGCATCGTTACGGTCGTGGACGCCCTGCGCATGAAGGACGAGTTCAACTGCGGCGAGGCGCTCAAGCGTGAAAACATCGACGAGGAGGACATCGAGAACCTCGTGATCGAGCAGATCGAGTTCTGCAACATCGTGTTGCTCAACAAGGCTTCCGAGGTCACGCCCGAGGAGCTCGGCCGCGTGAAGAGTATCGTGCGCGCCCTGCAGCCGAAGGCCGAGATCCTGACCTGCGACTACGGCGACATCGAGCTGGACAAGCTTCTGCACACGGGCATGTTCGACTTCGACCAGGTGGCCACCAGCGCGGCCTGGATTGCTGAAATCGAAGGCGGTGACGAAGACCACGATGACGATGATGACGACGAGCACGAGCATCATCACCACGACCACGAGCATCACCACCATCATGATCACGACCATGAGGAAGGCGAGGCCGAGGAATATGGCGTAGGGACTTACGTGTACTACTCGCGTCCTGCGCTGGATATCAATAAGTTCGACTACTTTGTTGCGAAGAAGTGGCCCAAGAACATCATCCGCTGTAAGGGTCTGTGCTACTTCAGCGCCGACACCGACAAGTGCTACCTCTTCGAGACGGCCGGCCAGCAGAAGACGCTCAAGGACGCGGGCTACTGGTTCGCCACGATGCCGCGCGACGAGCTGCAGGAGATGATGCGGCGCGACGCCAAGCTGCGCCGCGACTGGGATCCGGAGTACGGCGACCGGATGAACAAGATCGTGTTCATCGGGCAGCACCTGGACAAAGAGGCTATCGAAAGCCTGATGGATTCCTGCCTGGCGGAGTAGATTCGCCGGTCGGAGCCGGCGAATGACGGCCTAGAGCAGAATGACGGCCTAGAGCAGGAAGAACAAAGCGACGCCGAGCATCGAAATGGTCACGCCGAGGATTTCCTTCGGCGTGATCTTTTGTTTGTAGATCAGCGCGTAGGGGAGGATGATGAGCACGGGCGTGAGGGCCATCAGCGTGGATGCGATGCCGGCGCGGGCGTACTGCACGGCCATGAGCGAGAGCGACACGCCGATGAAGGGCCCGAAGAGGGTGGTGAGGCCTGTGAACTGCATCCCGCGGCGGTCGTGCACGGCGGCGCGCAGCTGCGGCAGCTGACGCATCAGGGCCATCCAGACGAAGAATCCGACCATCCCGGTCAGCGAGCGGATCATCGTGGAGGCAAAGGGCATGGCCCAGTCGAAGGCGGCCGGCGCGTTGGCGGGCAGCGCCGCCTCGTAGTGCTGCATGCCGATCTTGCTCAGCACCAGGCCCACGCCCTGGCCCATGCCGGCGCCGATCCCCAGCAGCACGCCCTTGAGGGGCAGCTTCAACGTGAGATGGTGTCCGTCCTGGGAGCGGCTGAGAATAGACAGGGCGATACCGGACAGGGTCACGCCCATCGCCAGTACTGACTTCCAGGAAAGCGTCTCGCCGAGCAGTGCCCAGCCCGCCAGGGCGGCGAAAACGGGCGCGAGCGTCATGAAGAGCTGCCCGAAGCGGGCGCCGATCACGACGTAGGAGTTGAAGAGGCAGAAGTCCCCGAACACGTAGCCGACCAGGGCGGAGAGGCCCATCCAGAGCCAGGTCTTGCCGTCGGCGAAGGCGGGGTACGGGTGTCCGATGACGATCCAGAGGAGCCCGGCGAGCAGGAGCGACGACAGGACCATGCGGAACAGGTTGGTGCTCATGGCACCGATCCGGCGGCTCGCCTCATTGGCGAAAAGTGCGGTCGCGGTCCACAGGATGGCCACGACGAGCGAGATGATTTCTCCCAGATACTGCATAAGTTGCGAAACTAACGGCGCGCAAAGTTACAAATATTCCCGGATAATGGAAGCGGCCGCTTTGGCGAGGTGCTCGCGGGCCCAGGCGGGCTGCAGGGCGATGCTGTCGGGGATGCTGTCGTCCGCCAGGGCGACGGTGCGGGCGAAGGGGAGCGCGGCGGCCTCCGGAGTCACGCGGCCGCCGACGGCGACTACCGGAACCCCGGCTGCCTGTGCCCGCCGCAGAATGCCGCTGGCGGCCTTCCCGCTGGCAGTTTGCGCATCAATACGTCCTTCGCCGGTGATGACCAGATCGGCGTCTTGTAACTGCGTGTCGAAGCCGGCGGCGTCCAGCACCAGGTCGATGCCGCTCTTCAGGCGGGCGCCCAGCAGCGCGTGCAGCGCCCCGCCGATGCCTCCCGCCGCCCCGTATCCATGTTCGTCATTCGCCGGCTTGACCTTTTCGTCATTCGCCGGCTTGATCTTTTCGTCATTCGCCGGCTTGACCGGCGAATCTCTCCAGATCACCTCCGCAAACGCCGCCGTCCCCTCATCCAGTACCCGCACCTGCTCCGGGCTCGCACCCTTTTGCGGAGCGAAGACCTCCGCCGCGCCACCGGGCCCGCAGAAGGGCGTGTCCACGTCGCAGGCGGCGGTGAAGCGTGCTTCCTTCAGAGCCGGGTGCACGGCGCTGCGATCGATCCGCGCGATGCGCCCCAGCGATGCGCCGCAGCCCGGCAGCACCGCTCCGGAGGCGTCCAGGAAGCGGAATCCGAGCGCGGAGAGCAGCCCCGTGCCGGCGTCGTGGGTGGCGCTGCCGCCCAGGCCGATTAGCAGCTCCCGGCAGTCGCGCTCCAGCGCGTCGCGGATGAGCAGGCCCGTGCCGTAAGACGAGGTCAGCAGGGGATTGCGCTCCTCGGGCCGGAGCAGGGGCAGGCCGCTGGCGGCGGCCGTCTCGACGACGGCGAGCTCGCCGCACAGGGCGTAGCGTGCCCGCATGGGGCGGCCGAGCGGATCGAGCGTCTTGACTGGTACCCATTTCCCGCCTTGGGCGGAAAGAATGGCTTCGCAGAAGCCCTCGCCCCCGTCCGCGACGCTCACGCGAGCCACATCACACGTAGGACACGCGCGCTGCAGGCCGTCCGCCAGCGCGTCGGCCACCTCCCGGGCCGTCAGGCAGCCCTTGAAGGAATCTGGTGCAAGGAGAATTTTCATTTATTGTGCACAAAGATACCGATTTTCCGTTTTTTTCTTATCTTTCGGAAACAAAACCAAATGCCGTGAAAACCCTTGTCCGTATCCTGACTCTGATCTGCCTGCTGGCAGGTCCTGTGGCTTTTGGCCAGACTGATAGCCTCCGCTACGTCGTGCGCGGCACCGTGACCGATGCCACCGGCGGTAAACCGCTGGGCTATGTATCCGTTACCCTTCCCGGTACCAACTATGCGACCGTCACCAACCAGGACGGCGTTTTCGTGATCAAATCCGACCAGCCGGCACGCTTCGTGTCCTTCTCGCTGCTCGGCTATAAACCCCAGACTGTCCCGGCCGACCGCAGCCAGATGATGCAGGTGGCCCTGACGCGCGGCCAGTTCACGCTGGACCCGGCGCAGGTCATCTCCGGCGATCCGCTGTCCCTGCTGCTGGACGCCATCTACAAGATCAATGCGAACGGCCCCTCCGAGGCCGAGCTCTTCGACTGCTTCTATCGCGAGACGGTCCAGAAGCGCCAACGCTTCATCTATATCTCCGAAGCGGTCACCAAGATGTACAAGAGCCCGTACCGGCTCAATTTCTCGCGCGATCGCGCCGCCGTGGAGAAGAGCCGCCTGCTGCAGAGCCCGCGTAAGACCGACACCCTGGCGGTGAAGGTGCTGGGCGGCCCCACGCAGGCCGTCGATCTGGACCTGGTCAAGCTGCGCACCTTCATCCTGGATCAGGAGGACCTGGAGAATTACCGTCTGGAGATGCTGGATCCCGTGATGCTGGATGACCGGCGCCAGTTCGTGATCCGGCTCATCCCCAATGTCGAAAAGGAATTTGCCCTGCATAACGGCTTGATCTACATCGATCAGGAGTCGCTCTCTTTCTCCCGCATCGAGCTCTCGCTGGATGTCTCCGATCCCGGCAAGGCCACGAATGCGATGCTGATCAACAAGCCGATCGACATCCGCTTCCGGCCGAAGGAAATGTCCCTGCTGCTGAACTACAAGCGCGAGGACGGCAAGAACCGCCTGAGCTATGTCCGCACGGTGTTCCGCTTCAACTGCGACTCCCGTAAGCGCCTGTTCAACACGGAGTTCACCGCGATCGCGGAGATGGTCGTGACGAACCGCTACGCGGGCGAGGCCGTCGAGCCGATCGACCGCAAGGAGGCCTTCCGCAGCAGCGAGACGCTGGCCGACAAGACGCAGGCCTATTTCGATCCCGACTTTTGGAAGGCCTACAACATCATCGAGCCGACCGAGAGCCTGGAGAATGCCATCGATCGTCTGAAGAAGGCGGAGTCCAAATAGTTCCGTGTTTTCTTGTATTCTTGACCGGAATAAAGTATATTTGTTCCGGTTAGTTATTGTATTTTATGGCAGAGAAACGATTGCTTCTTGGCGATGAAGCGGTGGCCCTGGGGGCCTTGCATGCCGGTCTGTCCGGTGTCTATGCCTATCCGGGCACGCCTTCGACCGAGATTACCGAATATATCCAGCAGAGTCCGCTCGCGCGGGAGCGCGGCGTGCACAGCCGTTGGTGCACCAACGAGAAGACGGCCATGGAAGCCGCGCTGGGCATGTCGTACGCCGGCAAGCGGGCGCTGGTGTGTATGAAGCACGTGGGCATGAACGTCTGCGCCGACGCCTTCGTCAACGCCGCCGTCACGGGCGTGAAAGGCGGCCTGGTGGTGCTGGCGGCGGACGACCCGTCCATGCATTCCTCGCAGAACGAGCAGGATTCCCGCTTCTACGGCAAATTCGCGATGGTGCCCATCCTGGAGCCGTCCGACCAGCAGGAAGCCTACGATATGATGGCGCACGCGTTTGCGCTCTCCGAGCAGCTGCGGCTGCCGGTGCTGATGCGCCTCGTCACGCGCCTGGCGCACTCCCGCGCTGCCGTGCAGACGGGGGAGCCGGTGGCGCAGAACGCGCTGGAGCCGGACAACGAGCGCACGCACTGGGTGCTGCTGCCCGGCAACGCACGCCGGCAGTATGCCTCGCTGGTGGCGAAGCAGCCGGAGATCGCGCTCGCTGCGGAGAAGTCGGCGTATAATAGGATGGAGATTCCGGGTCAAGCCCGGAATGACGACGATGGTGCCCGGAATGACGATGCTGCCCGGAATGGCTATGATGGCGCCTGGAATGACTATGGTGTCATTGCTGCCGGTATTGCTTATAATTACGTTCGGGAGTCGGTCCCGGCCGGCGTCCCGGTCCTCAAGCTGTCGCAATATCCGCTGCCCGTCAAGGAGGTCCGCAAACTGGCGGCGCTCTGCGGGCGTATCCTCGTCGTCGAGGACGGCCAGCCCTTCGTGGAGGAGCAGGTCCGCGGCATCTTCGGAGAAGAATATCCCGTCTGTGGTCGCCTGAGCGGCGAACTGCCGCGCACCGGCGAACTGACGCCCGACTGCGTCGCCGCGGCGCTCGGCGTGGAGAGCGGTCCCGCTTTCGCGGACGCCCATAACCTCGCGCCGCGCCCGCCCCAGCTCTGCCAGGGCTGCGGACACCGCGACGTCTATACGGCCCTGAATCAGGTGGCCGCGGAGTATCCGAATGCCCGCATCTTCGGCGATATCGGCTGCTACACGCTCGGCGCACTGCCGCCGTTCCGCGCCATCGACAGCTGCGTGGACATGGGTGCATCCATCACCATGGCCAAGGGTGCCGCCGACGCCGGCGTGTATCCCGCCATCGCCGTGATCGGCGACTCCACCTTCACGCATTCCGGTATGACCGGCCTGCTGGACGCCGTCAACGAAGGCGCCGACATCACGGTCATCATCAGCGACAACCTCACGACCGCCATGACCGGCGGCCAGGATTCCGCGGGTACGCACAAGTTCGAGGCCATCTGCCTCGCCCTGGGTGTGGAGCGCGAGCACCTGCACGTCGTGGTGCCGCTGCCGAAGAACATGGAAGAGATTACGCGCATCCTGCGCGAAGAAATCAATTATCACGGCGTGTCCGTCATCATCCCGCAGCGCGAGTGCATGCAGACGCTGGGCCGCAAACTCCGTCAGAAAAAACAGGAAACGAAATGAAACTCGATATCAAACTTTCCGGTGTCGGAGGGCAGGGGATCCTCTCCATCGCGACCGTGATCGGCGAGGCCGCCACGGCCGCCGGGCTGCATCTCAAGCAGGCCGAAGTGCACGGCATGAGCCAGCGCGGCGGTGACGTGCAGAGCGACATGCGCCTGAGCACGGACGGCATCTGCAGCGACCTGATCCCGCTCGGGCAGGCCGACCTCATCATCTCGATGGAGCCGATGGAGGCGCTGCGCTACCTGCCGTACCTGGCCCCGCAGGGCGCCGTGATCACGTCCAGCAAGCCGCTGGTCAACATCCCCAATTATCCCGACGAGGCGGCGCTGCTCGCCGAGCTGGATGCGCTTCCGCACGTGGTGCGCGCCGACATCGAGACGCTCGCCCGCGAAAGCGGGATGCCCAAGAGCGCGAACATGATCCTGCTGGGCATGGCCGCGCCGTCGCTGAGCCAGCTGCTCAGCGAGGAGCAGCTTCGCGACGCCATCGCACGCGTCTTTGCCCGCAAGGGCATGGAAATCGTCAATGCCAACCTGGAGGCCTTCAAGCTGGGCCTCGCAACCGCAAGCAACCGTTAGTCAGTAGTGTATATGATCTGGAATCCCACCAAAGAATGTATGTCGCGCGAACAGATGCGCGAGCTGCAGGGCAAACGCCTCCACAAGATCGTGGAGTACGTGTACCACAACGTTCCGTTCTACCGGAACAAGCTGCAGGAGATGGACCTCTCGCCGGCCGACATCCGGACGATTGACGACATCGTCAAGCTGCCGTTCACGACCAAGAAGGACCTCCGGGATAACTATCCCTTCGGCCTGCAGGCGGCCCCGCAGAGCGAAATCATCCGCATCCACGCCTCTTCCGGCACCACGGGCAATCCGACCATCGTCGGCTACACCCGCAAGGATATCAGCATCTGGAGCGAGTGCATGGCGCGCAGCCTGACCTCCTTCGGCGTCACGCGCAATGACATCTTCTCCGTGTCCTACGGCTACGGCCTCTTCACGGGCGGTCTCGGCGCACACAACGGCGTGGAAACCATCGGTGCCTCCGTCGTGCCCGCCTCGACCGGCAACACCGAGAAGCACGCCCGCCTGATCCGCGACCTCGGCATCACCGGCATCGCCTGTACGCCCTCGTACGCGCTGTACCTGGCCGAGACGATGGACAAGCTGGGGATTTCCAAGGACCAGATCAAACTCCGCGTGGGCGCTTTCGGCGCCGAGCCGTGGACCGAGAATATGCGCACCGAGATCCAGAACCGCCTGGGTCTCAAGGGTTTCAATATCTACGGCCTGAGCGAGATTATGGGCCCGAGCGTCAGCTACGAGTGCGAGGAGCAGCATGGCTCCCACATCAACGAGGATCATTTCTTCCCCGAGATCATCGATCCGGTCACGCTGCAGCCGCTGGAGCCTGGCCAGACGGGCGAACTGGTCTTCACAACCCTCACCAAGGAGGGTATGCCCGTGATCCGCTACCGCACCCGCGACCTCTGCTCGCTCATCCCGGGCGAGTGCCCTTGCGGACGTACCAACGTGCGTATGTCCGCCATCCAGGGCCGTACGGACGACATGCTCATCATCCGCGGCATCAACGTCTTCCCGTCCCAGGTGGAGAGCGTGGTGCTCACGATGGAAGAGTTCGCGCCCGTCTATATGCTCATCGTGGACCGCGTGAACAACCTCGACACGCTGATGGTACAGGTGGAGCTGCGCCCCGACTACTTCAACGCCACGCTCGATACGCCGGCCGCCATCTCCGAACTGGAGAAGCGCTTCGCCGACAAGCTGCGCAGCGTGCTGAGCATCAGCGCCAAAGTGCAGATCAAGGCCCCCGGCACCATTGAACGCAGCGAGGGCAAGAGTAAGCACGTCATCGACAAACGAGTCCTTTATTGACACCAAAACACGACCGCATATGAGAATCAAGCAACTCTCCATCTTTATTGAGAATCATTCCGGCACGCTCATCCGGGTGCTCGAACTGTTGGGTCAGGCGCACATCCAGATGATCGCCTGCACCATTGCCGATACGGCCGAATACGGTATTTTCCGCATCATTTGCAGCGAGCCCGACCGGGCCTGCAGCGAGCTCAAGGCGGCCGGCCTGGCCGTGACCATTTCGGAGGTCTTTGCTATCGAGATGAACGACCGTCCCGGCGGCGCTGCGGACGCCGTGAAGGCTTTCAGCAACGCCGGCATCGAGATTACCTACATGTATGCTTTCCTGTTGGACGGCAAGGGAATCATGATTATCCGCACGGACGAAACGGAGAAGGCCCGCGAGGTCATCACCTCGCAGAAGCTTCCGTACCTGTGCGCCAAAGACTTTGTTCGTTAGAATTATAAGCTTATGAAGATTAAGATGTTATTCGGTGCGCTCGTCGCACTCGCCACCCTCGCAGGGTGTACCGCCCAGCAGCCGGCATCCGCCTCGCTGGACGACCTGTTCCTGACCCGCCGGAGCATCCGCAACTACGAGCCCGGCCGGACCATTTCCGAAGCGCAGGTGCGCGAACTGCTCACCGCTGCGCAGAATGCTCCTTCCTGGGCGAATCAGCAGCCGAGCAAGTATTACGTGGCTATCAGCCCGGAGACGCACGACGCCGTGCTGGAGATGATCGGCGGCAACAAGGACCGCGTGGTCAACGCCCCCGTCTTCATCGTCTCCACCTTCGAGAAGTCCAAGTCCGGCTTCTTCCGCGGCAATGCCGCCAACGACGCCGGTGAGCTCTGGGGCGCCTACGACAACGGCCTCAGCAACGCCTACCTGGTCCTGAAGGCCCGCGATATGGGTTTTGATACCTTGATTATGGGCATGCGCGAAGCCGACAAGCTCCGCGAGCTTTTCGCCATCCCCGAGAACGAGGCCATCCTGGCCGTCATCGCCCTCGGCTACCGCGCCGAAGAGCCCAACATGCCGGTCCACCGTCCCCTCGACGAGGTCGTCAAGTTCTTCTAGATTTTCGGCATCGAGGCCTCGCAACGGACGAGGGTCTCCATGATGAGGAGGGTCTGCGCATGCAGGGCCTCCTCTGCCTTTCTGTCGCGGGCGAGGAAGATGTCGCGGTAGACCTCCAGCTGGTGGCAGAGCCGGTGCTCGTAGCGGTTCAGTTCGAAGCTCTGCATTTCCTTTCCGGGCAGCATCAGGTCCACCTTCGTGAAGAAATTCGGCAGGCCGTGGACGCGGATGGCGCCCTTCTCGCCCTGGAAGAAGAAGCCGCGCAGGCCGTCGGAGTCCATGGAGGCCGAGCAGATGGCCGTGACGCCGCTCTTCCAGGTCAGCGTGGCCGCGCCGGAGGTCGCCACAGCGTTGCGTCCGCAGGCGTTGGCGGCATAGTAGACCGTGTCCGGACGGCCGTAGAGTGAGAGCACGATGTGCAGGCAGTAGATGTTGATGTCGCGCAGGGCGCCGCCCTCGTATTCGTGCGTGAACACGGGCAGATCCTTGCCGGCGAGGTACTCGTCGTAACGGCCGAAGTGCTCGTCGTAGTCGGCGTGCACGAGGCGCACGGGGCCGATCTGCGGGAGCAGCTCCCGGACCTTGAAGAAGTTCGGCAGGTGAATGTTCGAAATGGCCTCAAAGATAAAGAGATCGCGCTCCTTCGCGAGCGCAAAGAGCTCCTCCGTCTGGGCGACGGTCGAGGTGAAGGGCTTCTCGCAGAGGACGTTCTTGCCAGCCAGGAGGGCCTGCTTGGCGGCAGCGAAGTGCAGCGAGTTCGGCAGCGCGACATAGACGAAGTCGATGTCCGTGCGGGTGAGCATTTCTGCGTAGTCAGTATAGACGTTCGGGATGCCGAAACGGGCGCCCTTTTCCAGGCTGCGGGCGCAAATGGCGACGATTTCGTAGCCCTGCACGGTGTGCATGGCTTTCATCATGTCGGGAACGATCATCCCGGATCCTACGATGGCAATTCTTAGCATAACGGTTGGTATTAGTTTTTCCAAATATACGGAAAAATCTGCTAATTTTGCAAAGATGAAATCCCCGTCCAGAACCTATATCGCCATCGACCTGAAGTCGTTCTACGCCTCCGCGGAGTGCGTGGCGATGGGGCTGGACCCGCTGGACACGCATCTGGTGGTGGCGGACCCGACGCGCACGGAGAAGACCATCTGCCTGGCCGTGTCGCCCTCGCTGAAGAGTTACGGCATCTCCGGCCGCGCGCGGCTCTTCGAGGTCGTGCAGGCGGTGCGCCGCGTCAACGCCGAACGCCGTGCGCTGGCCCCCGGACGCCGCTTCAGCGGCAAGAGCCATATCCATTCCGCGCTGCTGCGCGACCCTTCCCTGGAGCTGGAATACATCGTGGCACCGCCCCGGATGGCGCACTACATGGAAGTCAGCAGCCAGATCTACGGCATCTACCTGCGCTACGTCTCGCCCGAGGACATCCAGGTCTATTCGATCGACGAAGTCTTCATCGACGCCACGGACTACCTCAAGGCCTACAAGCTCTCCGCGCACGACTTCGCCCGCAAGCTCATCCGCGAGGTGCTCGCGGAGACGGGCATCACCGCCACGGCCGGCATCGGGCCGAACCTCTATCTCTGCAAAATCGCGATGGACATTGAAGCGAAGCACAGCCCGGCCGACGCGGACGGCGTGCGCATCGCCGAGTTGGACGAGCTGAGCTACCGCCGCAAATACTGGACGCACCGCCCCCTGACGGACTTCTGGCGCATCGGGCGCGGCATCGCCGCCAAGCTCGAGGCCAATGGCCTCTACACGCTGGGCGACGTGGCGCGCTGCTCGATAGCCAAGAGCTACGAGCGGCAGAACATGGAGCTGCTGTACAAATTGTTCGGCGTCAATGCCGAACTCCTCATCGACCACGCCTGGGGCTGGGAGCCCTGCACGATGGCGGACATCCGCGCCTATCGCCCCACGACGAGCAGTCTCTCCAGCGGTCAGGTCCTGTCCCAGCCGTACAACTTTAAGAAGGCGCGCGTTGTCATCCATGAGATGACGGAGCAGCTGGTGCTGAGCCTCGTGGACAAGCAGCTGCTCACAGACCAGATGGTGCTGCATATCGGCTACGACATCAGCAGCCTGACCGACCCGGCTGTGCGGGCGAAATACAATGGCCCCGTCACGCAGGACTGGTACGGGCGGCCCGTCCCGAAGCCCGCCCACGGTAGCGTGAACCTGCCGCGCCAAATGTCCTCCACCCGCCAGATATGCGAGGCGGTGCTGGACCTCTTCGACCGCATCGTGAACCCGGACCTGCTGGTCCGCCGGATGTACGTGGTGGCGGCGCGGCTGGTGCACGAATCCAGCGTGCAGGCCGTCCAGCTGGATCTTTTCGACGAGCCTGCCGAGCCGGACGGACGCGAGCGCAGCCGCCAGGAGGCCATTCTCGCCATCCGGCGGAAATTCGGCACCAACGCCATCCTGACGGGCACCAATTTCGACGAAGGCGCCACCGGACGCGAGCGTCATAAACAAATCGGAGGACACAAGGCATGAGCAACGATTTCGAGCACCGCTACGACGACATCATCACCCTGCCGCATCCCGACCCGGATCCGGTGCGTCACCCGCGCATGGCCCGAGCCGACCGCGCGGCGCAGTTCGCCCCCTTCGCCGCCCTCACGGGCTTCGACGGCGTCATCGAAAAAACGGCGGACCAGCACATTGCCGACCAGCCGGATATGTACGGGGACGAAGAAAATTTCGTAGATTTGTAGAGAATCGCAATGACTCAGATACTGACCCTGTTGCTCAACCTCCTGCTGATGATGCCATTCCAGCCTGTTTTCACTGCGGAGCCGATTCCGCCGCAGGTGGAGGCCCGCATGCGCGGGAACTCCTTCCCCGAAGGCGGGGCGTCGGAGATCCGCCTGTCCGATCTGCGCTACCTGCGCCTGTCCTATTACGATTTCAGCGGTGAGCCGCAAGTCGGCGAGATGGTCTGCAATGCGGCCATCGCGCAGGACCTGCTGGAGATCTTCGAGGCCCTCTTCGAGGCGAAATATCCCATCCGCAGCATCCGTCTGGTGGATGATTTCGGCGCGTCGGACGACCTCTCCATGCTTGCGGACAACTCGTCCTGCTTCAACTACCGGGTGGTGGCCGGGACGACGCACCTGTCCCGCCACGCGGTCGGCATGGCGGTGGACATCAATCCCTTCGAGAATCCCTACATCCAGTCAAACGGCAGGATCCTCCCGCCGGAGGCGGCGAAGTACGTCGACCGCACAAAGGATTTCCCGCACAAGATCGACCGTGAGGACCTTTGCTACCGGCTTTTCCGGAAGCATGGCTTCTCCTGGGGCGGGGCATGGACACATTCGAAAGATTATCAGCATTTCGAAAAGTAGATCTTTTGTTTTATCTTTGAGACAGTTAACCAACCAATATTAATAACCGTTATGAGAAAATCCCTCTTATTATTCCTCCCCTTGGTGGCTCTTGCGGCCTGCTGCCGAACGGTTGATTCCGACTTGAAGCTCAATGACCTTGAGTATTTTGAGCGCCAGGGCGTGAATGTGCTGGTCTACAGCAACATGTTCTCCGGCGGCTTCAACGACGAGAAGAATTCCGGTATCGAGATCATCCACCACGGCGTGCGTACCGTGCAGGGCGGCGCCGTGCGCTTGTCCAACACGCCGGAGCAGTGGGACCTCGTCCCGGAGACGACGGTCCGCAACGTGAACCGCGAGGACGGCTCCATCGAGGTGGGCCTGCGCTATCCGCACTACGACTTTGACTCCCGCCTCGTCGTGACGGCGGTCGGCAAGGCGGTCCGGATCGACGTCTATCTGGACAAGCCTGTCCCTGCCGAGCTGGAGGGCGACGCCGGCTTCAACATCGAATTCCTGCCCTCTCAGTACTGGAACAAGTCCTATGTGATGGACGGCAAGGCGAACCGCTTCCCGCGCTACACCGCCAGCCTGACGACCACGCGTCCCAACGAGGAGAAGGTATATCAGTACAAAGGTTATAAGACCTACGATGACCGCGGTACGGGCCGTTTCGTGGATCCGCTTCCGCTGTCGACAGGCCATGAACTGATCGTGGCGACGGACGATCCGGGGCGTCTCATCAAGATCTCCAGCGAAGACGCCGAACTGAATCTCTATGACGGCCGTCTGCTGGCGCAGAACGGCTGGTATGTGCTTCGCAGCCTGCTGCCTGCCGGCCAGACCGGTAAAGTGCTGAGCTGGACCTTGGAGCCGAATGCCATCCCGGGGTGGACACGCGAACCGAACGTCGGTTTTTCGCAGGTGGGTTACCTGCCCGGCCAGCCTAAGGTGGCGGTAATCGAACTGGACAAGCTCGACAAGCCCCGCGCGACGGCAGAAGTATGGCAAGTGAAGGATGACGGCAGAACCGAGCGTGCCTTCTCCGGCCCTGTCAAGTCCTGGGGTGATTACTATAAGTATCACTACGTGAAATTTGATTTCAGCGCCGTGCGGGAGCCGGGTGTTTACTTCCTGAAATACGGCGACGTGCAGACGAACGACTTCATCATTGGCGACGACGTGTTGGATCGCATCACGGACGCCACGAGCGACGTCTGGATTCCGATCCATATGAACCACATGATGGTCAACGAGGCCTACCGCATCTGGCATGGGGAACCCTTCAAAGAGGGCTACCTCCAGGCTCCGGCCAATACGGACCATTTCGACCTGCACAGCCAGGGCGTAATCGACACGAAATACAAGGCTCTTCAGTTGATCCCCGGGTTAAATGTGGGTGGCTTCTTCGACGCCGGCGACTTTGACATCGAGACGGGCTCCAACATCAGCGTGGTGCAGAATCTGGTGTCCGACTGGGAGCGCTTCAAGCCGATGCGAGACGAGACCTTCGTAAGTGAGGAGCAGCGCTACGTGGACCTGCACCGCCCGGACGGTGTGCCCGACGTGCTGCAGTACATCGAGCACGGCGTGCTGAACCTGGTGGCGCAGGCCGAGAACATCGGTCACATGTCCCAGACCCTGTCGAATTCTGTCCTCGACAATTATCATCATCTGGGCGATGCGGCCGCCATTACGGACGGGCTGCATTACGATCCGCGCTTGAAACCCTACCAGAAGTCTGCCGATGGCAAGTCGAGTGGTACGCCGGATGATATGTGGGCTTTCACGACCCGTAACCCGGGCCTCGACCTGCAGGCGGCCACGATGTTCGCGGCGGCGAGCCGCGCCCTGACCGGCTACAACGACGACCTCGCGGCCCGCGCATTGAAGCAGTCCAAGCGCTTGATGAAGGAGGGGACCGAGCTGCTCGCGAAGAGCCCGATGGGCTCCCGCATGCGCGGCCGCGGCTTCGGCAATATGTCCACGAACCTGCAGCTATATGTCTGCACGGGCGAGCAGCACTACCTGGATGATTTTCTGCAGCAGGTCTGGCCGGCGCTTGACCGAAACGTGGAAATGTCTATCCAGGCTGCCATGGACGCCATCCCGTTCCTCGATGATGCTTACAAGCAGAAACTGCGCCCGTACGTGGAGCAGTATAAGCATTATCTGGATAGCCTCGACCATGTCAATCCGTACGGCGTGCCCATCGGTGAAGGCAACTGGGCCGGCAGTGGCAGCGTCGTGAGTTTCGGCACCACGGCCAGCTTTGCCAGTAAGTATTATCCCGATATCGTTGGGCCGGAATATGCCCTGAAAGCTGCTGGATACATGTTCGGCTGCCATCCGTACCACAACTATTCGTTGGTGGCTGCCGTCGGCGCTACGCGTCCGAAGCAGGTCTTCTATGGTAACAACCGCGCAGACTTCTCCTTCATTCCCGGTAACGTGGCTCCTGGCGTGCTGTTCCGACATCCGGATCACTTCGAGAATTTTGACGATTGGCCTTTCCTCTGGGGACAGAATGAAGGTACCATCGCCGGCAACACTGCTTACCTGATTTTCGGCGCCGCGCTGCAGAATCTGGTCCGTTAGTGCTTGAAAATCATTCTCTATGCGGGTTGCATCTATTTGCAATCCGCATTTTTTTGTATATTTGAGCAACCAATCCGATTCATCATGAAAAAACTGTTCCTGACAGTGTGCTGCCTGTCGCTTTCCTGTGCGTTGCTTGCGCAGGAGCACACGTTTGTGTTTACACCACAGTGGACGGCGCAAGCCCAGTTCGCAGGCTACTATGTGGCCCAGGAGATGGGTTTCTATGAAGAAGAAGGCGTCAAAGTGCAGATCGTGCACCCGTCCGTGTCGCAGTCGGCCATGGATCGCATCCGCACGGACCAGAGCCAGGCCACCACGC
The DNA here is from genome assembly GCA_016291185.1 of Bacteroidales bacterium. The sequence continues at coordinate 25,111 of JAEFAI010000012.1, forward strand.
TGCAGCTTGCACAGGCGCTGGAGATCGTGGACAGCGGCATTCCGCTGGTGAACATCCTGCAGACTTCGATGAACAACGGCCTCGTGATCGTGTCGCGCCGCGGCAAGGATCCGCTCAAGCAGCATGGCGCCCGCGTCGGTATCTGGAACGCCGGGTTTGGGCAGATGGCCATCTGCATGAGCCAGATCGAGCACCTGGACTACGAGTGGACGCGTTTAGTCAACAACGTCACGCTCTTCGTCTCCGGGGCCCTGGACGCCACGCTGGCGATGAGTTACAACGAATATTATCAACTCCTCCAGACCGGCATGGACCTGACCGAGGAGAATGTCTATCGCTTCTGCAACCACGGCTATAACGTCCAGGAGGACGGCGTCTATATGACGCGCAAATCCTGGCAGAAGAACAAAGATGCCGCCGAACGCTTCGCCCGCGCCAGCCGGCGAGGCTGGGAGTGGGCTGCGGAGCATCCGGATGAGACCCTCGACATCGTGATGCGGTACGTGCGGGAAGAACATATCGCCACCAACCGTGTCCTCCAGAAGCTGATGCTCGAAGAAATCCTCCGCCTGCAGGTGGACCGCGAGTCCGGTGAGCGGGAGTTCCGCCTCCGGCCCGATATGGTCGAACTGGCCAGCAACCTGATGTTTCAGTGCGGGATGCTGAAGAAAACCGTTTCCTACAATGATCTGATTGCGCGATGAAAAACCAGAAGTTACTCAAATCTCTCCGCGACTCGCTCGCGTCCCGCCTCGGCCTGTGGGTCGTGGCCATTTCCACGCTGGTCTTCATTGCCGCACTCGGCTATTTCTTCCTGGAGTCCCGCAAGGCGGTCAAACGGGAGGCGATCGAGCACGCCACCCAATTGCTGGATAAAACCGTGGTGCGCGTCAACAGCATTCTGGACAACGCCACGATTGCCGCGGACAATATCGATTGGCTGGTCTATAAGAATCTGGACAATCCCGATGCGATGGTGGACCTGGCCCGGAACGCCATTCTGAACAATCCCGGACTGTATGGATGCTCCATCTCCTTCGAGCCTTGGTTCTATCCGAAGAAGGGCCTGTATTTCTCGCCTTATGCGCATCTGAACGATGGCTCCGTCTCCGTCGAAATGGACGGCGGCGACGACTATCAGTATTTCTATATGGACTGGTATCAGCTGCCCCACCTGCTCAACCAGCCCTGCTGGACGGAACCTTACATCGACGCCGACCGCGAGACGGGCCTTGCCGAAATGGTCACTTCCTATTGCAAACCCCTCATTGGCGATAGCGGAGAGTTCGTCGGCAGCCTCTCGCTGGACATCTCGCTGGCATGGCTTTCGGAGACCATCCTGTCCGTCAAACCTTACCCCAACTCATACAGCATCGTGCTCGGCCGCGGCGGCACCTACCTGGTGCACCCGGATCCCGAAAAGCTGATGTACCAGACCATCTTCACGGAGACGCTCGAAACGCCGAACCAGGCCATCTCGGACCTGGGACACGCGATGCTGAACGGGGAGGAGGGGATGCGTATCCTGGATATCGACGGCGTTCGGAACTTTGTGTTCTACAAGCCCGTCAAGGAGACGGACTGGAGCGTGGCCATCATCTGCCCGGAAAAGGATATTTTCGGCGCTTTCTCGCATCTGCGGAATCTGGTCATCGCCATCGTCATCATCGGTATGATTCTCATGTTCCTCGGATTCACGCGATTGATCTCCAATGAGTTGGCTCCGCTGCAGCGGCTCGTGACCCAGGCGGACACCATCGCCTCCGGCCGCTTTAGCGAAATCTTGCCGGAACCGGAGAATAACGATGAGATCGGACAGCTCACGCGTTCGTTCGGACATATGCAGACCTCGCTCGTCAACTACATTGACGAACTCACGGAGACCACCGCCACCAATGAGCGTATTGAAGGTGAACTGCGTATCGCCCGCGATATCCAGATGTCTATGGTGCCGCGAGTCTTCCCGCCTTTCCCGGAGCGCAAGGAGATCGATCTCTTTGCCTCGATGACGCCGGCGAAGGAGGTCGGCGGCGACCTGTACGACTATTATCTTATCCATGACAAGCTCTATTTCTGCGTCGGAGATGTCAGTGGCAAGGGCGTGCCGGGCAGCTTGCTGATGGCTGTGTCACGAAACCTGTTCCGCGTGGTGCTCAAGCAGAATCTCCCGCCCGCGGAGATTGCCCGCCAGATCAACGAGATCATCTCGAACGACAACGATCAGATGATGTTCATGACGATGTTCCTCGGCGTCATCGACCTGAAGACCGGCCGGATGGAGTATTGTAACTGCGGCCACAATCCGCCCGTGGTATTCTCTGAAGGCAAGGCCGAATTCCTGACGGTCAAGTCCAACGTCCCGCTGGGCATCGATCCGACCTTCGAATTCGAAGGGGAGGCGATGGCGGACATCCGCGAACAGCCGTTCCTGTTCTACACAGACGGCCTGAACGAGGCGGAGAACCAGGTGCACGAGCAGTATGGCGACGACCGTATCCTGAATGTACTCCGCAGCGCTCCTTACCGCACGGCACAGAATGCCATCCAGCGGATTCTGGTGGATCTGGCTGCGTTCGTGGATGGTGCGGAAGCCAGCGACGACCTGACGCTGCTCTGCCTGAAGATTGCGAAGAAGGCTTAGACCTCTTCCTCGACGCTGGTCTTGGGATCTTTGATCTTGCGGACCGGGTCGCAGGTGAGGTCAATTCCCAGTTTCTTAAAGGTCTTGCGGTCCACTTCACTGAGCATTACGGTGGAGTGGACTTGCGCGCCTTTGAGCTTGGGCAGCTGGTCAAGTGCCAGTTTGCAGTTCTCGTCCAGCAGGCTCATCATGGAGATGGTGACCAGGACCTCGTCCGTGTGCAGGCGCGGGTTGTGCCCGTGCAAGTACGTAACCTTGGTCTTCTGGATCGGGGCGATCATGGTCTTGGGGATGAGCTTGATATTGTGCGGGATGCCGGCCAGGTGCTTGAGCGCGTTCAGCAGGAGCGCGGCGCTGGGACCGAGCAGGGGAGAGGTCTCCGCGGTGAGGATGGTGCCGTCTTCGAGCTCGATGGCCGCCGTGGCGCCGCCGGCCTTTTCGAGGCGCTCGTGCGCGGCGACGGTGGTCTTGCGGTCGTTCGTGCTGATGCCGGCCTTCTTCATCAGCAGGACCAGTTTGTTGACTTCCGCTTCCGTGGCCTTGCCTTCGGCGAAGTTGCAGAGGGCGGTGTAATAGCGGCGGATGATCTCCTGCAGGGAGGCCTGGCGGCACACTTCGTCGTCGCTGATGCAGGAACCGATCATATTCACGCCCATGTCGGTCGGGGACTTGTACGGCGACTCGCCGTAGATGTCATTGAAGAGGGCGTTCATTACCGGGAAGATCTCGATGTCGCGGTTGTAGTTGATGGCCGTCTCGCCGTAGGCTTCCAGGTGGAAGGGGTCGATCATGTTGACATCTTCCAGGTCGGCCGTGGCGGCTTCGTAGGCGATGTTGACGGGATGGTTCAGGGGCAGGCTCCAGACCGGGAAGGTCTCGAATTTGGCGTAGCCGGCCTTGGTGCCGCGCTTGTTCTCCTGGTAGAGCTGGCTCAGGCATACGGCCATCTTGCCGCTGCCCGGACCGGGGGCGGTCACGACCACGAGCGGCTTGCTCGTCTTGATGTAGTCGTTCTTGCCGAAACCCTCGTCGGAGTCAATCAGGGCTACGTTGTTGGGGTAGCCTTCAATTGTATAATGGTAATAGACCTGGATGCCCATGCGCTCGAGGCGCTTGCGGTAGGCATCCGCGCTGCTCTGGCCGTTGTAGTGGGTGACGACGACACTGTTCACGCTGAATCCGCGATCCATGAACTCGTCGCGCAGGCGCAGCACGTCCATGTCGTAGGTGATGCCCAGGTCGTTGCGGATTTTGTTTTTCTCGATATCCACGGCGCTGATCACGATCACGATCTCCAGATCGTCTTTCAGCTGATAGAGCATTTTGAATTTGCTGTCCGGCTCGAAACCCGGAAGCACGCGGCTGGCGTGATAGTCATCGAACAGCTTGCCGCCGAATTCCATGTACAATTTATTGCCGAATTTGGCAATGCGTTCCTTGATGTGCTCTGATTGGATTTTGAGATATTTCTCGTTGTCGTACCCGTATTTCATGAGATGTGATGATTGCAATACGGGTTACAAAATTACGCAAATTCTCGCGAAATCCAAAGAATTCGTATCTTTGCATGACTATGAAGAAAGTCGGACTTTTTATTGACACCTGGTATCCGATGGTGGACGGTGTCATCAAGGTGGTGGACAATTATGCCCGCCGTCTGATGCAATATTGTGACGTTGTGGTATTTTGCCCCGAGACCCGGGGCTACAGCAAGGAAGAAGACAAGAAGATGCCTTACAAGGTGGTCCGCTGCAATTCTCTCCCCCTGCTGGGAAGCGATTATGACATCCCGGCGGCGTCACTGGATCCGAAGTTCGAGGCGAAGCTCCTGCGGAGCAAGATCGATATCGTCCACATCCATTCTCCCTTTGCCGTGGGCATGTCCGGCGTGCTGCACGCCAAGATGAACAAGCTGCCCGTCGTAGCCACGCTCCACAGCCAGTACAAGCAGGACTTCGAGAAGCCGCTCAAGTACAAGTTTACCGTCAATATGGCGATGGACGCCATCATGCGTGTATTCAATGCCTGCAACGAGTGCTGGGCGGTGAATGGCGGTATCAAGGAATTATATGAAAAAGAATACGGTCTGACGGCTCCCTGCAAGGTGCGGCTGAACGCTACGGACCACAAACCCGTGGCCGATCCGGCCGAGGCCGCGCGCATCGTGAACGAGACCTACGGCGTCCCGGCAGATGCGACGGTATTCCTCTTTGTGGGGCGCATCAATTTCATCAAGAATATCGACTTCACGGTCCGCGCCCTGGCGAAAGCCAAGGAAATGGGACTCAAGAACTTCCGTATGATCTTTGCGGGCAAGGGACAGGACGAGGAGGCCCTCGCCGAGCTCGTCCGCGAGCAGGGGCTGGAGGAGGAAGTCGTGATGTGCGGCCTGATCAACGGCAAGGATATGCTTGAGAACCTGTTCTCCCGGGCCAAGCTTTTCCTCTTCCCGTCGCTGTACGACGCCAATTCACTGGTGCAGATCGAGGCGGCCTGCCAGGGCACGCCGACGCTCTTCCTGGAAGGAGCCAAGACCGCGGCGACTGTTACGCCGGGCGTGAACGGATTCATCTCGGCGCCGGGCGAGGAGAACTACGCGCGCGCCATCCTGGACATTCTGTCCGACACGGAGACGTATGAGCGCGTGAGTGCCGCCGCCCGCCGCGACCTGTATCTCAACTGGGATGACGTCGTGCGCGAGGTGTATGCCGACTACTGCCGCTTCTGCGAGCGGCGCTAGTCTTTGACAATCATATATTTACGAAGAAGTCCGATTTCCTCCGGGGTGAGGGGATCGACGTTGTCGGCGTGGCGTGTGGTGGCCCAGTTGTACGCCAGCTCGTTGATGCTCGTGGTCGCCGGGTCGCCGAACTTGCGCAGGTGGGTGATGAGCTCGTAGAGGATGTGCGTCTCTTTTTCCGTCGCGCGGAAATTGCGCAGCCGCTTGTTCGTACGCGCGAAGGTCGTCAGCTCGTAATCCTTCGACAGGTCGCTCTCCGACACGCCCAACAGTGCCTCGATCAGGAAGGCCAGCGAGCCGGTCCGGTCGGCGCCGCCCGCGCAGTGGAAATAGACGGCTTTCCCTTCGCCAAGGTAGCCGATGATGGTGCGGATGGCCTGCTGGTAGAGCTCCTGGGTGTTACCGGTGCCGCGGCCGAGGTTCTTCTCGACCGGGAATTTGCGGTAGTCGGCCCCGTCGATGACCGCGCCGACGCGCGCTTCACTCTCTTTGATGCCGCGCAGGTCGAGGTCCAGGCCGATGCCGAGATCCTTCAGGAAGATATCCCGGCCGCTCTGCGGCATGCGGGAGGAGAGGCGGGCGCCCCGATAGACCTTGCCGTAGGCGATGTGGCCGCCGTCCGCCTGCCAGCCGCCGAGGTCGCGTACGTTGTCCGCGATGCCGTTGATCCAACGCAGCGGCCCTACGGGCCGGACGCACCCCGTCTTGAGGGCTTTCCCGTTGCTGTCAAGAACTTTATAATAGTAATTTACGCCGGGGATAAGGTTGTAAACCTCGGCGGGGGAGTCAGATACGCTCTGCTCGACGGCGCCTTTGAAATTGGCTGCGGTGGCAAGGACGATCTTGGCGGCTTCGCCCGTCCAGGCGATGCGGACCGGCAGCGGCTTGTCGTTGGCGTCGTATTTCTCCATGTAATCCCGGGCGAAGGAGAGGGTGTAGGCGGTGTCGGCCGCATAGTCCACCTCTTCCAGGAACTTCCGGGTTCCGGCGTTCTCGATATCACATTCTTCGACGGCGACCCGCTTGACCGACTGGGCGGTGCCGCAGGAAACCAGAACGGCCGCCAGGGCCGCGGTGAGCAGGATTCTTCTCTTCATAATGCGCATAAAAAAGATGTCAGCACAAATCTATATTTTTTCGTAGAAACTAGATCTGCGCTGACGTATCTTTATACGATTATGAAACGCCTGTCACATATCGGCGTTTTCGTTTTAATTCTGCATCTGTCCCTGGAAGGAGGTGGGGCAGTTGCCGAAGTTCAGGGAAAAGGCTATTTCCTGGCCGACAATTTCCCCTTCCAGGTTGGTCACGGTGTAGCGGGGGAATTCTCCGCCCATCGCGAGCGGAACGGTCGTCTCGCAAGAAAGCAGGATCTTCTCGGGCGTGCTCTGAATGGCAACGTTCGGGATGGTGACGTCGATGGTCACGGGCATCTTGGGCACAAAACGGATTTGGTAGATCGTGATGGATGCGGTCTTGCCGTCTTCGGCCGGGGTGAAGTTCACCAGGATGTTCTCGTTATCGAAGGGCTCGCCCTGGTACTGGACGGTCACCGTGCCTTTGTAGTCGGACTCTTCGGGAACGATCGGGGTTTCGGGCTCGGCTTTGCCGCAGCCCATCAGCGCAACGGCCGCCAGGGCCGCAAAGAATAACTTGGTTTTCATATTCGAATTACAATTTAATGGATATTCCTGTCAAGATGGTGCGTGGCCTCACGCCGGCGAAGAACTCGTTCCCTACGGACTTGAAGTAGAAGCTGTGGCCCGGAGTCTGAGTCAGGTTCTCTGCGCGAATATAGACCTCCCATCGGGGAAAGACCAGCGCAATCCGGGCGTCCGGGCGGAGCCGGAAAGGCTCCCGGAGCGTGTTGTCTTCGTTCCAGTAGATCGCTCCGGCTCCCCGGGCGGAGAGATCCAGATCCACACGGCGGTTGTCCCAGCGGAAACTGTAACCGACGCTGACAAACAGCGTATGGCGCGGCACATAGGGGACAAAGTGGCCTGCGTAGTCGTGGTTGCCGTCGTCGTAGCGCACGAAACGGCTGTCGCACCAGGACCAGGCGATGTGCGTACGGAAGTCGCCGGGCGTCCAGTCCAGCTCCGCTTCCGCGCCGATGCTCCGGCTGCGGCCGGCGTTGGTCATCATCCGTCCGGTGGACAGGCCCGGCGGGAACACGGTGAGCTGCTGCCGGTTCACGGCGATGTAGTAAGCGGAAAACTCCGCGCGCAGATCGCCCCGGCGAAGCCGGGAGCCGGCCTCGAAATTCCAGGCCGTCTCCGGGTCGTATTCCGTATTCTCGGCCGAGACGGAGACGATGGGGCGGTCCAGGTACACGCCCAGGTCCTTCATCATCCCGTTCATCGTCAGGTTCTGGAGGATGTCGGAGAAGATCTGCGTATTGAATCCGCCGGCGCGATAGCCTTTCGCGATGGTCGCGTAGAGCGTCCAGGAATCGTCCGCCCGGTACAGGGCGGAGAGCTTGGGCAGCAATTCTACGCATCCGTGTGTCTGATGCCCCCGGTAAGGCACGGAAAAAGGCTTGTCCGCCGCCATCGTCGGCACGAAACGATAGTGCAGACGCGCGAGGCAGTCGTAATCCATCCGGGCGCCTTCGTAATCCAGACGTAAGCCCGCCGTGAACTGCCACGCTCCGACCGTCAGGACGGATTCGTGGAAGAGCGCCGCGTTCCAGGTTCGGATGCGGAAATCGGAATTCACGGGGAACTCATTGTCCGGGATCGTCAGATAGCCGATGTCGGCGGGAATATGCGCGTTGGCGTTGTCCAGGATGAGCCTTTCGATGCCTGCCCGCTTGAAGGTGACGGGTGCCGCCAGATGATTCAGTTTATATAGGGCGAAGAAGCCGGTCTTGGGCTGCCAGGCGGCGTCGGCGTCCGCACGGGAGATCCTTACTTCCAGGGTGCCCGCGCCGCTGTGCTGTCGCTGTTGCAGGGTGAATACCGGGTCCGTGGTATAATCCTGATCCATCCGCATATCGTCAGCCAGGAGCTGGAGTGATGCCGCGGCATCGGCCGTGAAGCGGTCTGCCCGAAGCCTGGCATACAGTCCTTCGACGACCGAGGCGCGCCCGTAACTTCCTTCGTCATTGTAGGATACCGGCTGCTGGACGCCGTCCAACCATCGGCCGTAGGCGAATCCGCCTTCGCGGGAGAGGCTGGCCCAGAACGTATTGCCCACGAAGAGCCGCTCGGAGAGATTCTGCTCCCATTTCCAATGGAGCGACAGTCCGTCGTAGGGGTCGCAGTTCGCGTTTTTGTATTCATTCAGAAAAAAACCGTCCGTGTGCCGGTACTGGGCGGTCAGGACATGGTGTCCGAACGTATAGATGCCGCCCAGCCGCACGGAGTTGGCGCTGCCGTATTCGAGGTGGAAGCCCCGCCGCATGCCGTCGGACGGGGAGATGGATTTCAGCGCGAGCACGCCGCCCATGGCATTCCGCCCGTAGAGGGTGCCCTGCGGGCCCCGCAGCACCGTGGCGCTACGGATGCCCTCCCAGTCGAAGTCGTAGGCGTTCTTGTCCAGCACCGGGATGCCGTCGAGGTAGAGTCCCAAGACGGGATTCTCCATCCGCGATCCCAGTCCGCGCATATAGACGGTCGATGTGAGCGAGGCGCCGTATTCGGGAATATAGAGCCCGGGAACTTGCCCGGAAAGCCGGTTGTGCCGATAGGTGTTACTGCTCTGCAGGGCATCTTCGTGCAGGATCGTGACAGGCGAGGGAAGCCTGTCCACGGACACGGTTTCTTTCAGGGCTGTGACCGTGGCTGCCTGTAGCAGCGTGTCGCAGACCGGAGATGCCACCGAGAGCAGAGAAATGAAAAGTGTTGTCATCATTGCGGGTGCAAAGTTCCGCAATTCGTGACGATTTTTTTAGAACGGATTTTGCTTGAATTAGGATTATCCTTGCATCCTCTTTCGGAAGGAAGAAGGCGTCAGACCTGTCTCTTTCTTAAACAGGCGCGAAAAATAGGACTGATCTTCGATCCCGACTGCCGCGGCCACGTCGATGACGGACAGCGCGCTCGTGGCCAACAGATGCTTGGCGCGCTGGATGCGGACAATATCGATCCAGGCCCCGACGCTGCGGCCGGTGCTTTTCTTGACGAGGCGGCTCAGATAATTCTCGCTGATGCCGGCTTCCTTCGCGTAGGTTGCAATGGAACCGGGCATCCGGTCCGCGGCGAACACGGACTCCAGGAAGGAACTGACGGCGGCCGGAATCGCCTCCGGCAGGTTGGGCCGGATCCGGGAAAGAAGCAGGTCCAGTCCTTTCTCGACAAAGGCCCGGTCGTCTTTTTCGAAAGCGCTGGCGAGCATATTGAACAGCTCGGTCATGAAGGCGCCCTCATCGAACCAGAAGCCCTGGTGAATGGGGGCCGCCAGGTAGCGTAGCGGCTTGGTGTCCAGCAGAATGGCTGGGGTGAATCCGCCGGTGTATCCGACAGCATTCCGATAGTAACGGATGGCGAAGGGGCAGTGTTGGGGGATCAGGAGAATCTGTCCCGGCTGGCAGAGATACGGAGTTCCCTCAATATCAACGAGTACCTCGCCGGAAGTGATGTAGATGAATCCGATGAGCGGCAGCCGGGCAGCGGGGGCGCCGGCCGGCTTGATGTAGCTGGAGGTATCCATTCTCCGGATGAAGAAGGGAATGGAAGAGAAATCTGCATCCGGGCTCCAGTGCGCTTTGGGATTCTTTGGCTCCAATTTTATTTTTTATTTAGATTTGGGCATCTCTTTGCGGCGCGCCTCGTAATAAGCATGCCGCTTGGGGTTTTCGGGGAACCAGCCGCGAAGCACGCGTTTCTCCTGCGTAAACATCTCTCCGATGCCCCACAGGCAGCAGAAGGCGAACCCGCCGATGATGATGGAAAGGGTGTCGTTCTCGATAAAGAGGGAGAGCGTGCAGAAGGCCAGTCCGGTCACCAACCAGATCCACCAGCTCTGCTTCCCCCAGTTATATTCCATTTTGATGACGAGGGGATGACAGATGCCTATGCAAAGGAAAACTGCTGCTCCGACAAGGATGCCGTTGAAATTCATATACACTACATTTTTCGCTGGCAAAGATAATATAAATAATGGGGATTGCCGCACATGGAAGAAACGTCTCTATCCTCATTTGTGATGATTTTTTCGGAAATATCGTACGCGATATAAAAAGTTTGTCTTATATTTGCATCGTGAAAGATATAATAACAAAAGATATGGCAAAGATTTATGATTTCAAAGCCCTGAACAACAAGGGCGTAGAGCAGGACTTCGCGCAGTTCGAAGGCAAGGTGCTTCTGATTGTCAACACCGCTTCCAAGTGTGGTTTTACCCCGCAGTATGATGGCCTCGAGGCCCTTTATCAGAAGTATAAGGATCAGGGGCTGGTCATCCTCGGCTTCCCCTGCGACCAGTTCGCTCACCAGGAGCCCGGCTCCGACGAGCAGATCGCGGAGTTCTGCCGCCTCAATCACGGCGTGACCTTCCCGCTGATGAAGAAAGTCGATGTGAACGGCCCCGAGGAGACCCCGGTCTTCACCTACCTGAAGTCCGTCGCTCCGACCGAGGAGTACAAGGGATTGAAGGCCAAAGCTGCCCGGACGATGCTCAAGGGCATCAGCAAGAGCGCCAAGAAGGACAGCGACATCCTCTGGAACTTCACCAAGTTCCTCATTAACCGTGACGGTAGCGTGGTCAAGCGTTTCGCTCCTGTGGCTGAGCCTGAATCGTTCGAGAAGGATATCCAGGAGATGCTGTAATGGACGAACGGTTCAAACTTGATAATCAGCTCTGTTTCAGACTCTACACCGCTTCGCGCCTGCTCACGCAGGCTTACCATCCGCTGCTTTCTGAGCATGGACTCACGTACCCCCAGTACCTGGTGCTGATGGTTCTGTGGGAGCAGGATGCGCAGCCGGTGAACGACATCGCCAAGCGCCTGCTGCTGGAGACCAACACGGTGACGCCCCTGCTCAAGCGGATGGAGGCCGAAGGCATCCTGACCCGCACCCAGGGGAAGAAAGACGCCCGGCAGATGATCGTGAAGCTGACGAAGAAAGGGAGAGACCTGCAGCAAGAAATGACGGCCGTCCCCGAAACCGTGGGACGCGCCGTCATTTGTAAGCATGTCACGCCAGAGACCGTTCCCGGTCTGTTCGAAACGCTGGATGATTTGATTTCCCAGCTAGTTGCCGAGAATGATCGCCGGCGAAATGTGTAGTCGCTGGTAGATCTTTTTGGCTGTCTTCAGGGTGGGCTCCGCCCGCCCCATAAAGTAATCGTTGACGCGGGAAGGGCTGACCTCCAGCAGACTGGCCAGATCCTTCTGGCTGAGACCCAGCTCGTGCATCCGGAGCTTGAGGACTTCCTTCAGGCTTGGTTCGCCGATGTCGAAGACCTCTTCGGAGTAGTCTGCGACCAGGTTGGACAACAGCGCCAGTTCGATGCTGGCAGGATCGGAGCTGGGGGTGTCGTCTGTGACGGAAGGGAAGAGTTCTTCAACCCTTCCCTTGGCCCATTCGTATTGTTCCTGTGTGGTGATTTTCGTCATCCGGCTTATTCCTCGTTGTATTCTTTTCGGATCTCCCGGCGCTTGGCGCAATAGGCCTCTCCGAGCTCATTCCACTTGGCGTTCGTCCGGGCTGTGTAGTAGCTCTTGCCGTCCAGCTGGTTGACCAGAATATTCTCTGCGGTCTTGAGGGAGTCCGGGACCTGGCAGTAGGCGAAGATGAAATTCTCGAGCATCGCTGCGCGCAGCTCGGGATAGGCTTCGATGGCTTTCTGGCTCGAAGCAAGGTCCGTTGCCAGGTTGAGCTGGTCGTATCCGGAAGAGATCGCAACGAGCTGCTTGAACGTCTCTTCCGCGAGTTTCTCGCGTCCCGGCGCATAGCGGGGCGCGTGGGGGTTCTGTGCGAGGGCGGTCCCTGCCATCAGGGCGAGGGAAGCGATGAGGATGAGGGCTTTTTTCATGGCTTTGAGTGTTTAATTATGGATGAGTTGGTGAACGCTGATCAACTGCAGCGAGAATCTGATGGCGACGATGAGCTGGCAGCGGCCTCCCAGAATCCCGAAGCTGTACTGCTCCTCTCCGATGCTGCTTACGTTCGAGAAGTCGGATTGGATGTCCTCGAAGCTTGTCCAGCTGCTTTTCTTGGCAACGGACGCCCACTCCTGGAGGGCGGTTTTCGTCTCCGGGTGTGCGTGGATGAACTCCATTAATGGCTGCTCCGTGAAGATTCGCATGGTGCAAATATAAACAGATAATTTTGAAATCCAAAATAATATCTTGAAAAACAAAATTTATTCAGCAAAAAATAATTGCGTACCTTTGCTATGAAATGGATATAACGCATCATTACATCGAGAAGGGGAGCGGCGAACCTTTGATCCTGCTGCACGGTAACGGGGAGGACTGTACGTATTTCTCCGGCCAGATCGACGTGTTCGCCCGCGATTATCATGTCTATGCCCTGGATTCCCGGGGACAGGGGAAAACGCCCCGAGGCGTGGCGCCCTTCACGATCCGGCAGTTTGCGGACGATCTGCTCTCGTTCATGAATGAGCGAGGCATCGACCGGGCGCATCTGCTGGGCTTTTCTGACGGCGGCAACACGGCCTTGATCTTCGCGCTGAAGTATCCCGTGCGCGTGAAGCGCCTGATCCTCTGCGGCGCCAACCTGGACGCCGGGGGCGTGAAGCCTTCCGTTCAGATTCCCATCGAGATTGGGTATCGTTTCGCGAAGTTGTTCGCCCGCAGGAGCGAGGGAGCCCGCCGGCACGCGGAATTGCTGGGCCTGATGGTGAATGACCCGGACGTCCGCCCGGAGGCGCTCGCCAGGATCCAGGCGCCGACCCTGGTCGTGGCCGGGACGCGCGATATGATCCGACAGAAGCATACACGGCTGATCGCCGCCAGCATCCCGAGTGCGCAACTCGTTATCCTGGACGGCGATCATTTCGTCGCGAATAAGCGACCGAAGGCTTTCAATGAAGCTGTGCTAGACTTTCTGCGATGCGGCTCTGACCTTTAGAACGAAGTTCTCCACATAAATGGCTCCGCAGGCGAGGATGAAGTAGGTTGCTCCCTGCAGGCAAAGTGCCTGCAACTGGGGAACGACGACCTCCAAACCCGCGCCGGCGGTGTTCAGGTTGATGAACGCCTGGCAGCCGAAGGTGGACGGGAACAGCCAGGAGAAGACTTTCCAGAAACCGGGGAATGCCGTCGTCGGCCAGCTGAAGCCGGTCAGGAAGACACAGATCGGCGACATGAACAGGAAGAGCAGGAAGGCTGACTCCCGACGGGTCACCAGCGTCGTCCAGGTCATCGAGAAGAATACGCAAACGGTCACGAAAATGGTGAGCAGCAAGAAAATGTCGCTGAAGCGGCCGCGCTGCGGGAATCCGAACAGGGCCGGGACAATGCAGGCCACATAGATGCCGATAATCATGAAGATCAGCCAGTACACCGCGCCGCGCCCCAGGACGACCCGTCCTACGCCGTGTCCCGTGTAGGTGTCCGGCAGGGATGCGAAACTGCGGTTCTCTTCGCGCATCGTGCCCACGGACATGCTCATTCCATAGAACATGACCTGCTGGATAATCAGCAGAAGGATGGCGGAAATCAGGAAAATGCTATAGGAGAAGGCCCGGTTGTAAGGGTTGACGTCCTCGTAGCGGACCGCCTTGACGGAAGCGTCGGCCTGCGCGTCGGTGAGTCCGTCCAGCGTCATCCGTTCCACCTTGATGGCGTTGATCTCGTGCAGCATCACGAATTCGGAACCCATCAGGAGGTTCTTGTAGTAGAGGAAGCTGCTCATGTCGGCATAGATGCTGAAGGTGGCCGTCTGCTGGGCGGCCAGCCGGTCGCCGAAGTCGGATGGGAAATAAATGATTCCGTTCACTTTCCGTTTCTGGAAAAGATCTTGGGCCTCTTCCATGTCTGTGCAGCGGCGCTCGATGCTGATCTCGCGTGTCGCATCCATCTCGCGGATGAGCCGCCGCGAATCGGCGCAGGCGGCATCGTCCACGACGGCAATGGGCGTCTCTTCCAGGATACCGTTCTTGTACACGAAATTGTACAGGATCGGGTACAAGAATCCCGCCACGACGAAGATGATCATCACGCCGCCGTCTTGCAGGATATTTTTCAGCTCGTGGTTGAAGATGCCCAGGGCATCCTGGAACCACGCTTTCACATAGTTAGTCTTCATCTCTCAGTTCCTCTCGTAATTCAAATTCCGGTACGCGTTCCCGAGCCGCCGCATCACCAGCAGCGGGAGGAAGCAGAAGGCCAGGAGCGTCAGGACATAAACATACCACTGCCCGAAATCGCTGCCAAAGATGCCTACTTGGACGTACATGGCGTAATAGTGTCGAAGGGGATACATCATGGTCAGTCCGCGCAGCCCCGCCGGCATTACCTCTACGGGGAGGGTGAATCCGGTGAGCGAAAGGCCCAGCACGCTGTACAGGGCGCCGATGCTCAGCGCGAAGCGGCACACAGGCACGCAGCCGATGATCAGGATGGCGACGGATTCTGCGGCGATCACGAGCAGGAAACAGGCCAGCAACATCTGCCACAGGCTTCCCGCCAGCGGGAAATGCATCCACTTGTACAGGATCAGCTCGATGGTCCATCCGATGAGGGTGAACAGAACCGTGTACAGGAGAACTTTCCCGAGTACGGCGGCGTGGATGTCATCCTCCACGGAGTCCAGCAGGTGCCGGCTGGTGCCGTACTTGAGTTCCGCTCCCAGCGAATAGATCAGGACGATAATCACCACCATCTGCAGCATGCCCGGAATCATCATATTGGCCAGGTACGCCCCATAATTCATCGTCGGATTGCCGATCTGGTGGACGTCGACGTCAATCGGACGGAGCAACCCCATGATTTCGCTGTCCGGGACGCCTTTCATCTGCAGGACTTCGCGCTGGACCGCGCCGGAGGTGAGGTTCACCATCGTCAGGAGGTCCTTCCAGCCCAGCGAACCGCCCAGGAAATACAAGCCGTTCACGTAGATGCCCACCGAAGGCTGCCGCTGCGACTGGATGTCGCGGTTGAACCCCTCCGGGATCACGCAGACGCTCGTCACCTTTCCGGACTGGAGGGCTGCCCGGGCGGAGGGGTAGTCGGTATAGCGGACCACACTGCCCAGCTGCGTTGCATCCAGTTGGCGCGTGAAGTTTCGGGAGGTGGAGCTGTCGTCCAGATCCACGACGGCGATGGGCAGGTCCGACGGCACTCCGTCGCCGAGGAAAGTCAGGTAGAAGACCGTGCAGAAGGCCATGACTGCCACCGAGCCCAGCAAGTAGATGGGCCTTCGGGACCAGATGCGGACCTCCCGTCTGAGCACGGTTGCTATCTTTTGAAATATGGTCATTGTTTACTTCTCGATCAAGACGGTCATGCCGGGACGAAGTCCCGCCACTATTTCACAAGGTACGGCCCGCACTTCGAAGGTCTTGGCGTCGTAGGTGTCGGTCTCTTTGGTCGCCTTCCAGGTGGCATAGGAGTCGCGCACGGACAGGTAATCGACTTTCGCCCTCACGCGGACGCCGTCCAGGGCCGGGACGGTCAGGGTGAGCTCGTCGCCCACGTTCATGCCGTGAAGCCGGTCTTCGCGGACGTTGAAGGTGAACCAGATGTCGTCGAGGTCGGTCACGGTCATCACCGGAGCGCCTTCTCCGACCAGTTCTCCGCGCTTGGGATAGATGTCGGACACGACACCGTCCACGGGGGACACCAGGTACAGCTCGGCCAGATAGGAGTTGACCTCCTGGATGGCGCCTTCCGCCTGGAGGACCAGTGCGGCCGCGGCTTCTTTATCTTCGGCCCGGGCGCCTTCCAGGGCCATGTCGTACTGGCTCTTCGCCGCTGCAGCCTGGGCGACGGCAGCATCGTATTTGGCCTTGGTCTCGTCGTATTTCTGGGCGGAAATGACTTTTTGCTCATAGAGCGACTGCACGCGGTCGAGCGACTTCTTCATGATGTCCTCCTGCACGAGGGCCTGCTGCCAGAGCTGGTAGGCGCCGGCGATCTGCTCTTTGCGGGCGCCGCGCTGCGCCTTGGCGCTCTGGGCGCTGGCGGCCGACCTGGCGGCCTGTGCCTGCGCCAGCTTGGCACGAACCTGCGGGGAGTCGATGAAGGCGACGGTGTCGCCGCGATGGACGGTCTGTCCCTCCCGTGCGTAGATCTCGGTCACGTGGCCGGGGACCATGCAGGAAATGCGGTATTCTTCGGCTTCTACCTCACCCTGCATGATCTCGGGTCTGGGTTTGCTGACAAGATAGCCCACCAGGGCAATTAACAGGACGATGCCCACAAGGGCGCTTACTCCGAGGAGGAGATTGTAGTTTTTCTTTCCCATAATGTATGTTTTTTTTATTTGTTTTCGTGGTTCATATTGCCTTCCGCCTGGCGAAGCGCCGCAGCGGCGATCTGGAGCTCGGTGCTGGCGTCCAGGCAATCGGTGTTGGCGGAAAGCCAGGTGGTCTGGGCGCTCAGGACGGTGTCCGTCGTAATGACGCCCGCCTCGAATCCGACGGTGGCGGCGCGCAGGTTCTCTTCCGCGCTCTCCAGGTTGGACTCGGCCATCGAGAGTTTCTCCAGCGCCTCGTCGTAGGTCTTGCGCTCGCGCGTGACCTGAAGCTCAATCATTTCCTTGGCATTCTCCAGCTGGCTGCGGTACAGGGTCGCTTCCGCCTTGGCCTTCCGGTAGCGGTTCGTATTCTCCAGCCCGTGGAAAAGGGGAATGTTGACAACGACGCCCGCGCAGAACGTGCCGCCGTTCCAGCTGTTCTGGATGCCGTTGAAGGCGTTGGGATTCGAGATGAGGTAGTTCGCCGTCAGGGCCACGGTCGGAAGACCGTCGGCGCGGGTCACTTTCGCCTTGGCGTCATAGATCTGGGCGGCCAGCTCCAGGCGGCGGGTCTCGGGACGGTCTGCCCAGATGTCCTCCAGGGATTTGCTCTGGCCGCACTGGGGCAGGGGAACGATGTCAAGATCTTCGTCGGCCAGCAGGATCTCACTTTCCAAAGGAAGTCCGATCCGCTGGCAAAGCAGCATCTTGGACAGGGTCAGGCCGTTGGTGGCTTTGGTCCGGAGCATTTCGGCCTCATTGACCTTCACCTTGATCTGCAGCGCGTCGGATTCCGTCAGGATGCCCGAAGCGACGGATGCATTCACGTTGTTCTGCAGGGTCTGGAGCAGATCGACGTAGGCTTCGGCGAGGCGCTTCTTGCCGGCGATGGAGACGATCTGCCAGTAGGCCTGCTCCACATCGACGAGCGTCTGCGCGTACTCCTGGTCGTAACCGGCCTTGGCGAGATCCTCGGAGAGGGCTGCCATCTTGTTGGAATAGATGATTTTACCGCCAACGAACAGCGGCTGCTCGACAGTCACGGCTCCCACCCAGAGGTTGTGCATGTCCGGGTGCAGGGCCTGGTCGATGTCTGCGCCGATGGCATTCACTGGTCCGGCGATGTCCGGCGCCTGCAACTGCACGAGCGCGGACGGATCTGCTTTCTGGAGCATCCCGAGAACGGTCTGCCACATCGGGCTGGACATATATTCCTGCGCCAGGGCGGGATTGCTCTGGATGGCCGTCATGAGTTGGGACATCGTTCCGGTCATCGCCTGGGTCAGGGCGCCGGAGATTTGCTGGTTCATGGCGCTTGTGGCCCCGTCGAGCTGGGCCTGCATCAGGTCGCCGGCGCTGCGGAGCATTGCGGACTGGCTGTCGCTGATGAGCGCGATGTCGCGGCTATTATATTGGTAGGTACCCGTTGCGCTGACCTTCGGGAAATAATTCGCCAGGGCGATTTTCCGGTCGTAGCCGGCCATCTCAATTTCCGTCCGGGCCTGATCCAGTGCCTTGTTCGTCTGGACAGCCATATTGCGGCAGTCGTCCAGGGTGAGCCGCTGCGGCTGAGCCAGCAGGGGGAGTGCCGGCGAGAGCAGGGTGAGTAATAAGATAATCCTTTTCATTATTCTACTTTTTGTCAATTTGTCATTTATTCTTGTTCGTTGAACGATGGTGCAAAGATACTGCCATAATTGTCTGTTTAAGCACTCTATTGGGCGTCTCATATTGTCAATAGGTCGAATTATGGGATAATTTGTAAATATTCTTAAAATCATATATCTTTGCGAAAATTCTACTTTATGAACACGAATCGGGAAGAGCCGCAAACCATCAGCCTCCAGCGCATCAAGGCGCTGGCAGCTGTGCTGGACGAGCAGGAATACGGGAATGACATCATCATCGGCGAAGCCAGCGGCGAGCAGGTGGAGCAGAGCCAGGCCATCCTCCGGATGCTCCAATATCCTGTCCGCTTCGACGGCTACATCATCTTTTATCTTAAGAAAGGGCATTTCGCGGTGGACGTGAACCTCCATACCTACGAGGTCCGCGAGCACTCCCTGATGATCAATGTCCCGGGCAACATCGTGAAAGTCTCCCGCTACGACGAAGAGCATATCGACCAGCTGGATCTGGTTTTCGTGCTGATCTCCAAGGAGTTCATGTCCGACATTCAGCTTGATTTCGGAAAAGTGTTCCAGGATGGTCTGAACCTGCTGCACAATCCGTGCATCATCCTGGACGACTTCCAGATGGCGGTGGCGAATGACTACCTGAATCTGGCACGAAAGCTCATCGGCGCGCCGCTTAGCTATAAGTGCGAGATCATCGGCTCGCTGCTCACCTCGCTGACCTACCTGGCGGCCGACGTTTGGTCCAAGCAGGTGGACGAGGCGCGCAAACTGGCCCTGAATCCCGGCGCAACGCGCTCCAACCAAATTCTCGAACATTTCCTTGCCCTGGTCTCCGAGCACCACAATGAGGAGCGCGGCGTTGCCTTCTATGCCGACAAGCTGTGCCTGACGCCCAAATACCTCTCGAAACTTGTCAAGACGGCATCCGGACGCTCTGCGCCGGATTGGATCGACGCCTTTGTCATCCTGGAAGCCAAGAATCTGCTCAAGTACTCCGACCTTCCCATCAAGGAGGTCGTTTACCGGCTTCATTTTCCCAATCCTTCCGTCTTCCACAAGTTCTTCAAAGCCCATACAGGGCTCACGCCCATGCAATACCGGAACGGGTAAAAAATTAGCCCTGACACCTGGTGGAAGGTGTCAGGGCTTTGTTTAAAGTTAAGTAGTGTTTATCGTTTGAAGTTGAAGCGTATGTCTGCGGGGATGTTCTCCAGACCCAGGTACAGGCGGTCCGCGTCGTAGTCGGCGTTGCGCTTGGAATACTGGGCCTCAAATTCTTCGGCGGCTGCCTTGTCGCCCGTGGCCTGCATCTGGAGCACCAGGGCGGTCAGATCGGAAAGGGCGGCCTCCATCTTCTTGAAATCCAGAGAATACTGGTTGGACGCTTTGCGCTGGAAGGCGCCTTCCTGAGCCAGATAATTGTAGATGATGATGTTGGCGCGGCCCAGTGCCGTGCCCTCGCCGAAGCGCTCGGAACGGACCAGGGAGGCGAAGAAGGTGGCCAAAGCGTCTTCCTTGGTGAAGAGGTGGTGGATGTCGAAGTGATTCTGAAGCTTGCACACCAGCAGGACGCCGGCCGCGTTGGCCTTGACCTCCTCCAGGGTGGGCGCGACATTGCCCAGGGCTTCTTCCACACTGCCCAGGCCGTTCACGGTTTCTTTCACGCCCAGGCCGTGGGCCACTTCGCGGAACGCGATGTTCCACAGGAAAGCGTCCGAAGACAGATGTTCGGCTGCATCGGCGTCCAGCAGCACTTCTCCGCTGGGGGCGACGATGTGGTTGTACTTGGCCCGGATGATGTTCTCCAGCAAGATGGTGCGGGTGCCGCGGTCACGCTGGACGTCCGTATCAAAGGGGAGGTTGAGCGCAATGACTTTCACGCCGGCATTCGCCTTTCCGGCATAGTAGAGGGCGTCGCAGGAGAAGATGTTGGAGCCGGCGCCGGGCTGGAAGGTCTTGTAGGCCGCTTCGCCGGGCAGGTCCTCCTGGAACTCTGCGATGCGGGAAACATACTGCATCAGTTCCTGGGTGTGGGTTTCGTTCTTCAGGAGAACATAGGCCTCGTAGGAGCGCTTGATGCCCAGCAGCTGGTCGTCCGTCACCTCATTGGGGCCGATGACCAGGTCCATCTTGCTGTCGTCCATGTCCAGCCAGGCCAGGGAGCTTTCGTAGTAGTTGTCTGTCTTGAGGGCTTCGGCCTTGCTCAGCAGGTACTTGGCCACGCTGGGCTTGATGGTGATGTCGGCGGCGGCCTTCAGGTAGTTGCCGATCTTGTCGATGTGCGCCTTATAGGCGTCGTGATACCAGACGGCCTTCAGGGACCCGTTTTCAGCGCGGCGGATCAGCGTATAGGGGCTGTTTTTGTCCGGATTGTCCCAGGCGTCGAACTCTTCCTGGGTCATATCGGAGGGATAGAATCCGGCGCCGGGGAGCGCGTCGTCATAACCTTCTACGAAGGATTGGCCGGTGGTACGGTCCCAGGGGCCGTAGTTGATCTCGGCAAAGGTCTTCTGGACCGGGTCAGAGATGCCGTCCAGGAGGGCCTGTTTGTCGCCGAAATACTGCTCCCAGTAGATGGCGTCCACTTCGTCGGCGGCGAAGCGGTAGAGGTTGAGCACTTCCTTGCCGTTGTCGGTGATGCCGCTCAGGTCGGGTGCTTCGATGGTTACCACGGCATAGTTGTCTACGCTGCGGGTAAATGGAGATTTGGTTTCTTTGCAGGAGACCACCGCGACTAACGTCAAGGCGGTCATAATCAGATTCGTATTCATTCTCGATGTATTGTGCATAGTTCGTTAGACAATGTGTAAAGAACCGGCGGCGAACAGGACCAGGTAGCCCAGCACAACGCTGAGCAGGCCGATGATGATACCCATCCGGGCCATATCTTTCTGCTGGATGAGGTTGGTCGCATAAGCCAGCGCGTTCGGGGGCGTGGAGATGGGCAGGATCATGGCGCTGCTGGAAGCGATGGCCACGCCGATCAGGACGGTGGAAGTGCCGCCGATGGCAGCGAGTTTGTCTCCCATGGCCGTGCAGACTACCACCAGGATGGGCATCAGCAGGGCCGCCGTGGCGGAGTGCGAGATCAGGTTGGAGAGGCCGTAGCACAGCAGGCCGGAGAGGATGACAATCAGCAGCGGCGAGAAGTTGCCGAACGGAATGGCGCGGACCACGAGGGCTGCGAGGCCGGAGCCGTTCATGGCGTAGCCCAGTGCGAAGCCGCCCGCGACCATCCAGATGACGGACCAGTTGATTTCTTCGAGGTCGTATTTGTTGATGATACCAGCCATGGCGAAGACCGCAAAGGGGATCAGTGCCACCGTGTAGGTGTTGATGCCCGTGAGGGAATCCATCATCCACAGGAGGATAGTGACGATCATGGTGACGATGACGAGGGTACTCTTGCGGTCTTTCTTCATCTCGCCGTCGATCTTGAGCTCAATGGTCTTCTGGGTGAAGGGGAAGAACTTCTTGAGGAGCATCCAGGCAATGAGGATCATCACGATGACCAGCGGGACCATGAAGATCATCCACTGGCCGAAACCAATGCCGAGGTTCAGGCCCTCAGGGTCGTTCAGGTACTTCAGGGCGATGGTATTCGGCGGCGTGCCGATGGGCGTTCCCATGCCGCCCAGGTTGGCGGCGATGGGAATGCTCAGGGCCATGGCGATGCGTCCCTTGCCGCCCTCCGGAAGCTGCTTGAAAACCGGGGTGAGGAAGGTGAGCATCATAGCCGTAGTGGCCGTGTTGCTGATGAACATAGAGAACAGGGCCGTCACCAGCATGAAGCCCAGCAGGATGTTTTCACTCTTCTTGCCGAACGGAGTGAGGAGTACCCGTGCCAGGTGAACGTCAAGGCCTATCTTGGTCGTTGCGATGGCCAGGACGAAACCGCCGATGAAGAGCATCACCACTGGGTCGGCGAAACTGGCCATCACCTGCTTGTAGCTGAGGAGCTGCCCGACGGCGCTGGGATTGCAAATCCATTTGATGCCGGAATCGGAAGTGAACAGCAGCAGGAGAACCATGATGCTGACCGATGTGGCCCAGGCCGGTACGAGTTCAAATACCCACATGAGCGTGGCATAGACGAAGATGGCGATAATCCGCTGCTGCACCTGCGTGAGACCGTCGATTCCAAAGCTCTCCGTATTCATGAACCAAAGGATCAGAACGACGATGGACACGAAGATGAGTCCGATGCTTTTCTTCTTTAATACATTGGGGTTTAACCTGTTGTTCTGACGCAACTTGTGCATCTGCTCAACCAAATTGAAGCCTGTAAAAATCTTAAACATTGTATCGGGTGCAGGATTATTTTCAGGCCGCAAAGGTAAGTGCTTATGCGTTTTTCTTTTATTGATGAGTGAGGTTTGTTTCGATAGAATTTATAGATATTGTCGATAAATTTTCCCTATATTTGCGCTGTCATCCGCATACAGTATGGAATTACGTCAGTTGAAATATTTTGTGGAAGTCGGACGTCTGGGTAGTTTCTCCCTGGCTTCCAAGTCGCTTTTTATCACGCAAAGTACCATCTCCCAGCAGATCCAGAAACTGGAGGAGGAGCTGGGCGTGGAACTGCTAACCCGGGACACGCGTCACGTCACCCTCAGCGACTACGGCGAGCAGTTCTATCCCTGCGCGGTGCAGGTCCTGGAGGAGGCCCGTGCCGGGGCCGAACGAATCCAGGATGTGAAAGCGTTGCAAGTGGGAACGCTTAGCGTCGGCGCGACGTATTCGTTCGGTCCGCTGCTCAAGCAGACGGTCCTGGATTTTTACGCCAAGTTCCCGCGCATTCGCCTCAATCTGGTCATCACTTCCCAGGAAGAACTGCGGAATATGTTGCTGGACAGGCAGCTGGATGTGGCGCTAACCTATAAGTCGCCGCTTGGAGACGACCACATCGAGTCGCACCTGCTCTTCCAGAGCCGCCTCAGCCTGGTCGGACGCATCGGGGAGCTGCGGGGCGTGGGCAGGGAAGTGTCCGTGCAGGATCTCTCCCGCTTTCCGCTGGCCCTGCCGGCCAAAGGCCTGCAGGCGCGGGATTCCCTGGAGGCACTCTTGTTTGCACAGAATGTGAAACTGGATATCCGGCTGGAAATCAATAGTGTACGCTCGCTCCTCGATCTGGTTGGAAGCAGCCCGCTGGTGACCATTCTCTCGGAAGAAGCCATTCACCAGGTGCAAGGTTTCGAGGCTGTCCCCATCGCGCATCCCGACGGGCGGATGGACGGCTGCTACCACTACTTGAAAGGGGCTTACCATAAAATGGCCGCCCAGAAGTTTGTCGAATTGCTGAAAGAGAA
Source organism: Bacteroidales bacterium (assembly GCA_016291185.1). The sequence continues at coordinate 48,813 of JAEFAI010000012.1, forward strand.
CAACTCCTTCAACCAGACCTTCGCGTAAGTTCCGGCCCTTTTCCATATCGGCAGAATTGTTATCTTTGTATTTGACAAATACAATTATACCGCATGGCAAAAGAAAACGTGTATCTGGCCTGGGGCCTGCTGAGAGCCTATGATCTGCCGGTGCGCGAGTGGCTCAAGGAGCACTGGCTCAAGCGTAATGCAAAATGTTATTTTGGCTAATTTGAATCCATGAAGAAGATACTTGTTATTTTGGCAGCTATTTGCGCCATCGCTTGTTCGAACGAAACGAACACCATCTATCAGTTTTCCGCCGAGTCCAATTCGGGCGATCCCGTGAACTTTGCCGACTATAAGGGCAAAGTCCTGCTCGTTGTCAATACGGCCTCCAAATGCGGCTTTACGCCGCAGTATGACGGGCTGGAAGCCTTGTATCAGAAGTATAAGGAGCAAGGCCTGGTAGTCATCGGCTTCCCCTGTGATCAGTTCGGTCACCAGGAGCCCGGCTCCAATGAGGAGATTGAAGAATTCTGCCGGCTCAATCACGGCGTGACTTTCCCGCTGATGGCCAAATCGGATGTCAACGGTGAGAATGCCAACGAAGTCTTCAAGTGGCTGTACGCTGAAAAGCCGTTTGCCGGTTGGGGAGAGAGCGAGATGGGGAAAGCCATGGACGGAATGCTCTCCCGGAGCGATCCGGACTATGCCTCCAATCCCGACATCAAATGGAATTTCACCAAGTTTCTGATTGACCGGAAGGGGCATGTGGTGGCTCGTTTCGAGCCCGTAGTGACGCCAGCTGAACTGGAGTCAGAGATTGAGGCACTACTCTGAAATCGGGACTGTGGTGAGCCGGGCGGATTCGGACAGGCGCTGCGGATTGGTGCCCGGAACGCCCTGCGGGACGTCCATGCCCAGTTTGCTGAAGAGCTGCTCCCAGTAGGGCGGCATCGTGCCGTCCGGCGCCAGGAAATTCATCGGCTGGCTGTCGAAAACCGGCTCTCCGTCTGCGCCCAGGAAGCAATCCTGGATGAGTTCCGAGCAATAGAATTCGTCGTTGTCCGGTAGAAACCGAAGGTCATAAGCGCGACCGAGGAGGGCCTTGGCCCGCGCCACGGCGGCATCGGCGTCGACGCCCTTCACGCGTTTGAAGATGAACTCCGGGCAGGAGCCGTCCTTCAGCTTGTTCTCTTCGATAAATGTTTCCAGCGGCCGGCGGGCAACACCTTTTTTCGGGGTGGCGTCGATGATCCAGAGGCCGTCCTGGGTCCGTTCGATCATCGCCACGTGCGTGATATTCAGCTGATCGTCCGCTCCCGTCGCCGCTGAAATGGCGGCGTCCATGGACGAATTGTCCGCTTCGTATTCGGCCGGAAGGCCCACAAAGACCAGATCTCCGTTCCGGAGATCCTGGCTTTTTTCCGCGCATCCCGCCGTCAGGAGCGCGGCCATCATATAGAACAGATAACGCCTTTTCATTTCGTGCACAAAGATAATCAGAATGGATTTCTTTTGTATCTTCGTATCCGCAAATGCGACTACTGACAATAAACATACATCTGATGGGAAGGTTTTTGTGCTTCTGTGGATTATTCCTCTTGACATCCTGCTCGTTCGTGCGGGGCTATCTGAGAGATGGGGCCTACGGTCCGACAAGTTTCAGCTACGAGAAACAACAACTGAAAGATACGATCGTCAATCGCGGGGAGGTGTTTACCTTCAACACGGCATCCTCCCAGTGGGACTGGCTGGATACCCTTCATTTCTTCAACCAGGGGAAGCGCTATGTGGATAACACGATGTGGGAAGCCATCGGCCCGAAGACGGAGACGCAGGGCGTACTGATTATCCAAAACGACAGCATCGTCTATGAGAAATGTACTGGCGAGATGGCTGTCGATAAGATCGCCGGCGTGTTTTCCATCACCAAGTCCTTCACGTCGCTGCTCTGCGGGATTGCGGTGGATGAAGGAGCTATCCGGAGTGTGGACGACCCGGTGACGGATTATCTGCCGGAACTGTTGAAGGCGGATCCGATGTGGCAGAAACTGACCGTCCGGCACCTGCTGGACATGCGCAGCGGCCTCGATTTCGACGACACCTATTCGCTGCGGCTGCAGGATCTGAAACGGCTGAACGCGATGTCCAGATTGTTTTACGGCCACAACATCCCGGCGCAGGTGCGGAAACTGAAGTTCCGCTGCGAGCCCGGATTGGAGTACCGGTACGAGAGCATGACGACCGAGATCCTGGGGCTTGTTATCGAGCGGGCCACGGGCCGCCGGTATGCCGACTACCTGGAAGAGAAGGTTTGGACGCCGCTTGGGATGGCCTCGCCCGCCTATCTTTCGTACGATAGCAAGAAACATCATGCGCCCCACGCTTTCGGGGGACTGGCTTTGACGATGCTGGATCTGGCCAAGATCGGCCGGCTGTATTTGAATCAAGGCGTTTGGGATGGAAAAAGGATCGTCAGCGAAGCCTGGATTGCGCAATCGACCGCCTATTCGGAAGAGAATGAGGGCTACCACTTTTGCTGGTATAATACGAGCAGTGTCGGTGTAGAAAAGGCGGAGTACCCTGGCTTCTATGCCATGGGTATCCGGGGACAGGTCCTTTTTGTCAATTCGTACAAGGACTTGATCCTGGTCCGGCTGGGACTCCGGGACGATACCTATGCCCACATCCCGTATCTGTTTGAGCAGCTGAGCAATATCTGATCGTCTTTCTTCTGCGTAATCCCTAGAAATGAGGATTTATCAACTTCCTGATTTTTAGTATCTTTGTGTGGTAAAAGGAGAAAAAGATGATGAGCCCTGTATTTACAGCCCTGATGATTCCGTTCCTGGGGACCGCCCTGGGATCGGGCTTCGTGTTCTTCATGAAGCGGGACATGCCGGAGCTCTTGCAGAAGGTGCTGCTGGGCTTCGCCTCCGGCGTGATGGTGGCGGCGTCCGTGTGGTCGCTGATCATCCCGGCCATCGAGATGGGGGAGGGCGCTGCAGCGGTCGTTCCGCCGGTCATCGGCTTGCTGGCCGGTTTCGCCTTCCTGCTGCTGATTGACTACATCACCCCGCATATCCACCCTTCCGGCAGCGCGGAAGGACCGCAGAGCCGCCTGTCTCGCACAGCTAAACTGGCGCTTGCGGTAACTATTCATAATTTCCCTGAGGGAATGGCAGTTGGCGTGGCTATCGCTGGCGCGCTGACGGCCGATTTCAATATGGCCGGTGCGTTTGCCCTGTCGCTGGGTATTGCGATCCAGAATGTCCCCGAAGGGGCCATCATTTCCATGCCCTTGCGGGCGGCGGGGAATTCCCGCTGGAAGGCCTTCGGTATCGGCGCGTTGAGCGGCATCGTGGAGCCCATCGGCGGTGCGCTCGTCCTGCTGCTGGCCACCTCCATCCTCGGCATCATGCCATACATGCTGGCTTTCGCCGCCGGCGCCATGCTGTATGTGGTCGTGGAAGAGCTGGTCCCGGATTACTCCCAAGGCAAGCATTCCAACATCGGCACCATCGGCTTTGCCCTGGGCTTCGCCTTGATGATGGTGCTGGATGTCGTGCTGGGATAGGCTTAGTCGAACGAGATACCCTCGATCCTGAGACGCAGGGTTCCGGAAGGGACCTGAGCCTCGGCGATTTCCCCGACCTTCTTGCCCATCAGAGCGGCCCCGATCGGGGATTTCAACGAAATCTTGCCCGCCTCCAGGTCCATCTCGTGGGGGCTGACGATCTCGAATTTCATTCGTTTATTGGTCGTTAGATTCGTGAATTCAACTTTGCTCAGCAGGCTGACCCTGTCCTTGGGGAGGGCGTCGGGGTCGATGACGCGGGAATACTCCAGGATCTTTTGCAGAAAGCGGATCCGGCTGATGGTCTTCGCCTGGATGCGCCGGGCTTCCCGGTATCCCGCATTATCGCTCCGGTCCCCCTGGGCGCTGGCCTCCGCGAGCTCCTCCGTCACCTTGGGGTAAACCTCGTTGATCAGATGTTTCAGCTCAGTTGCCAGCTCGTTGTATCGTTCTTTTGACAGATATTCCATGGCTCAAATATACGCTTTTTTTGGCGGCCACGGGTAAAATAGCCATAAATAGGGATTGACGATAAGGGGCGTACTGCATACCTTTGCACCCGAAAAAAAGAACGCTGTTTCAGATGCATTCACTCAAGGATAATATTGGTTTGACGGTCGCCGTGGAGGCGGCCGTTTTTTTTTATCCTGAAACAAAATGAGTCTTTGTTCACTATTGAAAAATTGATATGAATCAAAAGAAATCAATGTTACAAGCCCTTCTCGCGTACGCGGGAAAGAGAAAGGTGTTGACCTACCTGTCAATGGTCATTTCGGGCATCAGCCAATTGCTGGCCCTTGTGCCTTTCCTCTATATCTGGGCCATCCTAAGGGATGTGCTAGCTGGAGATTTCAGTCGCATCGCCCACTATGGGTGGATGGCCGTCGCCTTTGCCATCGCCACCATCGTTGTTTATTTCGGCGCGCTGATGTGTTCGCATCTGGCGGCTTTCAGGATAGCCGCCAATATGCGCAAGGCGCTGATGCAGCATATCATGACCCTGCCTATCGGCTTTCTGGATACCCTGGGAAGCGGCAAGGTCCGCAAATGGGTTCAGGAATCCACCCAGTCCACGGAGACCTACCTGGCTCACCAGCTCCCGGATAAGGCTGGCATGTACGCCACGATGGTCGGACTCGCCGTGCTGATGTTCCTGTTCGACTGGCGGATGGGACTGCTGTGTCTGGGCACGGTCCTGCTGGCCCTCATCGTGATGGTCTCGTTGATGACCGGCCCGACGCTCCGAAAGAAAATGGGGGAGTACAATAAGGCGCTGGATGCGATGTCCAATGAGGCCGTGGAATACGTCCGCGGAATCCCCGTGGTGAAGACCTTCGGCCAGTCGGTATTCTCTTTCAAACGTTTCAAGGACTCCATCGACCAATACCAGAAATGGGTGATTGACTATACGATTGACCTGCGGCGGCCGATGACCTTGTACACGGTGTTTGTCAACGCTTCCTTTGCGGTGCTTATCGCGCTGACGCTGACTGTCGTGAAGAATGGATCCTATACGCCTGAGTTCCTGCTGAACCTGCTGTATTACATCATCATCACCCCGGCTATTGCCGTGACGCTGAACCGAATCATGTTCGCCAGCGAGAACGAGATGATCGTGGCAGAGGCGCTGGACAAGACGGGGCGGATTCTCTCGATTGATCCGCTGTCCGACCCTTCGGAAGTCCAATTGCCGGAGGGTAGCGAGATAGCGCTGAAGGAAGTTCGTTTCCGCTATCCGGAGGCCGATCGATTTGCCGTGGACGGCGTTTCCCTGGATATCCGGCCCGGGCAAAAAATCGCCTTTGTAGGCCCTTCCGGTGGCGGCAAGACCACGACGGCCAGCCTCATCGCCCGTTTCTTTGACGTGACGGAAGGTGCCATCACCCTGGGCGGCGTGGACATCCGCCATATCCGTAAAAAGGACCTGATGGACCGGATCTCCTTTGTGTTCCAGGACAGCCGGCTGCTGAAGACGAGCATCTTCGAGAACGTCCGCCTGGGCCGACCGGAAGCTACGCGGGAAGAAGTGCTGGAGGCGCTGCACAAGGCCCAGTGCGATGATATCCTCGCCAAATTGCCCGAGGGCATTGACACCGTCATCGGCACGCAGGGGACTTATCTCTCAGGCGGCGAACAGCAACGGGTGGCGATTGCCCGGGTGATGCTGAAAGGCACGCCCATCGTCATCCTGGACGAGGCCACAGCCTTCGCCGATCCGGACAATGAGGCTCGCGTGCAGCAGGCCTTCAGCGAAATGGCCGCCGACGGCAGGACCATCATCATGATCGCCCACCGGCTCTCTTCCGTAACCGGCGCCGATTGCATTTATGTGCTGGAAGATGGGCGCGTTACGGAGAGTGGCACGCACAAGGATCTGCTGAAGAAAGGCGGCAAGTACGCCGCCATGTGGAAACAGTATGTGGAATCTGTAAAATGGAACATAAAATGAGCTTAATCAATACAATACGTCATAAATACGCGGCATCGGAGCAGGGCGCCCGGGATCTTGTGAAATCTTGCCTGACTTGTGCGGCGATGGATATCGTCCTCATGTTTCCCGCGGGTCTGATGTACTACCTGGTTAAGGACCTGATGGAAGGATCCCCGCTGAATACGTGGGGATATGTCTGGAAAATCGCGGCCTGCCTCGTGGCCATCGCAGTCATGGAGTACTTCAAATACAACAAGCAGTTCACCTCCGTGTATTTGGAGAGCGGCCGCCGCAGGATCTCGCTGGCGGAGAAGTTGCGCCGCCTGCCGTTGTCCTACTTCGGAAAGAAGGACCTGGCTGACCTGACCAGTACCATTATGGCCGATGCGGCCATCATCGAGACGGGAATGTCCCACTGGGTGCCGGAGCTCATCGGATCGATGATTTCCACGACGCTCATTGGCATCAGTCTCTTCTTCTTCGACTGGCGGATGGCGCTTGCTGCCGTCTGGGTGATCCCGGTTGCGATCTTCATGGTCCTGTTCTCCGCCAAGTTCCAGAACCGCTTCAACCGCCGCAGCGCTCAGGCGAGGGTGGAACTGGCCGACAGCATTCAGGAGGGACTGGAGGCGTTCCAGGACATCCGGGCCAATGATGCGGAGCGAAAATACCTGCAGGGCCTTTGGCCCCGCATCGATCTGGTGGAGAAGCGGGCCGTCGAGGCCGAACTGGGTGTTGCCATCTTCGTGGTGAGCGGGCAGATGATCCTTAGGCTGGGCGTTGCCACCATTGCATTGGTGGGTGCGATCCTGCTCTCTGCCGGAAGCCTGGATATACTGACGCTCTTTATGTTCCTGCTGGTGGCGTCCCGTCTGTACGACCCGATGTCTGGCTCACTGATTAACCTCGGCGCAGCCGTTTCTCTGGGCGTCCAGTGCGAGCGGATGGACGAGATCCTCAATCACCCTGAGCAGCGGGGAGAGGAAAGGCTTTCCAACAAGGGCTATGACATAGAATTCAAAGATGTTTGCTTTGCATATGATACATCAGAAACGGTTTTGGATGGCGTATCCTTCACGGCAAAGCAGGGAGAAGTAACCGCCCTTATCGGCCCCTCCGGCTCCGGAAAAACCACCATCTCGCGCCTGGCATCCCGCTTCTGGGACATTCCTTCCGGCACCATCACGGTAGGCGGAATGGATATATCCAAGATTGACCCGGAAACGCTGATGAGCTTGTATTCCATTGTTTTCCAGGATGTCACGCTCTTCAACAACACCGTGCTGGAAAATATCCGCATCGGCCGCAAGGATGCCACGGACGAGGAGGTGATCGCCGCGGCGAAACTGGCGCATGTGGACGTCTTTGCCGAGAAGCTTCCGAACGGATGGAACAGCTTGATCGGGGAGAATGGCGGTGAACTGTCCGGAGGGGAGCGCCAGCGTATCTCCATCGCCCGCGCCTTCCTGAAGGATGCTCCTATCATCCTGATGGACGAGGCTACGGCGTCCCTGGACGTCGAGAACGAGACCTTCATCCAGGAGTCGCTGTCGCGCCTGGTCAAGGACAAGACCGTGATTATCATCGCTCACCGTATGCGCACCGTTGCCGGGGCCGACAAGATTGTCGTCCTCAAAGAGGGCAAGGTGTCGGAATCTGGCACCCCCGCCGAGCTTACGGCCTCCGGTGGCTTCTACAAGCGGATGCAGGACATCCAGCAGGGAGCACTTGAATGGAATATATAAACATAGCGAATATGGAAAAGAAAAACAGAATCATCCTTTTTTGGACACTCACCATCCTGGGTTTCCTCGCACATTCTCTCGCAGATGCCCTTCCTGCCTTCTGGGGACAGAGCATTGCCGCGCAGCAGGGTCCCGCTCCCGTGGGCATGATGGCCTTCATGGTCTGCCTGACCTATTTCGTCCCGGTCGTCGGCATCCTTCTGATGGTCTATGGCAGTAAGACCGCCAGGATTGTCAATGCCGTGCTGGCCTGCTTCGTCGCCCTGTTTACGTTGCTGCACATGTGTGAACTGCTGGAAGCCTTCAACCCTGTGCAGCTCCTCATCATGCCGATGATGTTCGTGCTGGCGCTCTTGATGGCCATTGACTCCGTGAAACTCTGCAAGCAGAAGTAGCGAGTAAGAACTAGCTTAATACTCAAAGGATAACAATCACCCCGGTGACCAGCGTCGCAGCTTTCTCTTCAACGGAAGGGTAGAGATCAACCCCGTCCCAGGGCGTAAGTATAATCCTTGACGACATCGAAGATGGAACGGATCTGGTCATCGGCAGGGGAGTCGAGGTAGCCCATCGTGCGTCCCTACTTCATGAGTCTGTGTTTTACCAGGCATAGCGCCAGGAGAAGTGGTTATTGCATTTTTTGCAACTACCACTTTTGGATCCAGTTCGCCTTCACTGAATATATTTTTTATGTGTCTGGAAATAACAGATTTGTCTCGTTCATACAAAATCACAAGTTGATCTTGTGTGAGCCATACGGTCTCATTCTCGAGTTTGACATCAATGTTAGTCTTCCCGTCGGCGGTTTGATAGAAAATAATTTCTCCTTTGGTCTGAGCATTCTGTGTTTCTGGATTTGAAAGTGTTGTCATAATAATGTATATTTGGATCGGATATGAGGGTACGGGGTTGGAGCAACGGATTCTCTCAGGTCCAAGCGCCCGCACCACGGGGTGGCTTGGGTACTTTGTCCACATAACGCGTTATGCTGCTCCGTTTGATCGAGGACGGAAAACCTGAGAATTTTCAGTAGCAAATATGCAATTTGCCATTGTGAGTCGCAAGAAACAATATACGAAACAGATCATGGAACAGAAGTTTTGTCAGAGCTGCGGAATGCCGCTCACCCAGGAAATCCTCGGCACCAATGCCGACGGGAGCAAGAATGAAGATTACTGCATCTACTGCTATAAGGACGGGAAGTTCCTGCAAGAGTGCACGATGGAGGAAATGATCGAGCACTGCGCCCAGTTTGTGGACGAGGTGAACAAGGGCCTGCCGCAGCCCATCTCGAAAGAAGAATACATCGGCCAGATGAAGATGTATTTCCCGCACCTGAAGCGCTGGCGCAAGGAATTGACGGTCTCCGATGCGGTGCCGGAGAATCCCGCCCTGGCCGGAATAAAGGAGCTCATCGGCAAAATGGCCGATACGCTCCCGATTACCTACATATCATCTGTGGATGAGGAGGGATATCCCTGCACAAAGGCCATGCTGTCGCCCCGTGTGCGCGAGGGCATCAAAACTTTCTACTTCACCACCAACACCTTCTCCCTGCGCGTGGCCCACTATAAGGCCAATCCCAAGGCCAGCATCTACTTCTGCGACGCTGAGGGCTTCAAGGGCATGATGCTGCGCGGTACGATGGAAGTGCTGACCGATGCCAAGAGTAGGGAGATGATCTGGTGCGATGGCGATGAGGAGTATTACCCGGGTGGCGTCACCGATCCGAACTACTGCGTCCTGAGATTCACCGCCACCGACGGCCGCTTCTACAGCGATTATTATCCCCGGAGTTTCGTCATAGAGTAGATGGACGACCTACCGGCTATTCTTGGAATTCATATGTTTTCATCTCATTTCAATTATGTTGTGCATTGGTTGTGCTCAAATATTTAATTGAAAGATTAAACTTCAAAGCTCAGGCAATCCTTTTGGACTGTCGGGCCTATTCATTTCGATAAAAAGGGAATATATCAAACCGCTTTCCCTAATTCGAAAGCATCCTGCAACTTGGCGCTGCCCTCTATCTCGCGAGCGTCGTTTACGCCGCCGCAGAAGAGCGTTCCGGCTAAACGGCTCTTTGGGAAGCAGTCAATCCAGCCTGTCAGGCCGGCTTCGGCACGCTTGGGAGTATCTTTCTCGTCCTCGGCGGCAGTGGTGAGCAGATACACATCGCGGAATTTGTAATCCAGCGGATACATCGAGTTCAGTCGGTCGATAAGCGTCTTCATCTGCCCGCTCATCTCATAGTAGTAGATGGGCGTCGCCCAGCAAACGACATCGGCCTCCAGCACCTTGGCCATAATGTCGTTCACATCATCCTTGATGACGCAGCGGCCCAGCTTCTGACAGGCAAAACAGCCCCGGCAGAACTGGATATCCTTGCCCACGAGGGAAACCTTCTCAACATCGTTTCCGGCGCTCAGCGCGCCTTCCACGAACCTATCAGCGAGCATGTCGCTGTTTGAGCCACGACGAAGACTCGTCGAAAGTACAATTACTCGTTTCATTGCTTTTATTGTTTTAGTGAATATGTGACAGAAATAGTGCTGGCGCCGAAGAATGCCTTCAACTCGTCAGCGGTCTTTCCGTCCACCTTCCCCAACGGAGTATAGGACCAGCTGTTGCTGCCGTAAAAGACGCAGATATTGTCGCCGTTATAGAGCATAATATCTCCGGATACGGCCGCAATCTGCTCGTCGTGTCTCTCCAATGAGAATCCCAGCGGCCCGTAATGTTCGAAAACATTGGCTTTCATTTCTACGGTTACAGATCCAGATTTCAGCTTTTCGGCCAGAGCCTTGGCTGTTGCGTTGTCTGCCAGAGTGGCCGTGATGGTCTTTCCGCCGGCGATGATGTTCATGGTCATAGATTGCGTGTTTTCGTTCCCGTTCTGCTGGCCGTTGTCCTCAGGCTGTTTCTGCCCCTCCTGCTGCTCTTCCTGCTCCGGTGGAGAAGGAAGCTTTTCGCAGGCCGGCAAAGACAGGATGAAGCAGGACAAGAATGTGAGTATAGCGGCTTTCATTACTTCAGGTTCTCTTTGAAAAAGGACTCCATCTTGTCGTAGGGAATAACTCCTGCGACATCATCATATAGGTCGGTATGCACTGCCCCGGGGATGATGAGGAGTTCCTTGTTGTCGCCCTTCAGTTTTGCGAAGGCGCCTTCACTGAAATAACGGCTGTGGGCCTTCTCGCCGTGGATAATGAGTACGGGGGTCTTGATTTCGCCAGCCATATCCAGCAGGGGCTGGTTCATAAAGGACATTGTGCCGATGACATTCCAACCATCGTTGGAGTTACCGCTGCGTTTGTGGTACCCGCGGGGCGTCTTGTAATAGGCGTGATAGTCCTTGACAAACCATGGAGCATCGTCCGGAAGCGGATCGACCACGCCGCCGGCACGCTTGTAGGTACCGGTACGATAGTCTTCGGTGCGCTGGTCGGCCCAGGCCTGCCGCTGAGCGTCGCGGGCAGCCTCGCTGTCGGTGCTGCCGAAGTAACCCTCACGCGCCACACGGGACATATCATACATAGTGGAAGTAATCGTTGCCTTGATCCGCGGATCCAGCGCCGCCGCATTGATGGCCATGCCTCCCCATCCACATATGCCGATGATGCCGATGCGCTCCGGATCTACCAGTTCGTTGGTAGAAAGAAAATCTACTGCTGCCAGGAAGTCCTCCGTATTGATGTCTGGTGATGCCATTCTGCGGGGCTCACCGCCGGATTCTCCGGTAAAGGAGGGATCAAAGGCAATCGTAAGGAAACCTCTCTCGGCCATATGCAGCGCATAGATTCCGGCAGTCTGCTCCTTCACGGCGCCAAAAGGGCCGCTCACGGCAATAGCGGGCAGTTTTACAGTATCATTCCCGGCTTGACCGGGAATCTCTTTGGGGACATATATATCGGCGGCCAGTTCAATGCCGAAACGATTGTGGAAAGTGATTTTGCTGTGATTGACCAGTTCCGACTTCGGGAAAGTCTTGTCCCATTCCTGGGTGAGATTCAGGGTATTCATATTCTTGTTCTGGTTGCAGCCGAGCAGCAGCAGAGCTGCAAGGGCTATAATTACGTTATATTTCATTGTGCAAAGGTACGGCGAGGTTTCAAAGATTTTGTACTAATATCCGCTGACTATATACCAATTTCGCAGATTTCACTATCTTTGCAAGGTTATGAAGAAGATTCTAAAGGTCGCCAATCCCAATGTCTATGCCGAATACGTAGGCGCTCCCGTCTTGCATCCGCAGCTGGCGCTCATCAATTACGACGAAGTGTCTCCGTTCCGAAACAGCCTGAACAATTACGGCGTTTACGGCCTTTTCATTCAGCAGCAGTTCCCTAAATATCTGTCCTATGGCACCAAATCCATTCTGGTCGGCGACAGCTCCATAATTGCCGTTGCGCCAGGACAGATTGGCGGAGGAGAAGACAACGGCACGCCCTTGTACATCAACGGATGGGCACTGCTCTGGTCTCCGGAACTGTATATACCAGAAAATCCGTTTTTCTCCTATTTCGACACCGACTGGCTCCGGATGGAGCCTCAGGAATGGGAACGAATCTCATTGCTCTTGGTGACAATGCGAAAAGAAATGCAGGAAAACCAGGATTCACTCTCGCTCAAAAACATCCTCGTCAGTTATCTGAAACTGATTCTGGACTACTGCCAGCGTATCTACCTAAGACAGCTCACCCAAAAAGAAAGCGGCGAAAGCGATATCCTCAAACGCTTCCACCGCCTGCTGGTAGATTATTACTCGAAGGACCTGCAGCACGAAAAGGGACTTCCGACCGTGTCCTACTGCGCATCAGAGCTGGCTTATTCGGCTCGATATTTTGGCGATATGATTCACCAGTCCACGGGCGGCACAGCCATCGGCTATATCCATACCTTCGTTATCGATCAGGCAAAAACCTTCCTGATGAAGGGGCTCAGCGTGGGAGAAGTAGCCGACCTGCTGGGTTTTGAATACCCGCATCATTTCAGCCGGCTATTCAAGAAAGTCACAGGGATGACGCCGACGGAATTCTTAAGATAAGCAAATCTGTATTCTCACGAAACCATCTGCAGTCTCATAAGAGCGCACAACCGAAAACACCATTAACCGGAGTTTCATCGATATTCTATTCGCATGCAATAATAATATGTTGTGCAGTGGTAGTGCAAAAATGGATAAAAACTTGTTGGTGAAGAAAGCAACGGGGCGCAGCGTGGGTGCCTGGATTGATATCGTCCGAATCCAGCGGGCCAAGCAACTCCTGACTGAAACCAGGGAGCCGGTCATCGACATCGCTGTCGCTGTTGGCATAGAAGATCAGTCCTATTTTTCGCGCCTTTTCAAGAAAGAGGCTGGTCTGACGCCATCTGCTTTCCACAAGAAGATACAAGGATAATCCTAATTCCTTCCCTTTTCAGCCTAAAATCTCCCGACTTTTATACCGAACTTTGCAGGGTGAAAATCTCGGTATGAAAAGGAACTGTCTCTATTATATTGCTGCTGCCCTCTGGGGTATTCCAGGTGTTGTCATTACGATTAAGGGAATAACTGCATATCTGGAAATGCCATCGCGGAATCTATGGTGGCTACTGCTCATCACAATCTTCGTCCTGGTGAGTTTCTTCCTGATGTTCCGGGAAATAGTGGACCGGTATTCGACACGAATCGCTGGCCTTCCGCAGAAAACAACCTTTTGGCAGGCATTCCCGCTCCGGGGCTGGATTCTGATTGTATGCATGTCTTGCCTCGGCATTGCCCTCAAACTCATTGACGGCATTCCGGCCGAATTCACCGCTTCCTTCTATTCCGGTCTCGGTCCGATGCTCGTATTCGCGGCCTGCCGCTTCATTTCAAACCAAAAATGAATAATGGAGGGTAAGCAGCATCCGCCTAGGAAAAGAAACTCCCTCAAAGCTTCGACGGAGGTAGGATGATCCATACTGGCTATTTTGCAGGGTGTTCTGGATGTCATAGAAATTCTCTGTTTATCGAAATGAATACGCCCCGGCAATCCTTCTGGACTGTCGGGGCGTGTGTTATTATGTTTTCGAGAAGTGCAGGTTGGGTGACGGGGATAAAGAAGACCCCCGTCTGGCGTGAGCCGGGCGGGAGTCCGAGAGAGGAGGAAGCTGATGCCTACTCGTTGGTGAGCTTGGCCTGGGCGAGTACGTCTCCGGACTTCTCACCGGTGGCGGTGTTCACGAAGAAGTACTTGAAGAAGACCTTCGGGCTGCCGGCGGAAGGAGTGCCGCACTTGGCGTCATACTTTGCCTTGATGTCGACGGCCGTGGCCACCGGGGTGGAAGGATCGTCGAATGCCGCAGCCTTGCTGTAGGCACGGGTGATACCGTTGCCCTGAGGGTCGGATGCCTGGATGACGAGCTTCAGGTTGGTCACATCGGCGGGGCATCGATACCGGCCTCCCGCTTATTGCCCGTATCTTCTCAGAAGACGGATTCCTGTAGTTGAATTCTCTGCAAAGATAGGGGCTTTCGGGGATAATTGCACAAAAATACCGTTAAATGGTGGTATGTTACCACCTTTTTGCTATATTTGCAAAAAAAATCGAGTATGAATTGGAAAGAGACATACGAGGCCTGGCGAGCTTTGCAACCTCTGTCGGAAAGGGAAAGGGACCGCTTGAGCCGTAAGTTTACCGTTGAGTTCAACTACAACAGCAACCATATCGAAGGGAACACACTGACCTATGGCCAGACGGAGCTTCTGCTGCTCTTTGGCAAGGTGGTGGGCGAGGCCGAGATGAAGGATTTCGAAGAGATGAAGGCCAGCAATGTGGGACTTCTGATGATGAAGGAACAATCCACGCTAAAAAAAACACCCCTCACGCAGACCTTTATCCGTCAGCTGCACCAGACGCTGCTCCGGGAGGACTATACCGTTTACCGGACTCTTCCTGATGGAACGGTGACGAGTTATGTCATTCACGCCGGCTGCTACAAGACACGTCCTAACAGTGTGATCACTCGCTATGGTGACCGTTTCGAATACGCAGCACCGGAGGAGACCAATGCGCTGATGACGGACCTCGTGGATTGGTACAACGAAGCAGAGGCCTCCGGAGAGTATAATCCCGTGGAGCTGGCAGCGCTTTTCCACTACCGGTATATCCGGATCCATCCTTTCGAGGACGGTAACGGGCGTATCGCGCGGCTGTTGGTCAATTTCATCCTGGCACGTCACGATTATCCCATGGTGGTTGTGCGCAGCCGGAAGAAGAAGGACTATCTGGAAGCACTGCACCAGGCTGACCTGGTGGTGGGACCGGTGCCCAGCGATGGCTCACACGCCAGCCTGCGGGAAGCCCGCAAGTTCGTGAACTGGTTCAAGAAGATGGTGATGGAAGAGGTTCAGAATGATATTGATTTCATACAGACCCGGGATCCGAATGTCTGGTGGTACGATGGCCAGCGCATCGCGTTCCGCAGCCAGAACTCCGGCCGCATCCTGAACCTGCTGATGACAGAACCCGGAATAACCATCACGGCCCTGGCCAAAACCATCGGAATCAACACCTCCGCTATCCAGAAGCACCTGAAGTCAATGACCGACAAGGGTTTCATCGCCAGGCGCGAAAAGGACGGTCAGTGGGATGTGTTCATCATCCCGTCGGCATAAGGGCATACCACTTTTAAAGGTGGTAACTTACCACCTTTTTGCAGAATAATCAAACAGCCCCGGCAGAGTGTATCTGTCGGGGGGGGCAGTCCTTTGGAGGTGAACCGGGAGGAGGCCTTGCCTATGCGGGCGATGGTGGTTTCTTACTTTCCGATGCAGAATATTAAATTCGTTGATTATCAATAAGTTACGCAGTACGTGGTTCAAATGTGGTTCAAACCCTTCGGTATTTACTTCCACGTAGCCGGTACTAAAACGGACTTGTATTCACTTAGGAGAGATCTTCAGGAACTTGCCTAACCCCGAAATTAAAGGTACGAAAAATGGCGGAAACCGCCAAGAGTGTACTATCTTTTCTAGTCAAAAGAAAAGGATAATCGCGGCTTCATCCGCACCCGTCAGTATACAGTTTTTACAATCGATTACTACTTTAATCGGGGATTGTTTATACTTGTACATTCAGTATGGTATATCTATAACATTGGACCATACGATACCGGTTTGAATGACTCTCATTTTCTTTTGACCCGTTGGTTTTCTTTGCTTTTCCTCATATCAGTATCGTGGTTTCCAAACTTTTCCCAATAATGCCAATTATTTGGAAAGACTCCGTAACCTCTTCTATTCTATTTCTTTTTTGCTTTTACTCTTGCGCATTCGGTTCTTTTTGCTAACTTTGCAACAGTCGTAAAATTTACGGCTGTAAAATTTTTGATGAAATGAAGTTTTATGACAGGGAAGAGCAGTTGAAGACACTGCGCGAAATGAGGGAACTATCGTACAATGGTTACTCTCGACTTACGGTTGTCACTGGAAGGAGACGTATAGGGAAGACGACTCTTATCAAGGAAGCCTATCAGGATGAACCCTATGTATATCTATTCGTAGGTAAGAAAAGTGAATCAGTCCTGTGCGGAGAATTCTGCGAAGAGTTCCAGG
>JAEFAI010000039.1 GCA_016291185.1 Bacteroidales bacterium
GGTCGTCGATCTCGTAGCTGGCGCTGAGGTTACCCATCACCATGGGCATCTTCATCGCGGACTCGCTGTGGGTCGTGGTGGTGCCGCCGGTGACGCCGAGCATCTCGCGGGTCACGTCGGTCGTGGTGCCGGGCATGCTCATGTACATGCCGTTGCTGTTGAGGCTCCAGGTGAACTTGCCGGCCTGCTGGGTCAGGAAGAGGCCGCCACCGCCGCCGCGGGTGCTGCCCATCGCGCGGACGGAGCCATAGAAGGCGTCCGCCACGCTCTGGCCGCCCGTGGCCTCGCGGTTGGTCACCAGGTTGAGCACGCCGCCCACGCCCTCGGCGTCATACTTCACGCCCGGGTTGGTGATGACCTGGATGTCCTTGACGTAGCTGGCAGGCATCATCTTGAAGATCTGGGAAGGGTTGCCCGAGAACATCTGGCTGGGCTTGCCGTCCACGGTCACCTGGAAGCTGGAGGAGCCGTTCACGGTGATGTTGTCCTGGCCGTCCACGGTCACCATCGGGACCTTGCGGAGCATGTCGAGGACCGTGGCGGTCTTCGAATCCACGTCGTCGGCCACGTTGTAGCTCATGCGGTCGACCTCCATTTTAACGAGCGGGCGCTGTGCAGTCACGGACGCCTCCGCGAGGGCCTCGATGTCGTCCTCGATGAGGATGTCGCCGAGATCCAGCTTCTCTTCGCCGTCGAGGGTGAAGGGCACCTTGCGGTCCTGGCGGCCGATGCCGGAGAAGAGGAGCGTGTAACTGCCCTTGCCGGAAAGGACCTGGGAGAAGAAGCCGTCCATGTCGGTCGTCGTGTAGGCGATGGGGGTGGTGTCGTCCCCGCAGAAGAACTGCAGGACGGCGGCCGGTTCGCCCTGGCGGGTGAGCGCGTCGAGGACGTCGCCCGTGACGGTGGTGCGCTGTGCGGAAAGGGCCGTGCAGAAGATCACGGCGGTCAGGATGGAAGTGAGGATTCGTTTCATATCGTGTGGTTTTTTGTTTGTTTCTGGTGCAAAATTACCACACGCAACCCCCTGAATCAATGAACTTTCGACAAACGCCCCTTTCTCTTCGACGAAAAATCGGCCCTTTCGACGAACGGTCGTCCGCCTTCGACGAACCACCCTCTCCGCACACCTTCTCCGTCGACGAACGGCCCGGCAACCTATTTCACATTGTCCCGGTACTTCCGGGACAGGGGGAGGGATTGGCCGGCGAGGAAGACGGCGTCGGGAGTGGTGCGCTCGATGCGGGCGGTGTTGACCAGATAGGCCCGGTGGATGCGGAGGAAGCCGCCGCCGAGGATGGATTCCCAGCGGGAGATGGGCGTCTTGTTGCGGTAGGCCGTCCCGTCGGCGAGGTGGATGTAGACTTCCGTGTCGCGCGATTCGATAAAGAGGATGCTGGCAACGGGGACGGAGACCTTCTGGCGGTCGGAGACGAAATCGATGGTCGGCTCCTTAGCCGGGAGCCAGCGCTTCCGGCTCCATTCCATCAGCAGACCCCAGCCATAGCCCGCGCCCAGGATGATGAGGGCCAGGACCGGGTTGTACAGGAGGACGGGGGAGGTGACGGCCAGCGGGTTGTCCGGCGGCGAGAGGACGAGCAGGTGGGCCAGCAGCACGAGCAGCGTCTCCAGGAGAATGAGGGCCAGGAAGAAGCCGGCGCAGGACAGCCATTTCCGCCGGGTCAGCGGCCCTTCGTCCTCGTCCCATTCGGACTCGGCCGTCGTCCGGGCTGGCAGCTGCGGGAGCCATTGCCGCAGCAGGAAGATGCCGGGCAGGTATAAAGTCGCGATGAAGAGCGCCTCTCCGAATGTATAGGAAAGGCTCAGGAACAGGCAGGCCAGGATGAGGGTGAAGACCGCCCACCACGATATTTGCCACAGGGCTTTCATCGAGACCAAAGATAGGCAGAATTCCCGAGACCGAAAACCCCTGAAAGCCGCAAATATCCCTTTGAAGGGGATATGACGCCGTTTGGAGGGGATATAGATTTGGTAATTCCCCTGGTGCTCCCTACTTTTGCGATGGATCAAAACCCCAATGCCATGAAAAAAACGATAACCATTCTGAGCTGCCTGCTCCTCCTGATCGCCTGCACCCCTTACGGCATCACGAAGGTGAATCTCCGCAAAGCCTTCCGGCAGAAGACCGCCGTGAAGGATCTGTACTCCCGCGCGGACATCTGCCCGCTCCGCCTGCCGGCGACGGTCGCGCTCCCGGAGGACCCGCGCATGGACGTGACCGACAACCTGGTGTTCCTGCTGGAGGCCTCCGGCGAACAGATCGTCGTGCTGGGCACGGACGGCGCCTTCGTGACGACGGTCAGCGCCGGCGCGCCGATTACGGATTTCTCGGCCGTCGGAAATATGCTGGATGTCCTGTGCGGGAATGAGGTGAAGGAATACAGTCTGCCGGATTTCTCCCAGACGCGCACCCTCTCCCTGTCCAAGGACGACATCACGCTGACCGGGATGCAGCGGGTGGATGAAGATGCCCTGTGGCTCTATGGGAACAAGGAAGGCAAATCCTATGAAGGGGCTTACCTCTGCGCGCGGGACTATTACTTCATGACGCGTGATAATGTTTTCCACACACCGGACCAACACGGGGATTTCTTCCGCTGCAACGACACCACCTTCTTCTTCCTGACGACGGGCCAGATCTTCGTCTACGACGCGCCGAGCGATTTCGTCTTCGTGCCGTTCACGCCCGATTTCGGGAAACATGAACCCAAGGTCACGGGCATGCAGATGACCACGGACCACCTGTACATGCAGATGCGCCTGCGGGAGCAGGACCTGCTCCTGGTCTACGACCGGGCAGGGGAGCGGAACCGCCTCTTCCGGACGACCACCGAGGGATTGGTGTTCCCGCTCGGCGTCATCCGGGACGGCGTCAACTACTACTGCTGCCCGGCGCGGAAGTTGAAGGACTTCGTGAGCGCGGACGCGCCTGAAACTGCTGATTACTATTTATTGAAATACACCCTTTAAAACCCTGTTGCCATGTCTCAATTGTTCTACGACGGCGGTATCTTCGCCATGACGGTCATCACCGTCCTCTTTGTCGCCCTGCTGATCGCTGCCTGGAAGGCCCCGCGCTGGGTGCGCGAGATCGGCCACCTGGCCCTGGCCTTCGCCGGCATCATGACGCTCATCCCCCTGCACAATGCCGCCGACGCGGTGATGAAGGCCGGGGACATCTCCCCGAATCTGGTCTGGGGCGGCGTCAAATGCCTCACGATCGCGCCGATCTACGCCCTCATCGTCTACATCGTCTCGCTGATCATCCGGATCGCCCAAAAACCCCGGATTTAGCCGTTTGTATTTCCGGCTGGAATTGTGTAAATTTGCGGGATTTCTGAAAATCATAAATAACAGTTAGTATACTACGCAAATGAAAGATTCCATCATCATCCTCTGCGGTGGCGGCCCGGCTCCGGGCATGAACACCGTCGTCTGCTCCGTGGCCAAGACCTTCCTGGCCGGCGGTTACCGTGTCATCGGCCTTCATGGCGGCTACAGTGGCCTCTTCAGCCAGAACCCGCGCACCGAAGACCTCGATTTCTTCAAGGCTGACGCCTACTTCAACCGCGGCGGCTCCTACCTCCAGATGAGCCGTTTCAAGCCGACGGACAAGGATTTTGAAGAGAACTTCAACCTCTCCCTGTTCACCGACAACAACATCAAGCTCCTCGTGACCGTCGGTGGTGACGACACCGCTTCCACCGCCAACCGCATCGCGAAGTTCCTTGAGGCGAAGAAATACCCCATCGCCAACATCCACGTGCCCAAGACGATCGACAACGACCTTCCGCTGCCGAACAACGCCCCGACCTTCGGCTTCAACTCCGCCAAGGACGAAGGCGCCCACATCGCCCGCACCGTGTACGAGGATGCCCGCACCTCCGGCAACTGGCTGCTCATCAGCGCCATGGGTCGTAGCGCCGGCCACCTCGCCCTGGGTATCGGCGAGGCTACGCACGCTCCGATGACCATCATCCCGGAGATGTTCAATAAGACCGACATCACCATCGACAAGATCATCAAGCTGACCCTCTCCACCATCATCAAGCGCAACATCCTCGGCATCGGCTACGGTACCGTGGTGGTCGCTGAAGGCGTGTTCCACGACCTGAAGGACGAGGACATCAAGGCCGCCGGCGTGCACATGACCTACGACGAGCACGGCCACCCCGAGCTCGGCAAGATCTCCAAGGCGGTGCTCTTCAACGAGCTGCTGGAGAAGGAAATGAAGAAGACCAACATCAAGGCCAAGACCCGTCCGATCGAGATCGGTTACGATGTCCGCTGCCAGGATCCGATCGGCTTCGACCTGACCTACTGCTCCGAGCTGGCCATGGGCGTGTACGAGCTCTTCAAGAAGGGCGAGACCGGCTGCATGGTGTATGTCGACGCATTCGGCAACGCCAAGCCGCTCTACCTGCACGACCTGCAGAACGCCGAGGGCAAGATCCCGCCGCGCCGCGTCGATATCGAGGGCGGTATCGCTCAGAACTACTACAACTTCATCTGCCACTTCGTGACCCCGGCAGACTATGAGGCTGCGAAGAAGTACGTCTCCGATCCGGAGGCCTACGACTTCAAGAAGATCCTGAACTGGTAAGAGATTCCGGATCAAGTCCGGAATGACTATAGGAAAAGGGCTCCGCGAATTGCGGAGCCCTTTTTTTCGTCATTCGCCAGCGCTTTTTTCGTCATTCGCCGGCGCTGACCGGCGAAATTCTATTTCGCGGAGACGCTCTGCGTCACGCGGCAGACGCCCGTGTAGTCGATCGTGCCCTGGTGCTCCAGGTACTCCTGGATGAGAGCGGCGGTGGTGCGGTTGAGCGCGCGGCCCTGGTCCTTGCGCGGGGAATTCGCGATGGCGGCCGTGTAGCTGTTGGTCACGACCTTGTAGGTCTTCTTGAGGTCGAATTTCCCGCCGTCAGGCAGGGTGAGCTTCAGCTCCTTGACCTTCGTGGGATCCTTCTTGTCGAAGATAACCTCGCAATTGACGCCGCTGACTTTCGGGAAGCCGTACTCGCTGTCCGCATAGGTGGTCGCGATCAGGATGTCCTTGAATTCCTGGCCGGTGAGCTCCATTTGGACGGTGTCGTTGCCGAACGGGTCGAGGCGCAGCACGTCGCTGACCGTGAACGGACCGGCGGGCAGGTAATCATAGCGGACGCCGCCGGTGTTGGTGAAGGCGAGGTCGGAACCCGTCTCCACGCGCCAGGCGTCGGTCATCATGCAGCCGAGCTCCTCGTAAGAGGTCATCGGGGCGCTGAGCGTCGCAAGCACGCGCTTGAAAGCAGGATTGTCGCTGAAGAAGCGCAGCAGCTCGGCCACGGCGGTATTCTTCTTGGGATAGCCTTCCACCTTGATATTCTCGGCCTTTCGGCCGGTAACCTTGCCGTCCTGGACGGTGAGGGTGACGAAGGTGACGTTGTCCAGGCGGTTCGTGACCTGGGTGATCATCACGCCGTTGTGCACCTCGCCGCCGGCCAGCTGCGTGTGGGAGTGGCCGCCGATGATGATGTCGGCCCAGGGGACGTACTGGGAGAGCTCCACGTCCTCCTCATAGCCGATGTGGGTCAGGAGGATGACCACGTCGTTCTCGTCGCGCAGCCATTTGTACTCCTGGAGGGTTTCCTCGACGGGCGTGAAGAGGATGTCCGTGCAGTTGTCCGGATGGGAGTCGGGATGGCCCGCCTTGCCGACCTGCACGGCGCCGACCACGGCGATGCGTACGTCGTCAATCACGAAGATCTTGTAGGGAATGGTGTTGATGCCCCACTTCGGATCCGGGTGGATGTTGCAGCAGATGTACGGAAAGTTGGACAGGTGCGTGACCGTCGCGAGGCCGGTCTGGCCGCCGTCGAATTCGTGGTTGCCCAGGGTGGAGCAGTCGAAGCCGATCTGGTTCATCAGGGCCACCATCGGGTAGGTCGGGACCTCATAGAGGTCGTTCAGCGGCTCGCCGGTACGGTTGTCGCCCGCAGACATGACGAGCAGGTCGGGATAAATGGCGCGCAGGCTGTCCACGATGGCGGCAAGCTGCGGCATGTTCTCGATCTTGGCGTGCATGTCGTTGACGGAGAGGATGCGGATCTCCTTCTTCTCTGCGAAAGCCGCGGAAGCCAACAGGAAGACCGCGGCAACAGTCAGAAACAGTTTCTTCATTATGCTTTGAATTTGATGATTTGTCCTTCGCGAAGCGGCGCGTCCGGACCGATTTCGTGTCCGTACGCATCCAGGATATGACCCTGCCGTAGCAGCGCCTGAGGCAGGCGCCTGTGGACGAGGTAGCGCAGCACGGCGTGCTGCGCCTTGGCTCCGTCGAAGATCTCGACGACCGTCCGGTTGACTTGTACCTTCATGATGGGGTTACTAGTTTCAATCGTACAAATCTAACCTTTTTCGGCCGAAAAAGCAACTAAAGCATGTTGTACATGGCATTCTGGATGCGACCGTTCTTGGCGGGATTCATCTTGCCGAAGTTCCACTTGATGGAGAACATGGCGTAGCGGCCGATGATGAGGCTCTGGGTGTCCTCGACGAATTCGGCGGTGACGTTGCGCCGCAGGGCGCGCTGCTGGTTCAGGATGTCCGAGACGCCCAGGCTCAGCGTAAACGCCTTGATGTTCTTGCTGATCGTCAGGTCCCAAAGGAAGTACGGGTCGTTGTAGCCGGGAGTATAACCCCGGAAAGAATGATACGAAGCATTCGTCTTGAACTCCCAGCCGTGGAGGGTCTCGTAGAGCAGTTCGAGATTCTGCACGAACTCCCAGTAATTCGTGTTGGCCGTAGGATCCAGGCTATAGCGGCTCTGCTCGTTTTGCGCCATGGAATACAGGTCGATGGAAAAACGATCCAGCTTATACTCGGCCTCCAAAAGGACATAAAGGTCAAGCATCCGGGTCCGGCTTTCGGCGAAGCCGCTCTGTCCGCTGTAGAAGCGGTTGCCGCTCGCATCGCCCCAGAAATCCGCCATGAAAGCGTTGTAGTCGAAGGTCTTCAGGTCCATTCCCGCCCGCCGGGCGGTCGCCTGATAACTGGTGCTGGCCGAGATGCCCGCATCGGCCGTGAGCCCGAGGGTCAGGCGCTTTTCCTTGCCAATCGGCTGGCGGAAGGAGAAATACGCGCTCAATCCATAGGACGGCTTGCGGGTGTTGACCGGCACGGAATAGCGCACGCCGTCCGCGTCGAACCACGAGGCGGACTGGATGCCGCGCTGGGTCATGGACCCGCTGAAGTAAAGGTCCATATAGGAGAAGGTCTTCTTGTTGTTGAATTCCCAGTCCAGGTAGGCCTGGTGCGTGTAGGTCGGACGGAGATAGATGTTGCCCGTGGAGATCTGGAGCGGGTTGGAGATGTCCAGCACCGGGGTGATCCGGCTGCCGGATACCTGGTTGGATCTTCCCTGATAAGTGGCGTACAGGGAGTGGCCTTCCTTGCCGTTGTAGCGGATGCTGACGTAAGGCGACCAATCGTGCAGCCATTCGCCGATGCCGGTCTCGGTGTCCTTGCCCAGCGAGCGGGCGCGAACTTCGTTGCGCGTCTGGTCGTGCGTCACGCCGAAGTAGAACTGGTTGCTCTCCTTGCGCCATTGCATCTGGACGCTTTCGCGCAGCAGCAGGTAGTCGCTGCGCGAAGTCGAAGAGTAATAGTCGTTGGCAGAACCGTCCGCATTGAAAGCGGCCTTGCCGCTGCCCCGTTGCTGCCAGGTGGGCGTGAAGACGGCCGCCAGGCCCCAGTATTCCCCGAAGGGCTCCAGGTAGCTCAGGCTGCCGGACAGCATCCGGTTGTTGGCATTGTTGTCATAGCGGAGGTTGCGCGGGGTGACGGTCGTGCCGTACCAGGTCCGGGAGACCTCCCCGCTCTCGCCCTGGCTCTGGTTGAAATTGTAATTGAAGGTAAGCGTCAGGCTGCGGCGCTCCTTTCCAAATCCTTTGATACCGCCCGAGATGCGGCCGTTGGCCTGGAAACCGCGCGAGCTGGCCGTCTTGTCGGCGTTGGTGCCGTTGATCTCAGCACCGGCCGCATCGGTCGTGACAGACTGGTTGCTGGTCGAGCCATTGCTGCTGTTGAAGCTGAAGCGCGGTGCGAAATTGAAAGTAAATTTCTTGGTGTCCTTCTTGTTCAGCTCGAAGTTGACGTTGACCCGGTGGTCCCGGGCGGTGCCGGAGGACCGTCCGTTTGTGAAAAGCGGATCCTCGCCCACCAGCGTGGACTGGCGCGCAAGGCGGTAGCCCGAGAACCGGTCGGAGAAGTTGTAACTGACGCTGGCGGTGCTCTCCATGCCCTTGATCCGATCGGAGTTCAGGTTGACGCCCGCCATGGCGGCGGTCTTCAGCCCGCCGATCAGGGACATGATGTCCAGGTCTTCCAGATCCTCTTCCGAGGAAATCATGAAAACGGACCCGCTGCCGGGTTCCGCGGCATTCTGCCCGTTGGCCATAATGGTCAACTGGTCCTGCTCGTTGTAGCCGCTGAGCATCAAGTTTCCGTTATACAAGGCGTGGCGGTTGTCGCCAAAGCCGTCCTGGTCGCTTCCCGGGCGGTAGCCGCCGCCCAGTTTGGCGTTGCCGAACCAGCCCTGCTTGTATTCCTCTTTTAATTGAAGGTCCATCACCGTCTCGCGGTTCTCCTGCGAGGCGATGCCGGAAAAGGCCGATTCCTTGTTCTCCTGGTCCACGACCTTGATCTTATCGACTATCTTGGCAGGCATGTTCTTCAGGGCGGCCGCCGGATCGTTGAAGAAGAAGGTCTTGCCGCCGACGGTGATCTTGTCCACTTCTTTGCCGTTGACCTTGACTTTTCCATCCTCGCCGACTTCCATGCCCGGCATCTTCTTGATCAGATCCTCGAGCATGGCGTTGTCGCCCACGTGGAAGGCCGCGGCGTTGTAGATCAGCGTGTCCTGCTTGACCTCGATGGCGTTGCCGACCGCCGTAATGGACGCAGCGTCGATGATTTCCGGATTCTCCTCCATCTTGATTACGCCCAAGTCTTCCTCGTAATTACGGAAGTTGCAATCCTTGGCGAAGGGCGTGTAGCCGATCAGCTCCACGTTCAGCCGGTAGCGCCCCGTGGGCACGTCCGCAATCTCCACCTTGCCTTCCGGGTCGGACAGGGCGAAATGGGTGATAGTCGTATCGCCCTGCGGGTTGAGATAGACCGTCGCAAAGGGCAGGGGCTCTTCGCTTTTGGCGTCCTGCAACTTCAGCTTCACCTTGATGTTGCGGTTGCTTCGGAACATGTCGTAGTCCATCACGACTACCTGGGCATGGAGGGCGCCGGCAATGAGCAGTCCGGCCAGGAGGAAAAAGAATCTTCTAAACATACCTACTAAACTCTTTTGTGCAAAAGTATCGACACGCAGGCGGAAATCCAAGGCAAAATCCCCCTGAACAGCTGTCAAATCCCCATATAACAAAAATAATACCGGGAGCGGAGATGGGTCTCGGCGCTCCCGGCGACAGATTATCTACTTCTTAGGGGTACGGACCTGGAAGAAGATCGGGATTCTCAAATTCGTGTCGATGGGCTTCCCTTCCCTCGTGGTTCCCGGTTCCCATTTCGGAGACTGCTTGATGAGGTTCGTCACCAGGGCATCCAGCTCGGGGCAGACGCTTTCCGTGACTTCGACATCTCCGACGGTTCCGTCGGCGAACACCTCAAACGACACTTTCATTCTTCCGGCGTGCGCGCAATCCTTCGGCACATCAATCCGCCGGCTCAGCCACCTGCTGAATTCGTTCAGGCCGCCGCCTTGGAAACTGGGCATCTTGTCGGGGATGAGGCGGAACGGAACGAGTTCCAGCTCACTCTCATCCCGATAGCTGACCACGACGACCTCATCCATTTCCATCGGTGCCTTCAGGTTGACGACAATGACGCCGTGCGCCGCTTTGTCGCCATACTTTTTGAAGGCGGCCTCGTCCTTGAGCATCTGGACGGAATTGATCCGCCCCTGATCCAGCGCGTCGTACTCCGCCTTGGTGATCTCTCTCTCCGGCTGCCCCAGTTCCTGCAAGATAATCAGGGGGTTCTGAGAATTTTTACTATCTTTGTCCGTCGGGACATAGACAGTCTTTGCCTGCAGGCCGATGGCCAGGCACACGAGCGGGAGCAGATACAGCACCCGCAGCCCTCTGCGAAGAGGGGATTTGGATTTTGACATCATAGTAATACGATTTTTAAGGATACTGTGATTAAAGCTGTTAGCAACTGAGTAGCCGCTCCTGCTAACAGCTTTTTTTATTAGCAGATATTGATATTCCCGAAGATTGGCGCCACTGCGCAGCACGGCGTCGTCCGCCTCATATTCATGCAGCTCCTGCAGGTCCGCGCGGAGCATCCAGATGGCCGGGTTGAACCACTGGAGCGCCGAGAGGATGTCCACCAGCAGCAGCTCGACGGAATGGCCGTAGGCGATGTGCGCCTTCTCGTGCGCGAGGATGGGGGCATGCGGCCCCTCCCAGTCCGCGCGGGACAAGACGATGTAGCGCATCCAGCTGAAGGGGTCGATGTCCCGCTCCGTGACGATGATGTGGCAGCCGTCTTCCTCGCGGACGCATTCGCCCCGGCGGACGATGCGCGCGACGCAGAGGATGGATACGGCCTCGCGAAGGAGCACGAAAGCCGCGCCGGCGAAGAAGAGGACGGTCAGCGCCACGGGCCACCAGGGCGTTGCGGCGGCCGATTCGGCGATAGCCTCAGCCTCGGCGGCGAGTTCGCCGCCCGCGCCAACCGGCTCAACCGGGCCGGCGATGACCCTCTCCAGGGGTTTGCGAATGGTGACGATACACAGCGGCAGCAGGAAACTCAGCGCCGCCGTCCCCACCAGGACGAAACGGTTGAAACGGTGAAAGGTCTCCTTCTTCAGGAGGAAACGGTAGAAGAGATAGAAAACCAGCAGCGCCACCGCCACCTTGGCCGTATAGATAAGGAACGCAAACATGTTTATTTCTCTTTCTCGATCAGCTCGATCAGTTCTTTGAGCTCGTCCACGGAGATCTTCTCCTCCTTGACCAGGGCCGAGACGGCGCTCAGGTAGGAATTATCGAAGTACTTGTCAATCAGTCCGATGAGCGAGCGCTGCTTATACTCCTCGCGCGAGACCTTCGCGAAATACTGATACGTCGGGCCGTAGGCCTTGTGGTCGATGAAGCCGTCCTCCTGGAGGGTCCGCACCTGCGTGCTCAGCGTGCTGAAGTGGGGTTTCGGTTCGGGATACAGTTCCCGTAACTCCCGCACAAACAGCGGTCCCCGCTCCCAGAAGTGGTTCATGATGATCTCTTCCTTGTTGGTCAGTCGTCTCATATGCGTAACTAATCTTTTTCGCAAATATAGCTAAAAATTTTAACTACGCAACTATTTCATTTAAAAATTCGCCCTCGGACACAAAAAAGGGCCCCGGTGTGCCGGGACCCTGAAGAAACGCTACACCCGGGGTTTCTGGATGATCCTGATGATCAGCGAGACGATGTACACGATGAGGGCGTAGATCGGCGCGACGGTCAGGCACTTCACGCCCGCCCAGACCAGATTCGGGGAGATATCCCCGGCTTTCATGACCGCATCGGCGGCATTGTGCAAGGGGATGAGCGTCATGATACCGGCGAAGGCCAGGGCCAGGTGGCCGATCTCGCGCACCCAGCGCGGGGCCTTCCAGGCGGCAATCAGCAGGGCGACAAAGAGGACGGTGATGACCGTCATGGCGAAGATTCCGCCATCGTAGAACAACTGGGACATGGCAACAGGGGTTTTAAAGGGTATATTTCAATAAATAGTAATTAGCACTTTCCGGCGCGTCCGCGCTCACGTAATCCTTCAATTTCCGCGCCGGGCTACAGTAGTAGTTGACACCGCCCCGGATGACGCCGAGCGGGAAGGTCAGGCCTTCCGTGGTCGTCCGGAAGAGACGATTCCGCCCCCCTGCCCGGTCGTAAACCAGGAGCAGGTCCTGGTCCCGCAGGCGCAGCTGCATATACATACGGTCGGGGGTCATCTGCACATCCGTGACCTGGGGTTCATGTTTTCCAAAATCGGGCGTAAATGCTTGAAAAATGAAATCATTCTTACTATACGCGAAGAGCATGCCCGTCGAAAGGAAGAAATAAGTGGTATCGACGCAACGGAAATAATCCCCGATCTCTTCCGGCGCTTCAAATACGTTGTCGTGCGTCATAAAGAAATAGTCCCGCGCGAAGAGGTACCCGCCTTCATAGGCTTTTCCATCTTTTACTCCCCTGAACTCCAGCGCGGCGTCATCCCGCCGCTGCATCCGGTTCAGCGTGACGCCCTCCGTCGGCAGGGAGAGGGTGCGCGTCGGGGAGAAATCCGGCAGGCTGTATTCCTTCACCTCATTCCCGCATAGGATATCCAGCGTATTTCCGTAAGCCGAAAAATCGGTAATCGGCACGCCGGCATCTACCTGTGTCACGAACGCACCGTCCGTGCCCAGCACGGCGATCTGTTCGCCGGAGGCCTCCAGCAGGAACACCAGGTTGTCGGTCACGTCCATGCGCGGGTCCTCCGGGAGCGCGACCGTCGCCGGCAGGCGGAGCGGTTTTACTTCCACGCGGGAGTACAGATCCTTCGCGGCAGTCTTCTGCCGGAAGGCTTTGCGGAGATTCACCTTCGTGATGCCGTACGGGGTGCAGGCGATCAGGAGGAACAGGCAGGTCAAAATGGTTATCGTTTTTTTCATGGCGTTAGGGTTTTGATCCATCGCAAAAGTAGGGAGCCCCCCGGGAAATACCAAATTATTATCCCCTCCAAACGGCGTCATATCCCCTTCAAAGGGATATTTGCGGCTTGCAGGGGTTTTCGGTCTCGGGAATTCTGCCTATCTTTGGTCTCGATGAAAGCCTTGTGGCAAATATCGTGGTGGGTGGTCTTCACCCTGGTGCTGGCCTGCCTGTTCCTGAGCCTTTCCTATTTATTCGGAGAGGCACTCCTCATCGCGACCCTGTACCTGCCCGGCATCTTTTTGCTGCGCCAATGGATTCCGCAGCTGCCGGCCCGGACAACGGCCGAGTCCGAATGGGACGAGGATGAAGGGCCGCTGACCCGGCGGAAATGGCTTTCCTGCGCCGGCTTCTTCCTGGCCCTCATTCTCCTGGAGACACTGCTCGTGCTGCTGGCCCACCTGCTCGTGCTCTCGCCGCCGGACAACCCGCTGGCCGTTACCTCCCCTATTCTCCTGTACAACCCGGTCCTGGCCCTCATCATCCTGGGCGCGGGCTATGGCTGGGGCCTGCTGATGGATTGGAGCCGGAAGCGCTGGCTCCCGGAAAAGGAACCGACCATCGATTTCGTCTCCGACCGCCAGAAGGTTTCCGTCCCGATGGCCAGCATCCTCTTTATTGAATCGCGCGACACGGAAGTCTATATCCACCTCGCCGACGGGACCGCCTACCGCAACAAGACGCCCATCTCCCGCTGGGAATCCATTCTCGGCAGCGGCTTCCTCCGCATCCACCGGGCCTATCTGGTCAACGCCGCCCGCATCGAGCGCACCACCCCAGACGCCGTCTTTGTTGGCGGTCAGTCCCTCCCCTTGTCCCGGAAGTACCGGGATAACGTGAAATAGCTTGCCTAGAAGCGGAAAGCCAGGCCTCCCGCGAACGAGAAGAACCAATGCATCGGCGTTTCCACCCCGCCTGTGCCAGCCGTTCGGGACAAAGAGGCGAACGGGTCGAAGTGTATGGCAGGCATCAATTTGATGTCGAAGCGCCAGATGCTGTAATTGATACACATTCCGGCATCCAGCGTCAGGGAGAACGGGCTTCGCAGGTTTGTCTTTGAGCCCGGCGCCGGCGTTCCGGCGATCCACCCCGGCGTCACGCCTCCATAGAACTCGACATCACTGAAGAGATTCATCAGGAAACCAGCCAGCAGACTGCTCACGGCTCCATCCAGCGAAGAATAACCATATCCGCGCATCGATCCGGCAGCGCCCGAGTAAACCCGCTCCGACGGCGTACGGGAAGGGCTTCGCCAGGCCACGGCCAGCGGAAGCCCGAAAGCGTGATCCACGTTTGCAATGCTGGAAGTCCATTGCAGACCAGCCCGGAAGCCCAAGCCGGAGGAATTGAACTGCCCGTACCCGACAGTCGTCACAAAGTCTCCTTGGGTCCCATTGTAGAGTGGTTTATAGAAACCCACGCCCACGTAGGTGTCCCGCATCTGGGCCGAGGCGCAGAGCGATGCCGCCGCCAGCAGGGCGACAAGCAGAATGCGTTTACACTTCATATAAAGTAAGAATTTCACTACGGCCCGCCATTTCTCCAAAAAGCGCGCCACTAATCGGGCCCCAGGGGCAAAAACGCCCCCAATTGCCCCTCGAAACCGAAAAAACAAGTTGCCAGGGGCAAAATGATACGGTTTTGCCCCTGGCAACCTATTTCTCGCAATATCTATCGCAACATCCGCTGCGACAAATACTGCTCGAAGGCGGGCTTGTACGCGTCGGAGACGTGGATGAGGGCGCCGCCGATGGAGATGTCGTAGGAGCCGCCGATGGACTCGATCTGGTCCAGGGCGACGATGTAGGAGCGGTGGACCCGCATGAAGCGGGCGGCGGGCAGCAGCTCCTCGACGGCCTTCATCGTGATGTGCGTGACGAGCGGCCGCTTCTCCGAGCAGAGATACAGCAGGACGTAGTCCTTCATGCCCTCGACGTAGCGGATATCGGAGAAGGCCACCTTGTGCAGCTGGCCCTCGGATTTGACGAAGATGGAATCCTGCTGGGCGGAGGCGCTGCCGGCACCGGGCTCGCCGGCCGTCTCGGCGCTCTCCAGCAACTCGAACCACTGGCGTGCTTTCTCGGCCGCCTCGAGGAATTTCTGGTAGCGGATCGGCTTGAGCAGGAAGTCCAGCGCGGACACCTCGTAGCTGTCGAAGGCGTAGTCCTTGAACGCGGTCGTGAAGATGACGCGCGTCCCGTCCGGGACCATGCGCGAGAGCTCCATGCCGTTCAGGTCCGGCATCTGGATGTCCAGGAAGACCAGTTGCGGCCGCCGGGAGCGAATGGCCTCCAGCGCTGCCACGGGGTCCGTGAAGGACGCTTCCAGCGACAGGAAAGAAGTTTTGGAGATGAAGTTCTCCAACATCTTGACGGCCAGCGGCTCGTCATCGACGACAATGCAGCTCAATGCTTTCATCCGAGCAGGTTTTTCAGGACGATCCGGACTTGGTAGGCGCCGTCTTTCTCGTCGTGTTCGTAGCTATAGGACTCCGGGTAGATGAGCTCCAGGCGGCGCTTGAGGTTCTCCATGCCGATGCCGGAGCCGATATGGTCCTCGCCGGTCTTCTCAAAGAGGGAATTCTCGCAGGTGAAGACAAGGTCCTTCCCGTCCGGGTGCAGGCCGATGTGTACGAACGACTTCATGCGGGCGTTGACGCCGTGCTTGAAGGCATTCTCGATGGGAGAGATGAACAGCAGCGGGGCGATCTTCACGTCGCCGGCAGGCAGGTTCCAGTCGGTCGTGACCTCGGTGAGCTCATTGCAGCGGAGCTGCATCAGGTGGATGTAATTGTTCATGAAAGCCACCTCGCCCGCGAGCGGGACCTTGTCCGTGTCCGTGTCGTACAGGGCATAGCGCAACGTGTCGCTGAGTTCGCCGATGCTCTCCTGCGCCTTGTCCGGATCAATCTGCGTCAGGGAGGAGATATTGTTCAGCGTATTGAAAAGGAAGTGCGGGTTCAGCTGATGCTTGAGCCAGGTCAGCTCCGCCTCGGAAGCCTTGCGCTTCTCCTCCTGCAGTTGGTACTGGATGTCGTTGGAGCGGATGATGGAACGCACGCCGATGGCCAGAAAGATGAACACCAGCTGGAAGAAACCGGCGGTGATGATGGTCGGGATGCGGAAGGCCAGGATGTCCCGGCGCTGCAGGTGCTGGCGGATCGGCTCGGGGATCTCCCCGCGGGGATAGAAGCTCGGGGCGTTGAGCAAAGCCACCAGCAGGATATTCAGTACGATGAACCAGACCACCTGCTTGCGGAACAGCAACTTGGGGACCAGCACGAAGTAGTTGACCAGGTACACCAGGCTGATCGGAAGAAGCATATAGAACGTGGGCCAGAAGTTCATGGCGAAGCGGTTGCTGTCGCCGGAGATCAGCCACGTTGCCGCTGCAGGCAGCAGCATCGCGCTGGCCCATATCAGGACCTGCGCGATGTTGAGGATGAGACGGTTGTTTTTACGATTCATCTCAGGACGCTTTGTTTCTACAAATATAGTAATTAATCCATTACATCATACCACCTCCCATCATCGTCGTTCCCAGGCTCTCGGTCGTGCTTTCGGTGTTCATCACATCGTCGTTCTTGATGGTCTTGCGGGCGCTCTTGACGCGGGCGTTGCCCTGCTTGCCGAAGCTCCAGCTGATGCTGAAGTTGAGCTGCTGCATCGGGATCGTGTTCACGCTCACGGAACGGAAATCCTTACCCTCGCTGACGCTGCGCATCTCCATGCCCTTGCCGCCGGTGAGCGGGAGCGTATAGTTGATGCTGATGCCGAGGCGGTCGTCCAGGAAGCTCTTGGTCAGGCCGACCATCGCCATGCTCATGCCGGAGCTCCAGCCCTGCAGGGAGTAGTTCTTGCCCATGGCGATGACGTTGGCGCTCAGGCTGAAGTCGAGCGGCAGGGCCTGCTGGAAGCCAAGCATCGCATTGTAGCTCAGGCCGCTGTTGGACTGGCCGAGGACCTCGCTGCGCAGGTCGGTGTAGTTCAGGCCGCCGTTCAGGTAGATGCGGGTGGTCGGGCTGGCGTTCCAGTTGATGAAGGCGTTCAGGCCGG
>JAEFAI010000040.1 GCA_016291185.1 Bacteroidales bacterium
ATTCTTTGTTTGAGTTTGGCGTGGTTGAAGCCGTTGGCCAGGGAGAAGCGTTGCTCTCCCACGGCTTTCCGCACCAGGAGGAGTTGGTATGAGGTTGCATCAATGCCTTGTTGGATGAGGCCTTCGTCGGCCTCGTATTCGTGCAGGAGCCGCAGCTCCGCGCGGGCGATCCATGCCAGTGGGTTGAACCAGTGGATGGTGTTCACGACCGTCATCAGCAGGACATCCAGCGAGTGATGCGCGTGGATATGCTGCAGCTCGTGCCGCAGGATCGCGGGGTATTTCTCATAATCCTGCCGGCTCATCACGACCTTGCGGCCCCAGCTGAAGGAGGGGACGTCGCGGTCGAGCAGCGTCAGGCGGCAGCCTTCGCAGGGCTCCGGGGAGCCGCTGCGGATGATGCGCCGCGTGCGGGCGATGGAGAGCAGCGACGCAGCCACGACGGAGGCGGCGCCGGCCAGGTAGAGCGCGAGGAGCCAGGGGAAGTGAGCCGCTGCCGCTTCTTCGGCCCCGACGCCGACCATCTGTAGCTCGCCGACCTGGATGGAGCTGAAGTCCGGGACGATGACGGTGCGCAGGCGCAGCAGCGGCAGCAGGTGGCAGACCACCGTGCCGACCAGCAGCACGACGCGGTTGAAGCGGAAGAGGGAAGTCTTCCGCATGATCAGCAGGTAGAAGGCGTAGAAGATGGCCAGGTACAGGCTGGCACGCGCAATATAAAGGAGGGCCGGTGTCATTTCTGCTTGTTTTCGATGGTTGCGATCAGCGCCTTCAGCTCCTCAAGGTCCATCTTGTCGTCTTCGACGAACTGGGACACGAGCATGGCGTAGGAATTGTCGTAGTAGCGCTCGACCAGGTCGCCGACCGTCGAGCCGCGGTACTCCTTTTCCGTGACGGCGGGGGAGTAGCAGAAGCTGTTCGCCATGGGCTTGCGGGTCAGGAATCCCTTGTCTTCCAGGAACTTGACCTGCGTCGCTACGGTGTTATAAGAGGGCTTTGGATCGGGGATCCGGGCCACGATGTCCCGGATGAACAGGTCGCCGTTCTGCCAGACGATCTGCATGATCTCTTCTTCTTTTGCTGTTAATTTCGGTCGCATGATTTCAGTGTTTCCACGGCAAATATACAAACAATTTTTAAAACTCCTAATCTTTTTCGGAGTTTTCCTACATTTTTTCGGAAATCTGTCCAACTGTGGGTATTTTCCCCACACAGTCAGCACACTAAATCCTGCTACTGTGGGTTTTTCCCGGAGTCGGCAGTGCTGCCGCAAACCCGTGGCCGCCCGTGGCCTCGTGAACGGGGGGACCGCAAGCGCAGCGCTGCGGTGGGATGAGCGAAGCGAAGGTTTGCGGTAGCAGCTGCCGACCCGGGAAGGGAGGCTGAAAAGGGGATTCCAAAATAAATGTGTATCTTTGTCAGATTTATAAACGACATGAAAGTACTTTTCGTTTGCAATAATGCATACAACAAGGGGAACGGCCTGGCCGTTTCCATTCATAATACGATAAGGAAGCTGCGCGAGCATGGGGTGGACGCACGCCTGATGGCGATCCGCAACCTCTATGACGCGAACGGTCCCCAGCCGGACTTCCCGCTGGACCACTGGAAATTCCCCATCTTCGAGCCCATCATCTACGCCAACGGCTTCGCCTACGCGAAGATCGACAAGCAGAAGATTACCGCGGCCCTCGAGTGGGCGGACATCGTCCACATCCAGGAGGCCATGCCGCTGGAGAAAGTGGTTGTCAGGATGGCCGTCAAGATGGGGAAGACCCTCACTGCGACCTTCCACCTCTATCCGCACAATGTCTCGGCCAACCTCGGCCTGCCCAAGCATAATTTCGTCAACTGGCCCCTCGTGCACAACTGGCGCCGCCTGGTCTTCAACCACTGCGCGGACATCCAGTGCCCCACGGCGATGGTGCGCGACTACCTGCTGAAGCAGGGCTTCACGGCCCGCCTGCACATCATTTCCAACGGCATCGACATGCCTGCGGAGCCGGTCCAGGCCACGCCCGTGCCGGCTGACGGCACCATCGACGTGCTCTGCATCGGCCGTCTGGCCAACGACAAACGCCAGGACGTCCTGCTGAAGGCCATGCGCTACAGCCGTTACGCCGACCGCATCCGCCTGGTTTTCGCCGGACGCGGCCCCAAAGAACAGAAATACAAGAAGATGGCCGACCGCCTGCTCAAGCAGGGCGTCCTGAAAGTTCCCGCCACCTTCGGCTTCTACACGCACGAAGAGCTGCACGAACTTGCCCGCAAGTCCTATCTCTATATCCACTGTGCCGAGATTGAAGTCGAGGGCCTGTCCTGCCTCGAGGCCGTCCGCGAGGGCATCGTGCCTATCATCGCCGAAGGCTGGCTGATCGGCACCTCCACCTTTGCCCTCTGCCCGGAGAGCCTCTATCCCGTCTTCGACAGCAAGGCCCTGGCCGAGCGCATCGACTGGTGGATCGAGCATCCCGAGAAGCGCAACGAGATGGCGCAGCGCTACGCCGACTCCGCCCGCAATTACGATAATAATAAAACCCTCGAGTCGCTGATCGGCATGTTCCGCCAGGCGCTGGGGGAGAAAGCCTGACGCGAGCGATGAAAGTCCTGTTTGTCTGCAACAACGTTTATCATAAGGGCAACGGTCAGAGCGTGGCCGTCAAGGCAACCATGGCCGCGCTGCGCGAGCATGGCGTGGACGTGCGCCTGATGTCGATCGCTAACCCGGACCCCAACGGCCCGCAGCCCGAATACCCGCTGGAGCATTGGAAATTCCCCCTCTTCGAGCCCATCATCTACGCCAATGGCCTGGCTTATGCCAAAATTGAC
The DNA here is from genome assembly GCA_016291185.1 of Bacteroidales bacterium. Next base: position 2,830 of record JAEFAI010000040.1, read on the forward strand.
AAAGAGAAGATCCGCGAAGCCGTCGAATGGGCGGACATCGTCCACATTCAGGAAGGCCTGTTCCTGCAGGGCGCAGCCCTGAACGAGGCTCGCAGGACGGGGAAGGTCCTGACCGCGACCTACCACGTCTTCGCGCAGAATTTCAACGCCAACCTCGGCTTCTCCAAGAACAGCCCTGTCAACTGGCCGATGATGTACCTGTGGCGCCGCTTCGTCTTTGACCCCTGCTCCGACATCCAGTGCCCGACGCCCGCCGTGCGCGACCAACTGGCGAAAGAAGGCTACAAGTCGCGCCTGCACGTCATCTCGAACGGCATCGCCATCCCGGAGGAGCCCGTGAAGGCTGCATACGTGCCGGCCGAAGGGACGATCGACCTGCTCTGCGTCGGCCGCCTGTCCAAGGAGAAATCGCAGGACACGCTCCTGAACGCCATGCGCTACAGCCGCTACGCGAACCGCATCCGCCTGGTGTTCGCCGGCCGCGGCACTAAAGAGAAGAAATACCGTAAGATGGCGGACCGCCTCCTCGCGGAGGGGATTCTGAAAACGCCCCCTACCTTTGGCTTCTATACGCACGAAGAGCTGCACGAGCTGGCCCGCAAGTCCTATCTCTACATCCACTGCGCGTGGGTGGAGGTCGAAGGACTTTCCTGCCTGGAAGCCGTGCGCGAGGGCGCCGTGCCTGTGATCGCGGAAGGGGATATGATCGGCACATCTGTGTTCGCCCTTTGCCCGCAGAGCCTGTATCCCGTCTATGACAGCAAGGCCCTGGCCGAGCGTATCGACTGGTGGATCGAGCATCCCGAGCAGCGCAACGAGATGGCGCAGCGCTATGCCGACTCCGCCCGCAACTACGATATCAACAAATCTGCCGAGGCGCTGGTCGCGATGTTTGAGCAGGCCCTTGGCTCGAAAGCATGATGAAACGATTTTTCTTATACCTGATACTTGCAGTCGTACTTTGCGCCTGCGGCACCGCGGCGCGTTATGGCCGCGGCCCGGAGAACAGCGTTCTGGAGGCCCTTCCCGGCGAGGGCATCGTCGAGGCCGTGTATTACCCCAGCAGCGAGCCGCACCTGACGCAGCGGCGCATGCTGGTCTATCTGCCGAAAGATTATTATAAGGACACGCTCAAGCGCTATCCGGTCCTGTACCTCTTCCACGGTGCCCGCGGCAACGAGAAGACCTGGGTGGACAGCGCCGACGTCTTCCACCGCTTGGACTCCTTGCGGCACGAAGGGCTTGCCAAGGATTTCATCCTCGTGATGCCCAACATGAACCGCTACGCCAACGACAAGCAGTTCAACAATGGTCGTTGCCTGCGCGCCCTCGAGGCTTTCTGGACGCAGACCGGCGAGCCGGAGCGCTACTTCCGCCACGACGTGGTGGGCTTTGTGGATCGCCGCTACCGGACCATTCCGACCAAGGCCGGCCGCGCGATCGCGGGCATGTCCAACGGCGGCCTGCAGGCGGTCTATCTGTCGGCGAACAACCCGCAAACGTATGACTATGTGGGCCTGATGTCTCCCTACACCCAGGCGACCATGGCGGCCAAGTACCACCGGGATGTCTATAAGGGCCTGGCGTGGAAGCTGGGGGAGCAGTTCGCCATCCCGCCGAAGGAGTACGTCATCTACATCGGCAAGACGGATTTCTTCCACCCTCACATCGAGTTCTACCGCAAGCGCCTGACCCGGCACGGCTATCCGCACGAGTTCGTCCTGACCGAAGGCGGCCACGAGTGGTATAACTGGATCGCCTACTACGAGGACTTCTGCAAGCGGATCTTCCAGTAGTTATTTCAGTAATCTGAGGGAAATGCGGCCGCGGTCGAGATCGACGGCGGTCACCGCTACGCGTACCTGCTGGTGCAGCTTCACGACCTTGGTCGGGTCGATTCCGCGCGGACCCATCTGCGAGACGTGCACGAGGCCGTTGTCGTGGATGCCGATATCCACGAACGCGCCGAAATTGGTGATGTTCGTCACGATCCCCGGCAGCTCCATGCCGACCACGAGGTCCTCGATGCCGTGGATGTCCTCGGCGAAGGCGAACTCGGAGGCCTGTTCGCGCGGGTCAAGACCCGGCTTGGCGAGCTCCTTGAGAATGTCGTTCACGGTCGGAAGACCGGCCTTTTCCGTGACAAAGTCTTTGGCCTGGATTTTCGCGCACAGTTCGGCGTTTCCGACCAGCTCTTTCGTTCTGACGCCCAGTGATTGGGCCATCTTGTCCACGATGCCGTACGACTCGGGGTGCACGGCGGAGCCATCCAACGGATTCTCCGCCCCGCGGATGCGCAGGAAGCCCGCGCACTGCTCGTAGGCCTTCGGCCCGAGGCGCGGCACCTGCTTGAGCTCGGCGCGGCTGCGGAAGCCGCCGTTCTCCGCCCGGTAGGCGATGATGTTCTCCGCCAGGGCGGGGCCGATGCCGGCCACGTAGGCGAGCAGGTAAGGGGAGGCGGTATTGAGGTTGACGCCCACGGCGTTGACGCAGCTCTCGACCGTGTTGTCAAGCTGCTCCTTGAGGAGCGTCTGGTCCACGTCGTGCTGATACTGTCCGATGCCGAGGTTCTTGGGATCGATCTTCACGAGCTCCGCGAGCGGATCCATCAGGCGGCGGCCGATCGACACGGCGCCGCGCACGGTCACGTCCTCGTCGGGGAACTCCTGCCGCGCGATTTCAGAGGCGCTGTAGATGGAAGCGCCGTCCTCGCTCACCGTCCAGACTTTACAGCCTTCCGGCAGCTGGACTCGCCGCATGAAATCCTCCGTCTCGCGGGAGGCCGTTCCGTTGCCGATGGCGACGGCCTGGATGCCGTATTTGCTGAGCATATCCTGCACGGCCATGATGGCCTTGACCTTCTCGTTCTGCGGGGGATGCGGGTAGATGATTGTATGGTAGAGCAGGCCGCCCTGCTCGTCCAGACAGGCGATTTTGCAGCCGTTGCGGAAGCCCGGGTCGATGGCCATGGTGCGCTTCTGCCCCACGGGGGCGGAGAGCAGCAGCTGGCGGAGGTTCTCGCCGAACACGCGGATGCTCTCGCGGTCGGCCTTCTCCTTGGCTTCGCGCAGCACCTCTCCGCTGATGGACGGCTCCAGCAGGCGCTTGAAGGCGTCGGAGACGGCCTCCTTGACCTGGTCGGCCGTCGGCCCGGCGGGGTAGCCGTGCTCCTGGCAGTGGTCGTAATAAATCTTGGCGTCGCACTTCTCCGCGTCCGCGTCGATGCTGATATTGAGGAAACCCTCGTTCTGTGCGCGCAGGATGGCGAGCAGATTGTGCGAGGGGATGCGGTCCAACGGCATCTTGAAATCGAAATAGCTGCGGTACTTCGCCGCCTCGGCGCTGTCGCGGCCGGCCTTCGTGACCGTTGCGACCACCCGCCTGCGGCGGAAGATGGCGCGCAGGTTCTCGCGGATCGGCGCCGTCTCGCTGAGGCGCTCAGCGACGATGTCGCGCGCTCCCGCAAGGGCCGTCTCCACGTCAGAAACCTTGTCGCCCACGAACTTGCGGGCATCCGCCTCGGGATTACGCGTTTTGCCGTTCCAGAGCAGGTCCGCGAGGGGCTCGAGACCCAGCTCGCGCGCCGCCGTGGCGCGGGTGCGGCGCTTGGGCCGCCAGGGGAGGTAGAGGTCTTCCAGCTCGGTGCCGGAGACGCATTTCTCGATTTTCTCGCGCAGCTCATCCGTAAGGGCGCCTGCCTCGCCGATGACCTTGAGGATGGTCTCCTTGCGCTTCTCCATCTCGGCGAAGACGTCCGCCCAGTGGCGCACTTCGGCCACCTCGGCGTCGTCCATGCCGCCGGTTTTCTCCTTGCGGTAGCGGCTGATGAAGGGGATGGTGTCGCCGTCTTCGAAGAGCTCGGCGCAATTCTCGACCTGCCAGTCTTTGAGATTCAGCAGGCCGGCGATATGCTTGATGTAGATTTCTTTCATCGCTGTGCGGGACGGAGTTTGCGGAAGCGCAGGCCCAGCACGCCCCAGAAGGCTTCACCGAAGATGCTGCCGGACATTTTCGAGGTGCCCTCCTGGCGGTTCACGAAGATCACGGAGACTTCCTTGATCTTGAAGCCCAGCTTCTTGGCCGTGTACTTCAGCTCGATCTGGAAGCCGTAGCCTTTCATCTTCACGGCGTCCAGGTCGATGGTCTCCAGGACCTTGCGGGAGTAGCAGACGAAGCCGGCCGTGCTGTCGTAGATGCGCACGCCCAGGGCGGCACGCACGTACAGCGAGGCGCAGTAGGACATCATGATGCGGCCCAGCGGCCAGTTGACGACGTTGATGCCGTCGCAGTAGCGCGAGCCGATGGACATGTCGGCGCCGCTCTTCGTACAAGCTTCCAGCAGGCGCGGGAGGTCGGCGGGGTTGTGGGAAAAGTCGGCGTCCATCTCGAAAACATAGTCGTAGTCGCGCTCCAGGGCCCATTTAAAGCCGGCCACGTAGGCCGTGCCGAGGCCCAGCTTACCGCTGCGCTCCACGAGGTGGAGCCGCTCCGGATATGCTTTCTGGAGCCCCTTGACCACGTCGGCGGTCCCGTCGGGGGAGCCGTCGTCAATCACGAGGATCTGGTATTCGCCTTCGAGCGCGAACACCGCCTGGATGATCTTGGCGATGTTCTCGATCTCGTTGTATGTCGGGATAATGACGAGTTTCTTTTCCATATCCGACAAATATACGAAAAATCAGAATACCTTCAGCGCGGCCAGCGAATAGTGGTACTCCCGCTCGGCATCCAGCGTCTGCTCGAGCGCTTCGTAGTACAGATCGTTCTCAACGAGGTAGTCCACCATGGAGATTTCGCCCCGCGTCAGTGCGGAAAGCAGGTAGTCCCGGTAGTCCGAGTCCGTGAGGGATTCGCGCAGCAGCTCGGCATTGGCCCGGTTGGCGCCGGCCTGGCGGTAGCTGTCGCGAAGCTGCTCATAGAAAGCTTGTTCGGCGGCTTTCTGCCGGGATTCGGCGGCCGCGACCCCCGCGCGGGAGCGCTTGACTTTGTTGGCGCCGCTCCAGAGCGGAATGCTCACGCCGACGGTCACGCCGCGGAACTTCTCTTCGGTCTGGATTTCACTCATGTAGCCCACCGTCAGTTCCGGCATCCAGGCCATCTTGTCGATGGTGAGCTGCCGCGCTCCGAGGCTGACTTCCTGCCGGACATAGCCCAGCACGGGGTTCTTGTCGGACGCCTCGGCGAACCAGGTCTCGAAGTCTGCGGGGAGGGTATCGTCGAGGTCATAGGCCGTCAGGGCCACGTCGGGATCCTTCCCGCCGTTCAGGGCACGCAGGCGGGCGAGCAGGGATTCGCGCTCGCTCGCCGCGAGGTTCCGCTTTCCCAGGACAGATGCATAATGAAGTTTGGTCTTGTTCAGGTCCAGGATGTTGGCGCCGCCGGCCTCGAGCCGCCGCTCATAGGCGCGGACGAGGGTAGCGGAGCGCTCCAGGTGGTCGTCCAGTTCCTGCAGGAGCTGGGCGTAATAGATCAGGTCGATGCAGCATTTGCGCGCTTCCTGCAGCAGTTCCAGGCGCTGGGCGCGGTATTTCAGGACCGACAGCTGGTTCAGGTCGGCCGTCTTGCCTGCGCGCTGGCCGGTCAGGGTGGGGAGGTCGAAGGACTGCGTCACGCGCAGGTCGTGTCGGTTCCCGATGCCGGCGGCCCCCCAGAGGTAGTTGAATTCCACTTCCGGGTCCGCGAGCAGGGCCTCCGAGCGGTTTGTCAGCTTCTCCTCATCCAGCGCGGCTGCGGCCGCCTGGAGCTCGGGATTGTTGCGCTCGATCTCCCGGAGCACCGTTTCCACGGCGCCCTGGGCAAAGCTGTGGATGCTGCCGCACAGGCAGAGGACGATCAGGCAGATTCTTCTCATTGGGCCTTATTCTTGTTCGTGACGAGGTACATGATAGGGATGACGAAGCCGTTCAGCAGCGTCGAGGACAGCAAGCCGCCCAGGATGACCTGGGCCATCGGGGACTGGATCTCGTTGCCCGGCAAGTCGCCGCCCAGGGCCAGCGGCAGCAGCGCCAGCGCGGAGGTGACGGCCGTCATCAGGATGGGGTTGAGCCGGTCCAGCGAGCCGTTCAGGACGGTCTCGACGGGGGAGAGGCCCTGCGCGGCGAGCGCGTTGTAGCGGTCAATCAGGAGCATGCCGTTGCGCGTGGCGATGCCGAACAGGGAGATGAAGCCGATGATGGCAGGGATGCTCAGGATGCCGCCGGTGCAGAAGACCGTCACCACGCCGCCGATCAGCGCGAGGGGCAGGTTCAGCAGCACGGTCAGGGACTGGGCGGCGTTCTTGAATTCGCCCTGCAAGAGCATGAATATCAGCAGGATGCTGAAAATGCTGACCAGCGCGATGGTGCGGGAGGCCCGCTCCTCGCTCTCGAACTGACCGCCGTATTCGATGCGGTAGTCGTCGGGCAGGGTGACGCTCTCCGCGATCTCCTCGCGGATGGCGGCCACGGCCCGGGCCAGTTCGCCGTTCGTCGCGTTGCAGGACACGACGAGCTTGCGGCTGAGGTTCTCGCGGTTGATGGTGTTGGGTCCCGCCGAGGAGACGATTTCCGCGACCTGCGAGAGCGGTACCTTGCCGCCTGCAGGCGTATCGACCATCAGATCGGCGATGCTCTCCATGGTGGCACGGGCGTCGCCTTTTACCTTGAGCGTCAAGTCGAACGCGCGGTTCCCTTCATAGACGGTCGAGACGGGCTCGCCCTCCAGCATCACGCGGACGAATTCCGCGAACTCCGGGAGCGTGACGCCATAGCGTGCCAGCATTTCGCGACGCGGAATGATGTTCAGCTCCGGACGCTCCACCTGCTGCTCCACGTTGATGTCGGCGATGCCCGGCACCTCGCTGATGGCGGCCTTGATCTGCTGGCCGATCGCGTACATCTTGTTCAGGTCGGTGCCGAACACCTTGATGGCGATGTTGGCCTGGGTTCCCGAGAGCATCGCGTCGATTCGGTGCGAGATGGGACCGCCGATCTCCAGGTTCACGCCCGGCAGCACGGAGAGTTTCTGCCGGACTTCTTCCACCAGCTGCCGTTTGCTCTTGCCCTTCAGCACGAAGGGACATTCGAATTCGGAGCAGTTGACGCCAAAGGCGTGCTCGTCCAGCTCGGCGCGACCGGTCTTGCGGCCTACGGTCTGGATCTCAGGGATGCTCATCAGCAGCTCCTCCGCCTGGCGTCCCAGCCGGTCGGATTCTTCGATGGAGATGCCCGGCACGGAGCTCATCGCGATGGTGAAGGACCCTTCGTTGAAGGCCGGCAGGAAGCTGCGGCCCAGCGAGAAGAACATCGCGAGCGCCATCACGAACAGGCCGCCGACGAGTGCCAGAACGGCTTTTCGGTGCCCGAGCGTCCATTCAAGCGCTCGGGAATAGTATTTCTTCAGAGAGCGCACAACGCCCGTCTCGCGGGCTTCCTGCCCATCCTGCATCTCGTGGGCGAGCAGATAGGAGCTCAGCACCGGGGTGAGCGTCAGAGCGACGAGGGTGGAGGTGCACAGGGAGATGATAAAGGAAATGCCCAGCGGCTTGAGCATGCGCCCTTCCATCCCGGACAGGAAGAAGAGCGGGAGGAAGCAGGCGATGATGATGAGGGTCGAATTGAGCATCGGCATGCGGACTTCCTTCGAGGCGTCATAGACGACTTGCAGGACGCTCTTGCCCTGGCCGCGCGCCTGGCGCAGCCGCTTGAAGACATTCTCCACGTCCACGATCGAGTCGTCCACCAGCGAGCCGATGGCGATGGCGATGCCGCCGAGGCTCATCGTATTGACGGTCAGGCCCATCCAGCGGGTCACCAGCAGGGTTATGAGGATCGAGAGCGGGATGGAGACCAGCGAGATGACGGTGGTTCGAAAGTTCATCAGGAAGAAGAACAGGACCAGGATGACGAAGATGCCGCCTTCGAGCAGCGATTTCTTCACGTTGCCGATCGAGCCCTCGATGAAGCGGGCCTGGCGGAAGATGTCGGCGTTGACGTGCACGTCCGCGGGAAGCACTGCCTGGATGTCGGTGAGCTCGCGGTCGAGCTTGGCCGTGAGATCCAGCGAGGAGGTGTTCGGCTGCTTGGTGACGGTCAGGAGGACCGCCGGGTGGCCGTCGTTGGAGGCGACGCCGAGCACCGGGGTCTTGGGCCCGGTCTTGACCTCAGCGATGGCTTCCAGGGGGAGGGGAAGTCCTTTCCGGTCCGTCTTGACGACGGCTTTCTTCAGGAGCTCAATGTCGTCGGTGGAGAGGACGCCGCGGACAATGTACTCGTTGCCAAACTGGTAGAGCGTGCCGCCCGGGGCGTTCTGGTTCATGCCTTTGACGGCGTCGATGACTTCGTCCATCGCCACGCCGTAGTGGCGCATCCGGCCGGGATCCAGCAGGATCTGGTATTCTTTGATGTCGCCGCCCATCACGGCCACCTGGGCCACGCCGCCCAGCGACAGCAGGCGGGGCCGGATGGTCCAGTCGGCCAGCGTGCGCAGATCCTCCAGCGAGGTGGACTCCGCCGTGAGGCCGACGATCATCAGCTCGCCGAGGATGGAGGCCTGGGGGCCAAGGGTGGGATTGCCCACGCCAGGGGGTAGCGCCTCGCCGACCATCGCGATCTTCTCGCTGACGATCTGGCGGGCCCGGTAAATGTCTGTGCCCCAGTCGAATTCGATGTTGACGATGGAGAAGCCCGTCGTGGAGGAGGAGCGCACGCGGCGGACGTTGGTGGCGCCGTTGACGGCGGTCTCGATCGGGAAGGTCACGAGGCGCTCAACCTCCTCCGGCGCCATGCCTTCGGCTTCCGTCATGACGACGACCGTCGGGGCATTGAGGTCGGGGAAGACGTCCACATCCGCACGGGAGGCCGAGTATAGACCGGCCACCAGGCAGAGGACGGCCATCACGAGGATGGCGGTCCGGTTATTCAGGGAGAAGGCGATGATCCGGTTCAGGATGCCGTTCTCTTGTTGGATTCTTTCCATATCCTAATGGTTGTGGCTGTGGCCGGCGGGAACGGCGGCGACGCCGGCGAGTTTGACGTGCATGGCGCCTTCCGTGACGATGAACTCTCCCTCCTGGAGGCCCTGCAGAACGGGTACGCGGTGGCCGTCTGACTGTCCGAGGCGGACTTCCCGTTTCTCGAAGCAGTCGTCATCGTCCGCCTTGCGGACAAAGACATAGTGGACGCCCTGGTCCTCGACGACGGCTGCCAGGGGCACGGCGATGCAGTTCCCGGACACGCTCGTCCGGAGCCAGACATCCACGTAGGAGCCGGACACGAAGCTGCCGCGGTTGTCGAATTCGAAGATGACCGGGATATAGAAACCGACCTCGGAGCTGCGGCCGTAGCTGACCAGCTTGCCGCCCAGCTCGCTGAGGCTGTAGGTGTTGTCGCTGTAGGAGGTGGTAAAGGAAGCGTCGCGCACGGAGGCGATGCGGCCGTAGTACTGCTCGGGAACATCCGCCTGCAGGCGCAGCCGGCGGTTGCTGCTCACTGTGGCGATGGGAGTGCCGGTCTCCACGTACTCGCCGCTGCGCACGAGCCAGTTCTTGATGAAGCCGGAGAGCGGGGAAGTGACGGAGAGACCGCCGTCCGCCGTGGCGTCTGCCGCCAGGGCTTCGTACTCCACCTTGGCGTGTTCGTAGGCCTGGCGGCTCTGGTCCAAGTGGCTCTCGCTCACGATATTGTCCGCGCGCAGCTGCTGGTCACGCTCGTATTCCTTCTGGGCGGTCTCGAGATTGATCCGGGCTTTAGCGAGCAGGTCGCCCGTGCCGATGTTGCGCGAGGAGATGGTGGCGATTCGGGCGCCCTGGGCGACGGGCGATCCTTCCGTGAGCCGCCCGAGGCTGACGATGCCTTCGCTCCGGGCGACGACGCTCATCTCGTCACCGGCCGACGGGAGGATTTGTCCGCTGGTGCGGATGACCTCGCTGAAGGGGCCGGCGGCGACGCTTTCCACGCGGATGCCCAGCTCCTGCTGGCGCTCGGGGCTGATCTCGATCCGTCCGTCGTGGTGCTCGTGGGTTTCTTCTTCGTGTTCGTGTTCAAGGCTGCCGGCTTGCATGCGGCAGCCGTTGATGACGGCGCAGAGGGCCATCAGGGCAAGTAGAATTCGTTTCATGGGCGCTTCCATTGGGAAGCAAAGGTACCGCCTTCTACTTGCAACCGGGTTGCAAATGCGCTATTGCATCTGGCGCAGGAGCACTTCGATCCCGGGCAGCTGCTCCGGCAGGGAGGAGAGGTCCGTGGTGGAGAAATGGTAGGGGATCAGCACGCGGGGACGGAGCACCTTCGCGGCCTTGACGCACTGCTCGACGGTCATCGTATAAGGCTGGTTCACAGGTAAGAAGGCGATGTCCACATCCTCGATGGCGGCGAGCTCGGGGATGTCCTCCGTGTCGCCGGCCACGTAGATGCGCAGGTCCGCGATGTCGAAGACATAGCCGTTGTCGCGACCCTGCGGGTGGAAGCCCGTGTGGCCCTCGGAGTTGTTGTAGGCCGGGACGACGGCGAACTGGATGCCGCAGGCGAGTTCCCCCTCTTCTCCATTGCCCTGGGCGATGCCGAAGCCCAGCTGCTCCACGCTGCGCGGATTGGCGATGAGCGTGGTCTTGCCCTCTTCATAGAGGGCGGCGACGGCTTCCTGGTCGAGGTGGTCACCGTGCTCGTGGGTGATGAAGATGGCGTCCGCCTTGGGGAATTCCTTCGCGTAGTCCGTGGGTTTTCCCAGGCCGCTCACGGGGTCGATATGGATCGTGGCGCCCTGGTAGGAGAGCGCGAGGGTGCCGTGCTTGAGCAGGGTGATGGCCACGGGGCAGAAGTCCTCCGTGAAAAAAACCTCCACCTCGTAGGTCTGGGTGGGCTTCCCGGCCTCTTTCCAGGCCTCGATGCCGCCCTTTAGGTTATAGACGGTGTAGCCGGCTTCGGCGAGCTTGCCCGCGGCTTCGGCGCTGCGCCTGCCGGTCCGGCAATAGACGGCGAGGGGAGCCTCCTTGGGGTACTTTGCCCGGATGCTTTCCAGAAAACCATCGGCCTTCCAGTCGACGTTGGCGGCGTCGCGCAGGTGTCCGGCAGCATATTCTTCCGGGGTGCGGACATCTATGATGGCGGGGGTGCCGTTGTAGGCGGTTTTCTCGAACTCATTGACGGTCAGGTCCGTGTAGTTACTGGCGCAGGCAGTGATGCCGATCAAGGACAGCATGGAGACGAAAACGGTTTTCATATTGGTGTATTTTTTATCATCGACAAATATAATAATTTAAAAAAACTTCCTATATTTGCAGTCCCATTTGGAGAGATGCTCGAGTGGCTGAAGAGGCACGTCTGGAAAGCGTGTGACCGTCCAAAGCGGTTCCAGGGTTCGAATCCCTGTCTCTCCGCACAGCAACCGCACCGTTCTGGTGCGGTTTTTTTTATCTCTTGATGATGTCCAGGCGCCAGGTGATGCCGATGTCGAAGTTGTCGATTCCGATGGAGCTGCTCTTGAAATAGACCGCGTGCAGGCGGAGCTTGTCGCGGTCGGGCAGGGGGAAGAACTCCACGCCGCAGCCGGCGTAGATGTTGCGCGTGCCGGGCGCGACGGCCAGGTCGAGCGCCCGGCCCTGTGCGTCCACATTCTCCCAGGCGTTCTCCTCGTAGCCGCCCTTGGCGCAGAGGTTCCATTTCCCAACGGTCCAGATGATCTTCGAGATCACCGTGAAGTCCGAGAAGAAGCGCTGCTGGCCTGCTCCGGCGCGGTTCATCCACTCCAGGTCGATGGCCACCGGGCCGAAGATAAAGCGGTTGCCGAGGGCGATGTAGTTGATGAAGCGATTGTACTCGTCCTGTACGAAGTTGACGCTCCAGATGGTGTTCCACCAGGGTGTCACGTGCCCGAACCACGCCAGGTTGTAGGCGTACAGGTTCTGGAAGCCCAGCGACAGGGGAGAGTTGCAGAACTGTGCAGCGAGCACCTGCCCGGGAAGGAACTCGTATTCGGCGTTCACGCCGAAGGAGAATCCCTGATAGAGGTTGTTGCAGAAGTTGCTGTAATAGTAGACGTCGATCGGGACAGCGTCGAATTCGTAGCCGCCGATGAAGAGGGCGTTCTTGCCCGCGGTCAGCGCCAGCTTCGGCGTAGCCTGCCAGCGGAGATACAGAAAGTCCGTGGCGTTGAATATGTTCTTTGGGTCGAAGACCGCCTTGTTGAGTCTTTGACGGATGCGGAAATCCAGCTTGTCCGTAAGCTGGCCGCGGACGTTCAGGTTGAAGTGGTCGCCGGTGAACTGGCTGTTGTACTTGCCGCCCACCCATTCCTGGTGGAAAGAGGCGCGGGTGTCGAAGTACAGCTGCGTGATCTTCGGCTGGGCAGTTGCGGCGCCGCAGAGCAGCAGGGCCGCTATTGCGATGGCGGGAAGTTTTGTGTTTCGCTTCATTGTGCGGTTCGTTTCAATAGCGAAAATAGCAAGAATTCTTTTCTTTCCCAACCTTTTCAATACCTACCGCACTTGTCCCGCCGCACTCTGACAGGTGTCCACAAAATCGGCCACTGGTGAGATAAAAGTGGATACCTGTCACCCAAAACACCGTATTTCGGCAAAAATGAGGGGGAGGTGTCCAGAAATATCGCGTAGAACAGCGATTTTGTGGACACCTATCGGTGGGACCCAAGGAAACCGGATAAAGGAATATCTAGAAAATGCGCTAACTTTAGTTGTACCGCAACTCAAAGGTATATTCTTGCAGAATCGTGGTAGAATGCTCTGAGGTGAAATGGTCTGCCGGAATGTCTCGGGACAACTTGTAAACATACGTAACATGAAAAGAGGATCCCTCGTGTGCTCCGAGTTCTGCGATTTGTTTCCGGTATTGTGCTTCCTTTTCCTTAATGGCAGCCAGGTTGCAGTTGGATCGAGCCAATGCCTTCTCGTCATCCGGGCCAAATTGGCGATTGGTTACGTCTACTTGCCATAAAGTATTGACGCTCAGCTCCGCGAAACCTTCCCGAAGGCTTACGTAAAAGGCCCTGACATCCGGATCTGAAATCTCCTGGGGCTGCGTAAATCCATCCTGTTCGTTAAAGTAAAACAGGTAATTGGTAAGTGTCGTCTCTTTTTCGCACGAAGAGAAAATGCAGGCAGCGAGAAGGAGTCCGCAAATGGTTTTCAATCCTTTCATAAATGGGCTTTGGTTATTTTCGGTTCCGAATATACAAATAATAATTTTTTCTGCATAACTGAGTAGGGTCCTTCGGCAGATGGTTGGCCGGTTCGGAGCGTAGCGACCGAGGGGGTTGCGGGGGAGTCTTCCCCCGCTCATAGCGGAAGCGACATCTCCGCAAAAAGGGCCTGCGGCACTGGCCGCAAGCCCTTTTTGTGGAGATGGGCGGAGTCGAACCGCCGTCCAAACAGAGTTCCAGGTAGCTTTCTACACGCTTATCCTTTCTTTGATTGTCGGCCCGGAGCTGCCGGAAGGCAGGCCACTACGGGCTTATCCTCTGAATCTTAGTGGTCCTTAGAGGCGTCT
>JAEFAI010000041.1 GCA_016291185.1 Bacteroidales bacterium
AGCGGTGAGTGAGGGATTCGAACCCCCGGTACGTTGCCGTACACCTGTTTTCGAGGCAGGCTCCTTCAACCACTCGGACAACTCACCTTGGGTTGGGGATTGCAAAGGTATGAAAAAATTTGCGATTATCTAAAAAAAGGTCTATTTTTGCATTCCCAAAACGAGACAGGGGCGTAGCTCAGTTGGTTCAGAGCGCTTGAGTCACATTCAAGAGGTCATCGGTTCGACCCCGATCGTCCCTACCAAAAGCCGTCAGCAAATTGCTGACGGCTTTTTGATTATACCAGCGACTTGGCGGTCCACTTGCGGGATTTCCAGCGGCGGATGAAGATGATGCCGCGGGTGCATTCGTCGAGGACCAGGGCGCACCACAGGGCGATGAGGCCGCCATGGAGGCCGATGCCCAGCAGCCAGCTGCCACCCACGGTTACGGTCCAGCAGACGATGATGCCGACAGTCACGGGATAATAGATGTCTCCGGCCGCACGCAGCGAGTTCACGGCGAACAGATTGACGGCCCGGCCCACCTCGACCATGATATCGACCCAGAGCACGATGGCGCCCAGGCGGATGATGTGCTCGTTGTCACTCAGCAGGGAGTAGATGGTGTGTCCGAAACACGCGGTAAGGAAAGAGAGCACGAACGTGACGGCGGCCGACACGCGCAGTACCCTGCGGCCCAGCGCGAAAGCGGCTTCGTATTTCTTCATGCCGGTCAGGTGCCCGATCACGATGGCGCCGCCCTGCGCCGCGGCCATCGAGAACAGGTACACAAACATGGTGATGGTCTGGGCATAGGTGCGCGTGGCCAGTTCGTCATTCCCCAGGAAATTGATGAAGTAGGTCACGACGACCATCGATAGGCTGTAGGACATCTGCTCACCGGCCGACGGGATGCCCACCTTGAACAGTTTGCCCGCCTCCTGCCAGGGGAACGGACGGAACAGTCCCTTGGGCAGGCGCCCGATGTATTTGCGGAAAAGCAGGAACAGCAGCAGCGCCGAGGACAGCCCGCGGCAGAGCACCGTCGAGATGGCTGCGCCCTGCACGCCCAGCGCCGGCAGGCCGAACTTACCGAAGATGAGCGCATAGTTGCCGAGGATGTTGATGACATTGACCAGCCCGGACACGTACATGGGATAATACGCCATGTCAACGCTCCGCAACGCAGCCGCCGCCGACAGCGACACGGCCTGGAAGAAGGCGAACGCGCCCACGGTGCGCATGTATGTGAAACTCTGCGCGTACAGTTCTTCCCGGACGCCCATCATGCCCAGCAGGTGCGCGGCTTTGCCGTGCAGGAACACGCTGAACCCCATCCCGAGGATGAGATTGAACAGGACTGAGATCCCCATCACCTGCAGCACGCGGTCGCGCTGCCCCGCCCCCACATACTGGGAGCAGAGGATGGAGGTGGCCATCGAGATGACCTGGAAGATGATGAATACGATGTTGATTAGCTGGTTGACGAGCCCCACGGCCGCCACGCTCTCATCCGAGTAGCGGCTGAGCATGAACGTGTCGGCCGCGCCCAAAGTCATGACAAGCAGCGTGTCGATGAAAATGGGCAATGCCAGGGAGACAAGGAGTTTGGTCAGCGAGCCGTATCTCATGATTCTTTAGAAGAGCTTGCAAAGGTACATTATTTCAGATAATTTCTCTATCTTTACCGGCCTTATTCCGAAAACACACCGTTATGAAGAAAATACAGATGACCACGCCGCTCGTAGAGATGGACGGCGACGAGATGACCAGGATCCTCTGGAAGATGATCAAGGACGAGCTCATCCTGCCTTTCGTGGACCTCAAGGTGGAATACTACGACCTCGGCCTTCCCAAGCGCGACGAGACGGGGGACCAGATCACCATTGACGCAGCCCAGGCCTGCAAGAGGTATGGCGTGGGCGTCAAGTGCGCCACGATCACGCCCAACGCGCAGCGCATGACGGAATACAAGCTCCACCAGATGTGGAAGAGCCCCAACGGCACGATCCGCTCCATCCTGGACGGCACGGTCTTCCGCGCGCCCATCACCATCCCGACCATCCATCCCGTGGTCAAAAACTGGGAGAAGCCCATCACCATCGCCCGCCACGCCTACGGCGACGTCTACAAGAGCGTGGAGTTGAAGGCCGGCGGCCCGGGCACGGCGAAGCTCGTCTTCGACGGCGCGGACGGCAGCCATCAGGAGGTGACGATCCAGGCCTTCAAGGGCCCCGGCGTCATCCAGGGTATGCACAACACCGACGCATCCATCCGCTCTTTCGCGCACGCGTGCTTCAAGTACGCCACCGACACGAAGCAGGACCTCTGGTTCTCCACCAAGGATACGATCTCAAAGACCTACGACGCCCGCTTCCGCGAGATCTTCGACGAGGTCTTCCAGGAGTACAAGGCCCGCTTCGAGGAGCTCGGCATCACCTATTTCTACACCCTGATCGACGACGCGGTCGCACGCGTGATCCGCAGCAAGGGCGGATTCATCTGGGCTTGCAAGAACTACGACGGCGACGTGATGAGCGACATGGTCTCGACGGCCTTCGGCTCGCTCGCCATGATGACCAGCGTGCTCGTCAGCCCGGACGGCAACTACGAGTACGAGGCCGCCCACGGCACGGTGACGCGCCACTATTATAAGTATCTGCAGGGTGAGGAGACGTCCACCAACCCGATGGCCACGATCTTCGCCTGGAGCGGCGCCCTGCGCCAGCGCGGCGTCAAGGACGGCCTGCAGGAGCTGGTCCGCTTTGCAGACGAACTGGAAGGTGCCTGCTTCGACACCCTCGGCGAGGGCATCGCCACCAAGGATCTGGTGGGCCTGATGGAAGGCATCACCCCCAAGCCGGCCAACTCCGCCCAGTTCATCGCGGCCATCCGCGAGCGACTGGAGAAGCGGCTCGCGTAGCGCCGGTTCTTTTCGCGGAACGCGCTGAGTCCGGGCGTTAGAATGACATTCTGATACCGCCTATAAACTGTCGCCCCCGAAAAGGTGCAACGCCATCCCAGGGGGTATTCGTTGCAGGAGCGTAAAATACTGGGTGTTAGAAGTGTTCTGACGCCTAATATGTCGTAATTTTTTGTTATATTTGTGGCCCCCATGTCAGTAGTAGTTAAAATTACCTTAGTTGGTTTTCTTATTGTGTCGGCCGTCTTTCCGGCAGCAGGACAGTCTGTCACAATGTCAGGATATGTGAAGGAGGCGTCTAGCGGAGAGCCGCTTGTCGGCGCGGTGGTATTCACGGAAGACCTGTCGGCCGGCGTGTCGGCCAACGAGTATGGCTTTTACTCTTTACAGATCGAACGCAAGGAGCAGGTGATCAAATGCTCCTATGCCGGTTATGATACGGCGGAAGCCAAGATCAACCCCAAAGCTTCTCTCAAATACGACTTTTCTCTCGACGAGGACCACGAGATGCTGGAAGCTGCCGGAGTATTCTCCAGGAGCAAGCGCGAGCAGCTGACCCTGCCGCAACTCGGGAAGGAGACGCTCTCCGGGGATCTCGTCCGCAGCCTGCCTGCGCTGATGGGCGAGGCCGATGTGATCCGGGTGATCCAGATGATGCCCGGTGTGCAGACACCGAGCGAAGGCTCCACCGGATTCAGCGTGCGCGGCGGCGGCATCGACCAGAATCTTGTCTTGATGGACGGCGCGCCGCTCTACAATTCCGGTCACTTCCTTGGTTTCGTATCGATGTTCAACGGAGATGTGGTCAAGAACGTTCAGCTTTACAAAGGCGATTTCCCTGCCAACTTCGGCGGGCGACTTTCCTCCGTGCTCGATGTCAGTACGCGAGACGGAAACAACAGCCGTTTCAGAGGCAACCTCTCCATAGGCTTGATCACTTCCAAACTATCTGTCGAGGGACCCATCGTTAAAGACAAGTTGTCCTTCTCGCTGGCCGGAAGAAGGACCTATGTAGACCTCTTCTTCCCGCTTTTCGGAGAACAGATTCCCAAGAACTCCGAGATGTTCTTCTATGACCTCAACGCCAAGCTCAGCTGGGTGGCGGGGCCGAAGGACCGCGTGTATCTGAGTGCATTCAGCGGGAGGGATATCTTCGGTATGTCCATGGAAGGCTTCGACCTCGACCTGATGCGGTTCAGTTTCGCGAATAACGTCCAGACGCTGCACTGGAGCCACGAATTTTCTCCTAAGGTGTTCTTTAACGCCACGCTGTACAATTCCCGCTACAATGCCGATCTGGATGGCACCATGACCAACACGAGTTTCAATTATCTGACGGCGATCCGGGAAACCGGCCTGAGAACCGGCATAACCTGGTACATCAATCCGAATAATACTGTCAAGGCAGGTTTCGATGCCGCTTATTACCGGATGGACCCGGGCGACATCACCCCGTCGGGTGATCAGTCCATCATCCAGGCGATGCATATGTCGCAAGGTTACGGAATCATGCCAACGCTGTATGCCCAGAACGAGCAGAAGATCGGCAAACTGACCCTTCGCTACGGCTTCCGGCTGTCGTCGTTCTCAACGCTCGGAGAAGCCGATCAGCGCTATTACGACCCGACGACGCACGAACTGACCAAAACCGTCCATTTTGACAAATGGAAGCCGATCAAAACCTACGTCGGGTTTGAACCGCGCATCTCGGGATCGTTCCCCATCGATCCCGATCTCTCGCTGAAAGCGGCCTACTCCCGTTCTTTCCAGTACATCCAGCAGGTGCCCGTCAGTATTTCCGGAAGCCCGGTCGATGCCTGGTTCATGGCCTCTCCGAATATTGAACCGCAGTGCTCCGACCAGTTCTCGGTCGGCCTCAATGCGCTCTTCGCCAATCAGGCGTTGGAACTGTCGTTGGAGGCCTTCTACAAGAACAACAAAAACACGATGGATTTCAAGGAGAATGCCGGCGTCGTCATCGATAACCCCGAGCGCGAAAAACTGCTTCGTTTCGGCACCTCGTATTCTTACGGCACGGAAGTCATGCTCCGCTATGACCTCAACCGTTTCAGCGGATGGCTATCCTATACCTGGTCCCGGGCCATTTATGATATCCCTGAGCTGAATGGCGGAAAGCCGTACCGTTCGCCCCTGAACCATGAGCATTCGGTCAATTTCGTCATGTCCTACGAATTCAGCCGTCAGCTTTCCGCTTCGGTCGACTGGGTATTCTACAGCGGCGCCCCCACGACCTTCCCGAACGGACGTTTCGTATATGGGGGTGCTTATGCATCCATCTACTCGTCAAGAAACGAGGAGTCCCTGCCCAACTATCACAGGATGGACCTTTCCCTGACGTGGAAAAGTAAGCGGAGAGCGTTGGAAAAGCGTTGGGGAAGTGAGTGGAACTTCTCGATCTATAATGTCTATGCGCGGCACAACGCCTGGTCGATGTCCTTCCTCTACAACCATATGGAAGATCGGCCCCAGGCCATGAAAGTCTTTCTTTTTACGATTATCCCGTCGGTATCATACAATGTCTATTTTTAACAACTGTTTTATTCCGGTGCTTGCCGGCCTGGGTCTCGTCCTGCTGACGGGCTGCAGCGAGGAGATGGATGTCCACACGCGGAGTATGGACCGGTGTTACCTGGTGGTCGATGCGATGCTTACCGACAACGCCGACGATCAGCAAACCGTGCTGCTGACGGAATCCATCGATTATTTCGAGGATGAAAAGCCGCCCGTGGTTTCGGGTGCCAGGGTAACGGTCTCCGACGGGAAGGAGACGTATCGCTATTTTGAATCTCCTGTTGGAAGCGGTCGCTATGTCGGCCCGGAAGGCTTCCACGGTACGCCGGGCGGCACCTACACGCTTTCGATCGACGCCGCTGTCGGTGGAATACTGAACCATTATGAAGCCGTCTCCACGATGGAGGAAATGGGGTTCGAACTCCAGGCCGTGGACTATCTGTATCTGGGTGCGACGATGCCGCAGGCGGACAGCCTCTGGAACGTGGCTTTGTGGGGCCTGGACAAGCCGCAGGCCAGTGCTTATTATATCACTGCCCGGCTGAACGACGCCGATTTTCCTTACGGGATCTCCGTGATTCTGGACGATCGATATTTCAACGGGCAGCAGGTCAGCTGCTATCCGATCATGACGCTCGCCCAGAAGGAAGCGACGCGCAGGCAGTACGGAGCCTGCGGGAAGTCTCTGGAAACCGGCGATGTCTTCACGCTGAAGATTTACGCGGTTCCTCAGGAATTTTGTGAATTTAACGCAGGATTCGCCAACAACGGTAATGGCTCGGGGATACCGATGCTCCAGTCCCAGCCGGATAACGTTCCCACCAACGTGACCGGCGGCGATGCGCTCGGCTTCTTCTTGACATGCTCTTCCACTTCTACCAGCGTGGTCGTCGACGACCCTTTCCGACCGTACTATCTAAAAGCCACCGCCGGACTGTCGAAATAAGAGTAGTAGGGATCTTGTGAAAAAAAGCCGTCAGCGATTTGCTGACGGCTTTTTTGGTAGGGACGATCGGGGTCGAACCGATGACCTCTTGAATGTGACTCAAGCGCTCTGAACCAACTGAGCTACGCCCCTGTCTCATTTTGGGAATGCAAAAATAGACCTTTTTTTAGATAATCGCAAATTTTTTCATACCTTTGCAATCCTAATCGACTGGTGAGTTGTCCGAGTGGTTGAAGGAGCCTGCCTCGAAAACAGGTGTACGGCAACGTACCGGGGGTTCGAATCCCTCACTCACCGCGCTATGCAAAGCAAATCAGGGGCGCCGCACATATGTGCGGCGCTTTTGCGTAATGGGGTGACCGTCAAGAGCTTGCTCTTGTAAGGGCGCACCAGCACGCAAAAAGAGACGAAGTCTCGCCCCGATTTGCTTTGCTCGCGGTGACCGAGGGAGGTGCAAAGGAGCGTAGCGACTGCGCAAATCCCTCACTCACCGCATAAAAAAGCCGTCAGCAAATTGCTGGCGGCTTTTTTATTTCCGGTGGGCGCTACAGGAACAGGCACCGTTCGACGAACATCAGGAAATAGACCAGAAATAACATGGCGCTGGCTGTTTTAGATGGTCAATAATTCCGTGCTGATGAAGCCGGTGGCGAGCAGGATCCCCAGAGCGACCACGGCGAGCAGCCAGAGGATGAAGATCACCAGACCCGGGTGCCATTTCGGTGACTTGAACCCGAAGAGCAGCTGGAGCGCTCCGTAAAGGATGCTGATGAAGGGGAGGAAGCACACGAGGGCGGCCAGGATGTTGATGCCGGGCAGGGTGAGTGCGGTGGCAACTTCCGGCGCGCGCATATAGAGTTCGGCCAGGCCCTGGTCAATGAGGCGTCCCAGACCGAAGAGGCCGTCGCCGTGGCGATGACCGAACCAGCCGCTGCCGAAGGTCAGGAGGCTGCCGGTGAACAGGCCGGCGAAGCCGACGATGAGCATCACCAGACCAATCAGCTTCCCGATCACGTTGGCAAACTCGCCCCAGGCCTTGGACTGGCCGACGGACTTGACGGCTTCTTCAAATTCCCTGGCCCCGGCCTCGACACTCTGCTGGATGCTGTTCAGCGTTCCGTCTTCACCGCGCTGCTCCCAGCGCTGGCGGACCGTCTTGGCGGGCGGCATGCAAATCCAAAGGATAAGATAGAGCGTCGGCGCGGTCATGGAGAAACGCCAGAAAATCCCGTGGTGCCAGAAGCCGAAAGAGAACACGACCGTGAACACGACGAAGAGGAGACGGAACAGGGCGACATCCTGCCGGAAGTAGGCGGCCAAGCCGCTGCATACGCCTGCGACGACCCTGTTGTTGATGTCGCGGTACAGTTTGCGCTGCCGCCTTTCTTCATTCGCAGACCCCTTCCCGTCATTCCGGGCCCCTTTTTCGTCATTCCGGGCTTGACCCGGAATCTCCTCCTCCGCCCCTTCGATGTCCTCCGGACGCCCGAGGATGCTGATGGCCTCCTCGATCATCGGACGGGATACGACGCCGTCGCGGCCCGCCTTCTCCATCAGGAGTT
This sequence comes from Bacteroidales bacterium, assembly GCA_016291185.1. The sequence continues at coordinate 7,946 of JAEFAI010000041.1, forward strand.
CGGCCATCCGCTCCTCGATGCCGTCGAGGATCTCGCCGCCGCCGGCGCGGCCGTTATAATACTTTTCCAGCTCGCCGAGGTACTCCTCGGTCAGGCGGGCGGCGTCGTCTTCGAGCGTGAAGGCGTACCCGCCGAGGCTGACTCTTTCTACTTCTTTCATATGCGTTTGAGTGTGTTGACGGATTCAATGATTTCTTGCCAGGCAGCGTCCATCTGGGCGAGCTGCTCGCGACCTTTGTCGGAGAGGACGTAGTATTTTCGGGGCGGGCCCTGGGTGGACTCTTCCCAGCGGTAGTCGAGCAGGCCCTGGTTCTTCTGCCGGATCAGCAGGGGATAGAGGGTGCCTTCGACGACGATCATACCGGCTGCCTTGAGTTCCTCGATGAGCGAGGAGGCGTAGGCTTCGTGCTTGCCCAGAATCGAGAGGATGCAGTAGTCGAGCAAGCCCTTGCGCATTTGTGCGCGGATATTATCTATGGTATTCTCCATGGCGGCTGCTTATTTGGTGGATTGGGCAAACCTGGCGAGGTTCTCGGCCGTGACGGGCAGGCCGTACATCTCGCATTTCTGCGTGGGCGTGAGCGCCTCGGGGATGGCGATCCAGCAGATTACGTAGATCCAGAAGCCGGCCAAGCCGGCCACCAGGGTCACGAGCATAAGGACGCGCGCCAGTACGACGTCGATGTCCAGGTAGATCGCGAGACCTGCGCAGACGCCTGCGATGCGGCGGTTATCGTAGTCCCGGTAGATCTTCTTCTGCACCGGCGTGTTGCTGGGGGTGGGGGCGGGACCCGCTTCGGGGCTCTCCGGTGCGCCGTCGGGCATGCCGAGTTGGCGCGTGACGCGCTCCACGAGCTCGAGTTTGACGACGCGTCCGTTCGTGCCCACTTCCTGGGCGAAAAGCTCGGCGATGCGGGACTCGAGGTCCTCCATCACTTCTGCGTTCTGCGTATAGGGCACGCCCGACGATGCTGCGAGGCGGGTGCGGAAGTGCTCCAGGTACTCGCTCAGACGGTTGTAGGCGTCTTCTTCCAACGTAAAGCTGCGACTCGCAAGGCTGATGTTGAATACTTTTTTCATTTCTCTAGAACTTTTACAATGCAAAGATATATAAATTTTCTAATACCTTGTATCACAAAGTACCTAAAATTTGCAAAATATTTTGCATTCCTGTTTCTGCACGCTCCTCCAAATCGTCTCACACCCTCTTTCTTGCACTTTTTCTTGTGAGCTATAACGCGCTGATTTACAGTGCTATATAATTTTATACTCCCCCAAATTTTGGGGGAGTATAAATTGATTAAGTATTGGCTTACTGATTGATTCAGCTCACAGGCGGTGGGGGTGGGCCGCTACTGCTTCGGCTTCCAGGCCTTCAGGCCGGCCATGACGGCGGCGGAGAAGCCCGCCTCTTCCATCGCATTCAGACCTTTGATGGTGATGCCGCCGGGCGTGGTCACGCGGTCGATCTCCGCCTCGGGATGCGTGCCGCGCGCTGCGAGCAGGGCGGCGGCGCCCCGAACGGTCTGCAGCGCGGCGTCGAGCGCTTCCTGCGGGTAGAGCCCCAACTCCACGCCGCCCTCGGCGGAAGCGCGTACGTAGCGGAGCGCGAACGCGGTGCCGCAGGAGGCGAGCATCATGCCGGCGTTCAGCCGTTTCTCGTCCACGACGGCCGTGCGGCCGACGGCGTCGAAGAGGCTGCGCACGACGGCGAGGGTCTTGGGCGTGCCGCAGAGCTCATGAATAAAACTCATGCTTTCGCCCACTTCAATCGCGAGATTGGGAATCACGGTATAAGCGCCCATAACGCCGCTGCCCTCCAGCCAGGAGAGCATGTCCGCAGCCGGGACGCCGGCCACGAAGGACACCAGCACCTTGCCGGCGAGCTCCGGCTTCAGTTCAGCGAGCACCCCCTGGGCGAGCCAGGGCTTTACGCCCAGCACGATAATGTCCGCGCTGGCAGCCGCCGACACGTTGTCGAGCGAGGTCTGCAGACCGCGCGCGGCGAATTTCTCCAGGGTCTCGGGGTGCTTTGCCGTGACGGTGATACGGGCGTTGGGCAAGGCTCCTGCCAGCCCCAGTGCGGTGGCGCCGCCCATATTGCCGGCGCCGATGATCGCGATGTTCATATCCGTGACAATTTATTGCTTGCAAATATACGAAATCAGCGCATCCGGGTCAACCCCTTCGCGCACGTGCGTTCCCTTCGCCTCGAAGAGATCCAGCGCCTCCATGCAGAGGTCGTCCACGTGGTCGTTCCAGCGGTCGCCGCTGTGGCTGCGCACCCATTCCAACTGCACCTGCAGCGCGCGCTCCTTCTTCACTTTGCGGTACAGCTGCACCAGGTCGAAGTCTTTCTTGCTCCGCACCTGGCCGGACAGCTGCGCGATTCCGTTCTCGCTGTCGCTTCGCACCAGGACGCTGCTCCCTTCGGGAACGTGCAGCAGCGCATGGATGATGGCTGCGAGTTCCTGGCGGTTGCTGGTGGAGTAGCGGCTCACCTCGCTCCACTGGTAGAGGGGCTTGCCGTCACGCCCGTCCAGAACGATGCAGGCGGCCGCGCCGAAATTCTTCGGCAGCCGGTAGCCACCGTCCGTGTAGGCGATGTAGTCGTATTGCGGTTTACCGCTTTCGCGGAAATCCCAGTATCTCATAGGCGGAAGCCGGGATGGCGGCGCCCATGACCGACAACGTTTTCGGTCGCCGGATGCAGCAGGGCATCCAGATTGAATCGTAGCGAGGCGATCTGCTGCCAGCCCAGGAAACCCTGGCCGCTGACATAGAAGCGCGCGGCCAGGCGGAGCTGGACATATCGCGCGATCTGCGGGGTCCACGCCAGCTCGGACAGGTTGAAGAAGCCGTCGAAGCAAGGCGTTCCGAAGTAGAGGTTGGTGGCGTACGGGATGCCCGCCGGGTCGAGCTGGCGGAAATAGGGCATCAGGTTGCCGCCCGCGTAAGTCGTGTTCTGGAGCATGACGTTCCAGCGCTTCGCGGTCAGCTTGAGCTCGCCGCCACAGGGGATCTCCGGCTGCGTGCCGCGTCCGCGGTCCAGTTGGTAGGCAACGTACAGGCCCGCCTGCACTGACAACTCCTGCCAGCGGGTCCGGCGGGAGAAGTCTGCCTTCGCCCAGGGCTGCAGCAGGTGGTTGTCCACAACATTGGGCGCGATCGCGGAGCAGGCGTAATGGTAGAAGCTTCCTGACCAGCCCAGCTGCAACCAGCCTGCGGCCTGCCAGCGGCCGGCGGTAATGATCTGGAAACGCTCGCGTGTTTCGGGACCGTACTGGCCCATCCAGTCGAAGCCGATCTCGGCGTAGAAACGCTCGGCGCGCCATTTCAGGAGCACGCCCTCGATATTGCGGTCGGAGTTGCGGAACTGCCCGGAGAAGAAGGCTTCGCCGTAGGCGCCTTCCACGTTGTTACGGGAGAAGATGCCGGCGAACGCGTCGAACGTGCCCTTTTTCGCGCGCACGTGCGCGTTATAATAGATGATGGGCTCCCGGGCAAAGTCTGCCCAGGAGCGCGAGCCCATGTCGTGAGCGAACTCCACGCCCGCCATCAGGCGGTGCCGCACATTCGGGGACGGTTCGACGCTAAAGCCGACCGTCGGTGCGAGCACGATCGTGTGCATCGTTCCGGACGGGATGACGGTGTCGTTCGAATACGCAAACTCGCGGTTGTCGAAAATGTAGCGGAAATCCGCGTCGTATTCCCAATTGAAGCGGGCGGACTGCGCCGTGGCAGGAAGTGCCAGCGCAGCGAACAGCAGGAGGATCAAGACTCTTCTCATATGTACAAAGGTACTTCGTTTCCGAGAGAAAAACAATAACGGGTGCCTTTCTGGGGCACCCGTGTATATTGCAGCGATTGATGAAATTCTAATACTTGTTCAGCGGCACGCCGGCGGTCATCGCGTGGACGCGGCGCTTGACATCCTCGAGCACGGCCTTGTGCTCCTGGAGGGAGGCCTGCTGGGCGTCGGTGAGCGGCTCGTCCTTCTTGACGCCCAGCGCGTCGATGTGCTTGGCGCAGGAGGCGAGGACCTCGTCGATCAGGGCCACGATATCCTCCATGTCCTTCTCCACGAAACCGCGGGAGGTCACGGCCGGGGTGCCGATGCGGAAACCGGAGGTCTGGAAGGGGCTGCGGGTGTCGAACGGGACCATGTTCTTGTTGAGCGTGATCGCGGCGAGCTCCAGCTGCTGCTCGGCGATGCGGCCGGTGACTTCGTCAAATTTGCCGCGCAGGTCGATGAGCATCAGGTGGTTGTCGGTGCCGCCGGAGACGACCTTGTAGCCGCGGCGGAGGAACTCCGCACACATGGCCTGGGCGTTGGCGATCACCTGCTTCTGGTACTGGACATATTCCGGCTGGGCAGCCTCGAAGAAGGCTACGGCCTTGGCCGCGATGACGTGCTCGAGCGGACCGCCCTGCACGCCGGGGAAGACGTAAGAATCGAGGACCTGGCTCATCTTCTTGACGACGCCCTTCGGGGTCGTGCGGCCCTGGGGATCGTCAAAGTCCTTACCGATGAGGATCACGCCGCCACGCGGACCGCGCAGGGTCTTGTGCGTGGTGGAGGTCACGATGTGGGCGTATTTGACAGGGTTCTTCAGCAGACCGGCGGCGATGAGGCCGGCGGTGTGGGCCATATCGATCCAAAGGATGGCGCCCACCTTGTCGGCGATGGCGCGCATGCGCTCGTAATCCCACTCGCGGGAATACGCGGAGGCGCCGCCGATGATCAGCTTCGGCTTGTTCTCGAGGGCGAGCTGCTCCATCTTGTCGTAATCCACGCGGCCGGTCTCCGGATCCAGTCCGTAAGCCACGGCGTGGTACAGCAAGCCGGAGGCGTTGACGGGGGAGCCGTGGGTGAGGTGGCCGCCCTGGCTGAGGTCCAGACCCATGAAGGTGTCGCCAGGCTTGAGGATGGACATGGTCACAGCCATGTTCGCCTGGGCGCCGGAGTGGGGCTGAACGTTGGCCCACTCGGCTCCGTAGAGCGCCTTGAGACGGTCGATGGCCAGCTGCTCGATCTGGTCAACGATCTCACAGCCACCGTAGTAGCGCTTGCCGGGGTAGCCCTCTGCATACTTGTTCGTGCAGATGGAGCCCATGGCCTGGAGCACCTCGTCGGTGACATAGTTTTCAGACGCGATGAGTTCGAGTCCGGCCTTCTGCCGCTCGTACTCTTTCTTGATCAGATCGGAGATTTGGATGTCCTGTTTCATACGGCTAATTAAAATGTGCCGCAAAGGTAATACTTTTTTCCGTATCTTTGCGCTCTATGAGCGACAGGAAATTACTAAATATAGAGTTAGGACGCGTGCGCGCGGACGCGTATTGCGATTTGCCGCCTTCCGGCGTCGTGCTCGTGCTGGATAACATCCGCAGCGCGCACAACGTGGGGAGCGCTTTCCGTACCGGCGACGCCTTCAAGGCCGACAAGGTCTGGCTCTGTGGCATCTGCGCCACGCCGCCCTCCGCCGAGATTCACAAGGTGGCCCTCGGCGCCGAGCTGAGCATGCCCTGGGAGCACGTGGACGATACGCTCGAACTGGTGAAGCGCTTGCGCGAGGAAGGCTGGACCGTCGTCTGCGCCGAGCAGACGGAGCACGCGGTGAGCCTGGAGCATTTCCGGCGCGAGCCGGGGCGCCGCTACGCGGTCGTGTTCGGCAACGAGGTGGACGGCGTGCGGCAGGATGTCGTGGATGCGGCCGACCTGTGCGTGGAGATTCCCCAGTCCGGCACCAAGCACTCGCTCAACGTCAGCGTGTCTGTGGGCGTGGTCCTGTGGCAGCTCTTTTACGGGCATTGACAAATTGTCATTGGCACGGACCTTGATTTTATTGGAGACGTCGCGGCTGGTCCGCGGCGTTTTGTGAATAATACAAATCAAAAACCATATTTATCATGATCAAACCTTTAGCAGACAGAGTCCTGATCGAGCCCAAGGAGGCTGAGACCAAGACGGCATCCGGTATTTACATTCCCGACACGGCGAAAGAGAAGCCCCAGCAGGGTACGGTCATCGCGGCCGGTCCCGGCAAGAAGGACGAGCCGATGGAGGTCAAGGTCGGCGACCAGGTCCTCTATGGCAAGTACGCCGGCACGGAAGTGACGGTCGAAGACAAGAAATATCTTATCGTGAAGCAGTCTGACATTTTAGCAATTCTGTAAATAAAGTCATTCCCGGGCTGACCGGGAATCTAAAATAATAGAGAATTATGGCAAAAGAGATAAAATTCGAAGTCGATGTCCGCTCCAAGATGAAGTCCGGTGCGGACGCGCTGGCTAATGCAGTGAAGGTGACCCTCGGTCCGAAGGGCCGCAACGTAGTGATCGAGAAGAAATTCGGCGCTCCCCAGGTGACCAAGGACGGTGTGACCGTCGCCAAAGAGGTCGAGCTGGAGGACCGTTTTGAGAATATGGGTGCCCAGATGGTCAAGGAGGTCGCCTCCAAGACCAATGAGCAGGCCGGTGACGGTACCACCACCGCCACCGTGCTCGCCCAGGCGATCATCAACGTCGGTATCAAGAACGTGACCGCCGGCGCCAACCCGATGGATCTCAAGCGCGGTATCGACAAGGCTGTCGCTTCCGTGGTCGAGAACCTCCAGAAGCAGAGCCAGCAGGTCGGCGACGACTACTCCAAGGTGGAGCAGGTCGGCACCGTGTCTGCGAACAATGACAATTACATCGGCAAGCTCATCGCCGACGCGATGGCCAAGGTCGGCAAGGACGGTGTGATTACCGTCGAGGAGGCCAAGGGCACCGACACCGAGGTGAAGGTGGTCGAGGGTATGCAGTTCGACCGTGGCTACATCAGCCCGTACTTCATGACCAACGGAGACAAGATGGAGGCTGAGCTCAGCAATCCATCCATCCTCATCACCGACAAGAAGATCTCCTCGATGAAGGACCTCCTCCCGATCCTCGAGCCGATCGCCCGCGAGGGCCGCGAGCTCCTGATCATCGCCGAGGACGTGGACGGCGAGGCGCTGACCACCCTCGTGGTGAACAAGCTTCGCGGTTCGCTCAAGGTGGCTGCCGTCAAGGCCCCGGGCTTCGGCGACCGCCGCAAGGAGATGCTGCAGGATATCGCTACGCTGACGGGCGCCGTCGTGGTGTCCGAGGAGCGCGGCTTCACCCTGGAGAACACGACGCCTGACATGCTCGGCAAGGCCGAGAAGGTGACCATCACCAAGGAGAATACCACCATCGTGGGCGGCGCGGGCGCCAAGGATGCCATCGCCGAGCGCGTGGAGTCCATCAAGAAGCAGATCGAGACCAGCACCTCCGACTACGACAAGGAGAAGCTCAAGGAGCGCCTGGGCAAGCTCGGCGGCGGTGTGGCCGTCCTCTATGTGGGCGCGACCACTGAGGTCGAGATGAAGGAGAAGAAGGACCGCGTGGAGGATGCCCTCAATGCGACGCGTGCCGCCGTGGAGGAAGGCTACCTGCCGGGCGGTGGCGTGGCGTACATCCGCGCTGCGGCTGCCCTCGAGGGAATGAAGGGCGACAATGACGACGAGACCACCGGTATCCACATCGTCGCGAAGGCCATCGAGGAGCCGCTCCGCCAAATCGCGGTCAACGCGGGCGTGGACGGTGCCGTCATCATCCAGAAAATCAAGGAAGGCAAGGGCGACTTCGGTTATAACGCGCGCACGGGCGAATATGTGAAGATGTTCGAGGCCGGCGTGATCGACCCGACCAAGGTCTCCCGCGTCGCGCTGGAGAACGCTGCCTCCGTGGCGGGCATGTTCCTGACCACCGAGTGCGGTATTGTGGACATCCCGGAGCCCGCTCCGGCCGCCCCTGCGATGCCTGCTGGCGGAATGATGTAAAATTTTATGCAAAAAAATTTGCAGGATAAAAAAAAGTAACTACCTTTGCGTCCCCTTTCGGAAACGGGGGGACGCAAAGTTCTTTTACAGCACTTCGGATCGAAAAAATTTTTCGAAAATTTCTTCAAAAAATTTGTAGATTCAAAAAAAGTAACTACCTTTGCAATCCCAATCGCAAGATAGGGTTGGCCATCAGCCGAAAGGCTGGTTTTTTTAGCGCCAAAATTGAAAAGAGTTCATTGAAAAGACTGACAAGATAAGTACAAGCAAGTACCGAGAAACTAAGAATCGAGAGCGTTAATTTCTTTGGAAATTGATCGAGTGTCAGGAGAGACTAAGAAGTATAAAAAATATACAAAGAAGAGTTTGATCCTGGCTCAGGATGAACGCTAGCGGCAGGCTTAACACATGCAAGTCGAGGGGCAGCGCGAGGTAGCAATACTTTGGCGGCGACCGG
>JAEFAI010000056.1 GCA_016291185.1 Bacteroidales bacterium
GAAGCTCCGGTGCCGCCCTCGGCCCCGGAAATGACGATCAGGTCGGCCTTGGCCTTGGCCACGCCGGCGGCGATCGTGCCCACGCCGCTCTCCGACACCAGCTTGACGCTGATGGCGGCGGCCGGGTTGACGTTCTTGAGGTCGAAAATCAGCTGCGAGAGGTCCTCGATGGAGTAAATGTCATGGTGCGGCGGCGGGGAGATCAGCGAGATGCCCGGGATGGAGTTGCGGGTCTTCGCGATGATGGCGTTGACCTTGAATCCCGGCAGCTGGCCACCCTCGCCGGGCTTGGCGCCCTGGGCGACCTTAATCTGGATCTCCTCGGCGTTGACGAGGTATTCGGCCGTGACGCCGAAACGTCCGGAAGCCACCTGCTTGGTCTTGCTGGACAGCGACACACCGTCCACATCCGTGTGGTAGCGCTCATTGTCCTCGCCGCCCTCGCCCGTGTTGGAGCGCGTGCCGAGACGGTTCATCGCCAGGGCGATGGCCTCGTGGGCCTCAATGCTCAGGGCGCCGAAGCTCATGGCACTCACTACGAAGCGCTTGACGATGGACTCCACGGGTTCCACCTCCTCGACGGGAATGGCGGTGCCACGCTTGAAGTCCAGCAGGTCGCGCAGGAAGAGCGCCTCGCCCTTGCCGTCCACGGCGGCGGTAAACTCCTTGAATTTCTTATAACTGCCCAGGCGCGTAGCGATCTGCAGCGCGGAGATGGTCTCGGGATTCCAGGCGTGGGCGATGCCGCCCTTGCGGTAGTGGAACTGGCCCACGTTGGGCAGGAAGTCGGTCTTCGGCGCTTCGGCATACGCCTGCGCGTGGAACCACATCGCGTCGCGCGCGATGGTCTCCAGGCCGATGCCGCCGATGGTCGAGCGCTCGGTGCCGAAGTATTCGCGCAGCAGGCCTTCGTCCAGACCGATGCTCTCGAAGATCTTGGCGCCGCGGTAGGAGCGGATGGTGGAAATACCCATCTTGGCCATGATCTTCAGCAGGCCCTTCTTCATCGCCTCGATGTAGTTGGTACGGGCCGTGGCGTAGTTCAGTTGAATCTTGCCGCCGTGCGCCAGGCTCGAGATGATGGCGAAGGAGAGGTACGGGTTGATGGCGGAGGCGCCGTAGCCGAGCAGCAGCGCGGCGTGCATCGTCTCGCGGATCTCGCCGCTCTCGACGATCAGGGCCGTCTGCACACGCTTGCCGGTGGAGATCAGGTGGTGGTGCACCGCACTGACGGCCAGCAGCGAAGGGATGGGCGCGTGGGTCTCGTCCACGTCGCGGTCGGACAGGATGATATAGTTCACACCGTCGTCCACACATTTCTCGGCCTTCTGGCAGAGGTTCGAGAGGGCCCGGCGCAGGTTGTTGGCTGCCGCCGTGGTGTTCGCCGCGCACTCGAAGAGCATCGGGAGCTTAACGGTATTGAAGCCCTTGTAACGGATGTTGCAGAGCAGGTCGAGCTGCGTGTTGGTCAGGATCGGGTGCGGCAGGCGCACCATCTTGCAGTTGTCCTCGTCGGGCGTCAGGATGCCCGCACCCACGCGTCCGATGTACTCGAACAGCGACATCACCATCTGCTCGCGGATGGAGTCGATGGGCGGGTTGGTCACCTGGGCGAACTGCTGACGGAAATAGTTGAAGAAGCTCTGCGGGCGCTCCGTCAGGACGGCCAGCGGGGTGTCGTTGCCCATCGAGGAGGTGGGTTCGATGCCCTTCTCGCACATCGGCTTGAGGGCGTTCTCCACATCTTCGGCCGTGCAGCCGAAGAGAAGCTCCTTGTGCAGCAGGTCGGCCTCGTTGTGCTCAATCTTGCGGCCGCTGTGCAGGTCCTCCAGCTGGATACGTCCGGCGGAGAGCCACTTGCGGTACGGATGCTCGGAAGCCAGCTGCTCCTTGATCTCGGCGTCGTACCAGATCTTGCCTTCCTTGGTATCGACCAGGAGCATCTTGCCCGGCTCCAGGCGGCCCTTGCACTCGATCTCGGTCGGATCGAAGTCCAGCACGCCCACCTCGCTCGCGACGACCAGGAGGCCGCGCTTGGTGATGGTATAGCGGCCCGGGCGCAGACCGTTGCGGTCCAGGATGCCGCCGGCGTAGCGGCCGTCGCTGAAGAGCAGCGTAGCCGGACCGTCCCACGGCTCCATGAGGATGGAATGATACTCGTAGAAGGCGCGCAGGTCCTCGGAGATCGGGTTCGTCTCGTCGAAGCTCTCCGGCATCAGCACGGAGACGGCCTGCGGCAGGCTGAGCCCGCTCTGGGTCAGGAATTCCAGCACATTGTCCAGGCTGGCGGAGTCGCTCATATCGGGCTGGACGATCGGCAGCAGGTCGCCGATGTCGCCCATCGCGCCGGAGTTGAGCACGCTCTGGCGGGCCTGCATCCAGCTGCGGTTGCCGCGAATGGTGTTGATCTCGCCGTTGTGGCAGAGCATGCGGAACGGCTGCGCCAGGCTCCACTGCGGGAAGGTGTTGGTCGAGAAGCGGGAATGGACGATTGCCATCGCGCTCGTGAACCACTGGCTCGTCAGATCCGTGTAGTACTCGCGCAGCTGACGGCTGGTGAGCATTCCTTTATATACGATATTGCGCGTGGAGAGGGAGCAGATGTAACCGTCCTCGCCGAGGCGCTCGATGTGCTTACGGATGCGGTAGAGCTTGCGCTCCAGGTCCGCCTCCTCGATAAATTCGGCGCTGGTCACGAAGAGCTGAGCCGTGTACGGCTCGCCCTTGGCCGCCTCTTCGCCGAGGCACGCGGAGTTGACCGGCACCTCGCGGATGTGGCTCAGCACGCAGCCTTCGTGCTCGACCTCGGCCCGGATGGACTCGAGGATGCGCTCACGCTTGGCAGCTTCCTTGGGCAGGAAAACCAGGCCCGTGCCGTAGCGGCCTTTCTCCGGCACGGGGATACCCTGGAGTAAAATGAATTCATGGGGAATCTGGACCATGATGCCGGCACCGTCGCCCGACTT
>JAEFAI010000013.1 GCA_016291185.1 Bacteroidales bacterium
TTATGTTGATAATCAACCTGCAATGATAAATTTAGAAATAAACATTTATCATGATGGTATTTATAATCAAAATGAACAAGTAAGCAAATATAATGTTTTGGAAATCTCAAGAAAGAAGTGTTATGCGTAAAATTGATGTAAAACAGCTATATATTAACTACCTGAAAAAGTCAGGGAAGAGTGAGCATACCATTGCAACATATAGCAATAGTACGCCAAATAAGAAAGATGTAAGGACTGTAGCGAAAGAGATTTCAGGTACAGAAAATCTGTATGATATTTTGTATCCTTATCCTGTATATTTAATTGCTGAGGAAATAAAAAGCAAGCCCTTTGACATACAAGGCAAACAGATGTATTCAAATGCAATACGGCAATATCAGCTTTTTTTATCTCAATCGAAGGATATATATGATTATCTCTTAGAAGAGAACAAAGACAAGAAGGGAGATAAGGCAATACAGAAAAAGCCAGATTCTTACGCCTTATTATGTTCAAGCAAAATTTATATAACCGCTCTCCGCACTAAGCCCTTCCTTCTCCTTGCAGGAATCTCTGGCACAGGCAAGAGTCAGAAGGTGCAGGAGTTGGCATTTATGACTTGTCCTGATGGAGAACTGCGGAATGAAGGCGGAACAACACCGGGGAATTATTGTCTGGTGGAAGTGAAACCGAACTGGCATGACTCAACGGAACTGTTGGGGTATTATAGTGCTTTGTCGGGAAAATATGAGTTGAAAGACTTCATTCGTTTTGCCTATAAAGCCTCGCAGAATAAAGATGTGCCGTTTTTCCTTTGTCTGGATGAGATGAATCTGGCACCAGTAGAGCAATATTTTGCTGAATACCTAAGCGTGTTGGAAACACGCAAAATAGTTGGTGACAATATTCATACACAGTATTTATTACGAAAAGAGGTCTTTAGTAATTGTGAACTTCAAGGGGAAAATGGAAATTTGTATTCCGAGAAGGACGCAGAAATCATCACATATCTGAAGGAGAACGGACTGACGCTGCCCGATAATCTCTTCGTGATTGGTACGGTGAATATGGATGACACCACACACCAGTTCTCGCGGAAGGTGATAGACCGTGCTTTTACCATTGAGATGAATGGCGGCAAGATGTCGGAAATGTTCTCGCCAGAGAGCAGGATGCTGCTTGAGTACAGGGACGAACCGATACCGCTTGAAGCGTTCAAAGCAGAATTTGTAAGAGCATACGAAGTGTTGGACGATGTGCGGTTTGCAAAATACAAAGATGTGATTTCTACTCGCATCCCAGCATTGTTAGGTGATTCTGATGGTACTGCCGATGCAGACAGCATCAATGGCATATTGAATGAAACGCCATTCCGCGTTAGTTATCGTGTACAGAACGAACTGGTGCTATATCTGAGTACGTTGATAGAACGTGCGAATTTCCCAATGCCAGACCAAATAGAAGGGTTGATAGGCGAAGCCACACTGGCTATTCTGCTAGAAAAGGTGCTGCCGCGTGTGCAGGGTGAGCAGAAGCAGTTGGCGACGCAGAAGGGTAAAAGCAATGTGCTGAAGGATTTAAAGACTTTCGTGGAGAGCCACTTTAAGCCCGAAGATGATGCTGATGCCAACTCGCTCTACAACCAAGTTCTTCGAAAGTTGAAGGAAATGGATGATAAACTGGCGAACTATTACACCAACTTCTTTTAACATGGTGATGGCATGAGTAAAAAGTCTATCCGTTTTTTCAACGACCGTGAAGTACGGGCCGTTTGGGACGAGGAGCACAACAAGTGGTGGTTCTCGGCTACAGACATTGTGCGGGCCATCAATGATGAGGAGGATTACACTAAGTGTCGCAACTATTGGAAATACCTGAAAGGTAAATTTTGTAAAGAGAACATCGAACTGGTTAGTGGCACTAACCAGTTCAAATTCGAGGCTCCCGACGGCAAGCAGCGCGCCTCAGATGCTTTGGATGCACAGGGTGTCCAGACTCTCGCTAAGCATTATCCGAATAATAGGGCAAACAGCTTTTTGGAGTGGTTTACCTACAGCGACAATACTATCGACGGGCAAAGCAAGAAAAAGGCATATGATCTTTTTGAATGTGGCTTGTTGAACGCTCTTGAACCGGGGACGGTACGCTGCCTTCAGCAAATCCATTCTTATATCTTTGGTGGGCTTTATGATTTTGCTGGCCAAATCCGTAGTAAAAATATTAGCAAAGGAGGCTTCTCTTTTGCTAATGCCATTCATCTGCATCAAAGTTTGAAGGCTATCGAGCAAATGCCGGAGAAGACCTTCGATGAGATTGCCGATAAATACGTCGAAATGAATGTGGCACATCCTTTTATGGAAGGGAATGGCCGCACTACCCGTATCTGGCTGGATCTTATGCTTAAACGCTCTTTAAGGAAGTGCGTCGATTGGAGCCGGATCGACAAGAGCGTTTATCTGGATGCTATGCGCCTCAGCGTTGTTGACCCGGCGCCGATAAAAGCCCTCCTTATGAGTGCTCTTACGGAGAAGATCGACGATCGCGAAACTTTTATGAAAGGCATAGATTATTCATATTACTATGAAGAGCCGTAATTAAGACCATCTTTTCTAAATTTTTGCGCACAAAAAGAACATTTTCTTCCTTTTCTATGTAAATAATGTTATATTTGCAGTAAAACAGAAGAACATGCTCAAGACAAACCCGCTTATACAGTTCGCTGGAATTCCTGTCTCCGGTAGCGAAGTTAAGAGTGTTTTCTCTCATCTCGCTGCTTCGGAGAAGAAGGTTCAGGCACTGGAGCGCAGTGGTGAGCTTATTCGCCTTCGGCGCAGTTTATTTGTTGTCAACAGTCAGTTGACGGGGCGGGACACTGATCCAAGGCTTTGTGCGAACCATATCTACGGGCCGTCTTACGTGTCGTTGCAATGGGCTTTAAGTTTTTATGGAATGATTCCGGAGGGTGTCCGTAGAATAACGTCTGTTACCACAAAGCGATCCCGGGTTTTCGATACTCCTATGGGTATATTCAGTTATATGCAAGTCCCGACCGCATATTTCCCTATAGGTGTCGAGAGTGTGGCATCGGGCGGTGTTAATTTCCTGATGGCCACTAGGGAAAAGGCCCTGTGCGATACCATCCAATATGATTCCTTTGTCCCGCCTCAATCGATTAAGGCTTTAGCCGTGTATCTGGAGGAGGATATGCGTATGGACATGGACATACTCTCCGAACTGGATCCTCAAATCATAGAAGAATGTGCCCATGCCGGCCGTAAAACCAGGATTTTGTTAAACCTTGTAAAGTTGATAAAGCAATGACGACGATCGAATCAATGTTGGCATCCTATACGAATACTGTTGGAGACGCGCCATCATTTAACGTGGAACAGGAGATATGCCAGAAAATTGCTTTGGCCGGGCTTCGTCGCGGCGGCTTTTTTGAGCATGCCGCTTTTTACGGGGGCACATGTCTGAGGTTATTTCACGGGCTGCCCAGGTTCTCGGAAGACATGGATTTCTCACTATCCGAGAAAAGGGAGGATATTCATCTAGAAAACTACTTTGACGCTATTCGCGAAGAGTTTCGGATGGCAGGCTTTGATATTACTATCGCTAAAAAGGAGAAAAAAGGTTTCGGACGAGTGGAATCTGCTTTTTTAAAAGAGAATACAGAGGCTTATGATATTAAGTTTCAAACGAAAAGGAGCATTAAGGTAAAGATTGAACTGGATACAGATCCGCCGCTTCATTTTGACACGGAGCAGAAACTTCTTATGCAGCCCTATTCTTTCATGACCCGCTGTTTCACTCTCCCAGACTTATTTGCCGGGAAAATGCATGCTTTGGTTTATCGTTCTTGGCAACGTCGGGTAAAGGGACGCGACTGGTTCGACTTTGAGTGGTATGTCCGTAATAATGTGCCTCTTAATTTTGAACACCTGCAAGCTCGTATTCGTGAATTCAACGGCAAGGATACGAGTCTAGACGACTTTCTTGTTTTGCTTCGTGATAAGCTCGCATCCACAAATATTAATGACGTCAAAGAGGACGTTATTCCTTATATTGACAAGAGTCTTTTACCCCAACTGGACATATGGTCTAACGATTATTTTCTGCAGTTGGTAGATAGAATAAAGTATTAAATCATGGAATCTCTAGGTAATTTTCTTTGGCTGGTTTTTGGTGGATTTGTTATAGCCGTCATCTATTTTATCGTGGGGCTTTTGATGTGCGTCACGATAGTTGGTATCCCTTTCGGTTTGCAGCTGTTCAAGCTGGGCTCCTATGTGCTTTGGCCGTTCGGGCACGAGCTGGTGAACGGCCCTGGCGAGCCGGGCTGCATCTCCGTTGTCATGAATCTCCTTTGGATTCTTCTGGGATGGTGGGAGATTGCGTTGGTGCATGTGTTCTGCGGGGCGCTTTTCTGCATTACCATCGTCGGCATCCCCTGGGGCATGATGCATTTCAAGCTGGCCCTCGCCACCATCTTCCCCTTCGGGAAAGAAATAAAGTAATAGGAAATGATAATTAACGAAACAAAGAAAGAGTACGCCTCGCCGGTATGCCGTGAACTCGGTCTTGAAAGTGATGTCCAATTCATGAATCAGACCAGCTATCACTACCAATTCCCTCCGGACGACTAGGGTTACAGCACCTCCAGCAGCTCACATACCTTTTCGTACGGTAGGCCGCACACGCGACTTCCCCGCTCTCCCCAGTTTCCCTGGTCAGGGCTCGTGGCGGCTAACTGGTTGATATACAGCGGTTAAACATAAAGTCTCCCCCTCGTTTTCAAGGGGGAGACTTTGTGCTATCTACCTGTCACTCAGGGGTTTAAGCGCCACGCTTTAGGTGTTTTTTGTCGCAGGTCTATCAATGAAATGGTTTGGGGACGGGATTCCGCTGCGCAGGCGGCGCGGTCGGGGCGATTACCGACGATGCATTAGTCTAGTGGCTCGGACCAATAATCGGAGGCGGCAAGAATGCTGTCTTCTTCGGTCAAATTGACAACCTGCACTTTAGGAGTCTCGTAGGGCTGTTTGTTCTGGAGAATACCTTCCATGGCTATCTACCTATTAATCTGTTTGGACCAAAAATAATAATATTCAGCGAGAGATGCAACAGTAAAACCCGACCATAACGACATTCTGGTGCAGCGGAACGGGGGCATGGCCGGGGCGGAACTCCACCATACTCCGCCACTCCAAGGCGTCAAACAATAAGGGGAAGTTGGTGTGTTGTCGCTGCGCTATGCTGGTTATGTTCCCTCGTGTTCTTGAAGGAGTTCTTGTCTCTCTACATAGTCTTTGAGATACATAACGATACCTTGTTTGGGGATATTCCTATGGGCCTTAATAGGGCCGTCGAGGCCACCAGGCCCAGGATCAGGGTGGGAACGCGCCATTTGCGCCAGTGCATGATCGTGCCGAAATAGGAGAACAGCAGGATGGCCAGGAAGAACAGCTCGCCCGGCAGGAAGTAGGCCTTCATCAGCAGCCAGGCGCCAATTCGCTGAAATTATGACAGATAGCGAAAGGGATTGTTTCGGGATTTTCACTCCCCGCCCGAGGCACAAAAAGAGCGACGCGATGCGCCGCTCTTTTTTGTACCTAATATCTTCGAATTATGTTTTTCTAGAGTTGGAGTTTCTTGCCTTCCAGGGTCGGCGGGGTCTGGATGAGCGGCGCGCTGCCGATGAATTCCAGCCAAGCGTAGTAGCGTCTGAAGAACATCTCCACGCAGGCCTCCCCCTGCAGATAAGCGTTCACGAATTCCAAGGTCATCTCGTCATCGCCACGAACCGTTTCGACTTCGCGCAATAACGCAATTGCCTTCGGGATGATGGCTTTCTCTTTATCCAGGTGCGCCTTCACCTTCGGGAGCCAGCGCTTGAGGAGCTGCTGGTTGTAGGCCGCCACGACATCCTGCTCGGCCTTACGCCCTTCGACGAACCAGTCCGGAGCACGCTTAACGCCTTCCGCCTTGGCACGCTCGACCAGCGACTCATCCATCTGAGCCACCTTCTTGCAAGCGCTTGAAGCAAACCACTCGTGGCACATCTGCTTGCGGAGCGGAGCAAATTCGTTGAGGATGGTCTTGTTTGTACCGACAAGCGGGAATTCAAGAATATAATCCTTGTAACCCGGATCGCTCTGCGAGAAGGGCGAGATAGTGTTCTGACTTTCTTTATATACCGGATCCGTATAAACCCGCATCTTCTTCATGACGGCATCATACTGCTTCGCCTTGGGATCGAAATGCAGCTCCGTGTCGTAAGGCAGGCCCTTGGCGGCCCGCTTGGCGTTCTCCATCTGAGCATCGGCGAGCCGCTTTTTGGCGGCTTGGACATCCTCGCGCGGTTCCTGCAGATCCAAGGCCCAGTCGGCGGCGCGAACCTTGTTCAACCACTCCGAGAGTTTCTCGCGCGTGTCAATCTCGGAAACGTCCGGAATCGTGGGGAGATTCTCGAAGGCCTTGTCGTAGCTATGGAAGTTGTATTCCTCGATGAGCGCTTTGCCCGCCTTCTTGTCGAAGTTGAGCGAGGGTTCGTTATACAAATAGTCAAGTTCGGAGTAGCCGCCCAGCTTTTGGGCGAAATTGCGCTCGTTTTCTGGAATGAAGAAGGTTTTCGCATTCTGCGCGGACACCGGCGACATGGTAGCCAGAACCGCAAACGCAGAGAGGCAGAGAAGAAAGAATCGCTTCATAAAACGTTTGATTATAATGATTTTGATTAGTTGACACAGATGGCCGGGACGACACCGTTACGGCCACTCACGCCCATTTCGAAAAGTGTAGGGTAATCATTCACGCCGATGACCTGCTGCTCCAGGCGCTCAGAGAAGAGCGTGTGGAAATATACCGGGAGAAGAGGCGTACGCAGCCACCAGGTGGTCGAGGTCTCATCGTCGAAATGTGCGGAACCATGTGCCCGGGTAAAATCCGTCAGCGGACGGGCCAGACCCTTGTAGGTGGTCGTTTGTTCCGAAGACTTCCATTTCTCGCCGGACCAGAACTTATCCATGACATTCTCCGGAGTCACCTTGGGCGGGACCTCGATGAAGCCATAATCCTTACGGGTCACCTCCTTCGGGCTCAACAGGAACACCTTGTCCTTCGTGTTGTTGCTGGTGAGCTTAGGGAAATACACTCGCTTGTGCTCCTCTCCGCGCTCATAGTACATGGTCCCGTCGTAAAGGCTGCGATCCAGTGCTGTAAGCGTCTGGAGAAGGTCAAGTCCGGAGTTCTGCCGACTGCTGTTATCCACGGTGGTGACAGCAATCTTGCTTTGCAGCGCCGGCGTGAAGGCGGTCTGCAAGAAGCCGCGGCCGACGAATTCCTCATTAACCCGCGTATAAGGTTTAAGTCCCTTGAGGTAAATATTCTCGTCTCCCTGGATGTAGGCGATACCGTTCAAGAAGGCGCGAATGCGGCTGTGCTCGTAATTGTTGTGATGGATATACGTACCGTTCTCCAGTTGGCGGATCGTGACGTCCAGCGTGAAGGAGTAATGATTGCCATCCATATTCTTGAAATGTGTATGATCGCCGAACGTCTCGCAGAACATCTCACTGGTCAGGGCGGACTCAGCGAGCAGGAGTTTCTTGCCGGTGCCATTGTAATTGTTCGTCAAGATGCGCCATTTGATGGGCTCGACCTTGAAGTAGCGGTAGGACTTCTTGTAGTAGAACTGGACCCGCGAACCGTCACTGTAGCGGAAACCGTTCGGGCCTTCATAGCCGCTGGCTTTATCCTCCAGGATTTTGACATACCAGGCTCCGTCGCTGCCCTTGTAGTAGGTAAAAGCGCCGACATAGGCGACCTGGGATTCGTCCACCGTCACGTTTGCGGCCATGATGGTCTGCGGCCAGTCGCCGAACAGGACATAAGTGCCGCTTGTGCCCACCGATCCGTCGGTCCCTGCCGGGAGCGGCGTGTACGGCGTGCCGACGAATTCGAAGACGGTCGCATTCTTCGGAGGGGTTTTCTGAGCGGGCGTTGTCCCCGCAGGCGCCTGGGCGACGGCTTTGCTGGAGGACGTCGATGCGGCGGCTTTCCGGGCTTCTGCCCGCGCGGCTGCCTCCGCCTGGGCCTCCGCAGGCACCGGGACGATCTCAACACCCTCCGACAATTTTTCGTTCAGCGCGTTGAGCGACTCGGACAGCGAGGTGAGCATGCTGGAGCAGGAAGTGACTCCCAGCCCTACGGAAAGGGTCGCCAACAGGGCGACCAAACACTTAGATCTTTTCATATGGTTACTTTTGTTGATATTTCTTGCGGAATTCCAGCGGGGTCATGCCCGTATGTTCCCGGACATATTTTCCAAAGGCGGAAGCGCTGGAGAAGTTGAGCTCATCGGCGATCTCCTGCATCGTCTTGTCGCTGTAGCGAAGGCGGTTCTCGATCGCCTTGAGCGTGAAGAGCGCGATAATTGTCCGCGGCTTGCGGGCCATCGTCTTCATCAGCAGTTTGGAGAGGTACTTGGGCGTGACGTTCAGCTGCTCGGCGAAATCCTCGACCCGGCGGAGACGGCCGTCGCTTTGCTCCACCAACTTGACGAATTCGTCCGCCAGGAGCTTGCCGTGGAGCTTGGCGCCGGAGCTGCTTGCCGCCGCTGCGGCCTGCTCCCGCTGACGCCGCATCAGGGACAGGATCTCGAGGATGAAGGTACTGAACAGCGAATGAACGATGGCGTGATTGTCCTTCTCCGCTTGCTCGCGCACGTTCTGACACAGCAGCTGGAAATAGGTGTCAAGCTTGGCAAATTCCTCCTCGGAGAGTGTAACTTTTGGATTCTGCTTAAGTGCTACCAGGTCGGAAAGGCTGGTTTTGCCGTACATGTTCATGTCCCACATCTCGCCCCGCGAGAACCAGACCTCCCGGCAGTCGAAGTCGGGCGAGGACATGAAGTGCTCCATGACGGCATGGGCGAAGAGGATGAAGAGGTCATTCGGGCCCAGGTGGATGGTCTGCCCGTCGTAGTCGAACTGGGCATTGCCGGCGGTGCAGAAAATGAAGATACCGTAATCGATTGTCTTTACTCGCCCCGCAGGGACCCCGGCGAAGCAGGTGGTGATGACGAGGCCGTCATCGAACGTACGCAATATGTCCGCTCCGGACCGGGGTTTTAATTCTGTTACCTCCATCATGCGGGTAAAACACTGACTAATTGACAATGCAATATTAGTCATAAATGGAGAATTTCGCCTATTCCAGAAGTCACCTTTTCTGTACAAAGGGTGTCATTTCTCCCGAAAATGGTCAAAATTGCCCGAATTTTGGCCTGCTTTACTGCATGATTTGTCGCTTGGAGGCGTCGCTGCACTTCCGCGGCGCTCTCTTTTCGTTTTATTCTTTGACCGTGATGGTCATGAAGCCGGGACTGATAGGGGCTTCCAGGCCGATGAGCCTGCGGTCTGGTCCGGACGAGCGCCAGAAGGTCAGTTCGTTGCCGCTGCCGTTCTCCATCACGCCGCGACCCGTCAGGCGGAGTACGAAACGATCGGTGCTCCGGCCCGGGAACTTCTCCGTGTCCTTGCCCTGATAGACGAGCACGCCCGGGTAGCGCTCCTCGCCCAGCAGCAGGTTGATATCGACGGGCTTAAAAGACGCGTCCAGGAAGCGGACGAACTGGATGACGGAGAGCAGGTCGTAGGTCTTGCCGTCCATCGGGAAGGTCTTCTCGGAGGTGTCCTTCACGCCTTTGAACGTGGACTCGATGTTCTTGGTCTTGCGGTTGTAAACAAAGGTAAAACAGACATCCTTGCCACCTTTCTTGTGGGGATTGACGAAGTAGAGCGGCTGGAGGTCGGACTGCTCAATGTGGGCTTCGGCCGTCATGTCGGCACCGATGAACAGGCTGAAGACGGCAGAGGTCTTGATAACGGCCTTGCTGTGGAAGGTCTGGTGATTTTCCCATTGGCTCGGATTCAGGGACAGGTCGATTGAGGCCACCTTGGCGTTGATGGCGCCCCATCTGTAGCGGATTTCATACTTGAGGGTGCCCAGCGCTTCCGCAGGAAGCTTACGCGCTTCGCACAGAGATGCACAGAGCAGCAGGGCGGAAAGGAGAAGCAGGAATTTCTTCATATGCTCGATTTTCTGCAAAGGTACAAAATCTGTGCAAATACCCGAATAAACGCAAATTGTGTGTCGGATTGCGCAAAAACCGCACCGTAGTTGTCCTCTTTTTTCTATCTTTGTGGCAGATGAGCCACAGATAATCAGTTATGAACAAGCATTTTACTCTTCCCTATGAAGGCGGACTGACCGAAAAAAACCTTCCCGCCGGCATCCTGCACAACTACGAGAAAATCTGGACGGACATCTATCCGGAGGCGCGCCCGGCTTCCCAGGCCGTGGCGGATGTGATCGTCGCGGGGATCAAGGCCTGCGAGGGCCGGCTCTTCCGGCTGGGCCTGACGACCGGCGCGACGCCGGCACCGCTCTACGAGGAACTGCTGCGCCGCTATCAGGCGGGGCAGGTTTCTTTCCGGAACGTTGAGGTGATCTCCATCGACGAATACTACCCGTCCTCGTCGGATGCCCTGCAGAGCCGCAACCACCGGCTGCACGATGCGCTCCTGGACAAGGTGGACATCCTCCCGGAGAATATTCATATTCCCGACGGAACCGTCCCGCAGGCGGAAGTGTCTGACTATTGCGCCGCGTTTGACAAGCAGGCGCGCGGGCTGGACCTGCTGGTGGTCGGTGTCGGCGAAGAGGGGCAGGTCGGCTTCAACGAGGCTGGCAGCAACGAGAAGACGCGCACCCGCACCGTGCGGCTCTCCTACGGCTCCCGCAAGCGCCAGTCGCGCAACTTCGGCCACGACCTGGCCGCGACGCCGCAGAGCGCCATCACGATGGGCCTCGCCACGATGCTCTCGGCCCGGCGCATCATCCTGATGGCCTGGGGAGAAGATAAGGCCCGGGCAGTCAAGGCCATCGCCGAAGGCGAGATGACGCCGGCCTGTCCGGCGTCGCTGCTACAGCGGCACGACTATGTCCATTTCTACGTCGATGCTACGGCCGGCAGCCTGCTGACCCGCGTGGTCGCCCCCTGGCTGGTCGGCCCCTGCGACTGGACGCCGAAGCTCATTCGCAAGGCCGTGGTCTGGCTCTGCGAGACGGTCAGCAAGCCGATCCTCAAGCTGACGGAGCGCGACTACCTGGAGAATTCCCTGAGCGAACTGCTGGAGCTCTACGGACCCTATGACCAGATCAATATCCGGGTCTTCAACGACCTGCAGCATACGATTACCGGCTGGCCGGGCGGCAAGCCCAATGCGGACGACAGCACGCGCCCGGTCCCGGCCGCACCGTTCCCCAAGACCGTGCTGATCTTCTCGCCGCACCCGGACGACGACGTCATCTCGATGGGCGGCACCTTCATCCGTCTGGTGTCCCAGGGGCACGACGTGCATGTGGCCTACGAGACCTCGGGCGACGTGGCAGTCCACGACGACGTGGTCCTGCAGCACTTCGACGCAGCCTGCCAGCTGGGTCTGGCCGACCGCTTCGAGGAGGTCCGCTACCTGGTGGCCCAGAAGGTTCCGGGCGAGCCGGAGCCGCGCGAGCTGCTGGAGATGAAGGCGGCCATCCGCCGCAGCGAGGCGCGCGCCGCCGTTCGCTCCTTCGGACTGGACGACAACACGAACGCCCATTTCCTGAACCTTCCGTTCTACGAGTCCGGCGGCATCAAGAAGAAGCCGCGCACGCAGGCCGACGTGGACATCATCAAGGACCTGGTGCGCCGCCTCAAGCCGCACATGATCTTCATGGCTGGCGACCTCGCCGACCCGCACGGCACGCACCGCGTGTGCACCGAGGCGGCCCTGGAGGCCGTGGAGCAGCTGCGCGCCGAAGGCAACGACTGGCTCTCCGGGACGCACATCTGGCTCTACCGGGGCGCCTGGATGGAGTGGGAGCTGGGCCGCGTGGATATGGCCGTTCCCCTGAGTCCGGACGAGGTCGTGATGAAGCGCCACGCCATCTTCCGGCATCTCTCGCAGAAGGATATCGTCCCGTTCCCGGGCGAGGATCCGCGCGAATTCTGGCAGCGCGCCGAAGAGCGCACGCAGAACACCGCCCGGCAGTACGACCGCCTGGGCATGGCCGAGTACCAGGCCATCGAAGTATTCCTGAAACTCTGTTAAGCATATGAAACTCATTATCCGCAACAACGCCGCCGAAGGCTCCCTGTGGGCCGCGCACTACATCGCCGCCGCCATCAATGCCAAGGCGGCCCGGACCTCCGAGCCTTTCGTGCTCGGCCTCTGCACCGGTTCCACTCCCATTGGAACCTATAACGAACTCATCCGCATGGTCCGTGACGGAGAAGTCAGTTTCAAAAACGTCATCTCGTTCAATATGGACGAATACGTCGGCCTGCCGGTGGAGCACCCGGAGAGCTATCATTCCTTCATGCACCGCCAGCTCTTCGACCACATCGACGAGCCGGCCCAGAACATCCACATCCTCGACGGCAATGCCGCCGACCTGGACGCCGAGTGCGCTGCCTACGAGGAGGCCATCGCTGCCGCGGGCGGCTTCGACCTGTTTCTGGGCGGCGTGGGTGAAGACGGGCACATCGCTTTCAACGAGCCCTTCTCCCCGCTGTGTTCCCGCACGCGGGTGATGACCCTCACGCAGGACACGCGCGAGGTGAACGCCCGCTTCTTCGGGGGCGACCCCGAGGCCGTGCCGGCGCAGGCGCTGACGGTGGGCGTGGCCACGGTCCTGTCCGCCCGCGAGGTTGTCATCCTCGCTTTCGGTCCGCGCAAAGCCCGCGCGCTGTGCGACGCCGTGGAGGGACCTATGTCGCACTACTGCACGCTCAGCGGTATACAGAACCACCCCGCGGGAACCATCGTCTGCGACGAGGCTGCCGTGGGGGAGCTCAAAGTGTCCAGCTACCGCTATTTTAAGGCCGTGGAGGCCGCGGAGAATCGCTTATAAATTCTTGAAACTGATTTTGTAGAGCTTGGACGTGGTGTCGTCGCCTACCCAGATGCACTGGCGGTCGCGATCCACGTACAAGCTTTCTCCGTTATCGATGAAGGGCACCGGGTAGGAAGCGATCACCTTACCTTCCAGGGTGCAGAGATTGATCGTACGCGCTTCGCTGTCCGGGATCCAGAGGGCCTTGCGCACCGGGTCGTAGCAGAGGTCGGAGATGTCGACGATACCCTCGGTGATCTCCGTACGGCCGAGGATGCCCTCGGTCGGGGAGAAGCGGATGAGCAGGCGCGGCTTGGCCTGGTTGCCGAGCATCAGGGTGCCGTCACCCATCCAGGTGATGGCTTCGAGCCCGCTGTTGGTGCGGTAACCTACTTCCTTGATCACTGTAAGTAATTCAGATTCTTTGTATTCCGGGGCGCGGAGCCGGCGGACTTCCTGCTTGCGCTCGACGATGTAATAGACGTCGCCCGTCGCCGGGTCCAGCGTCACGCCCTCGCAGTCCATGCTGCGCTCCGCCACGAAGAAGGGCTTCGTCTCTCCCGTCCAGCTGACGGCATAGACGCCTTTCTCGTCGGAGGCGGCCAGGAAGCCGTTTCCGTCCGGCGCCAGGCAGAGGCCGGAGATCTCGGGAACTTCCGTGTCAATGGTGGTATAGTCGCCCATCACCGGCAGGCTCGCTTGCTGCTTGAAGGCGTCCCAGTCGTAGTACGGCCAGTTGTCCGTGGTGAGGGGCAGGTGGGCTTCCCGGCCGTTGAGGAGCACCTTGAAGAGCACTTTCGCGGAGCGGGGATTGCGGTAGAAGACGAAGTGCAGGTTGGCGCCCATCGGCACCTCGTGCAGCTGGCACCAGAACGGGATTTCGTCCGGATTGGAGACATCGTGGTCGAAGCCGTTCACGCCGAGGGTCATCAGCAGCGGCAGGAAGGTGTAGTCGTGGCCGAAGCGAAGGTCGGCGCCCTGCTCGCCGGAGGCGATGCGCGCGTCCGCCTTGGCGATGAAATCATCCACGATGGGCTGGTAGCCCAGGTGGGTCGGCCAGGCGTTGGCGTAGAACTGGAAATCGTCGATCTTCCACAGGGCGACGCGCTCCTCGGGGGTGAAGATGTCCGTGAAGTCCAGGTCCGTGTCCAGGCTGTTCATGCCTGCGGCGAAGAAGTACAGGTAGGAGACAAAGTCCCACTGCTCAGCCTCGGGGAGGGCTTTGGCGCTGTCCTTGAAGAGCCGCGCGAGGATGGCACGGTAGTCCACCGTGCGCTCGATATACTGCTCCCAGGTCTCGTCAAAGCTGACCGGCGTGCGCAGATATTTCTCGTTACGGAAGGGGTTGTTGCGGTCGAGCGGCAGGATGGCCGGCAGGAAGCTGACGCCGAAATTCTCAAAGATGTCCAGCCGCGCGTCCTTGGCCTTCAGGCCGAGGCAGAAGGAGGACATCGTCATGATGCAGCGGGTGGAGGTGGAGGTCCAGGCGCGGACTTTCGCGCCCTTGGAGAAAACCTTCGGGAAATTCTCATACATCCGCGCGGCGAGCTCCTGCTGTTGCTGCCAGCCCTTGCGCGAAAGGTCGCCCACGCGGTAGCGCACGGACGGATACAGGCTGTCGAAGCGCTGCTTGAACGAGGTGCCGAGCGGCGTGAGGTTGTCCGCTTCTGCGGCGGCGCCGAACACAGTGTTCAGGCGCTCGTACATATCGCTCTGCCAGGCGTAGCGGGCGCCGTGGCGGCCGTAGTGGCTGATGTAGAAGGGCTGGTAGCCCTTGGGTGCGGGCGAGAGTGTGACGGGGCCGGTCGGGCAGAGATAATCGGTGCCGGCGAGCAATTCGGGATGTGCCTGCAGGTCCTGTAGGACGTCGAAGTTCTGTGCGCCCGCGCTCAGCGCGAGGAGGCACAGGGCGACGAAGAGAAAGGATTTACGGATCATATACTGGTTTTTTTCTGTTGATGACGTTCGCGGTATTCATTCGGAGAGCAGCCGTAGATTTGCTTGAAACGGCGGGAGATGCTCTTGGTGTCGTTTTCTCCCAGCGACAGCGCGATGCCAACCACCTGCTCGTCCGTGTCGAGGAGCAGCTCGGCGAAGCGCTTGATCTTGAGGTCGGAAATATATTGGTAGAGGGTCTGCCCGGTCACCACCTTGAAGCGGCGCTCCAGCAGGCGGCGGGACAGGGCCACCTCTGCGATGACATCCTTGACGGAAATCTTCTTCTGGTAGTTGCGGTGGA
Organism: Bacteroidales bacterium; assembly: GCA_016291185.1. Next base: position 15,164 of record JAEFAI010000013.1, read on the forward strand.
TGTACTGCACCGCTTTCTGGATCTGCGCGTCATCCGTGGCGAAGGCCGCCGTGGAGATGCGTCCCACGATCTTGACGGGCTTCAGGACCACGTCCTCGAGCGGGCCGTCGGGGTTGGCCACGCGGCGCTCGATGAGCTCGGCGGCCTTGTAGCCCCCCTCCTCGATGTCCACGAAAATGCTGGACAGGGTGGTGCTGCTGAGGTTGCAGAGCAGCTCGTCGTTGTCCACGCCGATCACGGATACCTCGTCCGGGATGCGGACTCCGGCGGCGTGGCAGGCCTCGATGAGATTGTTGCCCTGGTTGTCGTCGCAAGCCATAATGCCGATGGGCTTGGGGATCATGCGGAGCCATTCGCGCAACCGGTCGCGCTCGTAGTACCACAGGTGGTCGATGTCCTGCAGGTTGTAGGCGTAGAAGGAGCTGCCGAAGCCGGCGGCTTCCACTTCGCGGCGGAAGCCCTCGCAGCGCTCGTCCGACCAGCAGACCTGGTTGAAGCCGAAGAAACCGAAATGGCGGAATCCGCGATCGACGAAGAAGCGGGCTGCCATCTGTCCGGTGCCCAGATAGTCGGCGGTGATGTTGGGAATGGTCTTGAAGCGCTTCTTGAAATCTTGCGCCACGACCACGATGCCGTTCTTGGCGAACAGGCTTACGTCGTCGGTTTCCTCAAACTGGCCGAGCACGGCGTCGGCGCCCCAGTCCTTGGCCCATTTGACCACGCCCGGGATGCCGATCTCCGCCTTGAAGGACGGTGGCATGCGGCAGATCGCCCACTGTTCCTTGCGGCGGGAATAGCGGACGATGCCCTGGAGGAGCTTGTTGGCGAAAGACTCCGTGAAGTCGGTGATGATCAGCAGGCGTAACATGGCATCAATGACGGTGATAGCTGATTCCGAGAGCGTCGTAGTACGGATACTCGTGGTCCGTGACGATGCTGAAGAACTGGTCGAAGTCGGCCGTGAAGACTGGATCGTCCGGGGCGGTCGTGCCGGCCCAGGCGGGCGAGGCGTTCCAACCGCGCTCGAAGAGTCCCAGCGATTTCGGGAAGAAGTAATAGGTCACGTGGTCGAAGCAGCGGAGCGTCTCGGCCCAGAGGTGACCTTCGACGCCGATGATCTGCGGCCGGGCCTCGGGCTGCAGGGCCGGCTTACCCTCGCCGGCGTGCGTAAGATCGACGCTTTTGCCGTAGTCGTCCCAACGCACGGAGCGATACATGTCGTAGGGCTGCAGGGAGAAGCTGCGGCGCTCGTCCACGAAGCCGCCCCAGTTGTGCCCGCGCTCGGTCTTGCTGTAATTGTAGGCGAAGTCCATGTAGCAGTTGGGCGCGCTGGAGATGACGACGGGGATGCCCGCGTTGGCGAACTGGTAGGGGAGCACATCGCGGCCGTGGGAGACGGTCCAGAGGTTGGTGAGCGCGAGGTTCCGCTTCAGGCGGTCCAGCGTGGCGGGTTCGACGTTCTGGCAGACGTCCTGCCAGCCGCCCAGCTTGACGCCGCGCGCCTCGGCGATGTCCATCAAGCGGTTTAGGAAATAATCCTGGAGCCAGGCGATATCGGTTCTTCCGTTGGCTTCCAGCAGGGCCTTGCAGGCCGGGGAGCCGGTCCAGGCGCCTTCCGGGACCTCGTCGCCGCCGATGTGGATGGCGTCGAGAGGCACGCCCGCTTCCGCGTAGAGCGCGATCAGGCCGTCGAACACGGTTTCGAAGAAGGTATAGGTGCTGGGCAGGGCCACGTTCATGACGTTGTCGGTGTAGTCCTGCACGGATTCATATTCGGAAGTGTCCTCCGGCTCGGAGAGCAGGCAGGAGGCGTCGCCGGTGCGCTGCGCACGGACTTCCATGGACTTGACGGCCGCGCGGGAGTGGCCCGGGGTGTCGAATTCCGGAATCACGCGGATACGGCGCTCCCAGGCGTAGCGCAGGATTTCGACGAAGTCGGCATGGGAATAATACCCGTTGCCGGGGGAATCGTCGCCGGGCTTCGCCGCAACGCAGTAGGTAGGCTGAAGACCGTCCGGCTCGGAGATCGTGCCGTCCTCGTTCAGGACCGGCAGGCAGCGGGCGGCGCCGTAGGAGGTCAGCTCCGGCAGGGCGTCGATCTCGATGCGCCAGCCTTCGTCGTCCCCGAAGTGCAGGTGCAGGAAGCTGGCCTTGTAGGCGGCCATGATGTCAATCAGGCGGAGCAGATCGGCTTTCTTCGTGAAATTGCGGCTCACATCCAGCATCAGACCGCGCCAGGGCAGGTCGGGCCAGTCGGTGATTTCCGTGGCCGGGACTGCGCTGCCCGCGGCATTGCGGCGGATGCGCTCCAGCGTGGTGCGGGCGTAGCAGGCGCCGTCCTCGTCGGCCGCTTCGATGCGGACGGTGCCGTCCGCGAGGGTGATGCGGTACCAGCCGGGGCGTTGTCCGTCAATCAGGCTGACGCTCGGCTCGACGGAGGGGTCCGTCTCGCCCGCAAGGGTTTTCACGTCCTTGAGGCGGGGGATGATGTCATACACGCCGGTCTCGACCTTCGTATAGGTGAAGCCCGGAACGGGATCGGCCGGCAGGAAACGATATTCCACTTCCACGGGAACGGGCTTGCCGCCCTTGCGTTGCAGGAAGAATCCTTCCGGGGCACGGCACTGGTTGACCAGCGGCCGCGCTTCGTAGTTCAGGACCATCGCTTCTGCGTGCGTGTCGGCGCCGGGGACGACGCGGTAGAGCGTCCCGCTGATGTGCTCGATGCTGCCCGGCGCGCCGTCCTCCATGGTGACGGGCGTGCGGAACTGGCTGAACCAGACGGTCCAGTCCGTCCCGGTGGGCGGGTTTTGGATTTCGAGGGAATGGGAAGCGCGTCCGGTGTCGGGATTGGTGGCGCCTTCCGTCCAGACGATGTGACAAGGTTGGGTGCACGCTACGCAAAACGCGTACGCGAGAAAAAGGAGAAGATGATGTTTAGTGTTCACAATCAGCGGGTTTTGTTTCCGATACAAATATGATAAAAAATGCGCAGGAGAAAAACAGCTTGACGCAAAATGTGTGGACAAATACGCAAAATTGTTTTTAAGCTTACAATCAAAACTCTATTTTTGCAAAAAATCACACAGAGAATGACACTTGGAATTGATGTCGGAGGAACCAATCTGGTCGTGGGCCTGGTCCAGGACGGAAAGATTGTCAAGCGGGTTTCCGCCCCGTGGTTCCCCCATGAAGCCACCCTGCAGGAAACAATCGACACGCTGTCGGAGCGGATCTCCGGAATCATTACCCCGGACACGGAAAAAATCGGCATTGGCGTCCCGTCCGTCGTGGATGTCAAGCGGGGTATCGTCTATGACACCGTCAACATCCCTTCCTGGACGGAAGTTCCCCTCAAAGAGCTGCTGGAGCAGCGCTTCGGGCTGCCCGTAGCCGTCAACAACGACGCCAACTGCTATGCGATGGGCGTCTATGAGGGCTATCCGGCCGATGCGAAGCCGGAGGTGCTCGTCGTCATCACCCTGGGCACGGGCGTCGGCATGGGCATCGTGGACCACGGCCGGCTCTTCTGCGGTGCCAACTGCGGTGCCGGCGAGCTTGGCAGCCTGCCCTACCGCGGCGCCACCCTGGAGGCCTTCTGCAGCAAGCAGTTCTTCGCGGGCAGCGGCTGGGACAGTATGACCGCCTCCCAGGCCGCGCGCAACGGCGATCCCCGCGCCATCGCCCTGTTCACCGAGCTGGGCAAGCGCCTGGGCGACCTGCTCTGCACCGTCATGTTCGCTTATGATCCGAGCCACATCGCTTTCGGCGGTGGCGTAGCCTATAATTACCCGCTGTTCCGGCAGTCCATGGAGGCGCGCCTGAAGCGGGATTTTCCGTACAAGACCAGCCTTGATCGGCTGACCATTGATGTCTGCACCGGCGACGACATCCCGGTGATCGGCGCATCCTTAATCTGATGAATCCGCGTATGAAAAAGATCTTCTACCTTCTTCTCACAGTGATGCTCTGCGCCTGCGGGCAGCAGGGCCGGATGGCCTCCGGGGACGCCCTGGTCCTGGACGGAGGCTGGCAGCTATCGCGCGAGGGCGCGTCCGAGCAGTATGCGGCCACGGTCCCTTCGACCGTGTGCGGCGTCCTCTCGGAGGCCGGCTACTTCGGCGATGAACTTTTCGACGGCCGTAACTACGCCGCCGTGGACAAGACGCCCTTCGACGACGTGTGGACCTACAGCACCGAATTTGCGGCGAAGCCCGCTGCCGGTCAGTACTTCGAGCTGGCGTTCGACGGCCTGAATTATTATGCCGACATCTTCCTGAACGGCAAGCAGCTTGCCTCGTCCGACACCACCTTCGGCGTCTTCCGCCGCCGCGCCTACGAGGTCGGCTCGCTGCTCAAGGGCAACAACCGCCTGGAAGTCCGCCTGCGCCGTGCGCAGAAGGGCGACCTGAACATCGGCTTCGTGGACTGGAATCCCCGTCCGTTCGACGAGAGCATGGGTATCGTGCGTCCGGTGACGCTCCGCGCGACCGGCGCCGTGTCCGTGGAGGATGTGTTCGTGGTGCCTGACCTCAATGTCGAGACGCTCGCGAGCGCGGACCTGGAGCTGCGCGTGAAGCTGCGCAACCACGCCGACCGTGCCGTTGAGGGCACGCTCGAGCTTGCGCTGGAGGGCGTGGGCGAGGCTTCTGTCCCCGTCAGCCTGCCGGCCGCATCGCTGCAGACGGTGGTCCTGACCCCGGAGCAGGTCGCGATGCTGCACCTGGAGAACCCCCGCGTGTGGTGGAGCTATGACCTCGGCACGCCGGAGCTCTATCATCTGAGCGCCCGCGTGGACCTGGGCGGAGCCGTTTCCGACCGCAAGGAGGTTGATTTCGGCGTGCGCAAGATCACCAGCCGCCTGACGCCTGAAAACTACCGCCAGTTCACGCTGAACGGCCGCGACATCCTGATCAAGGGTGCCGGCTGGACCGACGACCTCTTCCTGCGCGACACCCCGGAGAGCATCCGGCAGCAGGTCGAGTACGTCAAGGATATGAACTTGAACTGTATTCGCTTCGAAAACATCTGGGGCAAGGACGACACGGTCTATGACCTTTGCGACCAGCTCGGCGTGCTCGCCCTCGTGGGCTGGAGCTGCCAGTGGGAGTGGGAGGACTACTGTGGCCTGCCCGAGGTCCACGGCTACGGCTGCATCAACACCCCGGAGACGGAGGACCTCGCCGTCGCGTATTTCCGCGATCAGGTGGTTCGCCTGCACAACCACGCCGCCCTGATCGGCTGGCTGACCGGCAGCGACCGCATTCCGAATCCCCGGCTGGAGCAGCGCTATATGGAAATCTACGACGCCGAGGAATACCGCCCCTATGTCTGCTCCGCCAAGAACCTGGAGAGCAGCGTGACCGGCTGGTCCGGCACCAAGATGGAAGGCCCGTACGAGTACGTCGGTCCGGACTACTGGTACCGTGACAAGGAGGCCGGCGGCGCCTTCGGCTTCAACACCGAGACCGGCATCGGCGCCAACCTCCCGCAGGCGGAATCCCTGCGCCGAATGATCCCGGAGGAAGAACTCTGGCCGCTGTCCGACAGCTGGAACTACCATTGCACGGCTTCCGGCTCGGCGATGAATTCGCCGGAAATGCTCAGCACCATCGTAACGGGGCAGTACGGTGCAGCCAGCGATTTCGCGGACTTTGTCCGCAAGGCGCACGCTGTGGACTACGACGGCACGCGCGCCATGTTCGAGTCCTTCCGCGCCCGCATGCCGAAGGGCACGGGCATCGTCCAGTGGATGCTGAACTCCGCCTGGCCGTCCCTGTACTGGCAGCTTTACGACTGGTACGGCGTCCCGACCGCCGGCTACTACGGCACCAAGAAGGCCTGCGAGCCCGTCCAGCTGATCTTTGACTATGCCGACCGCAAAGTCTATGCGGTCAGCGAGCGCCCGGAAGCGCTTACGCTCAAGGCTACCTATCTCGTCTATGACGAGCACTCCCGCGTGCTGGGCGGCGACAGCCGCGAGATCTCCCTTGGCTATCGCCAGAGCCTGCCGGTCTTCGACCTGCACCGCTTCGACGGCAAGCCGCACTTCGTCGCGCTCACGCTCACGCAGCCGGACGGCTCGCCCGTCGCGGACAACTTCTACTGCCTGCCCGCCCGGGACAATGAATACAATTGGTCCAAGACCAACTGGTACCTCACCCCGATCACGCGTCACGCCGACCTGCGCTTCGTCTTCGCGCAGGAGCCTGCAGACGTGCAGATGAACGTGGCGGGCGGGGCAGGTTCCTGGACCGTGACCCTGACCAACAAGTCGGACGTCATCGCCTACATGAATATCGTGAAGGCGCTCGACGCCGACGACCAGCTGGTCGCCCCGGCCTTCTGGAGCGACAATTTCTTCCCGCTCCTGCCGGGCCAGACCAAGGCGGTCACCTGCCGCACGGAGGCGCAGAACGTGCATTTCGTGCTCGACAGCGGCGCGCCTGCCACGCCGCTGACGGAGGAGCAGGACATCTCCCGCAACCGTTCCAAGTACGCGAACGACCAGTTCGGCGAGGACGACCAGTACACGGTCGCCGAGCCGTACGAGACCGTGACCGTGCAGCAGCCGAAGGGTAAGAAGATCAAGAATGTCATCTTCATGATCGGCGACGGCATGGGCGTGGAGCAGGTCAGCTGCGGCTGGGTGCTCAACGGCGGCCACCTCAATATGGACAACATGCCCGTGTCCGGCTTCTCCCGCACGTATGCGGTCGATCGCCTCGTCACGGACTCCTGCGCCGGCGGCTCCGCCCTGGCGACGGGCGTCAAGACGCGCTACCATTATATGGGCGTGGATCCGGACGGAAATCCGGTCCCGTCCCTGCTGCACGACGCGCAGCGCAAAGGGATGAAGACCGGCGTCACCGTGACCTGCCGTATTAATGACGCCACGCCGCTCGACTTCGTGGGCCACTCGCTCGACCGCGACGAGGAGGAAATCAATGCCGCCCAGTACGTGGACAGCGGCGTGGACTTCCTCTGCGGCGGCGGCATCCAGTTCTGGCAGAACCGCTCCGACGGACGCGACCTGGTGCAGGAGATGGTGGACCGCGGCTACACCTTCGTGGACAATCTGGAAGACCTGAATAAGGTGAAATCCGGCCGTATGCTCGGCCTCTTCGCCCCGCTTGAGATGGAGCCTGCGCTGGACCGCGGCCCGGTGCTCGAGGACAGCACGATGAAGGCTATCGAGTTGCTGGACAATAAGAAAGGCTTCTTCCTGATGGTCGAGGGCTCCAGCATTGACGACTGGTGCCACCGCAAGAAGGTCGGCTACATGGCGGAGGAACTCTTCGACTTCGACCGCACCATCGGCAAGGTCCTGAAGTGGGCCGAGCAGGATGGGCAGACGCTGGTCATCGTGACGGCGGACCACGCCACCGGCGGCCTCACGCTGATCGACGGCAGCCTCGAAGACCGCACCGTGAAAGTGCATTTCTCCACCAAGGGGCACAACGGCATTCTCGTTCCCGTGTTTGCCTATGGCCCGCATGCTGAGGCATTTACAGGCGTTCACGAGAATGGTGAAGTGGGACAGATTGTCCGTTCTCTCATGAAATAAAAGAAGCTGGTTGCGCAAATTGTGTATAGGAATACGCAAATATGTCCCTGTCGTGGGATCGAATTGAATATTTTTGTACCGTAAACCACTAAAATCATTTTATTATTAATTCAAATAACCTTATGAAAGCCAACAAAATCTTCCTGTTCCTCCTGTCGGGATTGGCCGCATTGACTGTCAATGCCCAGAACCTGACGGTGAAGGGAACGATTACCGATGGCGCCAGCGGTGACCCCGTCCCGTTTGCGTCCGTCGTTGTTAAGGGTACGGGCGCGTGGTGCACCTCCGACGCGGACGGTAACTTCTCCGTCGAAGCACCTGCGAATGCCACGCTCTCCGTGGAAAGCCTCGGCTACCTCTCCGCGGAAGTTGCCGTGAATGACAAGAACATCATGAACATCACGCTCTATCCCGATCTGGACCAGCTTTCCGAGGCGGTCGTCATCGGTTACGGTGTGCAGCAGAAGAAACTCATCACCGGCTCCACCGTGCAGGTGAAAGGCGGTGACCTGACGAAACTCAGCACGACCTCTGTCCTGGGGGCTCTCCAGAGCCAGAGCCCGGGTGTCACCATCACCCAGGCCTCCGGTCAGCCGGGCGAAGGCTACAAGGTCAATATCCGTGGTATGGGTACCATCGGTGATTCCGACCCGCTCTACGTCATCGACGGTGTGGCCGGCGGTAGTCTCAGCGCCCTCAACCCCGCTGATATCGAGTCCATCGACGTGCTCAAGGATGCTGCATCGGCCGCCATCTACGGTGCCCGTGCCGCCAACGGCGTCGTGCTCGTGACCACCAAGCAGGGTAAGGAAGGCCGCGCCGTGGTTTCCTACGACGGCTACTATGGTTGGCAGTTCATCTCCAAGATGCCGAACCTCTGCAACGCGCAGGAGTACATCGCCGCCCAGGATCTGATGAGCAAGAACGAAGGCATCGCCCTGACCAACTGGGCCGCCGTCCTGCCGTCCAAGCTCTACCAGCAGATCCAGAACGGCAGCTGGAAGGGCACCAACTGGATGGAAGAGGCCTATAACAAGGGTGCCATGACGACCAACCACGCAATCAACGTGACCGGCGGCACGGCGGACCACAAGTACGCCATCGGTCTGTCCTACACCGGACAGGACGGTATCATCGGCTACAACAAGATCACGCCGATGAACGCCAAGTTCCAGCGCTACACCTTCCGTGTCAACACCGACAACGTGGTGATCAAGAACGACAAGCTCGACATCCTGCGCATCGGCCAGACGCTGAACTTCAACCACAGCACCAACAGCGGTATCGCGAACGACGTGGACATCTACTGGAACTCCGTCCACAACATCCTGCGCACGACCCCGCTCCTCCCTGCCTATACTTATGATGAGCAGGGCAACGTGACGGGCTTCTACGATCAGGACGTGCGCATGGCCGAAGGCTGGACCTTCGACACCACCACCAGCTCCGCCAACCCGCTGGCATACGACTTCTATACCTCCCGCGGTCTGAACACGAGCTCCAGCTACACGCTGCAGGCTAGCGTCTTCGCTGAGTTCCAGCCGATCAAGAACCTCAAGTTCAAGACCCAGTTCGGTTACTTGATGACCGCCGGCTCCTCCCGCTCGTACAACATGATCTACAACATCAATGCGAAGGCTTTCAATGATTTCGACAATGTGAGCCAGAGCATGAATACGAACCAGCGCATCACCTGGGAAAATACGGTGTCCTACTCCTTCTCCATCGCTGACAAGCACAACTTCGACGTTGTGGCCGGTCAGTCCATCGAGAAATGGGGCATGGGTGCCTCGGTCAAGGGAACGGGCTACAACTCCATCTTCCCGAACGACTTCGAGCGCGCCTACCTGTCCAACACCAAACCGAAGCAGCTGAGCGAAGTTTCCGTGTCCGGTGCTCCCCGGAGCCAGGGCGCCCTGGCTTCCTTCTTCGGCCGTGTGAACTACAACTTCGACGGCAAGTACATGTTCTCCGCGACGGTCCGTGCCGACGGTTCCTCCAACTTCGCCCGTGGTCACCGCTGGGGTATCTTCCCCTCCGTGTCCGCCGGTTGGGTGATCTCTTCCGAGCCGTGGATGGCCGAAGCCAAGGACTGGCTCAGCTTCCTGAAGTTGCGTGCCAGCTGGGGCCAGAACGGTAACGCCAGCATCTCCAACTTCCAGTACCTCTCCTCCATCGTGCTGGACACGAATGCGTCCTACGCCTTTGATTCCGAGGATTCCTTCTCGACCGGCGCCGTCGGTGACGTGCTCGCCAACCCGGATGTGAGCTGGGAGACCTCCCAGCAGCTCGACCTCGGTATTGACGCCCGCTTCTTCAACTCCCGTCTCGGTGTCTCCCTCGACGGTTACATCAAGGACACGCGCGACTGGCTGGTCAACGCCCCGATCGCTTCCGTGTACGGTCTGAATCCGCCGTATATCAACGGTGGTGACATCCGCAACGCCGGTATCGAGCTCTCCATCGACTGGAGCAAGAACACGGGCGACTTCACCTACGGCATCAACGTGAACGGTGCCTACAACAGGAACGTCGTCACCCGCATCGCCAACGCCGAGGGAATCATCCACGGTGCCGAGGACGTCCTCTCCGAGGGTACGGTCGAAATGTACCGCGCCCAGGTCGGTTATCCGATCGGCTACTTCTACGGCTACAAGACCGCCGGTGTCTTCCAGAACCAGGCCCAGGTCGATGCCACGAAGGTGAAATACGAGGATTCCAAGCCGGGCGACCTGATTTTCGTCGACACCAACAATGACGGCGTGATCTCCGCTGACGATCGCACCATGATCGGTGATCCGAACCCGCACTTCACCGCCGGTCTGAACTTCTGGATGGCCTGGAAGGGCTTCGACTTCAATATCGCCGGCTACGGTGCTTTCGGTCAGCAGATCGCCAAGTCCTACCGTTCCTTCGCCGACAGCCAGCGTGACAACTTCACGACAGATGTCTTCAATACCTGGACGGGTGAGGGTACCTCCAACAAGCTCCCGATCCTGACCTTCGGCAGCAACCGCAACTGGCAGAACATCTCCGATATCTACATCGAGAACGGCGACTACTTCAAGATCTCCAATGTCACCATCGGTTACGACTTCCGTAAACTGGTGAACATGAAGTACATCAGCAAGGCCCGCCTGTATTTCTCAGCCCAGAACCTCCTGACCATCACCGGTTACTCCGGTATGGATCCTGAAATGGGTAAGGGCACCGACGACGACTGGGCTTCCGGCATCGACGTGGGCTTCTATCCTGCTTCCAGGACTTTCCTCATTGGTGTTAACATTCAATTCTAGTGCATCATGAAAAAGACTATCATACGACTTTTCACCGTTGCCTCGGCCTTGCTTGCTCTCTCCGCTTGCGAGAACTTCCTGGACACGGTCAGCTACACCGAGCGCAACACGAGTAACTTCCCGGCCTCCGAAGAGGATGCCATGCAGCTCGTGACAGGTATCTACGCTACGCTCAACCTGGACCTGCGCGACTACGCCGGCACCTGCTACATCATGCAGGCAAACCTCTGCTCCGACGACCAGTTCGGCGGCGGTGGCATGGATGACTCCGAGGCCCAGGCCTGGGATCACCTGATGTACAACGACATCGATGCCCAGGGAGACTTCTGGACCAACTGCTACAGCGGTATCGGCCGCGCCAATATGGCCATCGCCGCCCTGGATAAGGTGGAGGACGAGGACTTGCGCAACCAGCTCCTCGGCGAGGCCTACATCCTTCGTTCCTGGTTCTATTTCGAACTCGCCCAGATGTTCGAGATCGTGCCGCTCGTGACCACGGTTCCCGAGAGCGTCGGTGACGCCGCCGAGTACCCGGCCCTGGCGACCGTGCCGGAGATCTACGGCTTCATCGCCGCCAGCCTCAAGAAGGCCTGCGACATCATGCCTTCCACGCCGTACGGCAGCATCCTGACCGGCCGCGGCCACGTGAACCGCTGGGTCGCCGAAGGCCTGCTGGCCCGCGTGTACCTCTTCTACACCGGCTTCTACAGCGACAAGAACGGTGAGAACATCACCGCCCTCCCGCTCGTGGACCTGGAGACGGGCGAAATCATCAACGAGACCGTCGGCAAGGACTACGTGGTCAGCAAGCTCGAGGACTGCATCCAGAACTCCGGTTACTCCCTCGTGCCCGACTACCGCTGCCTTTGGACCTACAGCAACAAGGCGACCAAGCCCGATTATCCGTTCATGGCCGACTGCGAAGACTCCTGGTATATGGATGCCCACAACCCCGAGCAGATGTTCCACATCAATGCCGCCAAGTCCAGCCACAAGTACAACTACCTCAACTACTACTGTGGTCTGCGTACCTTCGACAGCGGCGACTACACGGGCGTGTTCCCGATGAGCCGCGGCTATGGTTTCGGCACCGTCAATCCGGATCTTTGGAATACCTGGGACGCTGCGGACATCCGCCGTATGGGCTCCATTTGGAGCGTGTGGGAAGAGGCCCCGGACTTCGACTCCTACCAGTTCGGCGCCGAGTCGCAGATGGAAGAGTCCGGTCTGTGGCAGAAGAAACTCATCTCCCCGGCCTGCTACCTCAACAAAAAGTGGAGCTATGAGTTCACCTCCATTGCGGAGTACTATGGACAGGGCAAGGATCTTGGCCGCAAGAAGGCTACGAACGACTTCACGATCCTGCGTTTCGCTGACGTGCTCCTGATGCACGCCGAGCTGACCGACGGCAAGGTGATCTACAAGGGCATGGACGGTATGAACGCTGTCCGCAACCGCGCCAAGCTGCCGCAGATTCAGTACAGCGTCGACGCCCTCCGCCTGGAGCGCCGCCACGAGATGCCTTTCGAGGCCATCCGCTGGGGTGACATGCGCCGCTACGGCAAGGCTTACTGCATCGCTGCCCTCGAGAGCCAGCTGAACCAGAAGATCTGGAACAACGGTGTCGAGACAACGATGAAGGACCAGGGCGCCGGTTACCGTGCCCGCTACGAGGCCACCTGGGGCTTCCGCCCGTATCCGCAGACGGAAATCAGCCTCTCCAACGGCGTCCTCAAGCAGAAGGATGGTTGGGATGCCTCTTCCGCCCTCTACACGAGCTGGAAATAAAAAGCAATTGTTTGCTTGATTAATAAATATTTGGTTGGAATCGGAACCGGGCTGTGAAGTCCGGTTCCTTTTTTGTCTGTGCCAAAAAAGGAACCAGGCTTCGCCATGCAGGGGGGGCGTTCCCCCCTGACCCCCTGCGTCGCTACGCTTCGAATCTGTCTGCGCCAAAAAAGAAACCAGGCTTCGCCACGCAAAAGAAAAAGCATCGCAGTCCGCGATGCTTTTTCCGGGGTTAATGTTTAATATTCGGTCAAGGATTATTGTACGTTCACCTTGAAGGTATAGTCGTAGTTCTTCCACTGGGAGACAAACCGTACCTGTAGCGTATGCTCTCCCAGGGTGGCTGTAGCGGGAATGTAAACCTTGATCTGCGGCGGAACGTCGTCGGAGATGGTCAGGGTCCAGACCGCGTTGGGATCATCGTCATCCGTCAGCGTTACGTCGATGTCGTTTCCATACACCGCCTTGATGCTGTTCTTGACGCCGGCAATGCCGTTGTGCAAGAACGGATTCTCCATGTTGCCCAGGTTGAAGATCCTGTTGCCCAGCTTATCCACCATGGTCAGCGGCAGGACGAAGGTCTGGCCCCTGCTCACGGTGCCGTAATCGACGTGCAGATCCTGGTTGTCGCGGAAAGGATTGTACTGCTTCACGTAGATGGCATCCAGATTGCTGGCCCCGTCAACAATCTTGTGGGTCAGCGGGAACTTGACGCCGTCCGAGTCGAGATACAGATCCGCCGTTACCTTCACGTCTTCAAGCTGGCCATAGTACTTGAGGATATTGGCGTTGCTCTCAGTCGTTACCGCAGTTGCGCTTGCAGGATGATCGCTGTTCACATAAGGGGTCGCGCCCGGAATTGCGGTCATGGTAACCTTCGCGTCCGTGCTCGTCACCTTGAATTCAGGGAAGACATGTTCGGCAGTATAGCCTGCGTCATTGTTGGGGATAAACGCAGTTCCATTATGAACGCCCACCTGTTCCTGCATGTTCATGAAGGTGAAGAGCTGGTTCACGTAAGACTTGTTGTCCGTATCGGATTGATACTGATAGGTCGGGGCTACGTTGTAATACCAGTAATTCTTCACGCTGTCGTATGTCAGAGGGTGGTTGGTCTTCAGGGAATACTGTTTGCCTGCGGGAGCCTCGGCGGTGAAGGACCAGTAGAGGGTCACCTTCTGGCCGACGTAGGTGTAGAAGGAATAGGAGAGGAAGCGCTGGGTATACGCCCCGGCGGAATAATCCACTTCTGCCTTGTCAGGATAAGACTGGGCCATGGCCTTCAGGCTCGAAGACTTGAAGCCGTAGTCATAAACGTAATCATTCGTGGGAAGGGAAGAATCCTGCGTATGCGTCTTTCCATAATAATTGGCGCCCGTGTTGGACTTCAATGTGATGCCGGTCCCGTCTTCATTCAGGACAAAGTTGTACTTCTGTCCGCCAAAGGAGGACATGTTGTTGCTATTGTTCGGATAGATGTACGTGCCGTCAAATTCTTGTGCCAGCGCCGCGGTGGCCGAGGCGTAGTCCGAGGCCGTGAAAATACCCTGGCTCTTGAATGCGTCATACATGGCCGGGGCGATGTCCCCGGAGGCAACGCTGTACACATTGCAGTTCTGGTGGCACCACTTTGCGCCGTCAGTATAGTGAAGAGTATTGAGATTAGTCAGCAATTGCACGCCCTTGCGGTTCAGGGCCGCGGTCGTCGTGGTGGCGGTCACGCCGGCCGGGGCGTGGTCGGTGGCAAGGGCGGTGATGATGATCTCGTCCGTCTTGCGGTCTTTGGTCGTGATGGTATAGTTCACGTTGACATCCGCGGCGGCAAGGCCGAGGGTGTATTTGCCCGTACCACTGTAGGTGCTTCCCAGCTTCGCTTTAACCGTGACACCGTCCGGAGAAAGCGTCTTGCTGGTGTTGTCAAAGTGGGTATCGGTGATGTCAAGGTCAATATCAAAATTGGCCGGCGTGGACACTTTCGTAAATGCCTTTCCGTTGAAATCGCTCGGTTCTAGGCCATACACGGCATTGGAGCCGTCCAGCTCAAGCGGGGTGGCCAGGGCCACACCGTCCACCGAAGCCAGGACCGGCTTGACGGTGAAGGACGGGGTGCCGTTCCAGGCGCGGGTGTAGTCGGTATTATGGGTATAAGTGCCTGCAGGACGGTTGTCATGATCCACAGCCTTATCCGCCTGGTAGGTCCAGTTGAATTCATACGGGAAGTTGAAACCAAGCACCAGATCCGTCTTGACGATGGCGATGAGCGCCTGCATGTTCAAATCAATTCCAAGGCCCGTATCGAATGCGTAATTCAGGCCCAAGGTGTGGCTCTCGCCCCATGCGGGAATCGCACTGTCGTTATGATGCGTTTTCACCTCCTTCATGGAAGTATTGTTCACCTTGATGGTCGATGCGGCGCCCGTGCCTTCCCGGGTGAAGTAAGAACACACGGAAGTCTTTTCTTCCACGTTTACGCCAACGACAGGCATGTTATAACCCTTCTCCCGCAGCTGGGCATAGGTGAAGGGGCCGGTCTGCAGGCCGCCCGTCGTGATGGTCGCTGCCAGTTCGTAGTCCTTATAAGGCGCGACGGTCTCCTTCGTCGTGTACGGAAGAGACAAACCCACTTCAAATTGTGTATCAGTATCTGAGTTGTCATTCTTAAGCGCAATCTTCGTAGCGTCTTCCACGCCGGTGCCATCGGCCTTGGCCTTGTACACAAAAGCCATATCAATATCGATCTGCGAACTGGGCTGAACGATGGTCTGCACATATTCGGAGGCCACGTGGATACCCTTCTTCACATCGGAGACTTGGGCGTCGGCGCCCTCGTCATCGATACGGAGGGAGATGGCATACTGCCCATGTCCAGCCTTGTCGCCGTAGAAATTCTCATGCTTCAGCTGGAAGGTGATGATGCCAGTCTCGTCGTCGCCGGTAGCCTTGAGGATATGGAGCTCGGGGGTAGCAGAAGCGCGGGTTAATGCGAGACCGGTGATATCGAAGGTGAACAGCGGGGGAAGCTGGGCCGCGATGGAGGCATTGACGGCTTCGGCGAGCGGCTTGGCCAGGTCGAAGGGGGCTACTTTGTATTTTACCGCGAAGCCATTTTCAGGATCGTTGTACGCCTCGTACTGCGTATGTGTGTCGTCTGCTTTAATCACGGAGAACGGAATGCCGAACTTCATGTCGGCGTACTGCGGGACGAACACCAGGGACTGCACGCGGGCCTTGAGGGCACGAATCTCGGCCTCGTTAACGGTCACGCGGCCTTCCAGGACGTCGATCTGGGCCTGCAGGTTGATGCGGAGCTGCTCCACGTAGTATTTGACGGAGCCTTCGGTGTCCTTGTCGGCGTTCAGCAGGTTGACTGCTTTCCAGAGTTTCTCGATCTCGCCATTGATCTTGTCGATTTCCACGTGGACTCCTTCCAGGTCCAGCTCGATCGCCTCAATCTGCTCGTCAATCACATCAATCTGATCCTGGAGGATTTCCCAGATGAAATCAACAAAATCAACGATCTCATCGCAATAGTCAAAGAGATCATCTATCTGCTCCTGGAGGGCGGCGACCTCTTCCTCGAGGTCGGCGCGGAGCTGCGCAATCTCGGAAGCATGTTTGGCCAGCGTAGCGTCCACGTAGATCTTCCAGGCCTCGTAGCCGTCGAAACGATTCAGGTAGGCGTTCTTGAAATTCGTGAAGCCGGCTGTGTCCAGACGGCCTTTGATGGCGCCCAGAAGGACATCCTCCATCGCCATTACGTTGGCGTTCGTCGTCTTATTGAAGATGTCGTTGGCCGTTTCGATGGCTGCGGCCGTCGGCTTGCCTTCAAGGGTCTTATTGATCTGATCGATGGCATCCAGGGTGGCCTTGACGCGGGCCTGGAGCGCCGGGATCACCTTGTCCGTCAGGGCTGCGATAGCCTCGGCGTTGTCAGCCGCATGTTTTTTGATCGTCGTGATGGCCGTCTTGCCCGCCGCCACAGCGGCAGCCGCGTAAGCCTTCGCCTGTGCGTCCTTCTCCGCCGCACTATTGTCGGCCTTGCTGAAGGTATCGATGGCGTCTTTGTAGGCGGCCAGCTGGAAGCAAAGGGTCTCGAGGGCGAAATCCTCCGGTCCCGCCAGTTCCTGCCCGTCCGTCATGGCTTTGTCAGCCACGGTTTTGAAGGCCGTGACGGCTGCCAGGAATTCCGCCGCGGTCGTCTTGGTCTTGACGGCGTTATCAAGGGCCGCATTCGCCTCGATCAGCTTGTCCGCGGAGTCGTTCAGCCAATCGCCGATCGTGGACAGTTTCGGGGCAACTTCTTTGGAATACATGTCACTCGCGGCCTTCATGGCCTCGATCTGAGTCTCCAGGGATGCTACCTGGTTGTCGCCGCTTTCGAAGTTCTGCAACTCCTGCTCGGCCTGGAGGGCCTCGATGTCAGCCTTCAGGTCGTTGTTGCAGGAAGTCAGAGCGAACAAAGCGGCAATGGCCGTTATGGCCACGCTTTTAATTGTGATTCTCATGTTATGGGGTATTAGTTAGTAAATTGGTTATTTCGCTTTTCGAAGGGTGCAGATCACAACGCGGTTGCAGTCACGTTGCCCTTCTCGGCAGCAGCCTTTTCGGCGGCGGCCTTTTCGGCCGCTATGCGGGCCTCTTCCGCAGCACGCTCAGCTTCGGCGGCAGCCTTCTTGGACATTCGCGGCTGGCGGGCTGCCGGGGCGGGCTTCACGCGCGGCTGGGCGGGCGCGGCGCCAAAAGAGAAGCGCGCGCTCGCCAGCAGCTGGACGCTGCAGTCGGGCTTGCCGCCCAGTTTGGAGTTGACGGCGTCCGGAAGGAGGCTGTAGATGGCCTCGGCGCCGAGCGACACGGTCCGGCTAACAGGGAAGAGGTACCCTGCACCCAGACGGCCGAACCAGAAGGCCTTGGGGGCTTTCCAGAGTCCCTTGAAATAGGTGCCTACCGCCCAGTCGGTGTTCACGCGCTCCGCGCCGTTGTTCGTGCCGACCATGACGCCGGTACCGGCAAAGGCGTACAGGCCGCGAAGACCCGGGAACGGATGCCAAAGTGCATCCACGCCTGCGCGGACGAAATCGTAGCGGTAGTATGCGGCGGGCTCGATGGCGTAACCCTTGCCGCTGAATCCGCCAATGGCGAGACGGAGCCCGAAGGGTTCACTGAAGCGGTATCCGACGTTGATTGAGAATGCGGGGGACATCATTCCCCCGAAGGAGCCTTCGCCGGAAGTGTTGGCTATGCCGGCTTGGACCTCCACGTTCCAATGGGGCTGGAACGAAGCCGTCTCTTGGGCATGAGCCGACAGGGAACATACCACGAGACATAGGGTAATCAGATTAGTTTTACGCATGGCTTGATGGGTTTTGCGTTGTTATTATATGCGGTCGCTTCGCAATAATAGAGTAAAAAAAAGACCCGGGCAAGGTGCCTGGGTCCGAAATTTACGCAGAGTCAAGGGGGAGGTGTAAAAATTTACGCAGAATCAATTCTTCCCCACTCGCTTGGGGAGAGTCCCGCGATCGCCGTGAACGTGCGGCTGAAGACGGAAGGCGAAGAGAAGCCGCAGCGGGAGGAAACGTCCCCCATCTTCATGCCGGGATTCCCGCTCATCAGGCGTTTGGCCTCATCCACCCGGTAGCGGTTCACGAAAAGGTAGAAACTGCAGTCGTATTCCGTGTGGATAAACCGGGACAGGTAGGTGCGGTTCATGGGCAGCACATTCTGCAGGTCCGCGAGCTTGAAGTCCGGCGACAGATAGGGCTTCTCCTTTTCCATCCACATCTCGAGTGCCCGGCGGGCGGCCTCGCTGGGCTGCGGCGGAATGATCTCCTCCTGGGGAGGACCATCCTTGACAGGCCGCATCGCCAGCTCCCACGGATCCTTGCGGAACAGGATCATGTTGGTGCCGTAATACAGGATGAAGATGACCAGCCACTGCTGCGTGAAGCCCCGCGTATGCACATGGGAAACATTCATATAAAAGTAAACCCCCGCGACCAGGAAGCCTACGCACATATAGCGGAGGATACTCTTCTCGTCTATGTCCTCCAGGGAGGAGAAATTGTCCTCACACCATTGCCTGTATTCGTGCACATGGGTAAACAACAACAAGAGGAGGAAGATCGGGTATAAAGCCACGAGGATCCGCAGATTGACAGGCAAAAGATAGTCCAGCACGGCCAGGATAAAAATGGGCAGGACCTGGGCCAGGACCTTGGGGAGATTCAACCAGCCCGGCCGGAGCGCTTCCGTGGGAAACAAAAGCAGCGTCCAGCCCAGCAGATCGCCCAGTGCGAGCTCGATGGTGGTGAGCTCGTAGGCGCCCATATTCATGACAGGTTCGCCCATGAACAGCCAGGAAATGACATAAATCCCATCAAGAAGGCCCCAGATAAGCAGCGTCCCGGCCCATATCCGACGTACCCGTTGTCCGTCCGTGTGCCGGTAGGTGATCCCGGCGCAACAAAAAGCGACGGCGGTGGATGCCGACATGAGAATCGGCGTGACGGCGCTGTCAAAATAAGCGTCCGGGATATAGTGCGACGCCCAGACGCTGAGCGCTACTATGGCGAGGAGCAGGGCGGCAAAACGAATCTCTGCCTTATACTGGGATAGGACGGTCATCTTTATTCCTGGATCTGAATGGTCATGAAGCCGGGGTTGATGGCGCCCCACTTGTAGCAGAGCTCGTATTTGAGGGTGCCCAGCGCTTCTGCGGGAAGTTTGCGCGCTTCACAAAGAGACGAGGCGCGGAGCAGGGCGGAAAGGAGAAGGAGGGGTCGTTTCATGCGGTTAGTTTTCTGCAAAGGTACAAAAACTGTGCGATATTGCACCGGGCTCCGTCTCGCCCGTCAGTTACGGGCGATCTCCGCGTTCGAGCTTTGGGGACCCGGCGCGGCGTTCTGGCGGGAGAATCTATTTTTCCCCAGGGAGGAGAGCCAGAGGCCGAGCCAGGTGAAGGCGGCGTTGTAGAGCAGGAGTTCGAAGCCGATCTGGTAGCCGCCGAACCACGCCACGCTATGGGTAGAGAGCACATAGCAGATGACTGGCGAGAGGGCGCAGATCAGCGGCACCCAGCCGTCGCGCACGCGGCGACGGGTCAGGATGCCGAAGAAGAACAGGCCCAGGAGCGGGCCGTAGGTGTAGCCCGCGACGGTGTAGATGGCATTGATGACGCTGCCGTCGCGAATGGCCTCAAAGCCGAGGATCACCAGCCCCATCACGACGGCGGCACAGGCGTGCACCCGGCGGCGGGTGCGCAGCAGGCCCGCCTCATCGAGGCGTGTGTCGGCATGCAGGAAATCCACCGTGAAGGTAGTCGTGAGGGCGGTCAGTGCTGAGCCGGAGCTGCTGAAGGCCGAGGCCGTGATGCCCAGGGCGAAGAGCAGGCTGACGACGGGCGGCATGTAAGCTGCGCCGGCGGCGTCCGTGCCGCAGGCAATGGTCGGGAAAAGATCGTCCGGCCGGGCCACGCTGATGCCGCGCTGCGCGGCGAACTGATACAGCAGCACGCCGAGGGCGAGGAAGAGCAGGTTGACCGGGATGAAGGCGGCCCCGTAGCTCATCATATTCCGCTGGCTCTCGCGCAAAGTCTTGCAGGACAGATTCTTCTGCATCATGTCCTGGTCCATGCCCGTCATGGCGACGGTGGTCAGTGCGCCGGCGGCGAACTGCTTCCAGAACAGGCGCGTATCCTTCCAGTCGTCGAAGAACCAGATGCGCGTCATCCCGCTGTCGCGGATACTGCCGACCATCCCGCCGAAGTCCAGCCCCATCACCCGGCCGATCTGCACCAGGCACAGGACCACCACGGTGAGCAGCGCGAGCGTCTGGAACATATCGGTCCAGACCAGCGAGCGCACCCCGCCGCGGAAGGTGTACAGCCACACGCAGAGCATCGTGGCGGCCACATTGACCCACATCGGGATGCCCAGCGGGTCGAAGACGATGAGCTGCAGCACGATGGCCGTGAGGTACATCCGCACCCCGCAGAGCAGGAGCTTGGACAGGAGGAAGAAGCCGGCCCCGGCGCGATGGCTCCAGCGTCCGAAACGGTCTTCCAGATAAATATACAGACTGTTGAGGTTGAGGCGGTAGTAGAGTGGCAGAAGGACGAAGGCGATCACGGCGTAGCCCGCCACGAAGCCCACGGCCATCTGCAGGTAGGACCATTGCGAGGCGGCCACCATGCCGGGCACGGACACGAAGGTGATGCCGGAGATGGACGTGCTGACCATGGCGACGGCCACGGCCCACCAGGGAGACTTGCGCCCGCCGCGGAAAAAGTCCGCGCTTCCCTGGGCGCGCCGGGAAATCCACCACCCCGCGCCGATGACGGCGCAGAGGTACAGGGCGATGCTTGAAAGCAGGACGACAGGAGGCATACCGAGACTAAATAGCGTGCGAAGATACGAAAAACCACCAAAAATCCGTCAGAATCGTTATCTTTGCAAGTTCATGGAAGAAATTATCAAAGATCTCGCTGCGGCGCAGGAATACAAGGAGGGCTTCGTCACGGAAGTCGCCCAGGATTACGCGCCCAAGGGCCTCAGCGAAGACATTATCCGGCTCATCTCGGCCAAGAAGGGCGAGCCGGACTGGCTGCTGGAGTTCCGGCTGGATGCGTTCCGCAAATGGCAGCGCATGCGTCCGCCGTATTGGGGGCACGTCAAGCTGCCGCGCATCGACTTCCAGGACATCATCTACTGGGCCGCCCCCAAGCGCGCCGAGGACCGCCCGGACGAGATCGATCCCGCGCTGATGGAGACCTTCGACAAGCTCGGCATTCCGCTCCACGAGCGGGAAGTGCTGGCGGGCGTGAAGCCCAAGAGCAGCGTGGCGGTGGATGCCGTCTTCGACTCCGTGAGCGTCACGACGACCTTCCGCAAGACCCTGTCCGAAAAGGGCATCATCTTCTGCTCCTTCTCCGAGGCCGTGCGCGAGCATCCCGACCTGGTGCGCAAGTACCTGGCGACGGTGGTCCCGGCTGGGGATAATTTCTATGCTGCACTCAATTCCGCCGTCTTCTCCGACGGTTCCTTCTGCTATATCCCCAAGGACGTGAAATGCCCGATGGAGCTGTCCAGCTACTTCCGCATCAATGCCGCCGGCACGGGTCAGTTCGAGCGCACGCTCATCGTGGCCGACGAAGGCGCGCAGCTCAGCTACATGGAGGGCTGCACCGCGCCGATGCGCGACGAGAACCAGCTGCACGCCGCCGTGGTGGAGATCATCGTGGAGAAAGACGCGGACGTCAAATACAGCACCGTGCAGAACTGGTATCCCGGCGACGCGCAGGGCCGCGGCGGCATCCTCAACCTCGTGACCAAGCGCGGCCTGTGCAAGGGTACCGGCTCGCACCTGTCCTGGACCCAGGTGGAGACGGGTTCCGCCGTGACCTGGAAATACCCGTCCACCATCCTGAAGGGAGATTATTCCTCTTCGGAATTCTATAGCGTGGCCATGACGAACCACTACCAGCAGGCGGACACCGGCACCAAGATGATCCATCTGGGCCGCGGCACGCGCAGCCGGGTGGTCTCGAAGGGCATCTCCGCCGGCCACAGCGAGAACAGCTACCGGGGCCTCGTGCACATGGGACCGGCGGCCGAGGGCGCGCGCAATTTCTCGCAGTGCGACTCCCTGCTGATCGGCAGCACTTGCGGTGCGCACACCTTCCCGGTGATCCGCAACATGAACCCCAAGGCGGTGGTCGAGCACGAAGCCACGACCTCCAAGATCAGTGAAGACCAGCTCTTCTACTGCAACCAGCGCGGCATCGCCCCCGAGGACGCCGTCGCGCTCATCGTGGGCGGCTACGCCCGCGAAGTCCTGTCCCGCCTCCCGATGGAATTCGCCGTGGAGGCGCAGAAACTCCTTTCCGTTTCACTTGAAGGCGCCGTCGGATGACCTGGATCGAAATCATATCCGCCCTGCTGGGCCTGAGTTGCGTGTTCCTCGCGGGCCGCAACTCGAAAGCCAACTTCTGGGTTGGCTACGTCAATAATATTTTCCTGTTCGTGCTCTTCTGGCGGCAGCATCTCTACAGCGCGATGCTGCTCCAGCCCGTGTCCTTCGCGATCAACGCGTTCGGCCACTGGCGCTGGACGCACCCCAAGGAGGACGAACGCAGCGCCGCCGACGAGAACCGGCTCAAGGTCGGCCATCTGACGAAAGAGCAGTGGCCGGGCCTCATCCTGCTGGTCTGCGTGTTCGGCGCCGTCTGGGCGATGTGCCTGGACTGGCTGCCCGTCAAATGGCCGGAGACCTTCCAGGTGGATCCTTCCCCCTGGCTGGATTCCTACCTGCTGATGTTCACGCTGCTGGCGCAGTACCTCAGCGCCCAGAAGTGCTGGGAATGCTGGATCGTGTGGCTGCTGGTCAATGCCGCCAACATCGTCCTCTATATCACTTCCGGACTCTATCTGATGCCGATCGTCAGCGCGCTGTACCTCGCGAACGGTGTCTGGTCCCTCATTTCTTGGAAAAAACTCTTCAATAAGCATGAATAACGACGTCTTACTGGAAATCAAGGGCCTGCACGCCCGCGTGGAGGACAAGGAGATCCTCAAGGGGGTGGACCTGACCATCCGCCGGGGTGAAGTGCACGCGGTGATGGGCCCCAACGGCGCCGGCAAGAGTACGCTGGGCGCGGTCCTGGCGGGCCGCCCGACCTTCGAGGTCACGGCCGGCAGCGTCCGCTACGACGGGCGCGACCTGCTCGCCATGAGCCCGGAGGAGCGCTCCTGGGCGGGCCTGTTCCTGAGCTTCCAATACCCGGTGGAAATCCCGGGTGTGAGCATCACCAATTTCATGAAGGCCGCCGTGTCCGCGCGCCGCAAGGCGAAGGGCCTGCCGGAGCTCACTCCCGCCGAATATCTCAAGCTGCTCAAGGAGAAGATGGCCTTCGTGCAGATGAAGGGCGAGTTCGCCCGGCGGGAAGTCAACGTGGGCTTCTCCGGCGGCGAGAAGAAACGCAATGAAATTTTCCAGATGGCCATGCTCGAGCCCACGCTCAGCATCCTCGACGAGACGGATTCCGGTCTCGACGTGGACGCGCTGCGCATCGTGGCGGAGGGCGTGAACCGGCTCCGCACCCCGGAGACGGCGGCCATCGTGATTACCCATTACCAGCGCCTGCTAGAATATATTGTTCCGGATGTCGTCCATGTGCTCAAGGACGGCCGCATCGTCAAGACGGGCGGCCGCGAGCTGGTGGACCGCATCGAAGAAAAAGGCTACGAGAGCATCGATGAATAACGAGGTTTACGTCATCGGCCGCGATAGCGCGCCCCAGTATCTCCGGCTGGAAGCCGGGGAATCGCGCAACGTGACCCTGGTCTTCCTGCCGGGCGCCACCGGGCGCTTCGTGCTGGAGGCCGATCTCGTGGGGCCCGGCGCTTCGCTGGACCTCTCCGGTCTGTACCTCTGCCCGGACAGCGAGCAGCTCGACTTGCGCCTGCTGGTCCGCCACAGCGTGGGCGGCTGCGTCTCGCGCCAGCTCTTCAAGGGCCTGGTCGGCGGCACGGCCCGCGCCGCCTTCGACGGCCTCGTCTATGTGGCACAGGACGCCCAGAAGACGGAAGCCTATCAGGAGAATCATACGATCCTCCTCTCCGACAATGCCCGG
Source organism: Bacteroidales bacterium (assembly GCA_016291185.1). The sequence goes on from JAEFAI010000013.1 coordinate 39,444, forward strand.
GTGGAGACCCGGCCGCAGCTGGAGATCTATGCCGACGACGTTCAGTGCTCGCACGGCGCCACGACCGGTTACCTCAATCCCGAAGAACTGTTCTACCTGCGCTCGCGCGGAATCCCCGAGGCGGAAGCCCGGCGGCTCCAGATGGTCGCCTTCCTCGCCCCGGTGCTCCGCCGCCTGCCGGAATCCTTAATCGAAGAAATCCATGCTTGTCTATCCTAATGTCAAAATCAACCTGGGCCTGAGCGTGCTGCGCAAGCGTCCGGACGGGTACCACGACATCGAGACGCTCTTCGTCCCGTACTTCGGGATGACGGACGAACTGGAGATCGTGCCTTCGGACAAGCTCCGCTTCGTGGCCTCGGACAACGTGACCTGGGACGACGACCTGACCCTGCGCGCTTACTCGCTGCTCAAGGCCGACTTTGACCTGCCGCCGGTGGAAATCCGCCTGACGAAGCGGTCCGCCGTGGGCGCCGGCCTGGGTGGTGGCTCTGCGGATGCGGCCTTCACGCTGATGGCGCTGACGGACATGTTCAAGCTCGGGCTTGAGGACTGGCAGCTGGCCGATTACGCCGCCTGCCTGGGCTCGGACTGCTCTTTCTTCATCTACAACCGGCCGATGTTCGGCGAGGGGCGCGGCGACGTCCTGTCGGACTACGAAATCGACCTGTCGGATTATGAGATCCGCGTGGAAGTCCCCGAAGGGGTGCACGTGAGCACGAGCGAGGCCTATTCTCGCGTCATTCCGCGCGAGCGGCTCGCCCTGCCGCCCCTGCGCGAGGCGCTTCGCTATCCGGTGATGATGTGGCAGGACGTACTCTTCAACGATTTCGAATCTTCCGTGTTCCCGATCTATCCTGCCGTGGAGGCGCTCAAGAAGCGTTTCTACGCCGACGGGGCCGTCTATGCTTCTATGTCGGGCTCCGGCTCGGCCGTGTTCGGACTCTTCCATAAATAAATCCGCCCTATGACCCCGCCGGCAGGACAGCTTTCGGAGAATAGCAGGAGATTGGCTCGCAATACCCTTCTGCTGTATTTCCGGATGTTCCTGCTGCTGCTCATCGGCCTGTTCACCTCGCGCGTGGTGCTCCGGACCCTGGGCGTGGAAGACTACGGCGTGTATAACGTCGTGGGGGGCGTGGTGACGGTGTTCACCTTCCTCACGAATTCCATTTCTGCGGCCATCAGTCGCTACCTGGCCGTGGGCCTCGGTAAAGGGGATCCCGTGCACCTGCAGCGCGTCTTTTCGACGGGCGTGCTCATCCAGCTGGGCTTGTCGCTGCTGCTCGTGCTCCTTACGGAGACGGCCGGCCTGTGGTGGCTGAACCACAAGCTCCTCATCCCGGACGGGCGCCTGGAGGCGGCCCGCTGGGTGCTTCACTGCTCGCTGGGCGTGTTGGTCGTGACGCTCCTGGCCGTGCCGTACAATGCCGCCATCATCGCGCACGAGCGGATGTCGGCTTTCGCGGTGATCAGCCTCGGCGAGGCGCTCCTCAAGCTGGGCGTCGCGCTGCTGCTCTTTTTTTCGCCCTTCGACAAGCTGGTCAGCTATGCCGTCCTGATGCTCGGCGTGGCCGTGCTGGTGCGTGCCGCCTACGGGCTCTACTGCCGCCATTTCTTTGCGGAGACGCGTGGCGCTCTGGTTTACGATGCAGCGCTGACGCGCGAAATGACGACCTTTGCCGGCTGGTCCTTCTTCGGATCCAGCGGCTATGTGCTGAATACCCAGGGTGCCGGACAGGTGGTCAACCTCTTCTTCGGTGTGGCCGTGAACGCTGCCCGGGGCGTCGCCCTGCAGATCGAGAATACCGTCAAGCAGTTCGTGTCCAATTTCCTGACCGCGCTGAACCCGCAGATCACCAAATCCTGGTCGGCGGGGGAGCGCGAATATTGTTTTGAACTGGTGCGAAAAGGCGCCAAATATGCCTGGCTCGTGATCCTGGCCTGCTTCATTCCCGTTTTCGGCGAAGCCGAGTGGCTGCTGGGCATCTGGCTGGGTCCCGACAAGGTCCCGCCCCACGCGGCCGCCTTCGTGCGTCTCGCGCTGGTGGGCCTGCTCGTGGACCTGGCGGGCAATTCGCTGCACACGCTGGTGCAGGCGACGGGAAAGGTCAAGCGCTTCTACCTGGTCACCGGCCTGACCTCCTACCTGGGCCTGCCGCTGACCTGGCTCTGCTTCAAACTGGGGCTGGGCCCTGCCTGGGCCTATGTCGTCTTCATCGCGGTCTATCTGGCCGTGTTCGTGGAGCGCATCGCGCTGGTGCATCGGCTGACCGGCTTCCCGCTGCGGCCGTACCTGAGCTTGTTGCTCCTGCTTCTGATGACGAGCTGCTTCTCGCTGGTCTTCCCCCTGCTGGCCCTGAGCTTCGGCTGGGCGCCCGGCTGGCGCCTGCTCTTCGGGGCGCTGCTGGGCTGGGCCACCCTGGCCCACTTCACCTGGCACTACCTGCTCACCGAAGGCGAGAAAGCCTATGTGCTGCAGAAACTTAAACTCCCCGTGAAATGACAGACCGGATTGCAATCTACACCTGCATCGTCGGCGGCTACGACGAACTGCAGCAGCCGGCTGTCGTTCCGGACGGTTTCGACTTCATCTGCTTCGTCGGGATGGGGGAGATGACACGCGGCAGTATCGGCGTCTGGGATGTCCGCGAACTGCCGATGAGTTTCGGCTCGGCGACCTACGACGCCCGCTGGGCCAAGACGCACCCGCACGAGTTGCTGCCGGACTACGCCGCCAGCGTCTGGATCGACGGTAATATCGCCGTGCTGGATGACGCGCTTTATGAGGCGGTGCGCGCTAAACTGGCCTCGGACGTACAGTACAGCGGCGTGCCGCACCCCGACCGGGACTGCACTTATGCCGAGGCACGCAAATGCTATGATATGCGCTATCTGACGCTGTGGGGGCTGCTGGGCGTGTGGTTCTATCTGTGGCTCTGTGGTCTGCCGCGCCACGCCGGCCTGATGGAGAGCAACCTGGTCTTCCGGCGCCATCTCGACCCCGTCGTCGTGGCTTTCGACGAGCGTTGGTGGCGGCTCATCCTGAACCTGAGCCGCCGCGACCAGCTGTCGCTGATGCTCTGCCTGCGCAAGGTCGGCCTCCGCTGGGACGACCGTCTGCTGGACGGCCGGAACACCCGTAATCATCCGGGTTTCAAGTATTTGTTGCATAAGTAATTTTTTTGATCTATCTTTGCCGTCCATTCCTCGGGTAGGAATGTATTTAGTTTTAACTTTTTAACAACAGATTCACAATGGCTGTTAAGATTCGTTTACAGCGCCACGGTAAGAAGAATTTCGCATTCTTCCACATTGTTGTGGCGGATTCGCGCTCCCCGCGCGATGGTCGTTACATTGAGCAGATCGGCTCCTACAACCCCAACACCAACCCTGCCACGATCGTTCTCAACGCAGAGCGCGCCCTGGCTTGGCTGAAGGTGGGTGCCGAACCGACCCTCACCGCTCGCCGCATCCTCTCCTACGAGGGCGTTCTCCTTCGTCACCACCTCGACGGCGGTGTCGCCAAGGGCGCTCTGACCCAGGAGGCTGCTGACAAGAAGTGGAACGACTGGAAGGCTCAGCGTGACGCCAAAGTCGAGGCTAAGGTGAGCGGCATCAAGAATGCTGCGATCGAGGCCAAGAAGGCTGCCAAGGCTGAGGAGACCAAGGTCAACGAGGCTCGCGCCGAGGCTCTTGCCAAGAAGGCTGCGGAGGCTGCTGCCGCCGCGAAGGCCGCTGAGGCTGCCGAGGCCGCCGCAGAAGAGGCTGCCGAAGCTCCCGCTGAGGAAGCTGCTGCAGAGGCCCCTGCCGAGGCATAATGCTCCAGATCGCCAAGATTCTTAAATCCAACGGCACCGATGGCGGCCTCCTGATTGGAGTGCGCGACATCGAGGTCGGGCAGATCGACCTTCAGGAACCGGTGTTCATCGAATTCGATGGACTGCCGGTTCCCTTTTTTATTCAAGACATTCAGCAGCGGGGCACTTCCAAGGCCATCATCCACCTGAACGACATCACGTCCCTGTCGGACGCCGAGGAGGTGGTCGGCCGCGGCCTCTTCATCGAGGGCGAATGGGAAGAGGAGGAAGAGCTGGATTTCACCGGCTGGACCCTGCTCAACCGCGGCGAACGTGTCGGCACCATCACAGGCATGGAACCCATCCCCGGCAATCTCTGCGTATATGTTGGGGAAACCCTCGTCCCGCTCCACGAGGACCTCATCCTTTCGGCCGACCCGGCCACCCGCACCCTCGACCTCGACCTTCCCGAAGGTCTGCTATAAGCCCGTCGTTCCGCGGAAATTGTTATCTTTGTACTGATGGAAACGCCGCTCGTCAGCATCGTCATCGTATGCATGAACCGTATGGATAACCTGGTTCCCTGTCTGGAAGGGATCCGGGCGCACACCGCCGTTCCGTACGAGACGCTGGTGGTGGCGTACCGCTTCAGCCCGGAGAACCTCGCGAAAGCGAAGGCCGATTTCCCGTGGGCGACTTTCCTGGAGAGCAACGAGATCCGCGGCTTCAGCGAGAACAACAACCTCGCCCTGCGGCAGGCCCGCGGGCAGTTCTGCTTCGTGCTGAACGACGACACTGAGCTCCGCGAGGACGTGATCGGGGCGCTGGTGCGCGATTTCGACCGGCTCCCCGCGGACGCGGCCATCGTCAGCCCCCGTCTGCTCAACGCCGACGGCTCGCTGCAGCTCTGCGGCCGCCCGCCGTATCCGGCGCGCTACTACGTGCTGCAGCAGTGGCACCTGCACCGGGAGCCCATCGACGACACTGTCGGCAAGACGCCGCTCTTCGGCGAAGTTTTCCGCACCTCCAACATCACCGGCGCCGCTTTCTTGATCCGCACGGACCTTTTCCGGGAGCTGGGCTGGTTCGACGAGACTTACTTCTTCACCCCCGAGGACATCGCCCTTTCCACGCTTGCGCGCAGGAAAGGCTACGGTGTCTATGTGGATCGGGCTGTCTGCCTCACACACAAGTGGCGCACCACGGCTACGCGCATCTCCCCGGCCATCCGCCCGGCGGCGGTGCGCGGCTCGCTCCTCTTCTTCAGCGGCGGCTCGCGCCTGCAATATGCCCTGCTGGCGCTGCCCGTCTGGCTGGCGGAGTTCAGCAAGCGCACCAAGGCCGCGCTGAAACTGCGTCGCGACCCCTCCGAGGCAAACCGCATCGCCTGGGAGACCTTCCGCAACATCACGCGCAACATCTTCACCTGTCGCACACCCAAAGAAATCTTTACCCGGTACTTCCATGCCTAAGATCCTCGTCGTCATCGTCACCTACAACGCCCTGAAGTGGATCAAGAAGGGCCTGAAGAGCGTGGAGAAATCTTCGCTCCCGGCCGACGTGCTGCTGATCGACAACGGCTCCACCGACGGCACCCTGCCGCTGGTCCGCACGGACTGGCCCCGCACGCGCATCATCGAGACCGGCGAGAACCTCGGCTTCGGCGCGGCCAACAACATCGGCCTGCGCATCGCCCTGGACGAGGGCTACGACTTCGCTTACCTGCTGAACCAGGATGCCTGGCTGGAGAAGGACACGCTGGAGAAACTCGTGGCTGCGCACCAGCAGGAATGGGGCATCCTGAGCCCGATGCAACTGGACGCGCGCGGACGGCGCGACAAACGTTTCCGCAAGAAATGCGGGAAATACGTGGACCGTGCCCTACAGGGCTACCACAACGACCGGCTGGTCGTGGAAGTGCCTTTTGTGATGGCAGCGCACTGGCTGGTCAGCCGCCGCGCCATCGAGACCGTGGGTGGCTTCTCGCCGGCCTTCAAGCAGTATGGCGAGGACGACAACTGGATCGACCGGCTGCACTGGCATGGGTTGCAGTGCGGCGTGGTGCCGGCCGCCAGCGCCGTGCACGACCGCGGCGGGCGGAAATTGCCCCGTGAGAAAAAGATGCAGCTCAAGTGCATCGCTGCGGTGGTGAAGGTCAGCGACCCCAACCGCGCCTGGTACTGGATGCGCATCCGCGAAGTGCTGGAGCTGGTCGGGATGGGCGTCAAGAATCTCTCCGCCATCCCCTGGAAGTTCATCCGGGAATTCCGCGAGCGCCTGCCGGAGCTGCAGGAGCTTCGCGAGCAGTCCAAGCAGAAAAAGGCCTTCTTATAATCCCCATAAATAGGTATTGCGCATGTCGCGCGCGCGTGCCATCTTTGCACCTTGGTTAGTTGTGAATAGATGACACTGAAAGAACTTCCCATCGGCGGCAGCGCCGTCATCCTGACGGTCGGGGGCAAGGGGTCCCTGCGTCAGCATTTTCTGGATATGGGGCTCATCCCGGGTGCCCGGGTAAAGCTGATCAAATACGCCCCGCTCGGCGACCCGATGGAGCTTCGCATTAACGGTTACGCCCTCACGTTGCGCCTCGCCGACGCGGCGAAGATCAAGGTCGAGCCCGTGGAGGCGGAGGAAGCAGTCGCTCCCGAGGCGGAGCGCCCCGTGCACGACGCCGATCACCCGGGTCTGGGTGAGGGAGGAAAATACCACGACAAGACGCACGAGAACGCGCTGCCGGACGGCACCAGGCTGACTTTTGCCCTCGCGGGCAACCAGAACTGCGGCAAGACGACGCTCTTCAACCAGCTGACCGGATCCAACCAGCACGTGGGCAACTTCCCGGGCGTGACGGTGGACCGCAAGGACGGCGTGATCCGTGGCCACGCGGAGACGAGCGTGACCGATCTGCCGGGCATCTATTCGCTTTCGCCCTACACTTCCGAGGAGATTGTCTCCCGCAATTTCATCCTGAACGAGAAGCCGCGCGGCATCATCAACATCGTGGATGCTGGCAACATCGAGCGCAACCTCTACCTGACCATGCAGCTCATGGAGCTGGACACGCCGATAGTGCTGGCGCTCAATATGATGGACGAAGTCCGGAGCAACGGCGGATCCATCCGCGTGAACGAGATGGAGGAGGCCCTCGGCATCCCGGTGGTGCCGATTTCCGCTGCCAAGAACGAGGGTATCGACGAGCTCGTAGAGCACGCCGTGCACGTGGCGCGCTACCAGGAGCGTCCGGCCCGCCAGGACTTCTGCGACAAGAACGACCACGGCGGTGCGGTGCACCGCTGCCTGCACGGTGTGATGCAGCTCATCGAGGACCACGCCGAGCGCGCGGGCATCCCGCTGCGCTTCGCGGCGAGCCGCCTCGTGGAGGGCGACGCCGCCATCGAAAAGGCGCTGGCCCTGGAGCCCAACGAGAAGGAGATGGTGGAGCACATCATCGTGCAGATGGAAGAAGAGCGCGGCCTGGACCGCAACGCGGCCATGGCCGATATGCGTTTCGCCTTCATCCGCAAGCTGACGGCGCAGACCGTCGTGAAGCCGCGCCTGAGTAAGGAATACCGGCGCAGCCGCCGCATCGACCGCGTGCTGACGGGCCGCTGGACGGCGATTCCCATTTTCCTGGTCATCATGTGCTGCGTAATCTGGCTGTCGATCGACGTGCTGGGTGCGCCGCTGCAGGATCTGCTGGATCAGGGGATCCAGGGGCTGGCAGGCATTGTCGGTACGGGCCTGGACCGCTGGGGCGTGGCCCCGGCCGTGCGCTCGCTCGTCGTGGACGGTGTCTTCGGAGGCGTGGGTACGGTGGTCAGTTTCGTTCCGATCATCATCATCCTGTTCTTCTTCCTGTCGATGCTGGAGGACAGCGGCTACATGGCGCGCGTCGCGTTCGTGACCGACAAGATGTTGCGCCGGCTCGGCCTGAGCGGCCGGAGCATCGTGCCGCTGCTGATTGGCTTCGGCTGCAGCGTGCCGGCGGTGATGTCCACGCGCACGCTATCTTCGTCGCGCGACCGCCGGATGACGATTATGCTGACGCCGTTCATCAGCTGCTCGGCGAAGATTCCGATCTATGCTTTCTTCACGGACGCCTTCTTCCCGGGCCACGGCGGCCTGGTGCTGGTCGTCCTCTACCTGTCTGCCATCCTGATCGGTATCGTGGTGGCCCTGGTGGGCAAATTGCTGCCCCAGAAGGACGGTGCCGCGCCTTTCGTGATGGAACTGCCGAACTACCGCTGGCCAGGCGCGAAGAATGTCGGGCACCTGCTGTGGGACAAGACCAAGGACTTCCTCCAGCGGGCCTTTACGGTCATTTTCGTGGCTTCGATCGTGATTTGGATCCTGCAGAGTTTCGATTTCCGGCTCCGCCTTGTGGAGCCGGGCGAGAGCATGCTCGCGGCCATCGCCGGCCTGCTCGCACCGCTCTTCCAGCCCCTCGGACTGGGCGACTGGCGCGTGGTGACGGCGCTGGTGACGGGCTTCCTGGCGAAGGAGAGTGTGGTGGCGACGCTGGAGGTGCTGAATGTCACGGCCTCGCTGACGGCGCTGACCGCCATCCCGATGCTGGCGTTCTGCCTGCTTTATACGCCGTGCGTGGCCGCCATCGCTGCGGTCAAGCGCGAGCTCAGCGGCAAGTGGGCCATCTGGATGGTCTTATTCCAATGTGCTGTGGCGTGGGTTGTGGCCTGGCTGGCCTACCTTGTTGCGGGCTTATTTTTCTGATGCCATGAACCTGCCTACCCTCATTGTCCTGCTGCTCGTCCTGGCCGCCCTGGTGCTGGCCCTCCGCGTCCTGCGCCGCTCCGGCGGCCATTCCTGCGGTTGTGGCTCCTCGTCCGGCTGCTCTCTCACCTGCACCGGCTGCCCGCACTGCCAGGGGAAGTAATTATTCTTTCTCCTCCTTCTTCTTCTCCTCCGCGATGAAGGAGAGGATCATGGCGAGGATGAGACAGGCGTTGGCGGGGACGCCGATGACTTTGGCAGAACTGCTTTTCGAAAGAAGCTGGACGACAATCAGCGCCAGCGCCAGGGTCGCAATGATGATTTGGCCAATCTGCCGGCCGGTCAGTTTCGATTTCATAAGGGCTTCAGTCAGATCTTGGGGACGAAGAAAAACATAAAGATTGCCAGCATGACCGAGCCGAGTGAGATCAGGATGTACGGGGCCTTTTTGCGTTTCACGTTCTTTCGTTCAAGGAACACCCATCCCCACCCAACGAGCAGCAACGCCAGCTGGACGATGACCCAGATTAGGAGAAAAGTCTTATTCATGGCAAAACGATTATTAGTATAGATGCTTCAGTAAAGGTAGTCTATTCTCATGGAAATGCAATGCGGGACACCTCTTTGGCATGGCAGATTGACGGACTGCTGGCCCAAATTGATTGAATCTTGTCTAAAACGAAAAAAGACAGCCTCTCGTCGAAGCTGTCTTTTCAAGTGCGGCAGGTGAGACTCGAACTCACACAGGCCAACGCCCACTACCCCCTCAAAGTAGCGTGTCTACCATTTCACCACTGCCGCTTGCACTTTGGGACTGCAAAAATAGGGATATTTCTGTAAATCACAAAAATATTTTGCGTATTTTTGTATGAGTATGGATAAGTTTATCAGTAGCATGAAGCTTGCGGACCTCGTCGAGGCCAATTATCGGCTGCTCGGCGTGCTCTCCCGCGTGGGAATTGACGGGTGTTTTGGCGAGAAAACGGTGGCCGAGGCGTGCGCTCAGTGCGGCCTGGACCCCGACACGCTCATTCTCCTGTGTGAAGTGTATTCCCACCCGGATTTCAAGCCGACCGTCGAGATGCTGCACCGCAGCCACGTGGGCGACATCCTCCGCTACCTCCACCAGTCGCACGACTACTACCTGAACTGCGCCATCGAAGAGATGGAAGCCTCCACCTCCCGCCTGCTCTCGCCGTGCACCAAGAAGCAGCAGGAAGTGTTCTGGGACTTCTTCCGGGGCTACAAGGTGGAGCTCAAGAACCACTTCGGCTTCGAGGAAGAGGAGGTGATCCCGTATGTGCAGGACCTGATGATCGGCCGTCAGCGGAGCGGGTTCAGCATCGACTGCTTCGAGGAGAATCATTCCAACATCGACGAGAAACTGTCCGACTTCAAGAACCTGGTGATGAAGTCGCTCCCGCCGGTCTGCGACACCATGGAGCGGCTTCAGCTGCTGCTGTGGATCTTCGCCCTGCAGGAGGACCTGAGGTGCCACACCTACATCGAGGACCACATCCTGGTGCCGATGGTGCGCCTGCTGGAGAACCCCCAGCGTTATCATGAGCGCGCCCGGGTGCAGGAGGAGGAGACGGAGGAGCATTTGGAGCTCTCGGCGCGCGAGAAGGAGATCCTGGTCAGCGTGGCGCAGGGCCTGCTGAACAAGGAGATCGCCGACAAGCACAACATCTCCATCAACACCGTGATCACGCACCGCAAGAACATTACCCGCAAGACGGGCATCAAGACGGTGCCGGGCCTGACGGTGTACGCGATCCTGAACAATCTGATCGACATCAAAGAGATCGAATAATGCTGAAGGTGGAAGCGCCGGGCGGGGCCCGGGACATCCTGCTGCACGCGTGCTGCGCGCCTTGTTCCGGGGCCATTCTGGAGTGCCTCCGGGATAGCGGGATCCGGCCCGTGGTGTTCTTCAGCAATTCCAATATTTATCCGCGCGCGGAGTATGAGTTGCGCCTCTCGGAAATGCAGCGCTATGCCGACAAGATGGGCGTGGAGCTGGTCGCCGACGAATACGATCACGACGCCTGGCTCGCGGCGATTCGCGGGCTCGAGCGTGAGCCGGAGCGCGGAGAGCGCTGCGCGGCCTGCTTCCGCTTCCGGCTTGACCGTGCTGCCCGCTACGCCGCCTCCCACGGTCTCCCCGTCCTTGCCACCACCCTCGCCTCCTCCCGCTGGAAGGACCTCGACCAGGTAAATGCGGCCGGAGAACTCGCCTGCAGCAGAGGCAGCCAACTGCCTCCTGAAACGTCCGGCTGCGCCGGACCCCTCCCATCTGACGATGGGCCCCTCGAAGGGTTGGCTACCGGGGCCCCCGAAAATGCTTCGATTTTTGGGGTGGTCATGCCGAGGGTGGCACGTTTTCCAGAGGCAGTTACTGCCCCTGCCATGCAGGCGGTAATCTGGTGGCCGCAGAACTGGCGAAAAGGCGGATTGCAGGAGCGGCGGAACGAGGTGATCCGCGAGCAGGGCTTCTACAACCAGAACTGGTGCGGCTGCGAATTTTCAAGACACGATAACCCTTAATAAATACAACATTATGATTGCAACCATCGTTTACATCGCCGGCATCGTCGCCGCCATTTGGTGCGTGCTTGACATCTTCAAGCACAACAAGCTCGAACCCCTTTTCAAGGTACTCCTCGCCATCGCCGTCGTGGCCTTCAGCTGGGTCGGCTTCCTGGTTTACTACTTCCTGATCCGCGACAAGATCTAAGCTCCCCGGCGGATGGACCTGGTTAAGATCACCAAGCAGGTCGAACGGCTCTACGAATAAAAAGACAGACAGCTTCGAAAGAGGCTGTCTTTTTTTATTAACCTTTTGGCAGGGTTGTGCGTCTAATATAAGGAGCGAGGTAGAGGAGTAAGCGAAGAAATCCATAAAAACGATATAAATTTATTGCAAGACAATAAATAATTATTATCTTTGTGAAAAATGAGATTCGCCGATCAGGTCGGCGAATGACGGAGGAAGATGCCGCCGAGGTGAGGGCGGGGCGGCCGAGAAAGAAGAAAACAGAAGAAATTTTGCGAGATAGTTGCAAAATAAAAAAAGATATGTACCTTTGCAGTGTAATAGTTCAATAAGACACTATATGCTCATCGAACTCAAAGACGTCAACAAGACATACAACAACGGCCAGCCGTTGCACGTGTTGAAAGGAATCAACCTCGGCATCGACAAGGGAGAATTCGTCTCCATCATGGGTGCCTCCGGCTCCGGCAAGTCCACGCTGCTCAACATCCTGGGCATCCTGGACAACTACGACATGGGCGAGTACTCCATCGACGGCCGCCTGATCAAGGGCCTGACCGAGCGTCAGGCCGCGGACTACCGCAACCATATGATTGGATTCATCTTCCAGTCCTTCAACCTGATCGGCTTCAAGACCGCCGTCGAGAACGTGGAGCTGCCCTTGTTCTACCAGGGCGTCCCCCGCGCCAAGCGCCACCAGATGGCGATGGAGTACCTCGAGCGGCTGGGCCTCGCCGACTGGGCGAAGCACTACCCGAACGAGATGTCCGGCGGACAGAAGCAGCGCGTCGCCATCGCCCGCGCGCTGATCACCCAGCCCAAGATCATCCTGGCCGACGAGCCCACGGGCGCGCTCGACTCCAAAACCTCCGAGGAGGTGATGCAGCTGCTCGCCAAGCTCAACCGCGAAGAGGGCGTGACCATCATCGTGGTCACGCACGAAAGCGGCGTGGCCAACTGCACCGACAAGATCATCCACATCAAGGACGGCGTCATCGGCGAAATTGAAGACAACCGCGAGCACCGCGCGTCGGTGTTCGGCACCAGCACCATCATGAAATGAGAGATCTGTTCACAGAGATATGGGAGAGCCTCCGGCGCAACAAGCTCCGCACCGCCCTTACGGGCTTCGCGGTGGCCTGGGGCATCTTCATGCTCATTGTGCTGCTGGGCGCCGGCAACGGCATCATGAATACGACGGAGTCGAACATGTCCGGCATCAACGCCAACACCATGCGGGTGTATGGCAACAGCACCTCCAAGCCCTATGGCGGCTTCAAGCAGGGCCGGTATATCGAGCTGGACGAGCGTGACATGGCCCGGACGGCCAGCCCGGCCTTCGCCGACCACGTGGACGACATCTCCGCCGTTCTGTCCCAGAGCGGATTCAAGATGACTTACGGGAAGCGCTACTTCGACATCTCCCTGTCCGGCGTCTATCCGGACTACGGCCAGATGAACCGCGTGGAGGTCCTGGCGGGCCGCTTCATCAACAAGAACGACCTGAAGGCCCGCCGCAAGGTAATCGTGATCACCCACATGCAGGCCCGCAACTTCCTGGGCGGCAAGGAGAACTACGAATCTCTGGTCGGCCAGCGCGTCAAGATCGGCAACCTTTCGTTCCAGATCGCGGGCGTCCGCCGGGCGGCAGAAAATGAGAACGATTCCGAGATATTCACGCCGTACACGACCCTTCGGGACATCTTCGCCAAGAGCGACAACATCGACATGCTTGCCTTCACCTTCCACGGCCTGGAGACCGAGGAAGAGAACGAGGCATTCGAAAAAGATTATAAGCGCAGCCTGAATACCCTGCACGGCGCCGCGCCCGATGATGAGCGCGCCATCTGGATCAACAATTCCTTCCGGATGAGCATGCAGATGAACAAGGGGCACCACATGCTGGAGGTCTTCCTCTGGATTGTCGGTCTGTTCACGCTGCTGAGCGGCATCGTGGGCGTGAGCAACATCATGCTCATCACCGTCAAGGAGCGCACGCACGAATTCGGCATCCGCAAGGCCATCGGCGCAAACCCCTGGGGCATCATGAAACTGATCATCGCCGAGAGCGTGAGCATTACCGCCGTCTTCGGTTACATCGGCATGGTGCTGGGCATGCTTGCCTGCGGCCTGCTGAACGCCACCGTCGGGTCCAACCCGCTGGAGCTGTTCGGCGAGAGCATCCAGGTGATGAAAGATCCTTCCGTGGGGCTGGACGTGGCCCTGGAAGCCACCCTGCTGCTGGTCGTCGCCGGCACCATCGCCGGCCTGATCCCGGCACGAAAAGCCGCCAAAGTCAAACCCATTGAAGCCCTGAGAGCCGAATGAAACTGGATATCAATACTTACCACGAGATCGCGGACTCCCTGCTTCGCAACAAGAGCCGGAGCCTGCTGACAGGATTCGGTATCTTCTGGGGCCTGTTCATGCTGCTGGTCATGCTCGGCGCCGGCAGCGGCATTAAGGGTCTGCTGACCCAGAACTTCGAGGGCTTCGCCTCCAATGCCGCCCTCATGGCTTCCGCCAATACTTCCGTCCCTTACAAGGGATTCCAGGAAGGCCGTTACTGGGAGCTGGAGTACCGCGACATGGAGCGCCTCAAGATCCTCATTCCGGAACTGGACGTCGTGACCCCGATGATCAGCCAGTGGGGCCAGACGGCCGTGTATAATTCGCAGACGACCAATTGCAACGTGACGGGTGTGAATGCGGACTACGTCGCCATCGAGGCGCCGCAGATCAAGTATGGCCGCTTCCTGAACGAAGTGGACGTGGAGCGCGGACGCAAGGTCTGCGTGATCGGCAAACGTATCTACCAGGAACTTTTCCCCGAAGGCGGAGATCCGTGCGGAACCTTCATCCAGGTCGGATCCGTTTTCTTCCAGATCGTGGGTGTGAACTTTGCCTCCGGCATGATGAACATCAACGGCAACACTGCCCAGAAAGTGGTCATCCCGGCCACCATCGCCCAGCAACTGTACAACCGCGGTGAGACCGTGGATATCATTTGCACGACGGCCAAGCCCGGCATCCACGTGGTGGAGCTGGAGAAGCGGATCCGTCAGGTGCTGGGCCGGGAGCACTACTTCGACCCGGAAGACGAACCGGCCATGATTTTCCTTGGCACCGAGCAGATCTTCAACTTGATCGACACCCTGTTCCGGGGCCTGGACTTCCTGATCCTGCTGATCGGTCTGGGGACGCTGTTTGCCGGCGCCATTGGCGTGAGCAACATCATGATGGTCACGGTCAAGGAGCGGACGACCGAAATCGGTATCCGCCGGGCCATCGGCGCCACGCCCTCGGACATCCTTTCGCAGATCATGCTTGAGAGCGTGAGCCTGACGCTGGTGGCCGGCATGTTCGGCATCGTGTTCTCGGTGATGTCGCTGAGCGTGGCCGAAATGATTGTGCGGAGCGCAGGTGAATTCGAACCTGCCTTCCAGATCGGGTTCGGGCTGGCGGTGGCCGCTGCGGCGCTGCTCACCGTGCTCGGCATCGCGGCTGGCCTGGCGCCCGCCCTGCGCGCGATGAATATCAAGCCCGTGGACGCCATGAGAGATGAATAATAATACGCAAGAGATATGAAAAAGTTTTCTAAGTACATTCTGACCGCGTTCTTCGCGATCCTTGTCATCGGAACGTTCGTGTTCCTGTTCAAGAAAACCCGACCGGTCGAGATCCGCTACCAGGAGATCGAGGTGGCCACGGCGGACATTGAGCGCACGACCGTGGTCACGGGCAAGATTGTCCCGCGCAACGAAGTCAACGTGAAGCCGCAGATCAACGGCATCATCGCCGAACTCTACAAGGAGGCCGGCCAGCAGGTCAAGGAAGGCGAGGTGATCGCCAAGCTCCGCGTCATCCCGGACATGAACTCCCTGAGCTCCGCCCAGTCGCGCGTCCGCCTCTCCGAGATCAATCTCAAGCAGGCGAAGACCAACTACGAGCGCGAGAAGGCCCTCTACGACAAGAAGCTCGTCAGCGACGAGGAATATGACCAGGTCCTGCAGGCCTACAACCAGGCCAAGGAAGAGCGGGCGGCCGCCCAGGAATCCCTGGAGGTCATTCGCGACGGTGTGTCCTCTTCCAACAAGACGGGTAGCTCCACGCTGATCCGCTCCACGATCACCGGCCTCATCCTCGACATTCCGGTCAAGGTGGGTAACTCCGTGATCCAGGCCAACACGATGAATGACGGTACGACCGTCGCCACGGTGGCGAACATGTCGGATCTCATCTTCGACGGCAACATCGACGAGACGGAGGTCGGCGCCCTTTCCGAGGGCACGCCCATGCACATCCGCATCGGTGCGCTGCAGGGCTTTGACACGGAGGCGGCCCTCGAGTACATTTCGCCGAAGGCGGTCGAGAGCAACGGCGCCAACCAGTTCGAGATCAAGGCGGCCGTGAAGGTGTCGGGCGACCACAAGATCCGCTCCGGCTACAGCGCCAACGCCGAGATCGTTCTGGAGCGGGTGGAGCAGGTGCTCTCCATCCCGGAAAGCGCCCTGGAATTCGCCGGGGACGACACCTTCGTGTACAAGAAGAACGCTGCCGGAGAGTACGAGCGCGTGCAGGTCGAGACCGGCCTGAGCGACGGCGTCAATATCGAAATCACGAGCGGCCTGCAGTCGGGTGACATCGTCCGCGGTCCGCGCATCATCAATGACGAAAAATAAACGGCCATGAAGAAGTACATGATCCTCATCGCAGCGCTCGTGGGCGGCCTGTCCGCCCAGGCGCAGCAGGCCCCGTGGAGCCTCTCGGACTGCATCAACTACGCCCTGGACCACAACCTGAGCGTACAGAAGAGCGCCCTGTCCGTGGAGCAGCGCGAGATCGAGCTGAACACGGCCCAGAACCGCCGGCTGCCGTCCCTGAGCGCCTCGGCCTCGGAGAACCTCTCCTTCGGCCGTGGCCTGACGGCGGACAATACCTATTCCAATTCGAATACGACCTCGACTTCCTTCAGCCTGGGCGGCGAGGTGCCCATCTTCCAGGGCTTCGACATCACCAACGGCATCAAGCTCGGCAAGCTGAACCTCGCCGCGGCGACGGCCGACCTGGAGAAGGCCCGCGACGACATCCGCGTGGCCGTGGCGCAGGCCTACGTGCAGATCCTCTACAATCAGGAGTTGCTGCGCGTGGCGCACGAGCAGGCGGAGCATGACGCGCAGCTGCTGGAGCAGGTGCAGGAGCGCCTGCGGGCCGGCAAGGTCAGCGACGCGGAGGTGTCCGCGCAGCAGGCCACCCTGGCACAGAGCCGTCAGTCCGAGATCCAGGCCGAAGGCAACCTGCAGATCTCCTTGCTGGAGCTGACGCAGCTGCTGGAGCTCCCTTCGCCGGAGGGCTTCGCCATCGTCACGCCCGAGGTGGGTGACCCTTCGAAGGCGCTGCTGATGCGCCCGGAAGCCATCTACGACGAGGCGCTCTCCGTCAAGCCGGCCATCGAGGCGGCCCAGCTGAATGTGGATTACGCTGCGCTGAACATCAAGCGCGCCAAGGGCGGCTACTTGCCGAGCATCTCGCTCAGCGGCGGCCTGGGCACCAACTACTACACCAATTCCAAGTACCAGGCGGCCTCCTTCGGCGAGCAGATCAAGAACAACTTCAGCCAGTACGTCGGCGTGTCGATGAGCATCCCCATCTTCCAGCGCTTCAACACGCGCAACAACGTGCGTAACGCGGAGCTCAGCTACAAGGGCCAGCAGATCCAGCTGGAGAGCGTTAAGAAGGCGCTTTACAAGGAGATCCAGCAGGCCTACTACAATGCCGTCAGCGCCCAGGCGCGCTATGCGGGCAGCCGCGAGTCGGCCGCCAGCGCGCTTCAGCACTACGAGCTGACGGAGGAGAAGTACAAGGTGGGCAAGGCCGGAGTGACCGACTACAACGACGCCCGCAACAACTGGCTGCGCGCCGAGTCGGAACACATCCAGGCCCGCTTCCAGTGCCTCTACCAGGCCAAGCTGCTGGACTTCTACCGGGGGCAGGACTTGCAATTCTAAACAAATTGCTAAATTTGCAATATGAAAAAGTTAATTCTAGCCATTGCCGCGCTTGCGCTTTGTGCAACCGCTTTCGCCCAGGACCGCGAGATCGATCTCGAGGATTGGGATAACTTCAACAAGATTGAACTCTCGCGGGGTCGTTCCCATGTGGAGACGAACCTGACCTTTGCTTTCCCGATGCATTTCGGCTGGTCGACCTTGACCAACATCAACTACAAGGGAGACTGGGCCACGGGCGATTTTTCGAACTTCCTGGATTTCAACACGGGCAAGAATTTTATGTACGGCCTGCAGCTGGTTGGCATGGATCTCCGCTACGGCGCCGTGGGGCTGAACCTCGGCCTGCGCTGGACCTTTATGGATTTCACCTTCCGGGATAATAAGACCTCGATCAAGCCGAGCGGCAACACCTTTGTCCCGTACTATATCGATCTGGTGGATGCGACCTATAACTACCGCAAATCCAAGATCCACGCTTCCTATTTCGGTATCCCGGCCCGCCTGAGCCTCAATTTTGGCAAGGCTTCGATTTATGCCGGGGGCAGCTTCGAGTTCCTCGTGAACGGTTTTGCGAAGTACCGCGCACCGAAGAGCAAGACGCAGATGAAGCATCTCTTCCATCAGTTCCGCGCCACGGTTGAGGGTGGTTTCTCCTACGGCAACCTCGGCGTGTTCGTGCAGTACGGCCTGACGCCGCTCTTCCCTGCGGATCTGAGCGACGCCAAGACCCTGACCTTCGGCCTCCTGCTTGGCCTGTAGGTATGGCCTTTCAGGAGATAGAGCGCAAATTCCTGGTCGCCGGAGACTTCCGTAAGGAGGCTTCCGGCGCCAGTCGTATTATCCAGGGCTTCCTGAGCTCCGTTCCGGGTCGCACCGTGCGCGTGCGGGTCCGCGGAGAGCAGGGCTTCCTGACTGTCAAGGGCCCGGCCCAGGGCCTGACGCGCTTCGAGTGGGAGAAAGAGATCCCCGCCGCCGAAGCGGAGCAACTGCTCGCCCTGTGCGAGCCGGGCGTGATCGACAAGACGCGCTGGCTCGTCCCTGCCTCCGACGCGCACGTGTGGGAGGTGGACGAGTTTCACGGCGACAACGAGGGCCTCGTGGTCGCCGAAATCGAGTTGGGTGCCGAGGACGAGCCGTTCGTGCGGCCCTCCTGGGTGGGCGCGGAGGTCACGGGCGACCGCCGCTACTACAACTCGATGCTGATTAAATGCCCGTACAAGGATTGGTAACTATCGTCATTCCGGGCTTGACCCGGAATCTCGTAATATAAAGAATACCGATATGAGCAAGAAGACCGTTCTCGTGTCCGGCGGAGCCGGATTCATCGGCAGCCACGTCACCGTGGAGCTGACCCAGGCCGGCTATGACGTTATCATCGCCGATAACTTCTCCAACTGTGACGAGACCAACTACAAGGGCGTCTGCGCCATCCTCGGCAAGGAACTTCCGCTGGTCCCGATGGATTTCTGCCACAAATCTTCCGTTGAGGAGTTGTTCGACAAATATCCCATCGACGCGGTCATCCATTTCGCCGCCTTCAAGGCGGTGGGCGAGTCTGTGTCCGAGCCGCTCAAGTACTATCGCAACAACCTCCTCTCGTTTATCAACATCCTGGATGTGGCGCGGCAGAAGGGCTGCAACGTGCTCTTCTCCTCGTCCGCGACGGTCTATGGCCAGACGGACCAGCTCCCGGTGACGGAGCAGAGTCCGCGCCAGCCGGCCGAGTCGCCCTACGGCAACACCAAGACGATGTGCGAGGACATCCTGCGCGACAGCGTGAAGGCCTATCCGGGTGTGCGCGGCATTGCGCTGCGTTATTTCAACCCTATCGGCGCGCATCCGTCCGCACTCATCGGTGAGTTGCCGCGCGGCGTGCCCAACAACCTGGTGCCGTACATCACGCAGACCGCCATCGGCAAGCGCGAGTGCCTGTCGGTGTTCGGCAACGATTACCCGACGCCCGACGGGACCTGCCTGCGCGACTTCATCGATATCGTCGACCTGGCGAAGGCGCACGTTTGCGCGGTCACGCGTATGTGCGAGGGCAAGATGAAGCAGGACTACGAGATCTTCAATGTCGGCACCGGCCGGCCGCTCTCCGTGCTCGAGCTGATTACCGCCTTTGAGAAGGTCAACGGGCTGAAGCTCAACTGGAAATTTGCCCCGCGCCGCGCCGGCGACGTGGTCGCCATCTGGGCGGACCCGACCCTCGCCGAGCAGGAGCTCGGCTGGAAGGCGGAGCGCAGCATTGAGGAGACCCTTGCCGCCGCCTGGGCCTGGGAGAAAAGATTGGCTGGAAAATAGTCATTCGCCGGTCGCGCGTTGGCGTTGTGGAGGGCGGAGCAGAAATTGGTTTTTCGAGCAACTGCACGGAAAATAATTTCTGGCCGCCCGCGGGAGAAGACCGGCGAAGCTAACAGAACAGTGATGTATATCGGGCTGATCAGCGATACCCACGGAGTTTTCTCCGACGGCTTCCGGAAATTCCTGGAGCCGGTGGACGTCATCTGGCATGCAGGCGACTTCGGCGGCGGCATCTCCTTTGCCGAATCCATCGCCGCCTTCAAGCCGGTGGTCGGCGTGTGCGGCAACTGCGACGGGCAGGACATCCGCTACAGCTACCCTCAGCACCAGTACCTCGAAGTTCAGGGCCTCAAGGTCCTGATGACCCACATCGGTGGCTCGCCCGGCCACTACGACCTGCGCGCCGCCGCCCTGATCGACCGCTACAAGCCCGACGTCTTCATCTGCGGCCACTCCCATATCCTCAAGGTGATGCAGGACCACGCGCACAACATGCTCTACATCAACCCCGGCGCCGCTGGCCTCCAGGGCTGGCAGGTCGTTCGTACCGCCCTCCGCTTCCGGATCGAATCCGGAGAAGTGAAAGATATGGAAGTATTTGAGCTTCCGAGATAAAGCATATGAAAAACAAGTTAGTAGTTGTATTCAGGACCGCTTTGGTCCTGCTCCTCCTTGCGGCCGTCGGCACGGCCGCCCGGGCGCAGGAGCACCCGGATTCCGCCCTCGAGCAGCTCGAGGGTGTCGTCGTCACCACCAGCCGCCTGCCCGCCTATCTGGGCGAGAGCGTGCGCATCGTGACCGTGCTGGACAGCGTGGCCATCTCCACGATTCCGGCCTCCAACATCAACGAT
>JAEFAI010000042.1 GCA_016291185.1 Bacteroidales bacterium
CATGACAACGATAAAGAATCCGACATAGCCGAGGGCTTCCTGCATCCAGCCGGCGAACAGGCCGGGGATCATCATCGACAGGGCCATGAAGGCCGTGCAGATGGCGTAGTGCGAGGTCTTGAAGGAGCCTTCGGAGAACTGCATCATATAAAGCATATAGGCCGTGAAGCCGAAGCCGTAGCCGAACTGGTCGAGGGCGACCAGCAGGAAGATGCTCCACAGCGCGGTGGGCTGCACGGCGGCGAGGATGAGGTATGCGGCGCAAGGCAGGGCCAGGGCCATGGACATGGGCCACATGGACTTGCGCAGGCCAAATCTGGTGGCGTACAGGCCGCCGAGGATGCCGCCCACGGTCAGGGCGATGACGCCCACGGTGCCGTACACGAGGCCCGACTGGGCGGTGCTGAGAGCGAGGCCGCCGGCCTCGACGGGGTCGAGCAGGAAGGGGGTAAGCATCTTGACGGAGAAGGCCTCCGGCAGGCGGTACAGCAGCATAAAGGTGATGGCGAGCCACACGCCCGGCTTCTTAAAGAATGTTACCCAGGCCTGGGCGAATTCCCGGAAGATGCGGCGGGATTCCGGCTCGTCGGTCGGAATGACTGTATCTTCGCCGGAGCGGCTGAGCCCTTCCGGAGCCGTTCTCCCGGATAGGGTCGGTCGAGCGGAGCGTAGACCGATAGCGGAGGAAGGACTGCAGCCGTCCGGCGAGGGTTCGACCTTCGGCAGGAATTTCCAGTGCCATAGGGTGATGAGCGCGAAGAGGATGGCGGAAACCAGCAGGGTGATGCTCCAGGCGCGCGGGATGGCGCCCAGGCGCTCCTCCAGTACGCCCGCCAGCACCACGATCACGCCCTGTCCGAAGACGGAGGCGATGCGGTAGAAGGTGCTGCGGATGCCCACGAAGGTGGCCTGCTGTTTCTGCTCCAGGGCCAGCATATAGAAGCCGTCCGCGGCGATGTCGTGCGTGGCGGAGGCGAAGGCGATGACATAGAAGATGACCAGCGACCAGCCGAAGACGTTCGGGCTGACGCTCAGCGCGAGGGCCGCGAAACCGGCGGTGCACAGCAGCTGCATCAGCAGGATCCACCAACGCTTGGTGCGGATCACGTCCACGAAGGGGCTCCACAGGGGCTTGATGACCCAGGGGAGGTAGAGCAGGGAGGTGTACATGGCCAGGTCTCCGTTCGGCATGCCCAGGCGCTTGAACATCGTCACCGAGATCACGTTGACGATGAAGTAGGGGATGCCCTCCGCAAAATACAGCGTGGGGACCCACCACCAGGGGGAGCGTTGCTTATTCGACATCGGTTCCGGGGTAATAGTGTTGGAGAATCTGTCGGTAGTCGAAGCCGCGGGCGGCCATCACGGCGGCGCCGATCTGGCAGAGGCCGACGCCGTGGCCCCAGCCGCGTCCGCGCAGGATCCACGCACCGGCGGGGTCGCGCTCCACCTCGAAGGCGGAACTCTTGAGGTGGGAAGTGCTCAGTGCGCGGCGGATCTTCAGCTCCTTGCCGACCACTTCCGTGTGCTTGCTGCCCACGATGCGCAGGTATTTGATGCGCCCGGACGGGCCGCGTTCGATGGGCTCCAGGGCCTGGATCTCGCCGAAATCGATGCCGGTACGCTCGCGCACCAGTGCGGCGAGCTCGTCGGCGCTGTAGCGGACGGTCCAGTCGTGGAAGTCCTTCGTCTGTTGGTCATAATCGTTGAGGACCTGCGAGAGGATCTCGTCGTTCTCGCAGTCGCACCAGGGGTCATCGACACACTGCAGGTAGGGGTAGTCGATGTCCTCCCAGCAGGTGCTGAAGAGCTCTGTCTTGCCGCCGCAGCACTTCGCATAGCGGGTGTCGCAGAGCTGCCCCTGGTAGCGCAGCACCTGCCCCCAGGTCTCGTCGATGACGGTGCGGACGTTGTCGCCCACGGCCATCGTAAGTCCTTGATAACGTTGGCAGTGATCGTCTGCGCACACGTCGAAATCCCTATGCGGGATTTCGACCTTCGGGATCTTCACCCCCTGCGCCCCCTCAAGGGGGATGGCCGGATAATCGCTGCCGCGATCCGGCCTGCTCGCGGCGAGTCTGTCACGTATGCGGGCAAGGAGCCAGGAGCGGGAGATGACGGCGTGCGCCTTGAGCAGATCGACGGAGGCGCTGGACTTCATCTCGGAGGAGATGACGCTGAGCAGATAGTCCTCCATGCCCACGAGGTTGACGGCGCGGACCTTGTCGCCCTCGACAATGAATTTCAGGCCGCCGGCGAACTTGAGCGTGCGTTTCTGCTGCCAGTGGAAGTCGATGCCGATCACCACGTCGTACAGGATGAAGGACGGCTCGGCAAAACGCGTCGAGCGCGTGATGGAGTCGAAGAGGAGCTCGTCGTAGAGCGCGCCGTTGTAGGCGATGCGGCCCTCGCAGTAGCGCACGCGCTGCGGGCCGGCTCCGTCGGAGATGATCTCGAAGCAGATCTCCTCGGCGGCGAGGATGCCTACGGCCACGCGGGGTTGGGTGCGCGTCAGGCGCCATTCGATCATTTCCTGCTCGCGCTCCGGGATGGTCACTTCGTCGAGCATGGCCTCCAGCAGCGCGGGGGTCGCTTTTTCGTAGTCCTCGCGGAAGGGGGTCACGAACACGCCCGCCATGTCGGCAGCGCCGGGGCTGACGGTCAGGTGCTCCTCGCCCGCGGCGTCGTAGTGGTGGGAGCGCTTGGCAGAGCGGAGCACCACGAAGCAGCGCCACTCCGCGCCCTTGACGTAGGCGTAGAGGTTGAATTTGGGCTCCGTCTCGTCCGGACGGCGGTCGCAGCAGTCCAGCAAGCGGTAGAAGAGCTTGGTCAGGGATTTCGAGGTCGTGGCCTTGAGCGCATAGACGCCCCGGCAATAGCCGGGAAACCGGTACAGCGTCGCGTCCTTGACGCCCGCGAGCGCCTCTCCGGGCGCGTCGAGAAAGGCGTCCACGGCCTCTTCGAGCGGCATCTTGTGGCGCGGCGCAGCCTGGAAGTGCAGGTGATCGGGCGCGGAGGCGCCGCTGGCCGGACCATTATAAAATGCCGTGAAATCGGGATACTTGCGGGCGAAGTCCAGGATGTCCGGCATATGGTGCCAGATGGCCTGGGGGAGGTGCTCGTTGCGGACGATCACCAGGTGGTCTTTGAAGATGGGAAAGGGGTTGATCTGGACGTTGTACATCCGCCCCTTACGGCCTTCGAACTTGATGTGGTGCTGCTCCGCCGGGTGGTTCTGCCCGCACAGGAAGCAGGGACGGGCGGCGATGGCCTCGGGAGAGGTGTCCGCCGTTGAGGAACCGACCCGCTCGGGATTCCACTGGATCCGGCAGGGGAGGCCGAAGACTGTGAGCTCCCGGGATTTGACGGCTTTGAGCGCCCGGAAATTGGTCGCGGCGAGCGGCCAAATGGAGAGCTGGTCTTTGATGAATTTACGCAGTTCTTGCATTACAGAAGGGCCAGGAGAGCGTTCTTGATGCGGTGGTATTCCCCCTCGAAATTGGGGGTCAGGATGCCTTTGCCGATGCTCTGCTCGATCTCCTCGAGCGTCCAGAAGCGGCCGCCGGCGAGCTCGTCGGGGTCGGGGTGGATCTCATATTCGCCGACGGCGGCGAACACGTTTACCAGTTCGCATTCGTCGGCAGACTCAAAAACATAGTGGCAGAGCCCCTGGGGAAGGAAGTCGTGCAGCCCGAGCTCCTCGGCCGCCTCGCGGTAGAGGGCTTCGGAAATGTATTCGCCGTAGGCGACGTGGCCGCCAACGGCTGTGTCCCAGTAGAGCGGAAGCAGGTCCTTGTGGGCGCCGCGCTGCTGGAGGTACAGCTCGCCGCGGCGGTTGATGACGTGCAGGTGGACGACGGGATGGAGCGGCTTGGTGCCGTGGTGGACCTGGTCGCGGGGTGCCTGGGCACGTACGTTGCCGAGTTCGTCCACGATGGGGAGCATCTCCGCAGCGGTGCCGCGCTTGCAGCCTTTCAGGAGCGGAGCGGGCGAGACGGGGTAAATCAGCTCGATCATGGCATCAATAATTGATGATCCGCAGTTCGTCCGGGGAGTAGAGCAGGGTGTCGATGAAGTCCGGGGCCACGCGGGCCAGAACCATGAAGGCGATGAGTGCCAGAATGGTCAGCCCGACGAGGACGATCAGCACAATGGCCCAGCCCGGAAGTCCTTTCCGCTCAGGTTCTTTCCAGTCTTCGTGGATCCACGCTGCCGGGTAGGTAGCCGGTCTCGGCCGTTCCTGCTTCTCCTCCTCACCGTCATTCTCCGGCGGGACCTCCTCGTCATTCCGGACCGCCTCTTCGTCATTCTGGACTTGATCCGGAATCTCCTCCTCGATCTGCTCAGGAACCTCCTCGTCATTCGCCGGCTCGGCCGGCTTCACGGCCGTCTCCGGTCCCGGCACCGGTACGTCGATGACGACCGGCTCCTGCTCCTCGACCTCGAGGCTCTTCAGGGAGACGGGCTCCAGCCCCACACCGGCGGGGTAGATGTCCAGATCCTCGTCCGGGACGAAGAAAAGGGTGTTCTCCCGCGTGGCGCGCAGGCGGCCCAGACCCGGGAGGACGATGGTTTTGCGCTCCTCGAGTACGCTCTTCAGCTCGGCGAGGTATTGGGTGATGTAGGCGGCGGACGCCTCGCGTGTGATCTGGTTGGACTCTGCGTAGAACTTGATTAACAGACTGTCCTCCAGGCGACTAGGATAGAAGGAAAGCCGTCGGTACGGGGGATGAATGGTATAGCCCTTGTCGGAGAAGGTCGCAGGGACCATCTCGGCCACAAAGGTGCCGACACCGGGCAAGCCTACCTGATCGTGTTCGAGGATCAGTTCGCCCACCATTCTGGACAGAAGATCGATATCCATACGCGTAAGACTTACAAATATAATCATTTTTCCTTGAATTGCACCCCATTCGCGTGAGAAGTAGATTCGGTGCAAAAAAAAGTAAAAATAATTTGCGCATTCAAGAATTCTCCGTATATTTGCAATCCCAAAACGCAAGTAGCGGGAAAACAATCCTCCTTAGCTCAGTTGGTTAGAGCACCTGACTGTTAATCAGGGGGTCCTGGGTTCAAGTCCCCGAGGGGGAGCCAAAAGCGAGCACCTGCAAAGGTGCTCGCTTCTTTTTGATATACTTGTTGGTTCCCGGGCACACAGAGGCCCTTTTTTGTGCCCGGCAGCCTATTTCTCCGGCAGAGATGCGCTGAAGGGAATGAGCGGGAGGCCGTTGGCGCCCTTCAGGGTGCCTACCTCGAAATCCTTGTAGCAGTAGCGGACCGCGACGGGCTCGGGGACGGCCGGGGTGGAGAGGATGACGGTCAGGCCGCCCGGGAAGGACATCTTCGTTTCGGCCTGGGCTGGATGGAAGCCGCCGCCCTTGCCGGCGATCTCGAAGCCGCGGATCTCATCCACGCCGAGGAAGCCTGCACGGGCGTTGTCGAACGACACGATCACCTTGTCGCCTTCCACGCGCATCGCCTTGAAACAGGGATTCAGCGCGGGCACGGAAGGATAGCCGTAGGCTTTGTTCAAGGCCATGTAGCAGAGGCGTTCTCCCACCTGGCGCTTCTGCGAAGGGTGCACCTGGGTGCGCTCGTATTCGTAGGCCAGGTCGTTGGTGCCGATGATGGCGGCGTTGGGGATGCGCTGCGAGGCGATGAACTGCTGCTCGCGCACGATCGGGCCGTGGCCGTCCTGCAGGCCGTACTGGCCGTCGTAATAATCATAAGGAGGAAGCTCGACGATGAAGAACGGGATGTCGCCCCGGCCGATGTCCTTGCGCCACAGCTCTGCCATCGCCGTCAGGCGGTCGGCATACTCGTAGCAGGCGATGCTGATGTTCGATTCGCCCTGGTACCAGATAATGCCGGCCACGGTGTAGCGGCTGGCGGGCTTGAACATCGCGTTGTACATGATCATCGGCTTGTACATGTCGTTGGTCTTGGCGTCGGAGGCCTTGGTGAGGTCTACGTCAGGGCAGTCCTTGAGCAGGTCCTTGCTCATCCACGCCTCGATGACCGAGCCGCCCCAACTGGCGTTGATGATGCCTACGGGTACATCCAGCGCCCGGGACAGGCGGCTGGCGAAGAAATAGCCCACGGCGCTGAAGTGCGGTGTCGTGGCGGGCGTACACTCCTCCCAGACGCCCTCGGCGTCCTCCTTGGGCTCGAGTGCGCGGTCCTTCTTGACCGCCAGGTAGCGGACGCCCTTGTACTGGCGCGCCATCGCGATCTCGTCCAGCGCGCCCTCGACGGGCGTGCCCATGCCGCCGCCCAGGGTCATCTCCATGTTGCTCTGGCCGGAGCAGAGCCATACCTCGCCGATCAGGATATTCGCGACCTGGATGCGCTCGGAGCCGCTTTCCGCCACGAGCGTCTGCGGCTCGAAAGTCGCCGTCGGCGTCGGTACGAGCAGCTCCCAGCGGCCGCGGCCGTCCGCCTTCGCGGACAGTGGCTCCGCCAGCCACGAGGCGCTCACGCGCACCGTGGCGCCGCGCCCGGCCGTGCCCCAGATGCGGGCTTCGGTCTGCTGCTGGAGCACCATGTTGTCGCCCAGGAGCGAGGAGAACTTCAGGTCACCGGCGAGCGCCGGTCCAACGGAAAAGAGCGCTGCGGCGAGCAGCGCGAGCAAGGGCTTTTTCATAAGCGTATGTTATTGTTCCAGTGTCTATTTCTTGGGCACAAGCCGGACCTCATAGAGGCGCGGCCAGTATTTACCCGTCAGGTAAATCTTGCCTGTGGCGGGATCCTGGGCGATGCCGTTCAGTACGTCCGTGCGGGGCTCGCGCAGCTTCTTCGGCAGCAGGCCGGAGCAGTCGATGCTGGCTTCCACGGTGCCGTCGGCGGGGTTGATGATGACGATCAGGTCGGTCATGTAGATGTTCGCCCAGACCTTGCCGTCGATGTACTCCAATTCGTTGAGGTTGCGCACCGCGCGGCCGTCCATCTTCACGTCCACGTAGCGCTCCTGCTTGAACTCGGGGGAGAGGAAGTACAGGCGCGACGACCCGTCTGAGGCGATCAGGGACTTTCCGTCCGTGGTCAGGCCCCAGCCCTCGCGCGGATAAGAATAGGTCTGCTTGTATTCGAGCGTCTTCGCGTCATACACGAAGGCGACCTTGTTCAGCCAGGTCAGGATGTACAGGTTGCCGCCCAGCATGACGGACCCCTCGCCGAAGTATTTCTGCTGGAAATTCATCTTCGAGAGGACCTTGCCGGTGGCAAGCTCCACTTCGCGGAAGCTGGACTCGCCGAACTGGCCCGTGCTCTCGTAGAAGCGGCCCCCGTCGAAGAAGAGCCCCTGCGTGTATGCGCCCGTGTCGTGCGGGTATTCTTTCACGACTTCTACCTTATATTGTTTCACGCGTGCGGAACACCCGGCGCAGACAGCCGCCAGAGCCAGCACAAGCAACATCTTAATTAGCGTTCGAATCATATTTACAAAGTTAGCATTTTTCGGGTTTCACAGATCAAAAGCGTTCAAATATGTTTCAAATACCCTCCAAGAGGCGGCAAGGCCCTTGGCAATATGGAGACGATTCCTTACCTTTGAGACAAACGAAATGCTAAAACAATTCCAAACATGAATTTCAAAAAACTCCTGACCCTCCCCCTGCTGCTTGCCCTGAGCCTCGGTGCCGGCGCACAGCAGGCTGAAGTCGTCCGCCTGTTTGCGGAGAATCCCGACCGCGCATCCAACAACATGCACTCCTACGAGTTCGACCCGATCGTGGACACCCCCGCGCCGAAAGGCTTTAAACCTTTTTATATTACGCACTACGGCCGCCACGGTTCCCGCTACGAGCAGAATTCCACCTTCGGCCGTAACGCCCAGGCAGGGTTTGCTTACCTTGACTCCCTCGGCCTGCTGACGCCGGCTGGCAAGGCCCTCTGGGCAGATGTCGAGGCCGTCGTCGATGCCCACAAGGGCATGGAGGGGTCGCTGACCCCGCGCGGCGCCCGTGAGCATCAGCAGATCGCCGCCCGCATGGCCCACCGCTACCCGGGCATCTTCAAGGACAAGGCTCGCCAGGAAGTCAACTGCTTCTCCAGTACCAACTTCCGTTGCATCGTCAGTATGTGCAACTTTACCTACGGCCTGAAGGACGTCTTCCCGAAGATCCAGATCACCTTCACCAGCGCCGAGCGCTTCATGTCCTACATCAACCCGAGTCTGTCCGTCCCGCGTCCGGGTGAAGCCCCGCGTCCGCGCAACTCCTTCCCGGCCGGCTTCAACCGCCAGCAGGCGCAGCCCCAGGGCTTCAAGCCTTTCGAGGGCGAGCCCGGCTATGACCTCCGTCGCTTCCTGACCCCGCTCTTCACCGATTACGATGCAGCCGTCAAGGCCCTCGGCAACCCGGAGCCCTTCGTGAAGGCCATCTTCACCACCGGCGGCCTCTGCCAGCTGATCGACTTCCTCGGCGTTGACATCTACCGCAAATACTTCACCCCGGAGGAGCTTGCTTACTTCTGGGCAGACGGCAACGACAACATTTACCGTATGTGGGGCGGCTCCGTGGAGCAGGGCGACGTGATCCGTTACGCCATCCGTCCGCTGTTGATCGACTTCGTCCAGAAGGCTGACGCCGCGCTCGAGCCCGGCAGCCAGCGTGCCGCCGACCTGCGCTTCGGTCACGACACCTCCATCCTGCCGCTCTTCGCGCTGCTCGGCGTGGACGACCCGCAGGGCCGCGTGTTCCCCTACAAGGAGGCCCACCTGCACAACTGGTACGCCTTCTTCCAGGTTCCGATGGCCACGAACATCCAGATGGTGTTCTACCGCAACAACAAGGGTGAGGTCCTGACCAAGATCCTCTACAACGAGAAGGAGATCACGATTCCGGGCATCGAGCCCGTCTCCGGTCCGTACTACAGCTGGCCGGCCCTCCGCACGCACTTCTTCCAGCTCTGCGAGAAAGCCGCCGAGCCGTGGACCCGCCATCGCTAGCGGTCAGCTATATATAAATGGATAAATGGCCGGGTGCTACGAACGCACCTGGCCATTTCCGTCAATGAGCCACTTGTAAGTCGTGATTTCGCAGAGACCCATCGGGCCGCGGGCGCCGAGCTTCTGCGTGCTGATGCCGATCTCCGCACCGAGTCCGAACTGGGCTCCGTCGGTGAAGGCTGTGGGCGCGTTCACATAGACGCAGGCGGCATCGACTTCCGCCTGGAAACGCGCTGCCGTCGCGGCGACGGCCGTGACGATGCTCTCGCTGTGGCCGGAGCCGTAGCGGGCGATGTGCGCGAGCGCCTCGTCCAGCGAGGCGACGGTCCGAACAGCCATCTTGTAGTCCATGTACTCCGTGCCGAAGGACTCCGGCGTGGCGCTCTCCAGCAGCGGATAGCGGCCGGCAAGGGCCGCGAACGCCGCCTCGTCGGCGAAGATCTGAACGTTCTTCTCGGCGAGCGGAGCGACCAGCGCGGGCAGGTCCGAGAGGCGGTCGCGGTGCACGATCAGGCAGTCGAGCGCGTTGCACACCGACACGCGGCGCGTCTTGGCATTCAGTACGATACGACGGCCGATCTCCAGATCGCCTGCGGCGTCGAAATAGGTATTCACCACGCCGGCGCCCGTTTCAATGCAGGGTACCTTGGCGTTGTCGCGGACAAAATCGATCAGGCGGCGGCCGCCGCGCGGGATTACGAGATCTACGTAGCCGACGGCGCCGAGCAGCTCTCCGACCGCCTCGTGGGTGGGCGGGAGCAGCGTTACGGCCGTCTCGGGCAGACCGCGCTCCGCGAGCACGCGCCGGATCAGCGCCACGGCCGCGCGGTTGGACGCGTCGGCGTCGCTGCCGCCCTTGAGTACGCAGGCGTTGCCGCTCTTGAAGCAGAGTGAGAAGACATCGAAGGTCACGTTCGGCCGCGCCTCGTAGATGACGCCGATGACGCCAAACGGTACGCTGACCTTGCGCAGGCGCAGCCCGTTGGGCAGCGTGCGGTCCTCCAGGATGCGCCCCAGCGGCGAGGGGAGCGCTGCCACGTGACGCATGTCGGAAGCGATGCCCTCCAGGCGCTCCGGGCTCAGCTTGAGCCGGTCGTAAAGCGGATTCTGGGGGTCCATCCGCGCGAGGTCCTCCGCGTTGGCGGACAGGATTTCCGCGCTGTGCGCGAGAATGGCGTCGGCCACGGCTTCCAGGGCCGCGGCACGCTCTGCATCCGGGATCAGCGCCACTTGCGCCGCACCCCGCTTGGCTGCTTCGAATTGATTCATCTCTGCTTAGGGAAGGAATTCAGTGAAAACGGTCTGTTCCGGGCGCTCCAGCAGGTCCGGCAGGATCCGCTCGCGCTTGCCGTCGGCAATCAGCACGCGGATGCCGCCGGCGGCCACGCGCCGGGCGGTATTGTATTTGGAGAACATCCCCCCGCGCCCGAAGGCGCTCTTCTCCTCGCGGATGCAGCCGGACAGGTCGTCCGAGCAGTGCACGGTGCGGATCACGCTGGCCGCCGGATCGTCAGGATGGCGGTCGTACAGGCCGGGAATGTTGCTCAGCAGGACGAGCGTCTGCGCGCCGACCATCTCGGCGATCAGCCCGGAGAGCTCATCGTTGTCGGTGAACATCAGCTCGGTGACGCTCACGGTATCGTTCTCGTTGACGATGGGCACGACGCCGTGCTCCAGCATCACCTCCATACAGGCGCGCTGATTGTCGCGCTCGCGCTCCGTCTCGAAATTCTGCTTAGTGGTCAGGATCTGGCCGATCGGCAGGCCATAGTCCCGGAAAAGGCGATAATAGAGGTCCATCAGGCGGACCTGGCCGACGGCGGAGTACAGCTGGCGCTGCTCTACGCTGTCCAGGTCCTTGTCCAGCCGCAACTCGGTGCGGCCGCAGGCCACGGCGCCGGAGCTCACGAGCACCACCGCCCAGCCCGCCTTGCGCAGGCCGACCACCTGGTCCACGAGCGCGGACACGCGCGTGACATCCAGCGTGCCGTCCGCACGCGTCAGCACATTCGTGCCGATTTTGACTACAATGCGTTTCACAACTACTAACGTTAAACGCTCAAATATACACCTTTTTAGTAAAAAAAGAAAGAATGGCTAATAGCCGGGGTTCTGAACAAGATTGGGATTGAGCATCACGGCCTCATCTGGAATAGGGAGAAGCAATCGGATGGCAAAGATAAGCATAAAAACGGCAACAACCCGCTGTCACAGCGGGTTGTCCGTTTATTAGAAAGGTCTTGCCGGCTACAGCGGAACGATGACCTTCAGGATTACGTTCCTGCCCATATCGGCGATGCCGATGTATTTGAGGCGGCTCAGGTGGGGCATGAAGATCTGGTCTGTCAGGTTGGTGCCGATGAGGTACAGCGACAGGCGGGTCTTGCCGCGGATCACCAGGTCCGTTCCTGCCGAGGCGCCGAGCAGTACGTATGCGGGCGTGGCCGTTTCGGTGTCGTCCCTGCCGTAGAAATGGTCCTGGCGCAGGTTCCAGTCTGTGTTCAACGCTACGAAAGCGTTGTTGAACAGGCGGCCGCCATGGGAAAGCTCCCACTTGATCTCCGAATAGAGCCGGGGTGCGGGAATCAGCGGGAGATCGTCGCCGCCGGCCTCGCGGGCGTACACGCACGAGAAGGCGCTGCTCAGGTGCAGCTGGTGGACCGGATGGACGTCGATGCCGATTTCGCCGCCGCGCAGGTGCGCCAGGCCGCTGCGGAAAGCATAGACGGGGAGCCCCTCGTCGGAGACCTCTCCGTTGCGGGCGGCGAAGATGTAGTTGTCGATCCGGCTGACGAACGCCGCCAGCTGCACGGAGACGTAGCGGGAGCTGAAATCCAGGCCCAGATCTCCCTGGAGGCTGTATTCCGGTTTCAGGTCCTTGTTGCCCTGCTCAAAACGGAAGGTGCCCTCGTGCTCGCCGTTGGAACCCAGTTCTGCCAGGTTGGGCGCGCGGAAACCGCGGGCGGCGTTGACGCGCAGCGTGAAGTGCTCTCCCAGCATCCGGACGGCGCCCAGGCTGGCGCTGATGCCTGTGAAACGGCGGCCGAATGCCTCGAAGCGGCCGTCCAGCGCTTCGCTGCGCAGCCAGCGGACGTCCGCCCGCAGGCCGCCGGACAGGGTCCAGGGCCCCAGTGCCTTGGTGGCCGTTGCAAAGATGCCGGCGTCCAGCAGGCCGTAGGCGGGAATCAGGTATTCGTCGCCCAGATTGTCGCTCTGCTGGGCCATGCCGGCCAGGCCGAACGCAGTTTTCCAACCCCGGCCGAAGGAACCCTGGTAGCGGATGTCGTAGTTGAGGGTGTTGAGGCGGAAATCCAGGCCCGGCTCATCGGCCGTTTCTTCGAATTCCTGCCGGCGATTCTGCTGCCATCCCAGGATGATCTTCAGGCTGCCCGGCCCCAGATGGATCGTATTGTCGGAAACGATCTTCCAGTGGCGGACATGCTGAAAGGGGAGGACCGGGGTGTACCCGTAGTTGTCTCCTTCGCCTTCAATCATGCCCGGGGTGAGGTGGTAGTAGCTGAAGCGCAGGCGGGAATAGCCCCAGGAACCGTTACGGCCCAGCATGGCGGAGCCGGCCCGCTCCCGGTAGCCGGAATTGGCCACCTCTCCGTTCAGCGCATTGCGGTAGGCGTGGGCGTATTTGTCCGAGAAACGACCGCCCCAGAGCCAGCCTTTCACGTTGCCGTCGAGCGAGAGTGAATAGGCCAGCAGCCCGTTGTTGGACTGGTATTCAGTGGATAGGCCGCCACCGATCTCGCCGGGTGTACGAACCGGATCGGGGTGGAAGATGAGGATGCCGGCCAGGGCGTCCGAGCCGTACATCAGCGAGGCCGGACCCTTGAGAATCTCCACGGAGTGGACGCCGGCGCCGTCGATTTCGATGCCGTGCTCGTCGCCCCACTGCTGGCCTTCCTGGCGGATGCCGTCGTTCACGACGACCACGCGGTTGTAGCCCATGCCCCGGATGACGGGCTTGGAGATGCCTCCGCCGGTGGTGATTTCGCTCAGGCCCGGCTCTTTGGCAATGGCGCTGATGATGTTGCCGCCGGACCGGGCGGACAACTCGGCGGGCCGAATGACCGACACGGGGGCCGGCATTTCTTTCATTTTGGTGTCTCCGGCCAGGCCGGTCACCACGACTTCGTTGATCTGCAGATGGCCGAAGAATACATCTGTCGAGTCGGGGATACTATTCTGAGCCGTCGCTGCCAGGCACACGACCAGCAGCGACAATGTAAAGATTGTCTTTTTCATTCTGTTTATTTTAAAGGATTACGTTAAAAACTTACAAATAACAGAATGGAACGGGAGGGGCTCTCGATGAAAAGTGTCGGGTGGAACGGAGAATCAGCCGGTCGGGCAGACTGCCGACGCAGGCGTTGCAGTCAGCGGAAAACAGATCCGCGACGAGATCGGCGGACGGGACATACTGTTGGGCGAGGAGTTGGCAGATCAGGCAGTCGTCGGTGTCGGACTCGTCGGAGAGGTGACCCGGATGCGGCTGATGGTGAGCGCACTGCTCGCAGGAGATGTCCGCGTGGTGGTGCTCGTCGTGATGATGGAACGGCGCCAGGAATACCATCGGAAGAATGACCGACAGTAGGATTAAACCCGATATGCGCCGCTTCAGAAGCATGTTGAGGACCGCAGTTGTGCGGGCGCAAAGATACAAAAAAGACCCGTATATACGACAACAACCCGCTGTCACAGCGGGTTGTTACGGTTAGTTAGTAGTGTATTACCTTATAGAAGGTTCAATTATTGTTGGTTAGAAGTCTCCGGCACAGAACCGGAGTCGAGTTGTTTTCATTTCCGACAGCAAAGTTACGCACATTTTTTAATTGTGCAAACTTTTTCAACTTTTTTTTCAAAAAAATATGAAAAAAATCTTTTGAGTTTTTAAAATTATTTATTAAGTAGCTCCGGACGGAGGCGTTTCGTGCGTTCCAAAGCTTGCTCATCTTGCCATGCGTCAATGAGTTTCGGGTTCCCGCTGAGCAACACGTCCGGAACCCGCCATCCGTTGAACTCGACGGGTCGGGTATAGACGGGCGGGGAGAGCAAATTGTCCTGAAAACTGTCGGACAGGGCGGAAGTCTCGTCGGTCAGGGCGCCGGGGATGAGCCGGACGATGGAGTCGGTGAGCAGCGCGGCCGGGATCTCACCGCCGCTGACGACGTAGTCGCCCACGGAGATCTCGCGCGTGACGAGGTGCTCGCGGATGCGGTGGTCGATACCTTTGTAGTGGCCGCAGAGCAGGATGAGGTTCTCCTTGAGCGACAGCTCGTTGGAGATGCCCTGGTCGAGGCGCTCGCCGTCGGGGGAGAGGTAGATGATCTCGTCGTAGTCGCGCTCGGCGCGCAGCTCCGCGATCATGTCATAGACCGGTTCGATGCGCATGACCATGCCGGCGTCGCCGCCATAGCTGTAGTCGTCCACGTTCTTGCGGGGGCCGATGCCGTATTTGCGGAGGTTGTGGACCCGGATGTCCACCAGGCCTTTCTTGATGGCGCGTCCGACGATGGAGTGGGAGAGGGGGCTCTCCAGTAGCTCGGGCACGACGGTAAGTATATCGATTCGCATGTTGCTTGGTTTTTGTCCCGCAAAATTACCCTTTTTATTTTATATTTTAGTATATTTGTCAGCTATAACATTTTTAAACTCTGATAATATGAGCGAGAACATCATTCCTGAGGAGATCCGCAAGGTCGCCGCAGATGTAGAGAATCAGGTGGTAGAAGCCACCGAGCAAGCCGCCGAGGCCGTCGCTGAGAAGGTCAGCGATGTCGCGGACAAAGTCGAGAATTTAGCCGACAAGTCCCTCTCGGAGCTCTCCGACATGTTTGTTGAACTGAAAGACAGCGCGGAGCGGATGACCCGTTCCAAGGAGGCGGAGGCAATCAAGTCCGCTTTCTATAAGCTGTTGGGCCGCCTCAAGGGCGAGAGCGGCGTGTCGGACGAGACGGCATCCAGCCAGGACAATCCTTTTGAGGCCGTTGAGCAGAACTTCAAGGCGCTGTATGCCGACTACAAGAAGGAGCGCGCCGAGTACAACAAGGAGCAAGATGCCCGCCGCGAGGAGAACCTGGCCAAGAAGCAGGCCATCATCGAGGAGCTCAAGGCCCTCGTCGAAGGTCAGGAAGATGTGAGCGCCCAGTTCCCGGCATTCCGCGAACTCCAGAACCGCTGGAGGGAGGCAGGCCCCGTGCCCGCCACCGCATTCCGGGACGTCAACGATACCTATCAGTTCTATGTGGAGAAGTTCTACGACATGGTCAAGATCAACCGCGACCTGCGCGATCTGGATTTCCGCAAGAACCTCGAGGCCAAGGAAGCTTTCTGCGAAGCCGCGGAGAAGCTCTCCGAGAACGAGAACGTGGTGAGCGCCTTCCACGAGCTGCAGAAACTGCACGAGCAGTGGAAGGAGTTCGGCCCCGTGGCCAAGGAGAAGCGCGAAGACATCTGGAACCGCTTCAAGGCCGCTACGGCCGTGATCAACAAGCGCTACCAGGCCCACTTCGAGGGGCTGAAGGAGCAGCAGGCGAACAACCTCACCAAGAAGACGGAGCTCTGCGAGAAGACCGAGGAGATCGCCGCCCGCGAGATCACGAACACCGCCGGCTGGAACGCCGCCTCCAAGGAGATCGAGGAGATCCAGGCCGCCTGGCGCCGCATCGGCTACGCCACCAAGAAGGACAACCAGAAGATTTACGACCGTTTCCGCGCCGCCTGCGACGCGTTCTT
>JAEFAI010000014.1 GCA_016291185.1 Bacteroidales bacterium
CAAGCGCTGGGGCCTGGCCATGAGCACGGCCGACCTGGGCGAGGTGGTGCGCTATTTCTCGGCCGAGGGGCGCGACCCTTCCGAGACCGAGCTGCGCATCCTGGACACCTACTGGAGCGACCACTGCCGCCACACGACCTTCACCACCGAACTGACCGGCGTGAAGGTGGAGGACTCCTTCGTGAAGGAGGAGATCGAGGCGGAATACCGCGAGTTCCTCGACGTGCGCAGGGAGCTCGGCCGCGAGCACAAGAGCCTCTGCCTGATGGAACTCGCGACGATCGGAGCGCGGGTGCTCCGCCGCCGCGGCCTGCTGGACGACATGGAACAGAGCGAGGAGAACAATGCCTGCAGCATCTACGTGGACGTGGACGTGGACGGCCGCCCGGAGAAGTGGCTGCTGATGTTCAAGAACGAGACGCACAACCATCCTACCGAGATCGAACCTTTCGGCGGCGCCGCCACCTGCCTGGGCGGAGCCATCCGCGACCCGCTGTCCGGCCGTGCCTACGTGTACCAGGCGATGCGTGTGACGGGTGCGGGCGACATCAACGCCGCCGTGAAGGACACCCTGCCCGGCAAGCTCCCGCAGCGGCTGATCAGCCGCAAGGCGGCCGCGGGCTACTCCAGCTACGGCAACCAGATCGGCCTGGCCACCACGCACGTCCGGGAAATCTATCATCCCGGCTATACCGCCAAGCGCCTGGAAGTGGGCGCCGTGGTGGGTGCGGTGAAGGCGGAGAACGTGCGCCGCGAAAGCCCCGCGCCGGGCGACGTGATCCTGCTGCTGGGCGGCCGCACGGGCCGCGACGGCATCGGCGGTGCCACCGGCTCCTCCAAGGAGCACACGGGCGCCTCGCTCGAGACTTGCGGCAGCGAGGTTCAGAAGGGCAACGCCCCGGAGGAGCGTAAGCTCCAGCGGCTCTTCCGCCGCCCGGACGTGACGCGCCTCATTAAGAAATCGAACGACTTCGGCGCTGGCGGCGTGAGTGTCGCCATCGGCGAACTGGCCCCCGGCCTGGATATCTACCTGGACCGCGTGCCGACCAAATACAGCGGCCTGAACGCCACCGAGCTCGCCATCAGCGAGTCCCAGGAACGCATGGCCGTGGTGGTGGAAGCCAAGGACCGTGCGGCCTTCGAGGCCCTCTGCGGCGAGGAGAACGTCGAGGTGACGCACGTCGCCGACGTGACGGACCGCGGCCGCATGCGCATGAGCTACCACGGGCAGACGGTCGCCGACCTCTCCCGCGAGTTCATCGACAGCGCCGGTGCGAAGCACTATTCCAAGGCGGTCATCGGGGCCGTCGAGGACATTGACCCGTTCCGTCGCGAGCCGGCGGGCGAGACCCTGAAAGAGAAGATGGTCGCGACCCTGTCCGACCCCAACGTGGCCTCCCAGAAGGGCCTCGTGGAGATGTTTGACTCCACGATCGGCCGCTCCACGGTGCTCATGCCTTACGGCGGCGCCCTGCAGGCCACGGAGACGCAGGTGTCCGTGCAGAAGCTTCCCGCCGACGGCTACACCGACACGGCGAGCATGATGGCCTTCGGCTACGACCCGTTCCTGTCGAGCTGGAGTCCGTACCACGGTGCCGCGTATGCGGTGGTGGACGCCTGCGCGAAGGTCGTCGCCGCGGGCGGCGAATGGTCGGGCATGCGTTTCTCCTACCAGGAGTACTTCGAGCGCATGACGGCCGACCCGCACAGCTGGGGCAAGCCGCTCTCCGCGCTGCTCGGCGCGCTCAAGATGCAGCTCGCCTTCGGCCTGCCGTCCATCGGCGGCAAGGACTCGATGAGCGGCACCTTCGAGCACATCAGCGTGCCGCCCACCCTGATCGCCTTCGGCGTGACGACGGTGGACGCCCGGCGCGTCATCTCCCCGGAACTCAAATGGGAGGGCAACAAGCTCTACCTCATCAAACATACCCCGCTCTCCAACCGCATGCCGGATACGGAGCAGCTGAAGGCCAACTGGGACTTCGTCCACGAGCAGATCGCCACAGGCAACGTGGTGTCCGCCTGGGCCCTGGGCCGCGGCGGTGTGGCGGAAGGTCTCTCCAAGATGGCCTTCGGCAACCTCTTCGGCGTGAACGTCAAGCTGGACGAGCGCCAGCTCTTCGACCTCGGCTACGGCTCCATCCTCGTGGAGGCGGAAGAGGCGCTGGACTTCCCGCAGGCTATTCTGCTCGGCGAGGTCACGCCCGGCGAGGACGGCCTGCTGCGCATCGACGGCGAGCGCATCTCGATCGACCGCCTGATGGAGGCGAACGCCGGCAAGTACGCGAAAGTCTATCCGGCTCGCGTCCCTGCTGCGCATACCAAGATGCTGAATGTCAAGGCGGAAGGGAAGTATGAAGCCCCTTCCTGGAAGGGTGCTCCCGTCGACAAACCGCTGGTTTATATTCCGGTCTTCCCGGGCACGAACTGCGACTACGACACTGCCAAGGCGTTCCGCCGGGCAGGTGCCGACGTGCAGTTCGGCGTGTTCCGCAACCTCACGGGCGCGGACGTGCTCAGCTCCATCGACGAGATGGCGCATGCGATTGACGGCTGCCAGATCCTCATGCTCGCGGGCGGCTTCTCCGCCGGCGACGAGCCGGACGGCAGCGGCAAGTTCATCGCCAATGTGCTCAACAACGCCCGCGTGGCGCAGGCCATCGAGGGCCTGCTGGAGCGCGGCGGCCTTATCCTGGGCATCTGCAACGGCTTCCAGGCGCTCGTCAAGAGCGGCCTGCTGCCCTACGGCCACCTCGGGATGGTCACGCACGAGAGCCCGACCCTGTTCCGCAACGACATCAACCGCCACATCTCCCAGATGGTCACGACGCGTGTCGCCACGACCCGCTCGCCCTGGCTCGCCGGCATGAACATCGGCGACCTGCACACCATCGCAGTCAGCCACGGCGAGGGCAAGTTCATGGTGTCCGAGGCGCTGGCGAAGGAGCTCTTCGCCAAGGGTCAGGTGGCCTTCCAGTATGTGGATCCCTTCTCCGAGGAGGTCACGATGGAGGCGCCGTACAACCCGAACGGCTCCTACTACGCCATCGAGGGCATCGTCAGCCCGAACGGCCAGATCCTCGGCAAGATGGGGCACACGGAGCGCTGGGAGCCCAACGTGTTCAAGAACATCGAGGAAGAGCTGTACCAGCCGCTCTTCGACAACGCCGTGAAATATTTCAAGAAAAACCAATAATACCATGAAGAAAGGAGCACTGATCTTCGAAGGCAACGAGAAGCAGGTCTTTGCGACCGACCATCCCGACGAGGTCATTTTCCGTTACAAAGATGTGACGGTCGCCTACAACAACGTGAAGCGGGCCCGCTTCATCGGGAAGGGCGCCCTGGATAACCAGATCTCGGGTATCCTGCTGGACTACCTGAACAAGAATGGCGTGGAGACCCATTTCATCCGTCTGTTCGGCGATCAGGAGCAGCTCTGCCGCAAGATTGAGATCATTCCTCTGCAGGTGGTGGTGCACAACCGCATTGCCGGCTCGCTCTCTTACCGCCTCGGTGTGCCGGAGGGCTACCGCCATGCCAACACCATCGTGGATCTCCGCTTCAACAGCGACGAGCTTGACGATCCGCTCATCAACCGCGACCACGCCGTCGCGCTCGGCCTGGCTACCTACCAGGAGCTGGACCTGATGTACAACACGGCCCGCAAGGTGAACGACCTGCTCAAGCCCCTTTTCCACAAGGCCGGCATCGAGCTGGTGGACATGAAGATCGAGTTCGGCCGGGCTTCCGACACGGGCGCGATCATCATCTCCGACGAGATCAGTCCGGACACCTGCCGCCTCTGGGACGAGGCCACGGGCGAGCGGATGGACAAAGACCGTTTCCGCCTGGACCTGAGCCGTGTGGTGGAGAGCTATACCAATGTGTTGAACCGTTTGAAAAAAGTAACAGAATAATATGGGCGTACTTGCTGTATATGGCGTGCCGAGTGCATCGACCTATATCTATTACGGACTGCACAACCTTCAGCACCGTGGCCAGGAAGGCGGCGGCATCATCACCTTCGACTCGAAGGGCGAGAGCCACCGTTACCGCGGCCAGGGCCTGCTGAGCGAGATCTTTACCAACGGCGAGCTGAACCACCTGCCCGGCAAGATCGGCATCGGCAGCGTCAAGTATGCCAACGCCTCCAAGGGCGGCCTGGACAACGTGGAGCCGCTGTTCTTCCGCCATCATTCCGGAGACTTCGCCATCGCGGGGGAGGGCAACCTTATCAACGCCCGCCAGATTGCGATGTATCTGGAGCGGCACGGATCCATCTTCCAGACCGACACCGATAGCGAACTGCTGGCGAACCTGATCAAGAAGGGTCGGACCAAGGAGGACCGCATCACGACCATCGTCAAGGCCCTGAACATGATCGAGGGCGGCTTCACCTTTGTGATCATGACCAAGAACCGCATCTACGCCGCGCGCGACAAGTACGGCATCAAGCCCCTCTGCATCGGCAAGCTGGGCGACGGCTACGTGGTCAGCAGCGAGTCCTGCGCCTTCGAGATCATGGGTGCGCAGTTCATCCGCGACGTTCAGCCCGGCGAGATTGTCTCGATGGACAATCACGGCCTGCGGAGCACGACCTATTCGCACTTCAACCGCCACCGTATGTGCGCGATGGAATATATCTACTTCGCCCGTCCGGACAGCGACATCGACGGCTGTAACGTCCACGCTTACCGCAAGGAAGCCGGCCGGCGCCTCTATCGCGAGAATCCGGTCGAGGCCGACATCGTGGTGGGTGTGCCCGAATCCAGCCTCAGCGCGGCGATGGGCTTCGCCGAGGAGAGCGGCATCCCTTACGAGATGGGCCTTGTGAAGCACAAATACGTGGGCCGCACCTTCATCCAGCCGGTCCAGTCGCTTCGCGAACTGGGCGTGAAGATGAAGCTCTCGCCGGTGCGGAGCATCGTGGCCGGCAAGCGCGTGGTGCTGGTGGACGACTCGATCGTCCGCGGTACGACCTCGCTCAAGATCGTCAAGATGCTGCGCGAAGCCGGCGCCACGGAAGTGCACGTCCGCATCGCCAGCCCGATGATGAAGTACACCTGCCACTACGGCGTGGATACCTCCACTCCGGAGGAGCTCCTCTGCTCCCACCGCACGCTGGAGGAGGCCCGTCAGGTGCTCGGCGCCGACTCCCTGGGCTACCTCAGCCCGGAGTCCACGCGCGAATCCTGCTTCGGCTGCGCAGATCCCTGCCAGGCGTGCTTCACGGGTGAGTACCCGACGCTTCTGTATGAAGAAATGATTGAAAACGACTAAAAAAG
This sequence comes from Bacteroidales bacterium, assembly GCA_016291185.1. The sequence goes on from JAEFAI010000014.1 coordinate 5,289, forward strand.
AGATATGGCACAATCTTACGAAAAAGCAGGCGTGAACCTGGAAGCGGGCTACGAGGTGGTCCGCCGCATCAAGCAGCACGTCGCCTCCACGGCCCGTCCGGGCTCGATGGGCGGCATCGGATCGTTCGGCGGCATGTTCGACCTCGCTTCGCTCGGCTACAAGGAGCCGGTCCTGGTGAGCGGCACCGACGGCGTGGGCACCAAGCTCAAGATCGCTTTCGCGATGGACAAGCACGACACCATCGGCATCGACGCGGTGGCCATGTGCGTCAACGACGTGCTCGCGCAGGGCGCCGAGCCGCTCTTCTTCCTCGACTACGTGGCGCTGGGCCACAACGTCCCCGCGAAGGTGGAAGCCATCGTCGCCGGCGTGGCCGAAGGCTGCCGGCAGGCGGGCTGCGCCCTGGTGGGCGGCGAGACGGCCGAGATGCCGGGTATGTACGAGGGCGACGAGTACGACATCGCCGGCTTCACGACGGGCGTCGTCGAGAAGAGCAAGCTCATCGACGGCACGAAGGTGAAGGTGGGCGACGTCCTGGTGGGCATCGCCTCCAGCGGCGTGCACTCCAACGGCTTCAGCCTGGTGCGCAAAATCGTCGCGGACAGCGGTCATGCTTTCTCCGACGCGATTCCCGAATTCGGCGGCCGCACCCTCGGCGAGGTCCTGCTGACCCCGACGCGCATCTATGTCAAGCAGGTGCTGGACGTCATCCGCCAGTGCGGCGTGCATGGCGTGGCGCACATCACCGGCGGCGGCTTCGACGAGAACATTCCCCGTATCCTGCAGGAAGGCCAGGGCCTCGAGATCGTCGAGGGCAGCTGGGAGATCCTCCCGGTCTTCAAGATGCTGGAGAAGTGGGGCGGTGTCGCGCACCGCGAGATGTTCAACATCTTCAATATGGGTGTCGGCATGGTGCTGGCCCTCGACGCCTCCGAGGCGGACAAGGCCATCAGCATCCTGGCGTCCCACGGCGAGAAGGCTTCCGTCATCGGTAAGGTCACGGACAAGCCGGGTGTCAACATCATCCTGAAATGAAAAAGTTAGCGGTATTCGCCAGCGGTTCCGGGACCAACTTCGAGGCCATCGCCCAGGCTTGCGCCGATGGGCGGCTGGACGCCGAGGTGGCCCTGATGGTCTGCGACAAGCCGGGAGCCGCCGTGGTGGCGCGTGCCGAGCGTTTCGGCATCCCGAGCTTCGTGGCCAGCCCGAAGGAGTTCCCCTCCAAGGAGGACTTCGAGCGGGAGGTGATCCGCCGGATGGATGCCGCGGGCATCGATCTCGTCTGCCTGGCGGGCTATATGCGCATCATCACCGATGTGCTGCTGGAGGCCTATGGCGGCCGCATCATCAACATTCACCCCTCGCTGCTGCCGGCCTTCAAGGGCGCGCACGCGGTGGAGCAGGCGGTCTCGTACGGCGTCAAGGTGTACGGCATCTCCATCCATTGGGTGAACGGCGATCTGGACGGCGGCAAAATTATCGCCCAGCGGGCCTTTGAATACGACGGCGACGACCCCGAGGAAGTGCACCGCCTCGGCCAGAAGATCGAGCATCAATTATACGTGGAAACCATACAGAAATTATTGAAACAAATATGAGAGCGTTAGTCAGTGTAAGCGACAAGACCGGGCTCGTGCCGTTCGTGCAGGGGCTCCAGGCATTGGGTTGGACCATCATTGCCACGGGCGGCACGCAGAAGCTGCTGGAGAGCAGCGGCGTGAAGACCGTGGGCATCAGCGAAGTCACGGGCTTCCCCGAGATTCTCGACGGCCGGGTGAAGACCCTGCATCCGAAGGTACACGGCGGCATCCTCGCGCGCCGCGACCTGCCTGCCCACATGCAGACGCTTGCCGAGCAGGGGATCGAGACCATCGACCTCGTGTGCGTGAACCTTTATCCTTTCCGTCAGACCATCGCCAAGGAAGGCGTGTCGATGGAGGATGCCATCGAGAACATCGACATCGGCGGCCCGTCGATGGTGCGCAGCGCCGCCAAGAACTGGCGCGATGTGACCATCGTCTGCGATCCGGCGGACTATGACCGCGTGCTGGACGAGCTCCGCGCGAACGGCAAGACCTCCGACCAGACGCGCCTGCAGCTCTCCGCCAAGGCCTATACCCACACGGCCGAATACGATATGTGCATCTCTTCCTGGATGCGCAAGCAGGCCGGCCTGAACGAGAAGCTCTTCCTCGAGTACGATCTCAAGCAGGGCCTCCGCTACGGTGAGAACCCTCACCAGGCTGCGAAGTTCTACGCTGCGATGGAGCCGGCCCCGTATTCCCTCGCCTTCGCGAAGCAGATCCAGGGCAAGGAGCTCTCTTACAACAATATCCAGGATGCCAACGCGGCCCTGAACGTGCTGCGCGACTTCTCCGACAAGCCTTTCTGCGTGGCGCTCAAGCACATGAACCCGTGCGGCGCGGCGGTCGGGCAGACCATCGAGCAGGCCTGGCAGGCCGCTTACGAGGCTGACAAAGTCAGTATCTACGGCGGCATCGTGGGTGTGAACCGCGAGCTCACCGCCGAGGTGGCTCTCGGGATGAAGCCCATTTTCCTCGAAATCGTGATCGCCCCGTCCTTCACCCCGGAGGCGCTGGAGATCCTCTCCGCGAAGAAGAACCTCCGCGTGCTGGAGGTGCCGATGGCCCCCGAGGCCCAGGCCCCGATGCAGTACGTCGGCGTGAACGGCGGCATGCTCGCCCAGCAGCTCGACACGGCCGTGGAGCAGGTCAAACCGGAGATGTGCGTGACGAAGGTCCAGCCTACGGCGGACCAGATGGCCGACCTCGACTTCGGCTGGCGCATCGTCAAGCACATCAAGTCCAACGCCATTGCCGTGGTGCGCGACAACCACACCATCGGCGTGGGTGCGGGCCAGACCAATCGCGTCGGCTCCGCCGAGATCGCGCTGGAGCAGGCCAAGGCGGCCGGATTCACCGAGGGGCTCATCCTCGCGTCCGACGGCTTCCTGCCCTTCGACGACACCGTGGCCCTGGCTGCGAAGTACGGCGTGACCGCCATCGTGCAGCCGGGCGGCAGCATCCGCGACGAGGATGCGATCAAGAAGGCCGACGAGCTCGGCATTACGATGCTCTTCACCGGAATTAGACATTTCAAGCATTAGTCCTATGGCAAAAGATAAGAAAGTGCTCGTGGTCGGTGGCGGCGGACGCTGCCACGCCATCGTGGATGCGCTCAGCCGCTCCCCGCAGGTGGCGAAGATCTTCTGCGCTCCCGGCAATGCCGGTATCGCCGCGCAGGCGGAGTGCGTGCCCGTGAAGGACACGGACGTGGCCGGCCTGCTGAAGTTCGCGCAGGAGCAGGGAATCGATCTCACGGTCGTGGGCCCCGAGGCGGCGCTGTCCGTCGGTGTCGTGGATGCCTTCCGCGCTGCCGGGCTGAAGATTTTCGGCCACACGAAGGCTGCCACGCGCATTGAGAGCAGCAAGGAGTTCGCCAAGATCCTGATGGACAAGTACGCCATCCCGACGGCGGGCTACCGCAGCTTCGACAACTTCGACGAGGCGCTGGCCTACGTGAACGCCCGTCCGTTCCCGGCCGTGCTGAAGTACGACGGCCTGGCCGCCGGCAAGGGCGTCGTGATCGCCGCGGATGCGGCGGAGGCCGAGGCCGCGCTGCGCAGCATGCTGCTGGACGAGGCCTTCGGCAAGGGCCGCGTGGTGGTGGAGGATTTCCTGACGGGTCCCGAGTTCTCCTTCATGGCTTTCGTGGACGGGGAGCGGGTCTATCCGATGCCGCTCTCGCAGGACCACAAGCGCGCTTTCGACGGCGACAAAGGCCCGAACACCGGCGGCATGGGCGCCTACACGGGCCTGCCCTTCATCACGAAGGAAGACGAAGCCTTCGCCCTCGAGCAGATCCTGAAGGCCACCGCCAAGGCGATGGTGTCCGAGGGTTGCCCGCTCTCGGGTGTGCTCTACGGCGGTCTGATGAAGACCCCGGACGGCATCAAGGTAATCGAATTTAACGCCCGCTTCGGCGACCCCGAGACCGAGGTCGTGCTGCCGTTGCTGGAGAGCGATATCTATGACATTTTCGAGGCTGTGGCCACGGGCCGCGCCGCGGCGGAGCCGAAGTGGCGCCAGGCCGTGACGCTGGGTGTCGTACTGGCCTCCAAGGGATACCCCGGTTCTTACGAGAAGGGTGCCGAGATCCTCGGTACGGAGCAGGTCAATGCGCGCGTGTACCACATGGGTACCAAGCGCGACGGCGATCGTCTGTTGACCTCCGGCGGCCGCGTGATGATGGTCGTGGCCGAGGGCAAGGACACCCGTGCCGCCTGGGAGAAGGTGTACGCGGAGGTCGCCAAGATCCGCTGCGAGAATCTCTTCTTCCGCCGTGACATCGCCCACTGGGCGCTGGACGGCAAGGTCCTGGACGGTAAGGCCCTCTCGAATTCCATCAAGGACAGCCTGCGCGAGCAGGTGGAGAAGCTGGAAGTCAAGTACGGCCGCAAGCCTTCGCTGGCCGTCATCATCGTGGGCAACAATCCTGCGAGCCAGGTGTATGTGCGCAATAAGGTCAAGTCCGCCATCTACGTGGGCATGAATTCCCGCCTCATCACGATGGCCGAGGACGCCACCGAGGAGGCCCTCCTCAAGATGATCGACGACCTGAACCGCGATCCCGAAGTGGACGGCATCCTGGTGCAGCTCCCGCTGCCTAAGCAGATTAACGAAGAACGCGTGATCGACGCGATCGCCAAGGAAAAGGACGTGGACGGATTCCATCCGGGCAACGTTTCCGATCTCTGGCTGGGCCGTCCCTGCACCGTTCCCTGCACGCCGAAGGGCATCCTCCGGCTGATCGACGAGAGCGGCATCGACCTCGCCGGCAAGACCGCCGTAGTCGTGGGCCGCAGCAACATCGTCGGCAAGCCGGTGGCGAAGCTCCTGCTGGACCGCAACGCCACCGTGATCATCGCGCATTCCCGCACCAAGGACCTCAAGGCTATGACGCTGCAGGCGGATGTGCTGGTGGTGGCCGTGGGCCGGCCGAACATGGTCACGGGCGACATGATCAAGCCCGGAGCCGTGGTGATCGACGTCGGCATCAATCGCGACGCGGACGGCAAGCTCTGCGGCGACGTGGACTATGTCGGCGCCCGCCTGCGCGCTTCCGCGATCACGCCCGTGCCGGGCGGCGTGGGACCGATGACCATCGCGATGCTGATGGAGAACACGGTCGAGAGTTTCCTCGCGCGGGTCGAACCGCAGTAGCATGGGGGAGTACCGTTATACTTTTCTGAAGTTCCTCAGGGACTGGGCGCTCATTATCGGTATGATTGTGGGCGCCTCCCTGTATCTGGTCTATCATGCCATTCCGGCCCTGCATCCGGCCGGGCCGGTGCTGGAGAGCATCGTCAAACAGGTGCAGCCGCTGCTGCTCTTCGCGATGCTCTTCCTGAGTTTCTGCAAGATCGAGCCGCACCAGATGCGTCCGCACCGCTGGATGGGCTGGCTGCTGCTCGCGCAGTCGCTCGCGTTTGTGGGGCTGGCGCTGGTGCTGATCCTGTGGCCCGCCGTGCCGATGCGCGCCGGCATCGAGGCGGCGATGCTGTGCCTGATCTGCCCGACGGCAACGGCCTGTGCCGTGGTCACGGGCAAGCTGGGCGGCAACATGGCGGGGGTGGTGACCTACACCGTGCTGATCAATCTGGTCGTGGCGGTGCTGGTGCCGCTGATGGTGCCGCTGGTCCACCCGATGGCCGGGTTGACATTCGGCGAAGCCTTTATGCGGATCCTTGCGAAGGTGTTCCCGCTGCTGATCCTGCCCTGCCTGTCGGCCTGGCTCGTGCGCTATCTGCTGCCGAAGTTCCACGCCTGGCTGATGGGCTTCCCGAACCTGTCTTTCTACATCTGGGCGGTCTCGCTCACGCTCGCCATCCTGATGAGTACGCGCGCCATCGTTCAGAATGACTCCGGCGCCGCGGTCCTCTGGGAGATCGGCGTCGCTTCGCTGCTCGCCTGCGCCTTCCAGTTCTGGCTCGGCCGCGCCATCGGCCGCCGTTACCAGTGTCCCATCTCCGCCGGCCAGGCCCTTGGCCAGAAAAACACTGTCTTTGGCATCTGGATGGGCTACACCTTCCTCGACCCCGTCACCTCCGTCGCCGGCGGCTTCTACTCCATTTGGCACAACTGTTACAACACGTACCAGATGTACCGCAAGCGCAAAGCCGACGAAGCCGCCCGCGAGGGGGCAAGCCGGGACGGGGTGGAAAATTGTTGAAAACTTTTTTTGTAGAGGAGGACATTTTTGTTTAACTTTGCAGGTCAAATAAAAGTCCCTCCGCTATGTCCTTTATTGATGAAAGAATCGCCCTGGAAGGCTTGACTTTTGACGATGTACTCCTGATTCCGGCGTACTCCGAAGTCCTGCCGCGGGAGGTCTCTCTGCAGACCCGTTTCTCCCGCAACATTCATCTCAACATCCCTATCGTGTCCGCTGCCATGGACACTGTGACCGAAGCGCCGATGGCCATCGCCCTGGCAAGGGAAGGAGGCATCGGCGTGATTCATAAAAATATGTGCATCGCCGCGCAGGCCGCCGAGGTCCGCAAGGTGAAGCGCTCCGAGAACGGGATGATCAGCGATCCCGTCACGATCAACCAGGACCAGACGGTGGGGGACGCCCTCCAGCTGATGAGTGACAACCACATCGGCGGCATCCCTGTCACCGATGCGGAGAAGCATCTGGTCGGCATCGTGACCAACCGCGACGTTCGTTTCCAGGAAGATATGGACGTGCTGGTGCGCGACGTGATGACCTCGCAGAACCTGGTCACCATCCCCGACTCCCGCACGGACCGCGAATACGTTAAATCCGTCCTCCAGCAGTATAAAGTGGAGAAACTCCCGGTCGTGGACGAGAAAGGTCGTATCGTGGGCCTGATCACCTACAAGGACCTCATTAAGGAACGCCTGCATCCCGACGCCTGCAAGGACGCCAAGGGCCGCCTGCGTTGCGCCGCCGGTATCGGCATCACCCCGGACGCGCTCGACCGCGTGGCCGCGCTCTACGCCGAGGGTGTGGATGCCGTGGTGCTCGACTCCGCCCATGGCCACAGCAAGGGCGTGATGGACCTGCTCAAGCGCGTCAAGAAAGCCTACCCGTCCCTGGACGTGGTGGTGGGCAACGTCGCCACCGAGGAGGGCGCCCGCGACCTGGTCAAGGCCGGCGCGGACGGCGTCAAGGTGGGCATCGGCCCTGGTTCCATCTGCACCACGCGTATCGTCGCGGGTGTGGGTGTGCCGCAGCTCAGCGCCATCTGGGGTGCCTCCCAGGCCCTCAAAGGCACGGACGTGACGCTCATCGCCGACGGCGGTCTCCGCTACTCGGGCGACGTCGTCAAGGCCCTCGCGGCCGGTGGCGACTGCGTGATGTGCGGCTCCATGTTCGCCGGCACGGAAGAGTCGCCGGGCGAGACCATCATCTACAGCGGCCGTAAGTTCAAGGCCTACCGCGGCATGGGTTCCATCGACGCGATGGCGGCCGGCTCCAAGGACCGCTACTTCCAGGACGACAAAGTCGAGCTCAAGAAGCTCGTTCCCGAAGGCATTGTCGGCCGCGTGCCCTACAAGGGAACGCTCTCCGAGACGGTTTACCAGCTCGTCGGCGGCCTGCGCTCCGGCATGGGCTACTGCGGCGCGAAGGACCTCCAGGCTCTCAAGCAGGCCAAGTTCACCCGCGTGACGGCCAGCGGCATGGCGGAAAGCCACCCGCACGATATCACTATCACCAAGGAAACCCCTAACTACTCCCGCGGTGAATAAAATCCTGATCCTTGATTTCGGCTCCCAGGTGACCCAGCTGATCGGCCGCCGCTTGCGGGAGCTGAATGTTTTTTGTGAGATTTATCCGTATAACAAGGTCCCTGCGCTCGACGCGAGCATCAAGGGCGTGATCCTGTCCGGCAGCCCCTGCTCCGTGCGGGACGCCAACGCCCCGCAGGTGGACCTGAGCCTCTTCAAGGGCAAATACCCGGTCCTGGGCATCTGCTACGGCGCGCAGTACCTCGCGCACCGCTGCGGCGGCAAGGTCGAAGGCTCGCTCGCCCGCGAATACGGCCGCGCGATGCTGGATGTCGTGCGCCCGGATTCCCCGCTGCTGCAGGGCGTGAGCGCCCGCTCGCAGGTTTGGATGTCGCACGGCGACACGATCTCCGCGCTCCCCGAAGGGGCTGAGGTGATCGCCTCTACCTCCGATGTCGTGAACGCGGCCTACCAGATTGCCGGAGAGCAGACCTACGCAGTTCAGTTCCATCCGGAGGTGTTCCACACCACGGAAGGCACGCAGATCCTGTCCAACTTCGCGCTGGGCATCTGCGGCTGCGCGGGCGACTGGACGCCGGCTTCTTTCATCGAGACGACGGTGGCGGACCTGCGCGCGCAGATCGGCGACGACCAGGTGATCCTGGGCTTGAGCGGCGGCGTGGACTCCACCGTGGCCGGCGTGCTGCTCAACAAGGCCATCGGCCACCAGCTGACCTGTATCTTCGTGAACAACGGCCTGCTGCGCAAGAATGAATTCGAGGACGTCCTCGAATCCTATCGCGACATGGGCCTGAACGTCATCGGTGCCGACGCCTCGAAAGAGTTCCTTTCCGAGCTCGCAGGCGTGACCGAGCCCGAGCAGAAGCGCAAGATCATCGGCCGTCTCTTCGTGGAGACCTTCGACAAATACGCCAAGCAGATTAAGAACGCCCGCTGGCTGGCCCAGGGGACGATCTATCCCGATGTAATCGAGAGCGCCGGCATCCCCGGCATCGCCTCCAAAATCAAGAGCCACCACAATGTGGGCGGTCTGCCCGAGCAGATGAACCTCAAGATCGTGGAGCCGCTGCGTATGCTTTTCAAGGACGAAGTGCGCCGCGTCGGCAGGGCCCTGGGCATCAAGGAGGAACTGGTGGGACGCCATCCTTTCCCGGGTCCGTCCCTGGCCATCCGCATCATCGGCGACGTGACCGAGGAGAAGCTGCGCGTGCTGCGCGAGGCGGACGACATCTACATCCGCGCCCTGCGCAATTATGACTGCACCGGCATGAACTTCCCCTGCGCGTCCGACCCGCGCGTGATGGCGACGAACCTCTACGACGCCATCTGGCAGGCGGGCGTGATCCTGCTGCCGATCAAGAGCGTGGGCGTGATGGGTGACGAGCGGACCTACGAGAATCCGGTCGCACTGCGCGCGGTGGTGTCCACCGACGCGATGACGGCCGACTGGTTCCACTTCCCGTACGACTTCCTCGCGGACGTCAGCAACGAGATCATCAACAAGGTCCGGGGCGTGAACCGGGTGGTGTACGACATCTCCTCCAAACCGCCGGCAACCATCGAGTGGGAATAATCTTACATTCACAATAGCACTATGGCTCAATTACAAAAAGACCGGGCAATTTATGATGCCCGTGCGCTCGGCATGGGCAAAATGACCGTCCTCGGCCTCCAGCATCTCTTCGCGATGTTTGGGGCTACCGTCCTCGTTCCGGTGATCACCGGACTCTCCGTCTCCGCGACCCTGCTCTTCGCAGGTCTTGGTACGCTGCTCTTCCACTTCCTGACGAAGATGAAGGTTCCGGCCTTCCTTGGCTCCTCGTTCGCCTTCCTCGGTGGGTACGCCGCCGTGGCGCAGATGGGTGCCGATAAGGGCCTCGACCTGGCGACCTCGCTGCCGTATGCTTGCATCGGTGTGTTCTGCGCGGGCCTGCTGTACTTCGTGCTGGCCGGCCTCTTCGCCGCCTTCGGCGCCAAGAAAGTCCTTCGCTTCTTCCCGCCCATCGTGACGGGTCCGATCATCATCGCCATCGGTCTGACACTCTCCGGCTCGGCCATCCAGAACTGCGCGCAGAACTGGTGGATCGCCATCCTGGCGGTGGCTATCGTAGTGATCTGCAACATCTGGGGTAAGAAGATGATCCGGATCGTTCCGATCCTGCTCGGCGTGGTCGGTTCCTATGTCGTGGCCGCCTGCTTCGGCCAGGTGGACTTCAGCGGCGTGAAGGACGCTGCCTGGGTGGGCCTGCCGTTCCAGTGGAAGAATACGGCCTTCGCCGTGTTCCAGAACCCGGACTGGGGCCTGGTCATCGCCGCCATCATCGCCATCCTGCCGATCTCGCTCGCCACGATGGTCGAGCACATCGGTGATATGTGTGCCATCTCCTCGACGACGGAGATCAATTATCTGGAGGACCCGGGTCTGCACCGCACCCTGATGGGTGACGGTCTCGCCACGGCGCTTGCCTCCCTGTTCGGCGCCCCGGCCAACACGACCTACGGCGAGAACACCGGCGTGCTGAACATCACCAAGGTCTTCGACCCGCGCGTGATCCGCATCGCGGCCCTCTTCGCCATCGTGCTGTCCTTCTGCCCGAAGTTCGCCGCGCTCATCGGCGCGATGCCTGCCGCGACCATCGGCGGCGTGTCGCTGGTGCTCTACGGTATGATCTCTGCGGTCGGTGTGCGTAACATCGTGGAGAACCAGGTGGACTTTACCTCCTCCCGCAACCTCATCATCGCGGCCCTCATCCTCGTGCTGGCCATTGGTATCAAGTACGGCGCGAACGACGCCATCGATCTCGGCTTCACCAAGCTGAGCGGCCTGGCTGTCGCGGCCCTCGTGGGCATCTTCCTGAACGCCGTCCTGCCGGGCAACGACTACGAGTTCGGCAAGGGCACCAAGGGGGATGTGTCCGTCAACTTCGGTCCCCGCACGGAGGAAGAAGTCGAAAAGAAATAGTGACAAATTGTCACTGGAACAGCATTTGAAACAAAGAGGGTTGGCCCGAGCGGCCGACCCTTTTTGATTTCTAAATACGACAAGATATGGCAACCAAGACCCTTAAAGGTAAAATCGGCGTGACCACCGAGAACATCTTCCCGGTGATCAAGCAGTTCCTCTATTCCGACCACGAAATCTTCCTGCGCGAGCTCGTCGCGAATGCAGTGGACGCCTCCCAGAAGATGAAAGCCCTCGCCTCCAGCGGCGACTTCAAGGGCGAGCTGGGCGAGCTGAAAGTCAGCGTGGAGCTCGACGAAAAGAAGAAAACCCTCAAGATCATCGACCGCGGTATCGGTATGACCGAGGAGGAAGTCGATCGCTACATCAACCAGATCGCTTTCTCCTCCGCCGGTGAGTTCCTCGAGAAATACAAAGATCAGCTCGGCTCCATCATCGGCCACTTCGGCCTGGGCTTCTATTCCGCCTTTATGGTGAGCAAGAAGGTCACCATTGACACCCTCAGCTGGCAGGAAGGCGCCAAGGCCGTGACCTGGTCCTGCGACGGCTCCCCGGAGTACTCCATGGGCGCAGGCAAGAAGGAGGACCGCGGCACCGAGATCACGCTCTACCTCGACGACGACTCTGAGGAGTTTGCCGCCAAGGGCCGCATCTCCCAGCTGCTGGGCAAGTACTGCAAGTTCATGCCCGTCCCGGTGGTTTTCGGCAAGAAGACCGAGTGGAAGGACGGCAAGAGCGTCGAGACCGACGAGGACAACGTCATCAACAACATCGAGCCCATCTGGACCAAGGCCCCGTCCGAGCTCAAGGACGAGGATTACCTCAAATTCTATAAGGAGCTCTATCCGATGGAGGAGGAGCCGATGTTCTGGATCCACCTGAACGTGGACTACCCCTTCACCCTGACCGGCGTGCTCTACTTCCCGAAGATCAAGGAACGTATGGCCATCGACAAGAACAAGATCCAGCTCTACTGCAACCAGATGTTCGTCACGGACCACGTGGACAACATCGTGCCGGAGTTCCTGACCCTGCTGCACGGCGTGATTGACTCCCCGGACATCCCGCTGAACGTCTCCCGCAGCTACCTGCAGAGCGACGCCAATGTCAAGAAGATCAGCACCTACATCACCAAGAAAGTGGCTGACCGTCTGGAGGAGATCTTCAAGGAGCAGCGCGAGCAGTTTGAGCAGAAGTGGGACAACATCAAGCTCTTCATCGAGTACGGCATGCTCTCCGATGAGAAGTTCTGCGAGCGCGCCCTCAAGTTCACCCTCCTCAAGAATACCGAAGGCAAGTACTTCAGCCTGGAGGATTACCGCACGGCCATCGAGCCGAACCAGACCGACAAGGACAAGAATGTGGTCTATCTCTACGCCACCAAGCCCGCCGAGCAGTACAGCTGGATCGAGGCCGCGAAGAACCAGGGCTACGACGTCCTGCTGATGGACTGCGAGCTGGACAGCCACTTCGTCAACCTGCTGGAGGCGAAGATCGAGCACACCCGCTTCGCCCGCGTGGACAGCGACTCCGTCGATAATCTCATCCCCAAGGAGGAGAAGGTCAAGCCGGAGATGAGCGAGGAGGACAAGAAGACGCTCGACGAGCTCTTCAAGGGCGTCCTCCCGGAAGGCAATGACTACATGGTCGATGCGCAGAACCTCGGCGAGAACGCTGCGCCGGTGCTCATCACCCAGAGCGAGTTCATGCGTCGCTACCGCGAGATGAGCGCCCTGGGCGGCGGCATGAACTTCTACGGCACCATGCCCGAGGCCTACAACATCATCGTCAACATGCAGAACCCGCTGATCGCGAAGATCTGGGAAGAGAAGAAGGAGAGCGAGCTGCTGCATCAGGTCGTGGACCTGGCCCTGCTGGGCAACGGCATGCTGAAGGGCAAGGCTCTCGCGGACTTCATCGCCCGTAGCGAGAAGCTGCTGAAATAGATTCGCCGGTCAGTGCCGGCGAATGACAAAAAGGTCGGAGCCGGCGAATGACGAAAAGCCCGGGGCTACTGCCTCGGGCTTTTTCGTATCGTCATTCCGAATTCCTATCGTCATTCCGGGCTTGACCCGGAATCTCTTTATTTGTAGAGGAATCGCTTGATGCTCATCTTCGGGGTCTTCTCGAAGGGGACGAGCACGGTCTCGACCTGAGCGATCTTGCTGTAGGCGGGCAGCTGGCGGTTGGCGCCGGTGCGGATCTTCTCCGGCAGGTCGGACACTGCCTCTTCGTCGAGGCCGGCGGCCTTGATGGCGTCCTTGTCCAGGTAGACCAGGGCGACGATCTTGCCGGCGCGGTCCACGACCACGGACTCGCTGACGAACGGCTGGTTGTTCACGAAGGCCTCAAGCTCCTCGGGATAGACGTTTTGGCCGTTGGCGGTCAGGATCATGCTCTTGGAGCGGCCCTTGATGAAGATGTTGCCGTCCTTGTCCATGATGCCCAGGTCGCCGGTGCGCAGGTAGCCGTCCTCGGTGAAGGCGTTGGCGGACGCCTCGGGATTCTTGAAGTAGCCGATGGTGATGTTCTCGCCCTTGGCCTGGATCTCACCGGCAATGTGCTGGGGATCCTCGGAATCGATGCGCACGGTGGCGCAGTCAACAGCCTTGCCGCAGGAGCCCGGGACGTACTTGGTCCAGTGCTCATAGGCGAGCAGCGGGCAGGCTTCGGTCATGCCGTAGCCCACGAGGTAGGGGAACTTGATCTTCTTGAAGATTCTCTCGACTTCCGGGTTGAGGGCGGCGCCGCCCATGATGAATTCCTGCACGTTGCCACCAAAGGCCTGCACGAGACCGTCCCGGATCTTCTTGTAGATGACCTGGTTGAGGCCGGGGACCTTGAGGAGGAACTTCACGGCGGGCTTGTCGATGGTGGGCTTGATCTTGGACTTGTAGATCTTCTCCATCACGAGGGGTACGGTGATCAGCAGGTAAGGCTTGACGTCGGCGAAGGCCTTCAGGAGCGTGGCCGGGGTCGGGGCCTTGCCGAGCCAGTAGATGGCGGTGCCGTTGCAGAGCGGGTAGATGAACTCGATCACGAGGCCGTACATGTGGGCCATCGGGAGCATGGAGACCATCTTGTCGCCGGCAGGCACGTGGCGCTGGCTGAAATCGACGTTGGCGCAGAAGTTCCGGTAGGTCAGCATGACGCCCTTCGGGTCGCCGGTGGAGCCGGACGTATAATTGATCGTGGAGAGGTTGTCCCAGTTGTCGGTCGGGAAGACGACATCGTCCTGGCCGTAGCCGTTCGGCCATTTGGCAGCGAAGAGCGCGTCGATTTCGGCGTAAGCCGCGGCGATCTGCTCGTCCGCAGCAAAGAGCAGACTCCAGTTGTCGACGTTGATGACGAACCTGACGGCCGGCATCTTGGCGGGGTCGAGCTGCTTGAACTTGTCCTCATTGGTGAAGAGGCCGATGCTCTCTGAGTGGTTCACCAGGAAGGTGGCGCCGTCGGGCGTGAAGTCGGCCAGCAGCGGTACGATCACCGTCTCGTAGGTGTTGACGGCGAGGTAGGACATGCCCCAGGTGGCGCCGTTGCGGGCCCACAGGGCGATCTTCTCACCCTTCTTGACGCCCAGCTTCTCGAAGAAGAGATGGAACTTCTCGATCTGCGTGGCCATCTGCCCGTAGGTGAAGGACTCGCCGCCGATGGTATTGAGGGCGGCCTTGTCCCAGTATTTGCGCGTCGCTTGCTGCAGGCGCTCCAGATAGTGCGGATATTTCTCCATGGCTGAATGTGTTTGTTTCTGGTTTAATTTCACAAAAATATCCCTAGCCGGGTAAAAATCCAATCGCCCGCGTGCGTATGTGGCGAATTATTACGATATTTGGGGCGAAATCATTTAATGTGTGGTGAATTATGACGCAGAAGAAACCCATCGTCGCACTGATCTACGACTATGACGGCACGCTCTCGCCGGGCAATATGCAGGAATTCGGCTTCATCCAGGCCGTCGGCAAGACGGCGGAGGAGTTCTGGCGGATGAGCGATAGCATCGCCATCGGGCAGGACGCTTCCAACGTGCTGGCCTACATGAAACTGATGTTCGACGAGGCGAAGCGCAACGGGATCAAGCTCCGCCGCGAGGACTTCAAGCGCTTCGGGCAGAACATCCAGCTGTTCGACGGCGTGCGCGAGTGGTTCCGGCTCGTTAATCGCTACGGCGAGGAGCACGGCGTCAAGATCGAGCACTACATCAACTCTTCCGGCCTCAAGGAAATCATCGAGGGCAGTCCTATCGCCCACGAATTCACGCACGTCTTCGCCGGCACCTTTCTGTACGACGCCAATGGCGAGGCGGAGTGGCCGGGCATCTCCGTGGACTACACGACCAAGACCCAGTTCCTCTTTAAGATCAGCAAGGGCATTTTCAGCGCGCGCGACAACAAGCAGGTCAACGAGTCGATCGCCGACGACAAGAAGCGCATCCCGTTCACGCATATGATCTATTTCGGCGACGGAGACACGGACGTCCCCTGCATGAAGATCGTGGGTATGTTCGGCGGCCATTCCATCGCGGTCTATGATCCGCAGAATGAGCGCAAAAAGGCCACGGCCGCGAAGCTCAAGCGCCAGGGGCGCGTGGCGTTCGCCGTGCCGGCCGTCTATACGCCCGACGCTCCCGCGTACCGCGTGGTCACGGCCATCATCGACAAGATTAAAGCCGACTGGGTTCTCAGCCGATTATCAAAATAAGGGGCTCCGCCCCCTGTAACCCCTTGCGTCCCTCAAGTCCCTTAGCTACTTCGTAGCTTTCCTCCTGGCGGCTCGACATAGAAAGCCAGCTTTCTCTGCACTCGCTCGCTGCGTCGGCTTCCGACTTTGCTGCGCAAAGTCCCGGGACCGGGCCGGTCGGCTGGTGTCGACCTCGCTTCGCTCAAACCTACCGCACTCCGAGGCAGGCGATGTGCACCTCCGGGACCTCCATGATGTTCCAGGAGAGGACGGCGCCCGAGAAGCCGTGGCGCATCACCGCGTCGAGCGATTCCGTTACGTAGGCCGGGTCGGTCTCTGCGACCCCCGCGCGGTAGTTGATCTCGATGCCCGGATACTTGGCGCAAGGGTAGGGCTCCATGGCAGCGAGTTGGCTGTCCAGGAAGGCGAGATCCATCGCAAATTCCGGGTAGCCGGTCGCGTTCGGCAGTGCCTGCCGCAGCAGTTCGTACTCGAATCCCATGCCCGCCGGTGCGGTTGTCTTGCGGTAGAGCATCGGCTTGATGAAGTCCGCGTGCTGCGCGAGGATCGCGTAATCCTGCCCCACGAAGGGCGCCATGAACGGCGCGAATAGGTCCATGCCGATCTCCAGGGAGCGGCTGCGCAGGCTGTCGGCGACCGCCGCCACGCCGCCGCTGACGATGTGCCCCTTGGCGCGGAAGAAGTCCGCCGCCAGGGGATCCTTGAATTCAAATCCGATCTCCGGGTCATAATCGACCACCGACAGGAATGCGTCGCCCTGGGCCTCCCAGGCGGCCTTGACGGCCTCCAGGTCCACGCCCTCGGCGGCATAGCGCTCCGCGCAAATCGGGCAGCCGCAGTTCAGCACGCCGCTCACGCCGCCCACGAAGGACTGCGTGCGGATGCGGTCGAGGAACACGCCGTCGAAGCCGCAGTCGGCGAACTGGCGGTCGTAGAGCGCGACGACGTTCGCGATGTTGTGCGGGTCGGAGGGGCAGTTGAAGCTGAAGCCCTCGCCGGCGGTCAGGTCATAATTCGCGGGCACGCGGCCCCACAGATCGACGGCTGTCGAATTCTCGCAGACCTCCTCGGTCTCGGCGAAGACCGGCAGCCAGAGCAGCATGCGGATGCCCTTGGCGTGCAGGTGCTCGCCGACCTGGCGGTAGATGTCTTTGTCCAGGCTCCAGCCGATGATGACTTTCCCCACGGGGATGAGTGCGCTGACGGAGTCGATGCGGGCGTTGATCTGCTCGGCCGTGTAGGCAGGGGCGTTCCAGGGGCCGAGCGAGACCTGGACGATGTAGTCGGGTTGGGCCGCCGGCTTGCTCTGGCATGCCGCCAGGGCCAGCAGACCCAAGAATAATACACTTAACTTTTTCATATTTTCGTCATTCCGGGCTTGACCCGGAATCTCTTATAATTTGCTAAACTTCGCCGTCCAGCCGCCGCCGGGAGCCATGTGGATGGCCAGGCTGTGCAGCGCGGAGCTGACGGTAATGTCCTGGAATTCGCGGACATAGTCCGTTGCCTTACGATCTGCATTGACGCCGTCGCGGAAGATCTCCACCCGGTAGCGGCCCTCCGGCAGGAAGGCGGACAGGTCGAGGGTCAGCTCGCGGGCGTCCCAGTCGGTCATGGCACCGACATACCAGTCGCCGCCCTTGCGGCGGGCGATGGCGGCGTAGTCGCCGATGCGGCCGTCCAGCGCCACGGTCTCGTCCCAGGTGGTCGGCACGGCGGCCATCCACTGCAGGCACTCCGGCTCGGCGAGGTAGTTGGTCGGGGCGTCGCAGAGCATGGTGAGCGGCGCCTCGAAGAGGACGTATTCAGCGAGCTGGCGGCAGCGCGTGCCCTGGCTCATCGGCTCGGTGTTGACCGGCCGGTAGCTGCGGCGGGTGGCGTTGCGCATCGCGCCCTGCGTGTAGTCCATCGGCCCGGCGAACATGCGGATGTAGGGGATCTGGACGTCGTAGGTGACCTGATCGACGCTGGGCTGCGCCCACTTCATCTGCTCCAGACCGGCCACGCCCTCATGGTTGATGACGTTGGGGTAGGGGCGCTGCAGGCCGCAGGGCTTGAAGGCGCCGTGGAAATCGACGAGCAGGTGGTAGCGGGCGGCGGTCTGCGCCACCTCCGTGTAGAAATCGACCATCTGCTGGTCGTCGCGATTCATGAAGTCGATCTTGAAGCCCTTGACGCCCATCTCGGAGTAGTGCTTGCAGATGCCCTCGATGTCGCGCTGCATGGACCAGAAGCCGGCCCAGAGGATGATGCCCACGCCCTGGGCGTTGGCATGGTCCACGATGGCCTTCATGTCGATCTCGGGGACGATCTGGAAGAGGTCGGCCTTGTTCAGGACGGCCCAGCCCTCGTCGAGGATCACGTATTCGATGCCGTGGGCGGCGGCGAAGTCAATGTAGTATTTGTATGTCTCCGTGTTGATGCCGGCGCGGAAGGGCACCCCGGTGATGTTCCAGTCGTTCCACCAGTCCCAGGCCACCTTGCCGGGCTTGATCCAGCTCCAGTCGGTGTCGGCGGCGGGGCGGCCGAGCACCCAGACGAGGTCGCTGTCCAGCAGCTGGCGGTCGTCCGTAGCCACGGCCACGATTCTCCAGGGCAGGGAAGCGCCCGCGGGCTGCTTGGCGATGTAGTCCTCGGTGGTCCGCACGATGCCTTGCAGCTTGTTGTAGCCGTCCTGTTCGACGAGCTTGGGGTAGGGGGCGAAGAGGCCCTTGAGCGTGGCCCCGCCATCGTGGCGGAGATACATGCCCGGATAGTCGAGCAGGTCGGACTCGGCAATGTTGACGCGCCAGCCGTTCGCGAAGCGGAAGGATACGGGCAGGAACGCCTTCTGGCCCTCTTTCCACGCGCTCAGCGGGTGGATGTCATAGTAGGCCTCGAAGCTGTTCAGGAAGGGGTCGCGCGGGGAGTCCGGCTTGACGTAGGGGACCGTGGTCTCGACATCTTCTGCGAAATGGAAGGCCGCGGTCTCGTCCTGGACGATGAAGTCCTTCTTGCTGCGGGAGACGAAGCGCCAGGCCATGCCTGTGTCGTAGGCGCGCAGGATCAGATCGAAGGTCTTGTAGCGCAGCGTCAGCTGATTGTAGTGATCGCGCACCTGCGCGCGCTTGTACACGGGCGCTGGGACGGTCTCGTCAACCGAAGTGCGGATGGCTTTCTCGAAGCGCACGGAGGCGTCGTAGGTGCTGCCGTCGCCCAGGGTCAGGGCCAGCTCCGAGGGGGCGAGCAGGGCCTGCCCGTCGTAGGAGAGGGTGTACTGGAGGGTGGGGGCGGCGTCGATGCCGACGCAGAGGCGCCCGTCGGGCGAGCGGAGCTCGAAATGGCGCGGTGCGGCCGCGAGGCAGAGGGGGAGCAGCAGGAGCGCTGCGGCAAGCAGGAGGCGTGTTCTCATCTTGTGTATTTTCCGTAAATATACGAATAATTGCTATCTTTGCGTGTAGCAAAAAGCGTCTTTCTGATGAACAAAATGCACTACATCTTCGCGGCTGCGGCCGCCTTGCTGCTTCTTTCCGCATGCTCCCGCGAGCTGAAGACCCGGACCTTCGAATATGAGGACTCTGCCGTCGCCGAGCTGTTTGACTCCGAGTGCAACGTCTCCTGCTCGTTCGAGTACGTGACGGGCGGCGTGAGTGAGGCTCTGAAGGACAAGATCAACGCCTCGATCGTCGCGACCCACATCCTGTACGACGAGGCCGACGGCCTGAGCGACGTCCCCGTGGCCTGCGAGCGCTGGGTGGCGGCAACGTTGGAGAGCTACGAGGCTGACATCGAGGATTTCTCGGAAGATTACGACGAGGGGGATGCCTGGATGTTCAACTTCGAGTACAGCCGGACGGGCCGTTTCGGCGACGCCTGCAAGTCCCGTCACCTGCAGACGTACAACGTCTCTTATAATGAATACACGGGCGGCGCGCACGGGATGTACAGCGTCGTGGCCGATGTCTATGACTTGACGACCGGCGAGATCATCTCCGAGGACGACCTTTTCGCGGAAGGTTTCCAGAGCGGCGTCAAGAAGCTGCTGGCGGCTGCGATGGAGGCTTACCTTGCCGACAACGACGCCGATCCGGAGATGCTTTTCAGCACTCCGGAGCCGAACGGCAACTTCTGTGTCTCGGACACGGACGTCACCTGGATCTACAACCCTTACGAGATCGCTCCCTACGCGATGGGTGTCATCGAATTGTCCGTGAGCTGGGACGACCTGAAGCCGTTCCTACTCTAAACAGAATTTTTCGTCCAACAGGCTCACTGCCCGCTCTTTCTGCTTGTCAACGACCTTCGCATAGATCTGGGTCGTGGATATGTTCGTGTGCCCGAGCAACTTGGACACGGTGTACAGGTCTGCGCCCAGCGACAGCTCCAGCGTCGCGAAGGTGTGCCGGGCCGTGTGGAAGGAGATGCTTTTTGCGCAAATGCCGGCGCGCTCGGCCCACAGTTTCAGGTGGGTGGACAGGGACGCATTCGACATCGTCTCGAAGATCTTCCGGTCGGCATCCATCCAGGTCTCGCGCTGGGGCAGCCACTGCATCGCCCGGCCGGACAGCGGCAGGCTCAGCCAGCGCTGGGTTTTCTGGATCCGTTTGTAAATCAGCGTGCGTGGCCCGTCGTGGATGATTTCCTTCCAGGTCAGGCTGAGGATGTCGCTTTTGCGAAGGCCCGTGAAGCACGAGAAGAGGAATGCCTGCTTGAGCATTCGGTACCGGCACGGCGTGGCGATCAGGCGCCGCACTTCGTCCGCCGACAGGAACACCCGCTCCGTGTCCGGCTTCTTCGGGCGGTTCACCATCGGCACCAGCTTGACGGGGTTCGACTCTATGTAGCCCTTCCGGACCGCATCGTTCAGCACGCTCCGGAAGATGCTGTACTTCAGATGCGCCGTACCCTCCGAGATCCGTTGCTGGCTTTTGATGTTTTTGTGCAGGTTCCGTGCTGTTTTCAGGTATTTGGTGAAACCGATGCAGAAGTCGCGGTCCACATCCCGCAGGCGTACATCCTCGCCCGCGAAGGCGATCAGGTGCATCTTTAGCGTCATCACGCTTCCATAGCGCCCCTCCTTTTCTCCCGATCCCGGCTTCCGGCGCTCGTTGGCGTAGGCCTCCACCACATCGGTCAGCCGCACGTCTTCGTGGGCCACGGCAGGCGGCAGCCCCGCCCGTCGGATGATATAATCCTTCATCCGCTGGGCCTTGATGTAGTACGCTCCCTCCAGCGTCAGTTCGTTCTGCTTCCGCGCCGTCTCGTCCGTGTCCGGCACCAGATACATGCGCAGAAACTCATAGTAACGCTGCCCTTCGTAGTTGATGTCCAGATACAGGCTGCGGTTTCCGTTCTTCAGGAGCTTCTCCCGTAGCTTCACGGGCTCCTTTCTGGTCAGCATCGATACGATCTGCCCAGTTTGCTGTGCTTTCTTCATAATTCGCTTGTTTTAAATAAAATAGGGACCGTAAAAGTAGGGTTTATCCGCAGCATCCGGCACGGCTTGCTCTCTGCTTGACCTCTCGGCACATTGCTTAGGCGTGGTCCGTTACCCGGCGGTGATTCGGTTCTGGGGAAAGGAATAGGCCTCCGGCGGGGCTGGGAGCGCGTTTCGCGGTGTGGCCGCTGGGGCCGGGCGACGCTGCGCCGTTACCCGATTGTGACCCCACCCGGCCGAAGGCCCGATCCCTTCGACCTTTCGGCCCATTCTTCGCGAATGTTATCAGCGGGTGGACTGTGCAGACCAACCAGAGTACGCTCGCGAATTACAAATCCAGTGACTTCCAGGCAGCGAAAGCGAACGGCACCGCCTTCACAATGGCACACCGGATGGGCCTTGCAGTGATCAATGTCTCTTCTATTACCCCATATAAACGATATTCTCTTCCCAATAATGCGAACTTTAACTGGGTCGAGACGGCAGAGACCACAACGGCTAGTCCCTCGGACAGTTATTCTAGCACGGCTAAACCGTACAAATCTGGGACGACGCATTACTATCTCGCAAAGAGAGACGAATCGACATCTTTTGCGACCACTGCTACACAGACCGGATTAGATTCCAATATGCAAAGTGCCAATAACGCTTGGAGCACCTCCGTCTCCATTAATAGCGGGAAGGCTCAGACAGTATCTCCAAGCATTTCCATCTATGCCGTGGACCAGACATGGACGCTGGAGGTTGGAGATATTTTGTTTAACAACAGATCCTTAAGTCGGAGGAGGAACAAGAATTCGACAGCAACCACCATTTTTAATGCAAAGGTTTCTGCTGGCCAAACTCCCGTTGCGATAGTCTTTGCGACTTCTTCAACGGTTACGATGCCCGCCTATGACCAGCAAAGCAGCCAGAATGGTGTCGGGAATTTCACGCATGGATACGCGATGGCCTTAAAGAGAAAGGTGAATGGGGGTGTGGCCTGGTCAACAAGTAATGTCGTGGAGAACGCAAGTGGGACGCGAACAATGACGAACCTGAGCGATTTTAATGCCATTGTGAGCGACATGAATGGGTTTAAGTATTCCAAGACGATACGAAACAAGTATGCGTCCATTTCTGCTTGTGTTACAGGACATCCGGCAGTGGGAAATGCCCTTTCCTATACAGCCTCGGGGCAAACGTCTTCTTTCACCCAGCAAACAAGTGGCTGGTATCTTCCTTCTGCCGGGCAAATGTATCAGTGGATGAAGGTGTTTGGCAACACGACAACAATGGGCTCGAATCCAACCTTGAGCGGTAATTATTATTGTTCTTGGCCCAATTGTGGAACCATAGCTTCAAATATCAATTCATACCTCACGGGCGCACTCGGCAGTGCATCGTATTATGATAGTTTCGCTGATCAGCAGTGGATCTGGACTGTATCCGAGCATAGCGCCAGTTATGCCTGGGAGATCGCTTTCGATGGTGTATTGTATATCTATGGCTACCAAAAGCAGCAGCTGCGTCGGGTTCGATGTGCCATTGCTTTTTAACCATTTGAGCGGAACTAGCAGGCGGGTATTATATGGACGGCGTGATGAGGACACGCCAGCTGCCGCTTTCTGCCGCAGGCTCGATGTATCCTTTCTCCTTTAGGCTGGCTAGCAGGCGTTGGACGGCGGATTTGTTGATGCCGAGCCGTTCGCGAAGGCTGTCGATCGTGACCGATGGCTCTGACTGCATGATTCGCAGAATCTTGGCGTAATTCGGCGTGCGGAACTCGATGCGCTGGCCATCATACCACCAGACGTTTTCGTCCGGTTCGGTGACAAAGCGGACGTCGTTGTATATCTCCTCCGCCACCAGGGCCGTGAAGTATTTTGAGAATGGACGGATGCGCTCGAGGGGGGCGTGGGCTCCGATGCTGGGCGCTGAACCCACTTCCAAGTCAGCCTGGTGCAGTGCTTCCAGGTATTCTTTCTTTCCGCGACTGCGGACGACAATCATCGGGTAGTCGTGACGGGCCAGGATGAAGTTGACAATTAAGCGGGCAATGCGGCCGTTGCCATCCTCGAAGGGATGGATGCGGATGTAGCGGTAGTGGAAGAGCGTCGCCAGCTCTACAGGGCTGAGTTTTCCTTTGGCTTCTTCTTCGTTGTACCAATCGACCAGATCGGCCATCAGGGCAGGCGTCTCCTCCGGGGATGCGTACTCGAATCGGTCTCCATAGCGGGTAATCACGCTGTTCGGGCGGGTCTTGTAGCGGCCGGCGTGGATGACGTAGCTAGTTTGGCGGCCACCGGGAAGCTCACGATAAACGGTGTAGTCCTCGCGGAGAAGCGTCTTGTGGAGCTGGCGGATGAAGTTCTGCGTGAGGGGCATTTCCTTGACGAGAGCTTGCTCCTGCATCATCTTGAGGCCGACGTTGCTGGCTTTCATCTCCTCCAGGTCTTTCATCTCGGCCTCGCCGACGACCTTGCCGAAGAGGAGCAGCAGCTCAGTCTGGCCGTAAGTCAGGGTGTTGCCCTCAATGTGGTTGCTGTTGAAGTTGAAATCCACGGTGAACTTGCGGCTCAAGCGCTCCCGATCCCGCTCGGAAAGGGGCTGGATGGCGCGCCAGGCTTCAATGGCTTTTGCAACGTTAAGGTACTTCATGGGCCAAAATGTTTGCTAATTGGTGGTAAAGATACCACTTTTTATTAACTTTTCGCATGTTTTGATATATTGTTGGGTAATTAGGGGTAAAAAACGCAAGTTTCCGAACAATTCGTTACCCCGCGGTGATTCGTTTTTTGAAGACGGAATAGGCCGCCGGCAGGGCCGGGATGGGTTTTCACGGCGTGGCCGCTGGGGCTGTATTGCGCGGCGCTGTTACCCGATTGTGACCCCACCCGGCCGAAGGCCCGATCCCTTCGGGCTTTCGCCCCATCCTTCGCGAATGTTATCAGCGGGTGGACGGTGCCGGAAACGGACCAAAGCGCCCTCTCGACGATTAAGTCGCGGGATCTGCAGGTCGCGAAAACAGCCAGCTCCGGCACGCCGTCCTTTGCGATGGCGCACAAGATGGCGCTGGTGCAGATCAACCTGAACAGCACGACCATTTACGACAGTTACACGTACACCTATACCTCCACGACGAACCAGGGCACGCCGACGCAGTCGGGCGGGAACACGTGGTACGCCAGCGAAACGCAGAGCGGCTCGAACAAGCCGTACCGTGCCTCGAACACGCTGGCGTGGTACCTGAAAAAGCCGGGCGCGGCGGCGGTCACACTGACGGCGACGCAGAGCAACGTTTTCAACACGTACAAATCGACGAAGCGCTACGGCTGGTCGGCCAGCGCACCCGTGGTCAGCACTGGCGGCACCTATGTATCCGTTGCGGTCAGTTACAGCGGTCCACCCTATCTACAGGCGACCTGGAACATCCCCTGCCTGAGTGGTATCGTTGCCTACACGACCCCGTATGCCGGGAAATATGAATTCGAGTGCTGGGGCGCGAATGGGGGGAATGGCTGGTCGACGTTTTATTATGATTCGTCGTTAGGCTACTGGCGCATGGCGACGACGGCCGAACAAAACAACGGATACTGCTGGAGCTATGGCGGTAAGGGAGGATACACCTGTGGAACATTATCTTCCGTGGCGCAAAGTCGCACCTTCTTTGTCGTCGTTGGTGGAGGGGGAACGAGTACTCGAACAGCCAGGACAAACAATTATCCAGCAAGTACTTTAGTAAGAACCATCGCCGGTGGCTATAATGGCGGTGGCCAGGGGCTCGAGCTCGAGAAGAAGTATAATCAGTTCTGCCATTATGGCGCTGGCGGTGGTGGCGCGACGCACATCGCCACGGCAACGGGTTTATTGCAAAACCTGACGAAAGCGCAGACGTTGATGGTGGCCGGGGGTGGCGGCGGCGGAGGCGGTCATTCGCAAGGAACAACCGGCGGTCCCGGGGGCAATACGACTGGAGGCACGCCGACTCCTATTGCACAAAATAATCATGAGACTTCTCAAGGAGGCACACAAACGGCCGGCGGCAGTTGGGTGCTCAATGGAACCACCACGTATTATGACGCGACCTCCCACGCAAATCCCGGTTCCTGGGGAAAAGGCGGGGACAAGAAAGTTGTGGCTGAGGACACTGTTGGCGGTGGTGGCGGCGGCGGAGCCGGATATTATGGTGGAGCCGCGGGCGAATGGAGCGCCGGCGCCGGAGGCTCTTCCTACATCAACGGCCACAGCGGTTGCACACAGCAGAATTCCACATACATATTCACCAGCACAAGCATGACCCAGGGGAATAATGTTTCCAACAAGCCCTCCGGCACCAGCAACAACAACGGCTACGCCCGAATCGCTTATACGTACATTCCTTAAACAGCCCCTGGAGGAATAAGTCAGCTCTCTACATCCACAAAAAGAAATCAAATCGCCATAAAATGATAATCAGTTCACTAAGGGCCATTGTTGAGGTTGAGCCCTAGGAAATTAATTGTCGAAAACACTGAGGCGTCGTTACCTGGCGGTGATTCTATTTTGGGGGAAGAATAGGCCGTTGGGGCGGCTGGGATGGGGTCATACGGTGCAGCGACGGAGGCCTGGTGGCACGGCGCCGTTACTCGATTGTGACCCCACCCGGCCGAAGACCCGATCCCTTCGGGCTTTCGGCCCATTCTTCGCGAATGTTATCAGCGGGTGGACTGTCGCCACCACGCAGAACACCGTCGCTCTACTCAGGGCCCAGGACCTGCAGGTGGCCAAAATCAGCGGCACGACCTTCGCAATGACGCACAAAATGGGACTGGCGAAAATTACGCTTGCATCGAAAGCCGTTACGCTGAAGGTGACATGGAATTTCACGGCTCCGCAGACGGCGCATACCGCCTACACAGAAACAAAAACGTCAGGCACGACCGGCTCGGTCACTGCCTCCTCTTCCTTCAATTCGGCAACGGCCGCCCGACTCTGCAACAGCAGCGGATATTGGACCATAGTCAAAGCTACTGGCGCAAGCACGAGCGCTGCAGTAACTTTGGGAACCAACACGAACGTCGCCGACGACTGGTCGCAAAGCGTTTCCGGTATCGGATATGGAAAGTATGTGAACTACAACGTGACCAGCTCTCGAACATTCCAGCAATTCGAGGCCATCTTTCCCTACAACAGCAGCAAAACATACTATCAGATAACGCTTCCCTGGTATGGATCGTTCAAACTCGAAGTCTGGGGCGCATCCGGGACGACAGATTATGGAAAGCCCGGGATCGGCGGCTACACGTATGGAACTTACCGACTAAATAAAACCGGCGACAGCCGGGTCCTCTACGTGTGCGTCGGAGGCGCCGGAACTCACGGGTCCGATGTGACCATCAGCACCGCCTATGCGGGCTATAATGGAGGAGGCTATGGTCAGGAAGGCGGAGGCGGAGCAACGCATATTGCCCAGACTTTGGTCGGGACAGGTGTCCTTTCGGCGTACTCATCATCCGCCAATCAGAATAATGTCCTTGTCGTGGCCGGCGGTGCCGGCAATGCGGACCTGGGTATCGGAGGGAATGGCGGCGGCGGGAACAATAACGGGCAAGACGGCTCCCGGACGAGTCCTGCCGGGCAGCCTGACGCTTCTGGAAATGGTGGCGGCGGCACACAGACCAGTGGCGGTGTTGGATACGGGAACACCTCCCCGGGCAACGGTTCCTTCGGTCAAGGAGGGAGTTATGGCGGAGCCGGTGACGGCACGGCCGCCGGCGGAGGCGGTTGGTATGGTGGAGGTTGCTCTACGTACCTAGGGAATGGACCCGGCGGCGGTGGCTCCGGTCACATCAACACCAATAAGATTATCAGCCCCTACGGCGGGACCACCGGCGGCGGCACGCTGTATGCCAACGGCTCTGCCAAGATCAGTATGTGAGCGCCACAATTGTCCGCAAATGTGATTATTCTGCATAAATTCTTTCCGAAAATGTGATTAATTGCCTATATTCGCATCCGGAAATGTGAATCACCATGGACTTGCTGAAAAGAAAAGTAGACGAATTCCTGACCCGATGGAAACAGAACCCGGAGCGGAAGCCCCTCATTGTCAAGGGCGCACGGCAGATTGGTAAGACCGCGTCTATTCGGGCCTTCGGCGCGAGAAACTACGACTCCGTTATTGAAATCAATTTCGTCCTGCAGAAAAAATTCCGGGCGATCTTCGACAACGGGTACGAAGTTGATTCCATCATTAAGAACATCTCTCTGTTGGAACCATCTTGGAAGTTTATTCCCCATAAGACGCTCATCTTCTTCGATGAGCTGCAGAAGTGTCCCGACTGCGCCACCTCTTTGAAATCTTTCAATCAAGACCGACGGTACGATGTCATCTGCTCCGGCTCCCTGATGGGAATCTACTACGAGGAGATCGAATCGAACGCGGTAGGCAACAAAGAAGACTTCGAAATGCATTCGCTTGACTTTGAGGAGTTCCTGTGGGCGAGAGGCTATTCCGAGTCCCAAGTGGAGGATCTGTATACGCACATGTCGACACTGACCCCCTTCTCGGAGTTGGAGCTGTCGACGATCATGGATGTGTTCCGGGATTATATGACCATCGGCGGAATGCCGGAGGTTGTAAAGATGTATATCGACAACGGGCACTTCGGCGGCACGCTGGAGCAGCTCCGCCAGCTGTTGCTCGACTATGAGGAAGACATTACCAAGTATGCCGGCCAGACAGACAAAGCCAAGGTCCTGGCGGTTTACAACCACATCCCCACTTTCCTGGCGAAAGACAGCAAGAAGTACCAGATTACCAAGATTGCAAAAGGCGCCAGAAACCGCGAATACATCGGTGCCGTGGAATGGCTGGAGAAAGCGGGGGTGGCAAATGTCTGCTATTGCCTGAATACTCCGGAGCTTCCGCTGAAAGGGAACTACGACACCGACACGTACAAGATCTACTACCACGACACGGGGCTGCTGATTGCTTCTTTGGACGAAGAAGCGCAGGAGGATTTGCGGGCGAACAAAAACTTCGGCACCTACAAAGGGGCCATTTATGAGAACGTTGTCGGCGAGATGCTCCGGAAATCCGGCTATGACAAGCTGTACTACTATAAGAGCGATAGCCCCGCCCTGGAAATGGATTTCTTCGTCCGGGATGCGGATACGCTGATTCCCGTAGAAGTGAAGGCTAAGGATGGCGCGACAGCTTCGCTGAATCATCTCATCGACTGGCCGTCTTATCCAGATATCTCGTACGGAGTCAAGTTCGGATACAAGAATATCGGCTGGGGCGGAAAATTCTATACATTCCCGTATTTCCTCGCGTTCCTCCTGAAACGATTTCTGAAAGAAGCCGGGCACCCGATACAATAGCGGTTTAACGCGCAATGTTATCAAGTGGCGCCCCGCCTATTGCTACCCGTCGGTGACTCGGGCCGGGACGGGAGAATCGGGCGCGGAGGCGAGTGCAGCGGGGTTTCGCAGGGCCGCGGGCGCTATTACCCGGCGGGGATTGGTTACTCCCTTGTGACCCGCATCGCCGCAACGCCCGATCCCTTCGGCCTTTCGGCCCATTCTTCGCGAATGTTATCAGCGGGTGGACCGTGCAGACCAACCAGAGCACGGCTAACGCAGCTAGCTACAAGTCGAGCGACCTGCAGGTCGCCAAGGCCTCCGGCACTGCCACGAAATCCTTCACGATGGCCCATAGTATGGGCCTGGTGCGGATCACGCTGGGGACCAAGCAGGTGAACACAACTTATACCGACTATGTGAACAACGAGGCCACCGACGGAATCACTAACAGCACCAAGATTACCATCACGGCATCGAACGCTTTTACGGGCAACATCCCGTATTCCCACACCGATGGGAAATACTATTTCGTAGGCCAGAAAGCAACCAAACCATCATTCGCGACGACATCGACGGGCGTGAGGAAGTGGACGCAGGCAAGTGTTGCTCCAGCTGCGAATCTGGCGGGAAATGTTTACGTGGAACTTAATCCGACGGTCGCCTGGGCGAATAATTATTTCTATTATGCTTACGCCTATAGCTATCGTACTGCCCAGCAGTCGTTTTCAGCCAAGGCCAATACGATTTATAAAATGGAGTGCTGGGGCAGCGTGGGACGACGGCTAGATGGCTCCACCTCACCTTTTGTTGAGCGCGCCTATTTCTATGGTGGGAAAGGTGGATATACAAAAGGTTATATTCGTCTTTCTAGCAATGCTACATTATATCTTTATACTGGTGGCAATGTCCCATATAATGCCCCTAACGATTCTTACGATGCCAATTCATACAACGGTGGGGCTATAGGGTCGGTAAGCGATGCCGGAGGCGGAGCGACGGATGTAAGAGTGGTTGGCGGCGAATGGTATGAATTCAACGGCCTGAAATCGAGGATTATTGTGGCCGGAGGAGGTGGCGGGGCCTGCGCTCGACGCCAATGGTACGGAGATGGAGATGGAGGCCACGGAGGTGGTTTGACGGGGGGAACAGGCGAAGTGGTAAACCACGACAAGTCCAAACAGCCACAAAATGGAATCTGGGGGTATTGCGTGACAACGGGAGGAAAACAAACGAGTGGCGGAACTTGCACTCCAGTTAACTTTCCAGCAGGTTTCGATCCGACATGGTTCCAGGGCAATAACGTGGAATTTGTTGCCGTGAGAGGTAGATTTGGGCGTGCCATCTATTCCGCTTCTTCAGGCGGCACAGGTTCCGGGTACACTATTCAAACGCAGGGACCGGGCGGTGGTGGCTGGTATGGCGGAGCATCGGGACTCCATTCCGCGGGCGGCGGCGGTTCCGGCTTCCTCTCTGGCTATGCAGGTTGTTCCGCTATCAACCAGTCATCATCAACCAGCGAGAGCAGTATTGTACACAAAACGGGGACAAACAAAGAGCGCTACGACAACACCTACTATTTCACCGGTTTCAGCGGCTGCTACCACACGGACAGCATGGTCCTGGCAGCAGGCAATCAGACTTTCCCTTCTCCGACGGGCAGTTTGACCGGTTCAGGTACGGAAACGGGCCACAACAGTACCGGCTATATCATCATCACCGTCTGTCCGCTGGAGGATTAAATCAGCCGGCGTCGTCGGGGGCTGTTCCCCGACGACGATCACTGCGTCGTGACGACGATGCGTACATTAGCGCCGCCTCGGGCGAGGCGCGTTCTTCCCTTAAAAATATGTTTGAACGGCGAAGGCGAATTGATCGATAAATATCTTCTTGAAGGCGGAAATGTTATTCTGCTCGTAGAAGATAAGCATCGCCTTTTTGTAGTCCACGGAATCAACCGTCCGGAAGGAAATCGGGCAGTATCGGTTGGCAATGAGGATGGCGTTGCTGGTAATACGGGCAGTGCGCTTGTTGCCATCGGCAAAGGCCTGGATGTAGGAGAGCAATACCAGGGCGAGCAGAGCCTTCTCGAAGATGTTTGCTTTTCCGTTAATGAGGTGGCAGGTATCTTCCAGGGCCACCCTGATTTGGTGCTCATTGTCCAACGGCCGGTAGTTGGTGCCGGTCACGCCTACGCGACGCTTGCGGATGCCTTTGTCCACGTCCAATTCCTTAACCAAAAGCGTGTGCAGTTCCTCAATGCGTCGGGTGGAGATCTCCTGCAGGTACTCGGGCTCTGCCAGAATGAAATCCAGGGCATCTTTATGGTTAAGTAGCATCACGGCTTCCTCTTTGGTCTTACCGGAGGCTGTCTGCTTTTCTTTCAGGAGCTTTTCGGTCTCAAGCAGGGAGTAGGTATTACCTTCAATTTGGGAGGATTTCCAGCTGAGATCAATACCCAGGCGCTCCATCTCCTTGCGGTATTCCGTGGGAGTGATGTCTTCCAGATTCTTTGTGAACTGGGCCTGCAGGTCGGCCAGCAGTTTTTTTTCTTCCTCAGTGAACAGCTCAACTTGGGGCAGGATCTCGTTGATGAGTTCGAAATTGAAACTGGTTTGAACTTCCCGCTCATCCATCTCCTTCTCGAAGTAGGTGTCAATGTTCAGTTCCATTGTCACGTGTGCCTGCGGGGATACGCTATAACGCGTGGCGCGGCCTTGACCGGTTACGATAGCACCTTTGCTCTCCACCAAGGAGGCGAGGATACGCTTCACAGTAGCAGGGCTTTCTTTCATGTTCATACCGGTCTCAATCTCGCTCCGGGAGGAGCCGGGATGGTAGTGCAGGTACTGGAGAATTTCGTTTTCTCTTGTCATGGATTTTAACTTTTCGGCTCAAAATTAATAATAATACGGCTCATTTCCCAGAAATTTGAGCCGTAAATATCAATTTTTCGAAAGAATTTGAGCCGAAATGAAACGCGGCCGATTGCGCGCATTGCTCCACGGCCACCATTTTGTGCCCGGCAGGTCCGCGGCGCTGGCGACGGGGCGGCGACACCGGGGAACCGGCGGGGGTTCGTTACCCGGTGGTGATTCGGGCGGGGCGGGAAGAATGGGCCTTCGGCGGGGCCGGGATGGGTTTTCACGGCGTGGCCGCGATGGCCGGGCGGCGCAGCGCCGTTACCCGATTGTGACCCCATCCGGCCGAAGGCCCGATCCCTTCGGCCTTTCGGCCCATTCTTCGCGAATGTTATCAGCGGGTGGACCGTAGTAACGGACCAGAGTGCAGGTATCCAATCCTCAGATCTTCAGGTTGC
Organism: Bacteroidales bacterium; assembly: GCA_016291185.1. The sequence continues at coordinate 36,807 of JAEFAI010000014.1, forward strand.
TAAGGCCACTGGCGCCGCCACAAAATCTTTCACGATGGGGCATAAGATGGTATTGGCAGGTTTTGTTCTTTCAACGAAAACTGATGTTCAGAAAACGCAATATCATATATCGGCCCCATCGGCAGTTGCTGATGCAAACTATAAGTGGTATGATGAATTGGTCAGCGTTTCCAATTCTTCAATATTCAGCCCAACGGCGGAACCCTATTTCCAAGCATCAACAACAACCTATTACTATATAGCAAAATCTGGTTCAACCTCAGCAACAACGATATCCGCTTTGGCAACGGCTTTAGGCGGAACATCAAGAACTGCAGCAGATGATGGCTCAAAAACTAATGCATGGAGTGGGTCTGTACCAGCATTGTCAATGCCCAATACATATGTTGACATATCACCTGCAGCACCAACAATGGCGTATATAATAAGTTCTGATTATACTATGGAGATAGGTGATGTGCTTTATTCGGATGGGGCAATATCCAAATCAAACAGCCTTTATACCACGAATGCAAATCGTAAGATGATAGGAATTATAGCATACTTAGCGACAGGGAACAACGACATTATATGTGAGAAGAAAAAACATGCATTAGCCATTTCATTGAAAAGTGCTGGTCAGTATAAATGGGGAACGCAAGGAACAGATGAGAACAACACTTACTTCCCTAATTATAACGGTCATTCCACCGCGGTGTTAGATGAAGCCGTTACGGGTAAAGAAAAACTAGATTATATTTTAACGGATGGACATACGACTCATAAAGCATTTGAAGCATGTAAGAATTTTAATATGCCATTTTCTGGCATATCTAATAGTACTGGTTGGTTTTTGCCTACTGTTCGGCAATGGCGCACAGTTCTAAATACATTAGGTAATCTCTCGTCGTATACAATAGGTGAAAAAAAATCTGATACAACAACAATGAGTAATATAAATGAATATCTGAGAAAGGTTGGATCAGGGAATTACGATGCATTAGTGTATGATTGTTATTGGACAAGCACAGAATGGAGTCTCCAGTGGACATGGTTTGTGCGGTTTACCAATTCATTCGTTCAAATAGGTTGTACAGATGCACTAGACGATAAATCTTTAGCACATCAAATTCGTCCTTTTCTTGCATTTTAAATGCCGATTAGAGGCGCAGAGTTTCCTGGGAGCTTTGCGCCCAGCTACTGCGTGGCCAAAGTGCCAGCAATACGGCTATAGTCATTACCAGAATGCCCCGTTTCGTTCCCGCATCCATCCGGTTTCGACATAGAATGGGAACCGTCTCAAACAGAATACCTATTGCGACAGCCGCCAGCGGATACGAGACAGGGCATGCGAATAGCGGAAATGCTCGTATCACCTGCACTCCGTATGATTGAGTTTGAACAAACCATCTTACCCTAAGATTCCTCAGTGAGACCGCGCTTGCGCATTTTGCGTCGCGTATTCGTTCCACATCGGCCCGCCAACGATAGTATTGCTGTTTTGGGTCATACTTGATATCCAATCCACGCACTATTGCACTGAATTTAGTGCAGATTTTTCCAGTTCTCGCACTATTTTCAGTGCAAAGTGTTATATTTGCAAAAATTACCGTCCATGGAGAATCTGTACAACACCTTCCGCATCAAGCTCTCGCTGGTCCCGATGGGCTATTTCCGCAGTTTCCACGAGAAGATCAACTGGAACAGCCGCCTCATCTGCATCATGGGCCAGAAGGGCGTGGGCAAGTCCACTCTCATCCTCCAGCACATCAAAAAATACGACAAGCTGGACGAGACCCTCTATGTCTCGGCCGACAATATGTATTTCGCCGGGCATACGCTCTACGAGCTTGCCCGGACATTCTACCTCCAGGGCGGCAAGCATCTGTACATAGACGAGATCCACAAGTACAAGAGCTGGTCCACCGAGATCAAGAACATCTACGACGATTGTCCTACCCTTCAGGTCGTGTATTCCGGCAGCTGCCTCCTCGCACTCAAAAAAGGCAATAAGGCCGACCTCAGCCGCCGCAGTATCCCTTACGAGATGCCCGGCCTGTCCTTCCGGGAGTTCCTGAATATCCGGAACGGCTGGAGCCTCAAACCCTCCACCTTGGAGGATGTGCTCCAAGGCAAGGTTGATTTCCCTTACGGCGAGCACCGCCCGCTCAAATACTACAAGGAGTACTGCCGCATCGGCTTCTATCCCTTCTTCCAGGAGGGGGATGCCGAGATCCGCCTCCAGAACGCTATCCTGGCTACTGTGGAGGACGACATCCCGGACTACGCCGAGATGACCGTGGCCGCTTCCGCGAAGCTTAAGAAACTGATGTACATTCTCGCCAAGAGCGTCCCGTTCAAGCCCAGCAACGATACCTTGGGCCGTGACCTGGCCTTGAGCCGCAACACCATTCCTGATTACATCGGTTATCTGGAGGCCTCCGGCTTGTTCAATGCCCTTCGGGAGCCCGGCCACAGCGACAGCCTGCTCTCCAAGATCGAGAAACTATACCTCGGCAACAGCAACATTGCATATTCCCTTTCGGAGGACGGCATTGTGGATGACGGCAATATGCGCGAGACTAACTTCCTCGCCTGGACCAAACAAGTCTGCGAGCCCACCGCCTCCAAGATATCCGATTTCGAGATCGACGGGATTACCTTCGAGGTCGGGGGTAAGAACAAAAAAGGCACGCAGATCAAGGACGCGAAAGTCGGTTACCTTGTAAAGGATAACCTGGAATACGCCTCCGGGCATTCCGTTCCCATCTGGATGTTTGGGTTCTTGTACTAGCGTTCTTCCAGCAAGCGCTCTCTGCCCGACCCTTTGCCGCCCGTCTGCCGGGCACAAAAACGGCCCTCAGCGCGCCCGGGAGGTCGAAATTTATGGGGTCCTAGCCACAAAACGGCGGCCTGGCGTGCCCGGGAGCTTCGCGAGATGTGCGTTGAGAAAACTGGCGTTTTTCGTTACCCGGTGGTGATTCGGTCTCTGGGTGAGGAATAGGCCGCCGGCAGGGCTGGAGCGGGGCTCGGGGACGCCATGGTCGATGCCGAGCCCCGCGGCGCCGTTACCCGACTGTGACCCCACCCGCCCGAAGGCCCGATCCCTTCGACCTTTCGGCCCATTCTTCGCGAATGTTATCAGCGGGTGGACGGTGAGCATCACGAACCAGAATACTGCGTTCCGCAGCAATGACCTCCAGGTCGCGAAAGCCAGCGGGGCGGCACCGAGTTTCTCGATGGCGCACAAGATGGGGCTGGTCAAGATGACGATGGGCACGGCCACCGTCGTGAATACGATCACGTACGACGGCAACACCTCTACGGAGAAATATCGCTCGTCCACGACGACCTCCACGACCGCGCTGGCCGTGTTCGACAACTTCACGCCGCTCACGAGCAGCAGCACGTATTACCTGATCGTCAGGCCGTCGACGGCGTACACGCTCCGCTCGGGCTACAAAGTCACGACGACCAGCGGCAATCCGGTCTATCAGTGGTCGCAGAGCGTGACGAATTCCGAAATAACTGCCGGGAAGTACAAAGCGTGTACCCCGACCCCAGCCTTCCGCAACTTTGCCCGGCTGTACAGTTACACGGGAACGGGTCAGACCTACACGCCAATATTGGCAAATAAGAAATACTTTCTTGAATGCTGGGGTGCAAGCGGAGACGTTACAATTAATACGTATTATTATAATCCTGACAACGACATGTACCCTCATCCTGGAAAGGGCGGGTACACATACGCCACAACAACCCTCACCACCACGAGCGCTCTTTATGTTTATGTCGGGAGCACGGGCTCACGGTTTAACGGCGGCGCCTGGGGCGACCCTCCAGGGGCAGATGCTTCGCATATCGCAACTGCGAATGGCAAACTATCGGCGCTCAGCGGCCAACAAAGCTCGGTTCTGGTTGTTGCGGGAGGAGCCGGTGGCGCATCGGATAGCTTTTCTTCCGGAAATGGCGGGGGCGCGTCAGGGACAAACGGCACATCGGACAACGTAGTACCCACCGGTGGTTCTTCCTCATCTGGGGGAGTAGCTGGGACAAGGACTGGCGGGAATACCACTTTTTACGGCGGAGCCGGATCCTTTGGGCAGGGCGGCGCAGGATGGGTAAAAACGATACAGAGCGGCCAGGAAGTCACTACGCCTTCCGACCCCGGCGGAGGCGGAGGGGGCGGCTGGTATGGCGGTGGCGGTGTAGGTGGCGCCGGAGGAGGCGCCGGCGGCTCCGGCCATGTAAAATCCGGATTGAGCGGCGCTACGATTGCAGGCAACCAAAATGTTCCCGATCCGCTCCAGCATTCTACTTATTCGGCTGGCCCGTATGAGTATGTCGAATACTACTTCCCGGGCAAAAGCGGGAAAACGTATGCCAGTCCGCGAGGCCACACGGGCAACGGCTATGCGCGCATAACTGTCACGCCGTATGACTAATCGTAGGGGGTGCAGGTAATGCGGGCGTGGCCGCTATCGTAGTGGCCGGTCTCGTAGGTGTTCATGTTGTATGTGCTGCTGTTGGTGTAGGGCTTCGGGATCGTGTTCGCTACATTCCCGGCAACGGTGCTGCCACTTACCAGGGACGTATTCACATACCCGGAGCCACCGGCTCCTCCGGCATTGGAGAAGTCGCCATCGGAGACAGGAGAATAGCCTCCATAATACCCTCCGCCTCCACCGCCTGTGCCTTCCTGTCCGCCTGAGCCAACCATCGTTTTACTATGGCCATTCTGTCCCAATCCGAAGCTATAGCCGGATGAACTAGTGCCGCCCGCAGCCGTGACGGTCTGTGCAATGTTCTTTGCGGAGCCGCCTGAAGTTCCACCTCCATATCCGGGAGGAACGCCTCTTGCATTGACGAGCCAGGAATCACCGCCGCCACCTCCTGCGACTACAAGCAGCTCAGAAGTGTAATTCTTATATTCTTTTAATATTCCGCGGAAAGTGGAGCCTTTCGCGATGTGCGTAGCCCCGCCTCCACCTGCCCCCGTACAGTTACAGCCATACGCGGTACAATTGTAGCTAGCGCCGCTATCCCCACCACCATTATATCCGCCCTTATGGACGGGGCTGTATTTATACATTTTCTGTTCTGCATAAAAGGTGGCTTCATCATCACTGGCGATGTTGTCCTCACCCTGTCCCCCAACCACCACGTAGACGTTGTCTGAGGGGCTAAAAGAGGTCGTACCATACGTATAACCGCCAGCGCCACCAGCGCCTTCGTAATAGTCGTACGGGAATGAATGGTATTGGTGCTGATATCCCCCTCGCGCACCCCACACCTGCAGATAGTATTTCCCCGATACCGGCGGTGTAAATACCTGATACGTTCCCGTGTAACGTATTGCGACTTGCCCTTGACCGGATTGTCATCCATAATGCTTTATTTCAGAATTCGTTTCTGAAGGTTTTCGGCTTTGGGAGAAATACCAAGGGCGAATTCGTCATTCTTGTCGAGCAGCCCTATATCGAGGGCGGAATCGTGACGGAGGAGGAACGCTTGATATTAATGAGTAAACTTGGCTTCGTTGAAGCCGGCGAGGATTTCGGCATGCATTTGAATTACCGAACGGACGATCTGTATGTCGGGGATCTCAATGAGTACAATCTAATCAAAGGCGAATCTGAGATTCACATTATTGACGCGGATTGTCGCTTGAATGTTCCCTCTCTTGGTTGTGATGGCCATTATTTGATCCCTCAACCTAATCTTGATTTTTCTTGCCCGTGTGCATTCGCCTCATCCTTCCCCGCGAGCAATCGGTTATGAGACTGGGGCGCAAAACGCCTTTCTGTGCACTCCAGCGGTGAGCTTGTTATTAGATGATGGTCAACCCATCAATAGCATAGAACAACACGCAACGGACACTTTCTATCATCATGGCGAACATGCCTTTGCGCTTATTTTTCCAAAGGAGCAGTTGGTCGTATATCTTTCTCTTCATCACGGAATCAAGCCTTGTTTTTACATTAATTTACACGAAATCAAGCTTGTCTATTGTACAATTTCCACACGAAATCAAGGCATAGATTTGTATTTCTTCTCAAGATTCCAATTATTTGTAAAGTCCGGGTTGGCCTGCCCCTTTGTCTTAGACACAACGACGCGGACGGATGGCGGGGCTCGTTACCCGGCGGTGATTCGTTTTCTGGAGGCAGAATGGGCCGTCGGGGCGGCTGGAAGGGAGTTTCACGGCGTGGCCGCGATGGCCGGGCGGTGCGGCGCCGTTACCCGATTGTGACCCCACCTGGCCGAAGACCCGATCCCTTCGGCCTTTCGGCCCATTCTTCGCGAATGTTATCAGCGGGTGGACCGTCGCAACGGATCAGAGCGGCGGCGTTCAATCCTCTGATTTGCAGGTGGCTAAGTACAGCTCTGGATTCGCGATGGCCCATAAGATGGGGTTGGTGAAGGTTTCCATGAGCGCCCATAATGTGTATGATAATTTGGTCTATGACGGGAACTCATTCAACAGCGTCTCAAAGACATGGACGGTCTCGTCTTATGGCACCTATACTGAATGGAATGGAAGCACCACATTTACCAGTTCTGATAAACCGCTGGTCAGTGGGACAAATTGCTATCAAATCGTCAAGCCCAATGTGACAACGCTGTCGTATGCAACCAGCACTGTTGAAGCCAGCCATAAATATGCATGGAATCAGGATTGCGTGGCCATTACAACGGCTGGACAGTACGAGACCTATGATGTTGATTATGACGTAGACTTTATTGCTGCTACCTGGTTGTTCAGCTATAGCGGCTCGGGACAGCAATGGGAGGCACCCAAGGCGGGGATATTCAGCTTCGAGTGTTGGGGCGCAAGTGGAGGTACAGACAAGGCCCACGGCACCGCAGGGCGTGGCGCCTATACATACGGAAGGACGACTCTTTCGAAAGGTAATGCTTTTTTTGTCTATGTGGGTGAAGTTGGGGTTCCATTTGCATCATCCCCTACCACTGGAGGCGGTGGATGGAATGGAGGAGGATGGGGCAGTTCTTCAACATACGATTCTCAGACTCCAGCAAGTGGAGGATATCATTGCACTGGTGGCGGAGGGGCCACCGACATACGACTAATAGGCAATACTAATTCAACGTGGAATGTTGCTGCACATCTTCTTTCCCGTGTTATGGTGGCCGCAGGGGGTGGAGGATACGAACACTATTCATTATATAGCACTTCCGGAGGATATGCCGGAGGATTGACAGGAGGTTCGGGGACATCCACTAATTCCTCCTATGCAAGTATGGCCAATAGTGGTGCGACTCAAACAGGCTCCGGAAACTATTATGAAGACAACGGCCCGGGATACTTTGGTTATGGAAGTATCGGGGAAGGACATGGCTGGGGAGGTGGCGGCGGTTCAGGCTATTTCGGAGGAATTAAAGGTTACGGTCAAGGTGGTTCCGGCGGCTCTTCGTATATTTCCGGCCATGCTGGTTGTGTGGCAAGAAACGCTGCTGGAACAGGTGCGAGTACAGCGGGGAGTGCCAACTCTGTGGAACGTTCCAAGCATAGCTCCGGCAGATATTTCACATCAACAAGAATGGTCGACGGAGAAGGAAAGGCTTGGACAACTTCTCGCGCTTCTACTGCTACCGGCATGCCAAAAACCTCCGGAAGCGGGACAGAGAATGGCCATCTGGGTAATGGCTACGCCCGAATCATTTACATCCCCAATTAATCCGGACTATACGGTGCAATAAGAGGTGGCCTACGCCTTGCAGTAGTCTTGATACAGGGCAACGGGACCGAGGTGCCAATATTTGGTCTCTTCCCGCTCCAGACGACGATAGGTCTCGGAAGCGTAGAACTTGGTAAGGGCATCCAGCGGGCTGATATGCTCCTCCTCGGCAATGAACGCCGCCACGGCGGCCGCTTTGCCGGCCAGGATCAGGTACAGGTTCTGTTGGGTGATTTCTGCTCTCATGGCTGCACCTCCTTTGCTTCGATAAACTTCAGATACTCCAGCCCTGCCTCGGTATGAAAGACCATCTGGTCGATGAGCGTGTAGGTCTTGAGCTCCACAATGAGTTCCTGTTTGTTCAAGAGACCCTGCTCATAGAGGGCAAAGGCGGCATAAACGCGGTCGTTGGCCACGGGGCCATAGACCAGGTCATTATCGTGCTGAAAACCGCGCCGGTTGCGGTTGGCATAGACGAAATCCACCCATTCCTCTCCCGGTGGGTTGGAGAAGTTGAGGCGCTTGAGATGGGCCGCAGCGGCTTCGTCAAACTCATAGACGTTTACGTAGGCACACGCCTTCTCGCCAAGGCGGCGGATCGCCCAGTCGCGGGCCTGCTGCTCGGAGGTGGTGGTATAAAAACCAACACCGTAATCCAGCGTCCGCGTGGGTGAAATGATGCGGGGCTCTCGTACTATTACTGAACTGCCGTGGTAAAGAATCATAGCGCTATCTTATCTTCTATTTCTTCAAGTATCCAGGGCATTCCCTGCGTGTGGAGGACATCATAATGGTCCGAGAGGTACTGCTTAATCCCGTGCTGATCAAAGAGTACCGAGGTGGCCTCTCCGGTAAGTCCATGCTTGTTCTTGTAACCCTCCAGACAGAAGGCCACGAAGAAAAGTATGTCGGCATCCCGCTTGCTCATGACACAAAAATACGATTTTTTTATCAATTCCGACAAATTCGTTCATGGTGGGATGGTTCGCAAGGCGTGGGAGGGAAAATTGGCGTTTTCCGTTACCCGGTGGTGATTCGGGCGGGGCGGGAAGAATGGGCCTTCGGCGGGGCCGGGATGGGTTTTCACGGCGTGGCCGCTGGGGCTGGGCGGCGCGGCGCCGTTACCCGACTGTGACCCCACCCGGCCAAATGCCCGATCCCTTCGGCCTTTCGGCCCATTCTTCGCGAATGTTATCAGCGGGTGGACTGTGGCGACTACACAAAACAGTGCGGCTCTGCTCAAAGCGCAGGACTTGCAGGTGGCAAAAGGAACGAACTCATTTTCAATGACTCACAAGATGGGGCTTGCTGTAATTACCCTGGTCCAAAAGACGGTAAAAACATCCAGAACCGTCACCTATAACAGCACTTACCCAAACGGGAATATAAGCGATGGTTCGACCAAAAGCGTGCGCGCTTCCGGTAGTTTCAAAACAAACATCATGTGGAATAAGGATGGAGCAAACGTATGTTATTTCGTAGTTAAACCAGGACAGACCTGGACATTCGATAGCACTGAGCAAGATGCTGAGGAGAATGCCTGGGTACAGGACATCGATTGCTCACCTTCGGCCGGCAAATACTATTCATATAATGCTTCCCCAAGAGACATCTTGACATTTACGGCAATATTCGCACACCGAACAGCCGGCTACACATTTACAGTGCCCATGTATGCTTGCTATAAGCTTGAGGTATGGGGAGCAAGCGGTGGTGGCAATCAGCCAGCCAATCCGATTGTAACAGGATCGTCTATCGGCTCTTGCGGCGGATTGGGCGGATACTCATATGGACACAAATCACTTGCCGCAAGCAGAAATATCTACGTCTATGTAGGTGGCCAGGGGAAGTCAACAGAAACTGCAAATGGGACCGGACTTGGGGCCTACGGGGGCGGCTGGAACGGCGGTGGAGACGGATATGGCTATTTGTATTATTCGTCGACTGGTGGTGAGGGGTATGGTGGTGGAGGCATGACACATATATCAACCACGCAGAATCCGTCAAGGCCTGTGAATTCAGTCTGGTCTCCAACCGGGACATTGATAGTTGCCGGCGGTGGAGGTGGCGCTGACGATGCAAGAGGAGGCACTAACACCTCCGGTTACTGGAAAGGTGGTAATGATGGAACTGGAGGATATGGCGGCGGATCTCAAGGTGGGCAGGGGCTAAGAAACGGATTGACCAACGCATCAGACTCCCCCATACCAAGAATGCGTGGTGGAGACAACACTCCTGGCGTTACATATCCCGGCTATGCACAAGGAGTAGGGGAATCCGCATCGGGAGGTGATGCTGGTGGCGGGGGCGGCGGCTGGTACGGCGGATACGCCAATACTTTCTCGTCTGGCGGCGGAGGGGGTACGGGTTGTGCCGCTGACGTAGGATATCCTTCGGCAACTATTGCAGGCAATCCCGAAGCGGCAACGGCAACCATACCCGCTCCCGGGTCATTCACCTCGACTAGCAACGTGAAAGGTAATTGGGGAAATGGATTCGCCCGAATAACATTTGCCCACGTGTCTCGAGCAAAACTAGATTAAAGATGCCGCTGTGTACGGGAAGCGAAAGACACCGATCAATCAAGTTATGCCGAGCGCCGTGGCGTAAGAATCTCCTTGGCCAGCTGCTGGGGGATGGAATTGAAGCGCTCGCGGATATGGGGCTTGTCTTTGTCCGGAGCATACCTGACCATAACGTCGCGGTACACCTTCAGGATGCCCTTATATTCTTCACTCACAGCATGATCCAAAACGTTGATCAGAGGCAAAGCTGCACTTTTCTTAATGATTTTACAAAGCTTTGTCGTAATTTTAAAAACGAGTTTCCAGGGGTTCGCCGCAGTTTTTCCAACGAGATCGAGTCAAGTAATTGCGCCGTGCGAGAAGTAGTAGTGCAGCGCTCAACGTTACCCCACGGTGATTCGTTTTCTGGGTGAGGAATGGGCCACCGGCGGGGCTGGAGCGGGGCTCGGGGACGCCATGATCGATGCCGGGCGACGCTGCGGCGTTACCCGATTGTGACCCCACTCGGCCGAAGGGCCGATCCCTTCGGACTTTCGCCCCATCCTTCGCGAATGTTATCAGCGGGTGGACCGTGCAGACCAACCAGAGTACGGCCAATGCGGCTAGTTATAAATCGAGCGACCTGCAGGTCGCCAAGGCCTCCGGCACCGCCACGAAATCCTTTACGATGGCCCATAGCATGGGCTTGGTGCGGATCACGCTGGGGACCAAGCAGGTGAACACAACTTATACCGACTATGTGAACAACGAGGCCACCGACGGAATCACCAACAGCACCAAGATAACCATCACGGCATCGAACGCTTTTACGGGCAACATCCCGTATTCCCACACCGATGGGAAATACTATTTCGTAGGCCAGAAAGCAACCAAACCATCATTCGCGACGTCAACGGCAGGGATCCGAAAGTGGAATAGCATGACACCGGCCTCCAACCTCTCCAATGGCGTTTACGCAGAGTTGACGGCATCCGTGGCTTGGGCAAACAATTACTACTACAAGGCCTATGCTTATAGCTACCGTGCCGCACAGCAGACTTTTGCAGCACAGGCCAATACTACCTACAAGATCGAATGCTGGGGAGCTCAAGGAGCGGACCACTATCGTGCTGCTGAGTCTTACCACGCCGCAACAACACACTATGGAGGGAGAGGCGGATATGTGAAAGGATATATTTCTTTTACCTCCAGCAGGACGCTGTACCTTTATACAGGAGACCAGGCAGGATACAATGGTGGCGGTGTGATCTCCGATGGCCAAAGCGGTCTGGGCGCAAATGGCGGCGGCAGTACTGATGTCAGGTTGAGTGCGGCAACGTCAAGTGGCTGGAGTGGTACAGCTTCATTCCGAAGCAGAATTATAGTCGCTGCTGGAGGAGGTGGAGCTAATAATAGATGGTCGGACAGTGGGGCTGCCGGCACCTGGTGGGGCGAGGGTGATGGCGGATACGGCGGCGGATTGAACGGGGGGAATGGACAGTCAATCAATCACGATAAGGGATCGTATCATGATTGCTACGGTGCATCACAAATCGCCGGTGGAACAATCATTGGCCATGGCCAGTATGGAAGTGATACTGACTGGGCATCGTATTATGGCCAGTTTGGCTACGCGAGAGTTGGTGTTGGCGGAACACTACATATTCAATCCGCCGGCGGCGGAGGGTGGTATGGCGGAGCTGGAAAATATCATTCCGGTGGTAGTGGCGGGTCTTCTTTCATGACAGGATTCACAGGTTGTAACGGCATAAACAGCAGCACAGGAGCTCATACAAATAGTGCGTACTCAATTATTGACGGTTACACCTACGCTTTTACCGGCTTCAGCGGCTGCTACCACACGGACAGCATGGTCCTGTCGGCAGGCAATCAGACCATCCCCTCGCCGGCAGGCAGCCTGACCGGCTCCGGCACGGAAACGGGCCACACTGGCACCGGCTATATCATCATCACCGTCTGTCCGCTGGAGGATTAAAGGCAAATATAGATTTCCTATATTAGGATTTGTATATTTCAAGAAGGCTGGCTATATTTGCAAAAAATAGTGGCCAGATGGAGAATCCGTTCTATATCACAGGTATCATTCCTGAACCATTCTTCTGCGATCGCGAAAAGGAGACCGCATGGATGGTGCGCACATTGGAGTTCAACGCTCATATTCTGCTGACCTCGCCTCGAAGGATGGGCAAGACCCAATTAATACGCCACGTGTTTGAGCAACCTGCTATCAAGGATAACTATTACACCTTCTATGTGGATATTTATCCGACCACCAGTCTACACGAGTTGGTCATGTTCCTTGGCAAGGAGATTTATTCCGTTCTGGTCCCCAAGGGAAAGGCGGCACTTGACAAATTTCTCGCCGGACTGCACTCCCTGGCAGGTGGTCTTGGCTATGATCCCGTTTCCGGATCTCCCCGTTTTGATGTCAAGCTGGGAGACATCCATGCCCCGGAACTAACGCTGGAGGAGATCTTTGGGTATCTGGAGAATGCAGACAAGCCATGTCTCTTCGCCATTGATGAGTTTCAGCAGATTACGAAATACCCCGAAAAGAATGTGGAGGCGTTACTCCGTGCACACATCCAACAGATGAATAACTGCCTGTTTATCTTTGCCGGCAGCAATCGGCATATCTTGGAGAATATGTTCAACTCCGAGGCCAAGCCATTCTACAACAGCGCAGAGCAGGCCTATCTGGGATGCATTCCCAAGGACATCTATACTGCATTTGCACAGGAGCAGTTTGCGAAATATGGCCGCAAGATAACACCCGAATCGGCAGCATACACCTATGACCTGTTCGAAGGGCATACGTACTACGTGCACAACGTACTGCATAACGCATTTGCTTATCTTGACCCGGAGAGAACCGTAGACGAGGCCGGTATCAATGCAATCCTAAGCGATATCCTGGACCAAAAGGACCAATCGTTCGCCTCCGTGATGAACCAACTCAACTACCAACAGAAGGAGACATTGATTGCCATTGCCCGGGAGGGTAAGGCCGGTGGCGTAACTTCCGTCGGATTCGTAAAGAAGCATGCGCTTAAATCTCCCAGTTCTGTTCAGTACGCCATCAGCACCTTGCTGGAAAAGCAGCTCCTTACCTATGAGAATCATGGGCGAGCCAAGATTTACCGCGTTGCAGACTTGTTCCTGGAGAAGTGGATCTGCAGGACGTATTGACGCACGTCATCTCCAAACTTCGCTGCTACTGCCATCGCCAGGTAGACCGTCGCATGGGTACAATTGTTGCTCGGCGGTGATTCGGCCGAGGCAGAGCTAACGCGTGTCGGGGTAGCTTGGATCGCGGTTTGTAGTGCCGCGGCTGGGGGCCGAGGAGCGCTGCGCCGTTACCCGATTGTGACCCCACCTGCCCGAAGACCCGATCCCTTCGGCCTTTCGGCCCATTCTTCGCGAATGTTATCAGCGGGTGGACTGTCGCAACGGACCAGTCCGCGCTCGCAAATTACAAATCCAGCGACTTCCAGGCCTGCAAAACGACGGGGGCTTCGCCGACCTTCGCCATGGCCCACAAGATGGGACTGCTCGTTGTCGATATGACAACCGGGAAGCAGGTGGCCAAAACGCTCACGCTAACATACGACACAAGTTCGAGGACGACCAATGCAACTTGCGCCTCCAGCACCTCGGGCGGGACCGTGACCATCTATCCTTGCCGTGAGTTCAACACCGCTTCCGGCTATACCAGCACGCTCCTGAATGCTTCTACGGCCAATACGGATTGTTATTATCTCCGGCCCTGTTCCAGTACGGTTGCGAGCAGCAATATCAAACTCGGATGCGCGTCAACCGCCAGAACAGAATATTGGAGCGATGTCAATGTCGGGGGCGGATTATATAGCGGGCAATATGTAAAAACCGTTATACAAAGTGACCGGAACAGTGCGAATATTGTAGCGAATTTTACCTATTCAGGCACGCCGCTGACTTTCACGATACCATGGTATGGCAATTATACTTTGACCGTTTACGGCGCACAAGGAGGCAGTGTGAATTCGACCCTGGCAGGTGGCCGTGGCGCGATTGTTTCGGGCAAACTCGATCTCAACAAAAACGCGGCACTGTATGTATATGTCGGAGCGCAAGGGAACACGACCGGCGCTGATGCCTGGAACGGTGGTGGACACATGCATCAACCGACTCATTCTGACAATAACAAATGGATTAAAGCCGGATCCGTATCCTGCGGCGGCGGAGGCGCCACGGATATCGCGCTTCAGAATGCGGGGACGGGCAATTGGAAGACAAACGCACATCTGTATTCGCGAATCATTGTCGCCGGTGGGGGCGGAGGAGCCTTTAACTGGACCGGCGAAACCGGAAGCGCTGCCGGAGGGAATGGTTACGGGAATGCGGCGAACAGTTGGTATGGGTGTGCCGGCGCGGGAGCCGACGACCCGGGCGGCGGAGGGACCTTGTCCGCAGGCGGAAAGGCTCCGACTTACTATCTTGCAACTTCACCAGGTGCGACTGGAAGCTATACGGCGCCCGGATTCGGGTATGGCGGCTCGATGGATATGTATCATAATGCCACCTGGGAATACGAAGCTGCCGGCGGCGGTGGCGGCGGCTGGTACGGGGGCAGCTTTGGAGGCTACGGCTCAAGAAACGGAGCCGGTGGCGGCGGTTCTTCCTATGCCTGGACCACAACAAGCAGCCTTAACACCTATTATCCAAGCTCCGAGTATAAACCGAGTACTTCTTTCTATCTGTCAAATGTTTCCCTCTCAACCTCCGGGAACACAGGCGCCGGAAGAGCAACGATTGTCTGCACCACCGTCAACTAAACATATCGGCTACGCCCGCATCTCCTACACCAACCCGTAAGGACGCGTCAGAGTATCACCTTCTCGGGAGGATTCTCCTTGATGAACATGGTGAAATAGACGGGCAGATAGGTCAAGCACCCCTTCTGAGAGATTTCCCTTGCGTTCGACAGCACGTATGCCTGTCTGACGCGGTAGTCGGGATTCGAGAGGAACGTATTCAGCGCCCGGTGGATGGTGTAGTCCTTTCCCGACTTCACCTCGATGGGCAGGACGGCTGCGTTGTCGTAGTCATCCAAGATGAATTCGACTTCGCCGTGCGCCTTGTTGTCGTAGTAGAACAGTTGCTTGATGCCGTGCGCCTTCAGTTCTGACGCCACGACGGTCTCATAGACGCTGCCCAGGTTGACGCTGAGGCGGTCGTTCATGACGGCGTCGATGTTATACTTATACAACTCGCCGGTCAGCAGACCGACGTCATTCATGTATAACTTGAGAAGATTCTTGCTCTCCGATTCCTTCAGCGGGAAAACGGGGGAAGAAATGGCCTTCACATCCAGGCAGATCCCAGCGCCGATGATATAATCAATCTCCTCCCGATAATCGCTGCTGCGCTTGTCCCCCTTCTCCGCGATATCTTTGTAAACAATCCGTTTCTTTTTGTTGGCCATCAGGGACGGAATCATGTTGTAGATCCTGGCAATCTGCAGCTTATGGTCTTCGTCGTACTGCGCGGCGTCGATGCCATACAGCGTGTGGATGGCATCGTGGATCGCCCGCACCGCGACCATATTTCTCGAAGAGAGAAATTCTTTCACCGCGTCGGGCAGGCCGCCGACCAGCAGATATTTCTTGAACAGGTCCAGCATCTTTTCATGCATCGCCTCGTCCAGGCTCTCCCGCGCGGCGAATTTTCGTTCAAGCGCGCTGACGGCTTCGTCCGAGAATCCATTCGCCCAGAGGAACTCCTCGAAGTCAAGGGGGTACATGTGCTGGATGAGGATGTCTCCGGCGGGTACGGACGGCGTGCTGCGCAGGGCGACGCCCAGAAGCGAACCGCTGGCGATGTAGGTATATCGCCCCTCTTCCCGCAGAAAGCGCAACAGCGTAAGCAAGTGAGGGTATGCCTGGATCTCATCCAGGAACACGATGGTGTCGTCCTTCGTCCCGGTCATCCTGTCGCCCGCGACGGTGCTGAGCCGGAAATAGAACTCCTCCGTCGTCCGGGCGTTCGCGAAGAGTTGATCGCCGGCTTTGTCTTTCACGAAGTCAATCTCGATGTAGTTGGGGAACAACTCCTGCGCGACGCTCCGGATGATGTATGACTTGCCAATCTGGCGGGCACCGTCAACGACCATGATCTTCGTGTTTCGGCTCGCCAAGTGATTGAAAATGATGGGGCGAATCTTTCTTCTAAGCATATTTCCCGGCTTTTATGTTGGTGCAAATATACGCTTTTCCATCGAATTTCAATGGCAAATCTAACGCTTTTCCAACAAAATTAGCGAAAATTCTCCCACTTTTCCAAGAATCGAGTCGCCATCGTCTTTCCAGGCGGCCTTATGTGTTATTCGCGATTTGCACACAAGGCGAGAATGACAATTGGCATGCAAGATATGGAACGGCTATTTGAACGACATGACGTATACCTCTCGAATGTGCCCATGGGGTATATCCGGGATTTCATGCAGCGCGCGAACTGGGACGCACGGCTGCTGGTGATCAAGGGACCGAAAGGCGTCGGGAAATCGACACTCCTCCAGCAATTCATCAAGACCCGCTTCGATGAAGACGACCGCCTCAAAGCCTGGGCTCCCGACGAAACCCGCCTCTAACAACCACGGCTACGCACGCATCACTTTCGTGCCGTAGATCTCGACTAGGGCTAGCGGATTATTTCTGGATCTCCCGGATGACTTCGTCCACAATATACCGATCCCCGAAGGTGTAGAGGAGCGTCGATGGGTCGTGCAGGCGCTCGTTGGTCCGAGACGTGTAGAACAAATCCAACGCGCGCTCCGGCGGAATATCGAGACGCTCGGAGAGCAGCGTCACCACCCGGCCGATCTTGTTCCACATCAGCAAATCACTCAGCATGGTCGTATTATTTTACGGTTACTGATTTCCTGAATGTCAGGTACTTCCGTTGCGCCGTGGTACACCTTCCTCATTTCGCCATTCCCTTTTTTGCTTCCCATATATCCAGCGCGCCGAGCACATCCTCCGTAACGTGCTGACGGCTCTGCGTATGAAGTCCGTCGTAGCATTTCAGGATAAACCCGTCAATCAGGCCCACCCGCTTCATTCTCGAGTACATTTCGGCACTGGAGACATTCCTCTGTCGGGCGGCGGATTCGATACAGGACGAAGCGAAAATCATCTTGTTTTCCCGCTTCATCCTTGCCTGGCTTTGTCTGGTACGTATTGCCATATTCGTTGTACTATGCTGCAAAAGTTATGAAGGATTTCGATATCTTCCAAACTTTTCAGAAGAAATCCTCTGTTTTTGCGGGTATTGTTACCCGGCGGTGATTCGGTTTTGGGGGAAGGAATGGGACTCTGGCGAGGCTGGTATGGGGTCATGCGGTGCAGCGACGGAGGCCTGGCGGCGCGGCGCCGTTACCCGATTGTGACCCCACCCGCCCGAAGGCCCGATCCCTTCGGCCTTTCGGCCCATTCTTCGCGAATGTTATCAGCGGGTGGACGGTGGCGACGGACCAGAGCACTGCCAATGCGGCCAGCTACAAGTCGAGCGACCTGCAGACGGCACAAGCGAGCGGCACCGCCTTCACAATGGTCCACAAGATGGGGTTGCTGACGGCATCTGTCCCCGCGGCTTCCACCGCCGACAATGTGATCGTCTATAACGGCAACACGTACAACAGTGGTGCCTCGGGCGAGAAATGGACCCGGATCACGGCCGAGTGTACGACCGTCACCTGGAACGCCTCGACGACGTTCACGTCGAGCACGAACAAGCCGTACAAGAGCGGTTCGACGCTGTTCTATATGGCCCAGCCAGGCGACAGCTCCGTCTCCATCTCGGCGTCGTCGGGCACGCAGCTCTACGCATGGTCGGTTAGTGGCGCTGCAACAACCACCGGTACAGCCGGCACCTACAAGTCCTTCACAATCACCTCGCCCGACTACACCAACGCCTTCAACAAGAAGATCTGGAAGTTCAGTTACAGCGGAACGTGTCAGCAATGGGTGGCGCCGCACGCTGGCTCGTACACAATGGAATGCTGGGGAGCCCAAGGCGGAGACCAGTCAAGAACGAACTATGCTTCAGGAACCGGATCGGGACCCACACCTTATGGCGGTAGAGGCGCCTATGTCAGCGGGCAGATTGTATTATCTGATCAAACGACATTGTATGTGTATGTAGGAGAAGAAGGAGGATATAACAACACTTCAACGTCATCGACCTTTAATGGTGGAGGATATGGAGGTGATACTTCCTGGCGTCCCGGTGGCATTGATGGCGCGGGTTCACGAGGCGGTGGCGCAACAGATATAAGATCCATTAAGCATTCCGGCAGCGACGGTTGGAGCGGTAATACTTCCCTTTTATCTCGTATCATTGTTGCAGCCGGCGGAGGCGGCTGTACGACATATGGAGTACATGGGGGCAGAACAGGAGATGGAAGTGGCGGGGCCGCCGGCGGATTAATTGGATATAGTGGCTCTATTACTGTTTATGGTAGCACATCGACTGCCGGGTGTACCCCTGCCGCTGGAGGAAGTCAAGTGGGAGGCGGTCTAGGCTTCTTGTACAATGGCTCGCCAAGCTATAGTCAATCCGGTGGTCTTGGTTATGGTAATGGTAGTATTAATTTCGGTAGTGATGGTCATAGAGATCCTGGTGGTGGTTCCGGTTTATATGGTGGCGGCTCTGGCGGAATAAAAGGTGGTAGTCCCGTCGGGTCTGCAGCAGGAGGCTCCTCTTTCATCTCCGGGCATCCCGGGTGCGCGACCATCACCGGTTATACTTTTACATCCACTAAAATGATCGACGGAAAGGGGCTTTCGTGGACGACCGCCGGCCAGACCACGGGCGGATCGGCAGAACGCATGCCAACGACCAGTGGCGGGCAGGAAGCGTTGAATACAGGCCATTCCGGGGACGGCTATACCATAATTACTTACGTCAAGCCCTAGGGCTTGACGTAAGTAATACGAGCATATCCATTGCCTGAATGTCCCGTCTCATTGCCGCCGGTCGGCGATTCAAATGATGACGTGCCTGCGGTAGTTGACCCTGAAACCAGGGAGGTATTGACGTAACCTGAACCGCCACCGCCGCCTCCGCCATAGATCGTTCCTCCATATCCGCCTGCAATACCTCCGTAGAAGCCACCACCGCCGCCTCCGCCAGGTTGATTCCCGGTATTATTGTTGCGAGTTCCACCCTGACCAAATACCGTTCCGTTGCTTGATGATTGCCCTCCGGCATACCCCAAACTCGGATTGCCATTGCTTGCTCCTCCATTGGTGCCGGAAGTTCCGCCTCCGGCACCGCCATGTCCCTTAAATGAGTTTGCTGCCACACATCCACCCCCGCCTCCACCAGCGACGATCAGCAATTTAGTAGCATAGTCACTGCTAAAAGCCGTCAATAATCCCGTCTTCAATCCGATATGCGTCGCGCCTCCTCCAGAGCCGGCACGACCATACCATTCCGGATGTGTTTTTCCTTCAAATATTGAATTCCATGCTCCTGCGCCGCCGCCATTATATCCACCGGGTGTTACTTGGAAACTACCCAGCGCTCCATTCCCACCTGCACCTCCGACAGTCACATAGCAACTATTATTGACGGCTAAGGTCTTGGTGCAAATAGTATATCCACCCTTTCCTGCGCTCGCCACAAAAGCGGAAGCATCATATCCAGTTTTATATCCCGTTCCGCCTCCCGCTCCCCAGCATTCCATTGTGTACGAGCCAGCGTGCGGCGCCACCCATTGCTGACACGTTCCGCTGTAACTGAACAGACACGTTCCGTCCCCAGTCCTTCGCGAACTTGTCGGCCGGGTGGACGGTGGAGAACGATCAGCAGACGGCGACCGCTTACAAAGGCAGCGACCTGCAACTGGGCATGATCTCGGCCGGGGCGACGCCCTCGGTCGCGATGACGCACAAGATGGGGCTTGCGAAGATTAACTGCGGCTCAAAGGCCGGGGTATATAATTCGATGTATTATCTGACAGGAGAAAAGAATACGTATAACTGGGCGCACGATGCCACCACAAGTACGGTATATTCCTCTACGACATTTACTAACCAGACGTTGAAACCGTTCGTTTCAAATCATGTCTGCTATTATATCGTGGATGGTTCAGTATCACTTGGGGGTGACAATGAATTTCCTGCGGATGATAACGGAAACGGATGGACGACTTCGACAGGGACCATCGGATCTGGGTGCTATAAAGAGACCACGTTATCTAATCCTACCTTACAAGCTAAGCAGTGGACTGCTTATACTATCGCCATAGGCGATGTCTTGTATCAGGATGGGGCTCTATCGCATTATGGCTCAGCCATTTATTCTACACGCACAGCTATTGCTATAGTTTTCAAAACAGGAAGAGGTCATTCTGGCGATCCTGCCAAATGGACACACGGCTATGCCCTGGCACTCAGGGAATTTAATGAATGTCGATGGAGTAGCACCAACGTAACGGTAAATTCATCATACATAACCACCTACGATGCGCTGATCGCGGACTATGCGGGCTACAGCAAAACCGTTGCTATAACCAAATACTCAGGTTACTCTTCGTCAACTTTCCCTGCCGCCTACAAAGCCTGGAATTATAGTGCTAAAAGCAAGAATGGAACAAGCTACGTTTCTCTGTCTGGGAATCTGACAACCGTCGGAGCGCATTGGTTTCTGCCTAGCTCTGGTCAATGGTATATGATAATCAAGAATTTGGGCGGAGTTACGGACCATGTTCCCACGGGGAGCAGCGGATATCAGTGGACCTGGGTTAAAGGATCTAATAGCTCTTATGACAGCGCTACTTGTCGCGACAGAATAAACACCTATATTGAGCCGATTATCAGCGCCGGTTATACTACATCTACCGTGTCGCCAACTACAATTAATCTGGAAACAGAAAACGTGGCAGTCAGAAGAATCCCGTATGTCTCCAGTCCTGAACATAATGCAAGTCCATCAAAACCAACGTATGATAATACCTACAAGACTAGCTCGGAGACTGGCACAAATATTATCTGCGTTGTTCTATTTGGCGCAGCTCCTGACCTTTGTATGACATTGGGAAGAACAGGAGACGGATATGAGAAGACGCCGGCGACAAAGCGCGACTCCATGCGCCCGATCATAGGATTCTGATAATACCGCCACGTCAGTAGAGATCGTTTTCCGTCTTTTGGAGATACCATTTTCAGTTGGTTACATTTTGTAACCAACTCATTCCCCTCTTGACGCAACGCGTTGCTTGTGATGTTTGTTTCGTTCCGGCGGATTACTTCAAGGACGTGACTTGCTCTTCAGAGAGACCGGTGAGCTCAACGATCTCAGCAATGTCCTTTTTCTTTGCCAGCATCCGCCGGGCGATGGCGAGCGCTCCTTTCTCCATGCCATCATCGAAACCGTCCCTGTAATTGGCGGTTGCGATGCTCTCTTTTTTCGATGTCTGAAATCATGGCTCTGAAGTATTTGATTCGTTCCTGATCCGGCAGGGAATTCGTGCGCGCGGCCTCCAATACGGGCCGCATCCGCTCCGGGATTCCCTTTGGGTTCAGCGCAAAGTTATGTATATTTTTCAATAACTTCGGCTATTCTAAGGGGGAGGTGTCCAGAAAAACGCTATTCTACGCAATATTTCTGGACACCTCCCCCTGGTTTATGCCGAAATGCGGTGTTTTGACCGATAGGTATCCACTTTTATTGCACCAGTGGCCGTTTTTGTGGACACCTGTCAGTGCGTTATGGTAGTCGGGGACAAACCCTGGGTTAATCACAATTCCTTATTGATCCCGGATCTGTTCCTCCGTCAGGCCGGAGATCCTGACAATCGTATCCAGATCAAATTTCTCTTCCAGCATCCGCTGGGCGATGGCAAGCGCTTCTTTCTCCATGCCTTTCTCCATGCCATCATCGAAACCGTCCTTGTAATTGGCGGTTGCGATGCTCTCTTTTTCGATGTCTGAAATCATGGCTCTGAAGTATTTGATTCGTTCCTGATCCGGCAGGGAATTCGTGCGCGCGGCCTCCAATACGGGCCGCATCCGCTCCGGGATCCCCTTGGGGTTCAGCGCAAAGTTATGTATATTTTTCAATAAATGAAACCATTCCTCCTTCGGATCCAGCGACTCGAAACTGTCATTCGCGAGCCG
>JAEFAI010000015.1 GCA_016291185.1 Bacteroidales bacterium
TGGTGCGGAAAGCCGTGGGAGAGCAACGCTTCTCCCTGGCCAACGGCTTCAACCACGCCAAACTCAAACAAAGAATTGCCATGATGCACAAAAAACCCACATCGGGCTGGATGCGCCTCGCCTACGTAGCGCTCCTTCCCCTCCTCGCAGGGACCATGTTCCTATGCAACCCCGCCCGGGCGGAAATCCGTCCCGTTCCCTCTGAAACGGTAACCGTTGCAAAAATGCCGGCCATCGCTGAAACGCCTGTCGTCACTGAAACTCCCGTTGTCGCCGAAACGCCAGTAGCTCAGAATCCGCCCAGCGAAGAAGGGCCCATTCCCTTCAGCATGGTTGAAGTCAAACCGAGCTTCCAGGGCGGCGACGCCAATACCTTCTCCAAATGGGTTTCCGCGAATCTGGTTTATCCGGTAGAAGAGAAGAATGCAGAGCATCACGGTCGCGTGATGGTGCAGTTTGTCGTCAATACGGACGGTTCCGTCAGCAACGTCAAGGTCATGCGCAGCACCGGCTATGAAGCCCTGGACCAGGAGGCCGTCCGCGTGATCTCCTCCTCACCCAAATGGGAGCCCGGCAAGAGAAAAGGCATGGACGTTCCTGTCTCTTATATGTTCCCGGTCATCTTCCAGTTGCGCGGAGACAAGGACAAGCCTATCACCGTCTCCGCCTCGACCGAACCTAAAAATCCGGGCATCTTTATCCGGAATGCGATGGGTGGCACCCCGCTCGTCTTCATTGACGGCGAGAAATATACCGGCTCGCTGGACGACCTGAATCCCAATAACTTTGAATCAATCACGGTCATCAAGAACGAGGAAGCCATCGAGAAATATGGCGATGAAGCCAAGAACGGCGTTCTTGTCATCACCACCAAAAAACAATAAACTATACCAACCATGCGCTGCAGAGTCTCCCTCATCCTGATGATCCTGTCCCTGGTGCCGCTCGCGGCCCAAGACCTCACCCCGGTGAGGGAGCTCAAGCAGCTCTGGAAATACGACGAAGCCATCGCTGCGCTGACACAGATGATGGCCGACCAGGGGCCCCGGCCTGAGCTGCTCGAAGAGCTGGCCGACTGCCACTACCAAAGCGGCAATGCCCCGGAAGCCCTGGATCAGTACACCCTGCTCGCCCAGATGCAGCCGGGCAAACTGCTTTACCAGATCCGCCAGATGAGCCTGCTCTACCGCGCCAAGCAGTATCCCGGCGCCATCGACATCGGGCGCGGCATCCTGCAGCGCGACTCCATCACGCAGGTGATCTCCATGGTGGGTGACGCCTTCAACCAGCTGGAGCGGCGCGATTCCGCAGAATGGTACTACCGGGCGGCCCTCGCCCGCCGGCCGCACAACGAGGGCGTGCTGAACAAGCTCTGCAGCATCCTGCTGGGGCGCGAGCAGCACGACGAAGTGCTCGCGCTCGCGGACTCCTTCCTCGACGAGGAACCGGACAACCTGACCATCCTGCCGGTCCGCGGCATCGCGCGCTTCGCGAAAAAACAGTACGACGACGCCGAGACGGACTTCAAGCATATGTGCGAGCTCGGCGAGGACGGATACGCCGTCCATTATTACCTGGGCCAGTGCGCCCAGAAAAACGGCCTGCTCCGGGACGCCGAGCGGGAGTTCAAGCTGGCCTGGAAGCGCGATTCGACCGACGTGAACGTGGCGTTGACGATCGCGCAGCTGACCTCGGACGAGCGCAAGGAAGATTGGGAGATCTGGTACGACAAGGCGCTCGCCATGCTCCAACCGGACCCCAAGATCATCAATACCACTGCCATCGCGCATCAGAATTATGCCCTTTCCGCCTACAAGCACGGCAAATTCGACCTCTGCATCGCGGAATACAAGAAGATGCTGGAATTCAGTCCGAAGCACTACGCCGCCTACTACATGATCGCGCAGAGCTACGAGCTCAAGCAGGACTACAAGACGGCCCTCAGCTGGTACAAGAAGGCCCAGCCCTACTTCTCCGAAGGCACCCGCGGCCGCGAAATCTGTGACACCGGCATCCAGCGCATGGAAGCCGAACTTTTCTTTCTGAACGAATAACCCATGAGAAGGACCCTACGTTCCCTGCTCTGCATCCTCGGATGTTGCCTGCTGCAGTCCATCGCACTCGCGCAGCCGCTGGATTTCTCCTACGAGAAGCGCCATATTTATGTGTCGTCCACCATCAACGGGAAGGATGCCCGCCTGGTCTTCGATTCCGGTTCATCCTACGTGTGCCTGGACAGCACCTTCCTCGCCGAAAGCGGACTCAGCTATGCCCAGCGCGGCAAAGCGATGATGAAAGGCTCCGGAAACGGAATGCAAACGGCCGATATCATTTTCTCCGGCGTTTCCGTCTCGCTGGGCGGGAATACCTTCGAGCCCGCGCCGGTGCCCATCATCGACCTGCGCGCCATCCTGAAGAACCCGGCCGACGGCATCTTCGGCATGGGCGACGTAAAGGACAAGGTGATCAGCATCGACTATCCGAACCGGAAAATCGCTTTCCTGGACGAGCTGGCACCCGGCATGACGGACGGCTACACGCAAGTTCCCATCGAATACGACCCCTCGCACCCCTGGCGGGCCATGTTCCCGCTGGAAGTGGTACTTACGTCCGGGACCGTCATTTCCGGCCAAGGAGTCATCGACACCGGCGCCGGCCAGGGCATTGAGTTCACCAGCAAGGCAGCGGCGAAATACCACCTGGATCAGCTGGAAGACCGGAAAGCCTATCAAATGGAGGTCGGCGGAATCGGTGGCGCTGCCACCGGATATGACTTCACCATTTCGGAAGCCCGGATTGGCGGCGTGACGATTCCCCTAACCGAGGCCGGCTACAGCACAAACGAGAGCGGAGCCCTCGCCAGCGATGCGTATATCGCCCTCGTCGGCAACGACGTCTGGGTGCACCTCGCCATCATCCTCGACCTGAAGGCGAAGAGGTTGTACCTTAGACGAGATTCTCCGGTCGGAGCCGGCGAATGACGGGCTGGCTGGCCGCCCGCGTGGTAAGGCAAGCTATATTCTATTTTTCGAGTCGATACAGATGGTAACGGGGCCGTCGTTGAGCAGCGACACCTTCATATCGGCGCCGAACTCCCCCGTTCCGACCGGACGACCGATGGCAGCACTCAATTCCCGACAGAAAGCCGCATACAACGGAATCGCAATCTCGTGCCCGGCAGCGCCGATATAGGACGGCCGGTTGCCTTTCTTGGTAGAAGCCATCAACGTGAACTGGCTCACCACCAGCGCCTCGCCGCCGATCTCCACGACGCTCCGGTTCATCACCCCTTCGTCATCATTAAAGATCCGCAGTCCGGCCACTTTCCGGACCAGCCACTCGATATCCTCCGGCCCGTCGTCCGGGCCGATCCCCAGCAACACCAGCAGGCCCGGCCCGATCTCCGACCGGACCTTCCCGTCAATCGTCACAGAAGCTGACGTAACTCTTTGAATAACAACACGCATAAAACTCTTACAAACGCTGGGACATCTCCTGGTAAACGCGCTTTGAGATGGGCAGGACGGTGTCGGGGATGTCCAGCTCCGCACTGAAAACATCGTCGCGGTCGCGCCGCAGGGCAACAATGTGCGAAGGATTCACAAAATAGGAGCGGTGGCAGCGAATGAAACCGTAGTGCTCCATCAGCGGCGCGATCGCCACCATGGTCGAACGAAGGACATAGTCTTTAGGATGGCCATTCTCCAGGTAACAGATGCGAACATAGTTCTCCTGCGCCTGGACATACAGCACCGCATCCTTGATCAGCACCAGGCGAACCTGCCGGTTGGCTGTGGCAAAACGGATCAGGTCCTTCTCGGCAGGCAGTGACTGACTCACCGCAATCAAGCCACAGACCACCCCGATGCTGGCATATGGGAAAAGGAGGACCAGGAAAGAATATGGGACGCAACGGGCCAGCCAGTTGAAATAAGGCATACTCGGATCCATCAGGTAGAGGTAGAGCGCAAAGAAATAGGTAATCGCAGTCAATTCCAACATATTCCAGGCTGCCAGCGCCCACCAGCTGCGGTTGAGATGATCACGGAGCAGGAAACGAATGGTCCGGAGGATAAAAATCGTGAAGATCGCGATGCACATCATCATCGTCACATTGAAGACGAACAGCCCCCGGCCCATATCCAGGGCCGCCTCGCTGTGGAAGGGGGTCCAGACCAGCATAAAGACAAAGAAGAAGAACGGAGCGAGTAAAATGTACCACAACTCAGTCGTATAGCGGCGGAAAAGATCGGGCAGGACAGCCATAATATGCGTGTGACGAAAATTGGATTAACTCAGAATCTGTCACAGAACAGATTACTACGTCACAAATATAGCGTTTTTGTCAATCACGACAAGTATTCGGCACGAAATTAGTCACGTATTTGCGCATTTCGTAAATTTGCAAATCATGATTAAGCTACTTTTATTAATTCCCCTGCTGGCCCTGCAGTTCCAGTCCGTGGACAAGGCTTTCGAGCGCGGGAACGATTACACCGCCTGCGAGCAAACCCTGTTGGAAATGCTTCCGCAGGCAGAAA
This sequence comes from Bacteroidales bacterium, assembly GCA_016291185.1. Next base: position 4,542 of record JAEFAI010000015.1, read on the forward strand.
ACAGCCAGGAGAAAGCGGCCGTGCTCTGGCGCCTCGCGCGGGTCAACTATATGATGGGCGATGCGCAGACGGACAAGCTGGCGCGCCGCGAGCGTTTCAACAAAGGCATCGAGTACGCCGAGCGGGGCTGCCGGGAGAACCCCCGGGACCCGCAGTGCTATATGTGGCATTGCGCCAACGTCGGCCGGGAATGCCAGACCCATCCCCTGATGGAGCAGGCCGCCGCCGTGCCGGTGATGACAGAAGACCTGACCCGCATCCTGAACAAGCTGGATCCGCACATGTCCGAAGCCTGGCAAGCCCTCGCGGAAATCTACTACCATCACCCGCTTAAGCCCAAGGACAGCGGCATCAATTACGCGCGCACCGCGGCGATGAACGCCCCGAAGGGCGAGCCCCGCGTCATCACCTACACCTATCTGGCTTCGCTTCTGTACGACCGCAACTGGAGCGCGAACAAGCGCGCCTCGCAGGCCGCGGACCACAGCGCCAAGCTCGCCAAAATGGCGGGCGGCACCAACATCGAGCGCTACGCCCTCGCCGACGGCATGAAGCAGGCCCTCCCCTGGTCATCCAAAGCCCTGGGCGAACTGTCCGACCGCGAGGAGGCCCGTCTGATCCTGGCCTACGCGGAAAGCCGCTACAAGGCCGTCAGCGCTCCCGCCAAGGCGGAGCGCGACGAATACAATAAGCTTCTAAAACTCAAACAACAATGGAAATAAACGGTCAACCGCTCTATCATTTCACTTGTTCACAGGACGTTATCCGTCTCCAGAACAAGTACGCCCTCTTCAAGCGCGTCCTGAACATCCTGTTCTCCATCACCTTCGACGAGGGTTTTGACGAAGCATTGATGAGCCAGGCGCTCGACCTCCTTTACGAGCGCAACGACTGCCTCCGGCTCCGCTTTGTCCAGCAGGGCAAGGAAACGATGCAGTATTTCGAGCCCGAGCGCAAAGCAAGCAAGATCCCCTCGATCCGCCTCGAAACGAACAGCGCCTACGACTCCTTCTTCCGTCGCTTCCGCCGCAAGCCTACCGACGTGGCCAAGGGCGACGTGCTGCGTGTGGTGTACGCCGTGAATCCGGAGGGCAAGCAGATGGTAATCTGCAAGATCAGCCACTATGTGGCCGACACCTATGGCATCGGCGTTCTGGTTGCTGACCTGCTGGGCATCTACACGGCCCTGCGCGACGGGAAGGAACTTCCCCCGGTACCCGGCAGTTTCGAGGAAATCATCCGCAAGGACAACGAATATCGCAACGACGCAACGGCGCTCGAGCGCGACAAAGCGTTCTATCGCGACTACTATTTCAACCGCCATCCGGAACACCCCACGTATTGCGGCACGCACGGCAAGCGCTCCGACCGCTGGCTCAAATACAAGCGCAAGGGCGAATTCGGCCTGCCGTATTTGTTTGTCCGCTGCGACACCGAGCCTTACCAGTTCGCCATTCCGAATTCCATCACCCAGGCAGCAGAGAAGTGGTGCACGGACAACGGCATTTCCATGACCGCCTTCTTCCTGATGAGCTTCTCGCTGGCTCTCTCGCTGATCAACGACCGGGAGCGTCGGATGGCCAACGTGCTCATTCTCAACTGCCGCGGCACGGTCGCCGACCGCAAGACCGCCGGCACCAAGTGCTCTGCCGTGGCCGCCGTCACGGACATTGACTACGGCAAGAGTTTCCAGGACCTCGCCAACGTGATGGCCGGGGAGCACAATGAATTCTTCCGCCACACGCGCCTGTCCTACCTCGACATGGAAAAGATGCAGCACGACGCATGGAAGTTCTCCATGCTTCGTTTCCTGAACTGCGCGGGCTTCTCCTACATCCCGTTCACGGCGCCGGACGGCGTCACCTTCCAGCTCCACAGCAACGGCAAGGGCGCGCTGGTGACCTACATCGCCATCATGCACGACGTGAAGCGTAACGAGGTGTTCATCAACTACGACGTCCAGAAGCTGCTGGTCACGCCCGCACAGCTTGTCGATTTTCAAAACGTGTACAACCGCGTCATGGAGAAGGTGCTTGCCCGTCCGGACGCCCCGCTAAACGAATTGTTTTAATGCATGAAAAAAGATAGTCTTTACATGACCGAGCGTCAGCACCAGGCCAACCGCCTGCTGCGAGACGGCGACTATAAAAGCATCCGCGACATGCTGGGCCGCATCAAGTACCAGCTCCCGAAGAACCCCATCCTCGCGGAACTCGATGAGAAGAAAAATATCAAATACTGGAACTCTGAAGAGCTTTACGAAGAAGTGATGAGTCTCGGAGACGGCCTGCTGGATGCCGGCCTCGGCGGTGCACACATCGCCATCGTGTCCGAGAACTGCGTCCGCTACGTCATTGCAGACATCTGCATCTCCAGCGGCGTCGGCGTCGTGACGCCCGTGGACGTCAACGCCCCGGCCCCGCTGCTCGCCATGCTGCTCGCGAAGTGCGACGCCGACGCAGCCCTGTGCGGCGCTGAGCAACTTCCCCTGCTGCGCGAGGTGCAGCCCCAGTGCCCGCGGCTCAAGACCCTCATCACCATCGACAAGAAGGTCGAGGGCGTGCCGTACTACGATGAGCTGCTTGCGCGCGGTCGCGAAATCGGCGAGAACGGCCCCTACCGCCAGTGCGAACTCGATCTCGACGCCCCCGCCAAGATTCTCTTCACCAGCGGCACCACCGGCGCCAACAAGGGCGTCGTGCTGACGAATGCCAACCTGGCGGCCAATATGGTCAACTGCATGGACGCCGTCCGGGCCACGGACGAGGAGAACACCTCCATGAGCGTCCTGCCCATGCACCACGCCACGGAGATCAATACCCACATCATGACGCGTATCGGTTCTGGCCGTCTGACCTACGTCAACGGCAACATCCGCAACATGATGACCAACATCAAGATTTTCCAGCCCACCATCACGACCATCGTCCCGATGATCCTCAACGCGTTCTATAAGAACATCTGGACCAATGCCCGCAAGGCCGGCAAGGAGGAGAAGCTCAAGAAGGGCATCAAGATCTCCAACCTGCTGCGCAAGTTCGGTATCGACAAGACGCACAGCATGTTCAAGGACATCTATGAGCCTTTCGGTGGCAAGCTGGACATGATCGTCAGCGGCGGCTCGATGCTCAACCCCGTCGTCATCAAGGGCATGAATGACCTGGGCTGGCGTATCGAAAACGGCTACGGCATCACCGAGTGCGGTCCACTCATCTCGATCAACTCCGACACGCTCTCCGAGCACCTCAGCGTGGGCAAAGCCTGCCCGGGCCTGCAGGTGAAGATCGCCAGCCCCGACGAGAACGGCATCGGCGACCTCTGCGTGAAGGGCAAGAGTGTCTTCCGCGAGTATTATAAGGATCCTGAGGCCACGGCAGCTGTCTTCGACGCCGAAGGCTTCTTCAATACCGGCGACAGCGCCCGTATCGACGCGCAGGGCCGCATCTTCCTGATGGGCCGCAAGAAGAACACCATCGTGCTGCCCAACGGCAAGAACATCTGCCCCGAGGAGGTCGAGAACGTCATCGAAACCGGCATGGATTTCGCCGACGACATCGTGGTCTATCGCGCCGAGCAGCGCGTCGGCAACGCCATCCGCGAGGTGCTCGTGGCCGGCCTCTACATCTCCGACGAGGCCGTCCGCGCCGACCGGGAAAGGATCTCCCGCGCCATGCGGCAGATCAACGCGACCCTGCCTGATTACAAACAAATCGAATACATAGAACTCCCCGCCACCGGTTACGAGAAAACCTCCACCCGCAAGATCAAGCGGGCCGGTCTTCCGACCGTCTGTTCCGGAGAGGGTATCAAACTATCTTAAGAAGTATGGATGTAAAGAAAGAATTCCTGGGCATTCTCCAGGACTACGTCGATTTCCCCGTGGAAGAAGTCAATACGGAAGAGGCTTTCAAGGCTGCCTCCGGCATCGACTCTTTCGTGTTCATAGAGATGATCGCCCAGATCGAGAGCCACTTCGGGATCTCCATTCCCAACGCCGATCTGAAGAGCTTCAACACCATCAGCGATATCATCCGCTACATCGAGTCCCGCGTCGCGTAAAGCGCGCGGGAATCAGTCTTCCGCGGTGATTTCCTTGAGCTCGGCGCGGTAGGCCATCAGAAGGCGGGATTTGGAGACAAATCCAAGGTACTTGCGATCCGCATCGACGACCGGCAGACGCCAGGCGTCGGTGCGGTCGAATTTTGCCATCACGGACTCCATCTTCTCCCCGACATAGAGGTAATCCGGCACGGGCTCCATAATGTTATAGACGTGCCAAGTGTCGTATTTGGACGGGTCCAGCAGCGGTTTGCGCGCCAGGGCGATGTCGATCATGCCCTGGAAACGGCCCTTTGAGTCGATGACCGCCAGCACGGCGGCATCCGTGTCGGCCACCACGGTGGCAAGTTCGCGCAGCGTCGCGTCGATCTGCACTTTCGGATATTTGTCACGGATCAGGTCTTCCATGTGCATGAGCGTCAGGACGGCCTGGTCGTTGTCGTGCGTGAGCAGGTCGCCGCTCTGCGCGATGCGCTTGGTGTAGATGGAATATTTCTCGAAGAGGCGCACGGTACCGAACGCCACGGTCGAAGTCAGGATGAGCGGGATCAGCAGCTCGTAGCCGCCGGAGATCTCGGCGATGAGGAAGATGGCCGTCATCGGCGCCTGCATCACGCCGGCCATCAGCGCCGCCATGCCCACAAGGGCAAAATTCTGCTCCGGCACGCTGAAGCCCAGGTTGTTGAAGCAACGGGCAAAGACGAAGCCGAGGATGGCGCCCACAAACAGGGTCGGACCGAAAGTACCGCCGACTCCCCCGCCGGCGTTGGTCGCCGTCATCGCGAGCACCTTCAGGAAGAAGACCAGCGCAAAGAACACCGGCACGCCCCACTTCGACTCCAGCAGGAAATCCAACACGCTGCGGCCCTCCAGGTCGAGCGGCTGCCCGTTCAGGAGCAGGCCAAGGGAATCGTAGCCCTCGCCGTAAAGCGGCGGGAAAAGGAAAATCAGCAAGCCCAGCGCCCCGGCGCAAAGCGCCCAGCGCATATATGGATTCTTGCATTTGCCGATGCGGTCCTCCAGGAAGAGGGTCGTGCGCAGGAAGTACAGCGAGCCCAGGCCGCCCAGCACGCCCAGCACGAGGTAGAACGGGAGGTTCCCCATCGAAAAAGGCGTCAGCGTGCAGGCGAACACGGGGGTCTGGCCCCGGAAAATGTAGGACACCACCGTGGCGGAAATGGTGGAGATCAGCACCGGCAGGAGCGACTTCATCGACACGTTGAAGAGCAGGATCTCCAGCGTGAAAAGCACGCCCGCCAGCGGCGCCTTGAAGATGCCGGCCACGGCACCGGCGGCGCCGCAGCCCAGCAGCAGGGTGATATTGCGGTAGGACAGGCCAAAGGCGCGGCCCAGGTTGGAGCCGATGGCGGCGCCCGTATAGACGATCGGCGCCTCGGCACCCACGGATCCGCCGAAGCCGATGGTGATGCTGGAGGTCAGCATCGAAGACCAGGTGTTGTGCGGCTTGATCTTCGACTCGTTGCGCGACACGGCCAGCAGCACCTTCGTGACGCCGTGGCCGATGTTGTCCTTAATCAGGTAGCGCACCAGCAGCAGCGAGATCAGCATACCGATGCCCGGCAGCACCAGGTTCTGCCACGCATACGTGAAATGGAAACCGTCGCTGAGCAGGCGCTTGATCGCGTGGATCAGCCAATCCAAAATGACGGCGGCGCACCCGGAGAGTACGCCGACCATCAGACTCAGCAACAGCAGTTTGCTGTGTTCGGAAATATGTTTCAGGGAAAACTTCACGCTAGGCGTCGGCTCCTTCGTCGTCACCGCCGTACTGCGAGATGTTGTCGTCCGGCAGGGTGTCGCCCTCGCCTTCCGGCGCGGAAGTGGTACCGGCCACGGACTCTACCTCGGCCTCCTCTTCCCCTTCGAGCCAGCGCTCGATGTCGTCAGGATTGTCAATCTGCACCTTGATCTTCACCAGGTAGATTGCATCCGGAATTTCAATCATCACCGCATAGAACGGCGTGCCGTCCGGCTTCGTATATTTGTTAAGATCAGGGAGATAGTCATTGAAGCCTTTCGGGTACTTCTCCGCGAACGCCGCAGCAAGTTCGGGAGACATGTTTTCGTAGCTGACGATGTGTCGTTTCTTATTATCTTGTGCCATAAATCAGGTTTGGTTTTGTGGTGCAAGTATAATTACTTTTTCTTAAAAAAAAGTGCTTTCTGTTCCTTTTTTTTCAACATATCCTTTTCGGTCCACACCGGCTTCATCGTACGAGGGTCCAGACCGCTCCACCACATCACCGAAGAGGTGGTCATGGGCGTGGGCATGAAGTCCTGTACCTGCTCCATCCAGATGCCTTTCAGGCAAGGATTGGCCGCCAGGCGACGCATGTCTTCGAGCCGGCAGCCGGGGTGCGAGGAGATGAAGTACGGCACCAGTTCGGTGTGCGTGCCGTTCTCCCGGTTGATCTTGTCGAATTCGATGCGCAGGCGCTCGAAGAGGCGGAAGGACGGCTTGCCCATGTAGTGCAGCACCTTGTCTTCCGTGTGCTCCGGGGCCACCTTGAGGCGGCCGGAGGTGTGCTTGAGCATGAGCTCGCGCAGGTACGGCTTGCCAGTCTCATCGACGAATCCTTTCTCGTCAAGGAAGAGGTCGTAGCGCACGCCGCTGCCGATGTAGCTGTGGCGCACGCCCTTGACGGCATCGACGGCGCGGTAGAGCTTGAGCACGCGCTCGTGCGAGCGGTCCATGTTCGGGCAGGGGCCCGGGAAGAGACAGGACTGGCGGCGGCATTTCGCGCACAGGTCCTGGTTCTTGCCGTGCAGGCCGTACATGTTCGCCGTGGGCGCACCGAGGTCGGAGATATTGCCGTGGAATTCGGGCATGGCCGCGAGCTTGCGGACTTCCTCCAGGATGGAGCGCTCGCTGCGCGACTGGATGAATTTGCCCTGGTGGGCGGCGATCGTGCAGAAGTTGCAGCCGCCGAAACAGCCCCGGTGGGTGATGATCGAGTCCTTGATCATATCGTACGCCGGGATGCGTTTGCCCTTGTAGCGGGGGTGCGGAAGCTTGGTGAACGGCAGGTCCCAGCAGGCGTCCATCTCTTCGGTCGTCGCCGGCGGGTACGGCGGATTCACCTGCACGTAACCGTTCCCGACCGGCTCGATGAGCGTCTGTGCGTGGAGCACATTCGCCTGAATCTCAATATGATGAAAGTTCTCCGCAAACGCAACCTTATTCCTGCAGCACTCTTCATACGAATGTAATAAGATAGTTCCATCAGCGGAGTCGGCAGGACCCTTCCGAAGCCGTTCACCCGGATAGGGTTGCGAAGCAATAGCGGAGGAAGGGTCGCTGCCGCTCCGCGAAAATTTGCCACTCCGGAAAAAAGCAAGTTGCGGGATCTGTTCGATCTGGCGGCGGTTGCGCCCGGCCTCGATGGCGCGCGTGAGCTCCAGCATCGGCCTTTCGCCCATGCCGTAGCAGAGCCAGTCGGCACCGCTGTCGACCAGGATCGAGGGCATCAGCCGGTCGTCCCAGTAGTCATAGTGCGTCAGGCGGCGCAGAGAGGCCTCGACGCCGCCGATGACGACGGGAACGTCGGGCCAGAGTTGCTTGAGGATCTTCGAATAGACGGTCACGGCGCGGTCCGGCCGCTGCCCCGCCCTGCCCTCCGGCGTATAGGCGTCGTCGTGGCGCAGGCGCTTCGCGGCGGTGTAGTGGTTGACCATGGAGTCCATGGCCCCCGCGTTCACCGCGAAATACAGCCGCGGCGCGCCCAGCTTGCGGAAATCCCGCAGGTCATCGCGCCAGTTCGGCTGGGGCACGACCGCCACGCGGTACCCGGCTTTCTCCAGGTACCGCGCGATGCAGGCCGTGCCGAAACTGGGATGATCGACGAACGCGTCTCCGGTGAAGAAGATGATGTCGATCCAGTCCCAGCCCAGTTGCTGGACCTCCTTGACGGAGGTCGGAATATTACATTCTGTCCGGTAAGTCAATGCCCAGGATCTTCATGCCGCGCCGCAGGACGCCGGCGAGCGTGGAGATCAGCTCCAGACGCATCTTCAGGACCTCCTGGTCCGGCTCCTTGAGGATAGGCGTGTCGTGGTAGTACTGGTTGAACTCCTTGGCGAGATCGTAGCAGAAATTAGCGATGAGCGCGGGCGAGAACGCCGCAGCCGCCTCGGCTACCTTCTGCGGATAGGCGCCCAGGATCTTGACGAGACGCACCTCCTTCAGGCTCAGCTCCACCGCCGGGTTGAGCGAGGCCTTCAGGTTCTGCTCCTCCGCCTTGCGCAGGATCGAGCAGATACGTGCGTGGGTGTACTGGATGAAAGGTCCGGTATTGCCGTTGAAGTCGATGGACTCCTTGGGGTTGAAGAGCATCTTCTTCTTGGGATCCACCTTGAGGATGAAGTACTTGAGTGCGCCCAGGCCGATCATGCGGTAGAGCTTCTCCTTCTCCTCGTCGGCGATGCCGTCGAGCTTGCCGCTCTCCTCGGAGGTGGCCTTCGCCTCTTCGTACATCTTCTCGATGAGGTCGTCGGCGTCCACCACCGTACCCTCGCGGGACTTCATCTTGCCTTCCGGCAGCTCCACCATGCCGTAAGACAGGTGGAAGATCTGGTCGGCCCAGTCGAAGCCCAGCTTCTTGAGGATGAGCTTGAGGACCTGGAAATGGTAGTTCTGCTCGTCGCCCACCACGTAGATATGCGAGTCAAGCTTGAATTCGCTGAAACGGCGCTCGGCGGTGCCGAGGTCCTGCGTGATATAAACCGACGTGCCGTCGGAACGGAGCAGGAGCTTGCGGTCCAGGCCGTCGGCCGTGAGGTCGCACCACACGGAGCCGTCGGGATCCTTCACGAACACGCCCATGTCGAGGCCGCGCTGCACCAGTTCCTTGCCGAGCAGGTAGGTCTCGTGCTCATAATAGGTGCGGTCGAAGGTGATGCCGAGGGCCTTGTAGGTCTGCTCGAAGCCGGCAAACACCCAGCTGTTCATCATCTCCCAGAGCTGGCGGACGGCGGGATCGCCCTCCTCCCATTTCACGAGCATCTCGTGGACCTTGTCCATCACGGTCGGGTCCTCCTTCTCCATCTTGGCGAACTCCACGTAGCAGTCGCCTACGAGGTGGTCGCCCTTCTTGCCCGTGCTCTGGGGCGTGGCGCCGTCGAAGCGCTGCTGCCAGGCATACATGGACTTGCAGATATGTACGCCGCGGTCATTCACGAGCGTTGCCTTGATCACCTCATCGCCCGCGGCCTTGAGCAGGTCGGAGACGGAGGCGCCGAGGAGGTTGTTGCGGATGTGGCCCAGGTGCAGGGGCTTGTTGGTGTTGGGCGAGGAGAACTCGACCATCACGCGGCGGCCCGTGGCGGGCAGCTGGCCGAAGTTGTCGTCCTCCACGATGGAAGCGAGGGCCTCGCGCCAGTAGAGGTTGGACAGGCTCAGGTTCAGGAAGCCCTTGACGGAGTTATAGGCGGCGACCTCCGGGCAGTTGGCGACGAGATAGTCGCCAATCTCCACGCCCGTGGCGTCCGGACTCTTGCGCGAGGTGCGCAGCAGCGGGAACACGACCAGCGTGAAATCGCCTTCGAATTCTTTGCGGGTCACCGCAACCTGCATGGCGGACGCTTCGATGTCGGCGCCATACAACGCTTTGACGGCCTCTGAGGCCTTCGCAGCAAGGAACTGCTCCGGTGTCATTAGCCGAGGTAAGTCTTGAGGAGTTTGCTGGCGGACGGCTTCTTGAGCTTGCGGATGGCCTTCTCCTTGATCTGGCGGACGCGCTCACGGGTGAGGTCCAGGCGCTCGCCGATCTCTTCGAGGGTCATCTCCTGGCAGCCGATGCCGAAGAAGGACTTGATGATCTCGCGCTCACGCGGCGTGAGGATCTGCAGCGCACGCTCGATCTCGGTGCTCAGCGACTCGTTGGTGAGGCCCTTGTCGGCGCTCGGGGAGTCGTCGTTGGGCAGCACGTCCAGCAGGCTGTTGTCCTCGCCCTCGACGAACGGGGCGTCCACGCTGACGTGGCGGCCGGACACGCGGAGCGTATCGGCGATCTTGTCCTTCGGGATATCAATCATGTCGGCGAGCTCGTCGGTGGACGGCTGGCGCTCGTTCTCCTGCTCGAACTTGCCGAGGGCCTTGTTGATCTTGTTCAGGGAGCCCACCTGGTTCAGCGGCAGACGCACGATGCGGCTCTGCTCCGCAAGGGCCTGCAGGATGGACTGACGGATCCACCACACGGCGTAGGAGATGAACTTGAAGCCGCGGGTCTCGTCGAACTTCTCGGCGGCCTTGATCAGACCGAGGTTGCCCTCGTTAATCAGGTCAGGCAGGCTGAGGCCCTGGTTCTGGTACTGCTTCGCCACGGACACGACGAAACGCAGGTTCGCGCGGGTCAGCTTCTCCAGGGCTTCCTGGTCGCCTTTGCGGATGCGCTGGGCAAGTTCGACTTCTTCTTCCGGGGACACCAGTTCTTCGCGGCCGATCTCCTGGAGATACTTGTCCAGGGACGCACTCTCGCGGTTGGTGATGGATTTCGTGATCTTTAACTGTCTCATTTCTCTTTGAATCTCTGCACACTTATACGGAACAATCCCGCGCAAGTTTCACACTCACGCGGGATTTTTTCCGAAAGTTTTCAACAAAGATTACTCGTCCTTGCCGAAGCCGAAGTAGCCGGGACGGCCGTTCGCCGTGACGCCCTCGATGAAGATGGAGCGCTTGCTCTTCTTGGCGATGTCGATGACGTCCTGCGGCTTGCTGACCTTCTGGTCGTTGACGAAGCGGATCACGAAGCCGTCCACGGCGCCGGCGCGCGCCAGCTTGCCGTTGCCGGCGGAGACGATGAGCACGCCGTTATCGACCGCCTTGAGCTCGGCACCGTAGAACATGACCGTACCCTCGCTGGTCACCGTGCCGTTCTCGACAGTGCCGTCCGTGAAGGTGACCTGCAGGGACTGGGCCTTGCCGTCGCGCAGGATCTTGACCGTCGCCTTCTCGCCCGGGTGGAAGCTGCTCACCTTGGCCTGAAGCTCAGGCATCGAGGCGATCTTGACATCGTCGATCCCGGTGATCACGTCGCCGGCTTTGAGGCCCGCCTTGTCGGCGGCGCCGCCTTTCGCGATTTCGGTCACGTAGGCACCCTCGGTCACGGAGAGCTTGTAATCCTTGGCTATCTTGTCGTCGATGGTGCCGCCGGTGATGCCGAGCATCGCGCGCTGGACGGAACCGAAGTCAATGAGATCGGAGACGACCTTCTTCACGATATTGGAAGGAATGGCGAAGGAATAGCCGCTGTAGGAGCCGGTCGTGGAAACGATGGCGGTGTTGATGCCCACCAGTTCGCCCTCCTTGTTGACCAGGGCGCCGCCAGAGTTGCCGGGATTCACGGCCGCATCCGTCTGGATGAAGGATTCGATCTTGAATTCTTGGGGGTCTTTCGGCATCGAGCGGCCCTTGGCGCTGACGATACCGGCGGTGATGGTGGAGCGGAGCTCCTCGCCCAGCGGGCTGCCGATAGCCAGCACCCACTCGCCGAGGCGCAGCTTGTCGGAGTCGGCGAACTGCAGGACCGGCAGGTCGGTGGCGTCGATCTTGATCAGGGCGACGTCCGTGACGGGGTCGGCACCGATGACGGTGGCCTCGTAGGTCTTGTTGTTGTTCAGCGTGACCTCGATGGCGGTGGCACCGGACACGACGTGGTTGTTCGTGACGATGTAGCCGTCCGGGCGGATGATGACGCCCGAGCCGCTGCCCTGGCGCTCGCCGCCGCCGTAGCCGTAGCCATAACCGTTACCGAAGCCAAAGAACTCCAGGATCGGGTCGCGGTACTGCTGGCGCTGGCCCTTGATGGTAACCTTCACATAGACGACCGCCTCCACGGCGTTCTCGGCCGCGTAGGTAAAGTCGGGATAATCAGAGAGTGACAAATTGACAGTGCGGACCGCCTGTCCGTCGGAAGAATAGACGGTCTTCGCCTGCGTGGTCCCCTGCTCGGGAGCCGTGGATTTCACGATAGCATACGCGGTGAGGCCGCTCAGCAGGACCGAAAGAAGCACAGTGATAAAACCTTTTTTCATATATCTGTCGTTTAAAATTTTGTCCGGGGAGTAAAAAGTCAAAATACATGCCAAAATCCAAGAATAAATTTGTAAATTTGCCAGAACGATAATCGAATTATTAAAAAGACTGATATGGAATTCAACGTTTCTAGCGCCGGACTGCTCAAGGGCATTCTCGATGTTTCCAAGGCGATTCCCGCCAAGACCGCCCTTCCCATCCTGGAAAACTTCCTTTTCGTCCTCAAGGACGGACAGCTGGAGGTCACCGCCTCCGACCAGGAGCTCACGCTCCGTACCGTCGTGGCCGTGGACGGCATTGCCGAAGAAGGCAGCATCGCCGTGCCCGCCCGTCAGATGATGGACCTGTTGAAGGCCCTGCCCGACCAGCCCATCACCATCAAAACCGCCGGCGAAGGCTCCTTCGAATGCATCTGGAGCAACGGTAATTCCTCCCTCCCCTATTTCCCGGCCGCGGATTACCCGGAGATCAAGGGCGCAAGCAGCGACGCCATCAGCGCCACCGTCCCCGCTTCCGTGATCGCGGAAGGCATCGGGAGCACGATTTACGCGACCGCGGACGACGAGATGCGTCCCGCGATGAACGGTATTTTCTTCGACATGGACCCGGAGAGCACCACGCTCGTGGCCTCCGACTCCCATAAGCTCATTTGCTACACCACCCGCGACTTCAAGGCCCCCGAGAAGGCCTCCTTCATCCTGCACAAGAAGCCCGCGGGCGTGCTGAAGTCCATCCTGGACAAGGACGACGAGGACGTGACGATCGCCTTCGATTCCTCCACCGTGGTCTTCACCTTCGGCAGCACGATGATGGTCTGCCGCCTGATCGTCGGCAAGTTCCCGGAGTACCGCAAGGTCATCCCGCAGAACAACGCCAACATCCTCAAGATCGACCGCAACCAGCTCCTGAACACGGTCCGCCGCGTGGCGGTGTGCGCCAATAAGGCCTCCAACCACATCAAGTTCGATCTCAAGAACGGCCAGATCGAGATCACGGCCCAGGACCTGGGCTTCGCCCTGGCCGCCTACGAGAAGCTCGAATGCGACTACAACGGCGGCGAACTGAGCATCGGATTCAAGTCCTCCTTCCTCATCGAGATCCTCTCGAACATGAGCTGCGGCACCGTGGTGATGAAATTCGCCGACCCGCGTCGCGCCGCCCTGATCGTGCCAGCCGAAGAGGAGGAAGAAAGCGAGAAGATCTGCGGCATCTTGATGCCGATCATGGTTTCGTAAGCCTATGCAACTGAACCTGACACGACCGCTGCTCTTCTTCGATATCGAGAGCACCGGTCTCAATATTCCCGAGGATTCCATCGTCGAGCTGAGTTTCGTCAAAGTTTTCCCCGGCGGGGAGGAGCGCGTCAAGACCTGGCGCATCAAACCCTGGGATTATATCCGCAACCGCCAGCGCCCGATGAACCCGGACGCTTCCAAGGTCAACGGCATCACCGACGACATGCTCACCGACTGCCCCACTTTCTTCGAACTCGCGGAGGAAGTGGCCTCCTGGGTGGCGGACAGCGACCTGGCGGGCTTTAATTCCGCCAAGTTCGACCTGCCGATGCTGGCCGAGGAGTTCGAGCGCGTCAAGCTGGCCGGCAAGGACCTGCACGTGGACTTGCACAGCCCCCTGATGGTCGATGTCCAGAACATCTTCCACACCATGGAGCCGCGCAACCTGCGCGCCGCCTACCGCTTCTACTGCGGCGGCGAGGACTTCGAGAACGCCCACAGCGCCGAAGCAGACACCCTGGCCACCTACGAGGTGCTCAAGGCCCAGCTGGACCGCTACAAGGAGCCCGACAAATACCGCGAGCAGGTGCTCAAGAACGACGTGAATGCCCTCGCCTCCTTTGTCGGCAAGAAATACGTCGATTTCTCCGGCCACCTCATCCTGGACGACAAGGGCGAGGTGCTGATCAACTTCGGCAAACACAAAGGCAAGACCGCGCGCATGGTCTGGGAGACCGAGCCCTCCTACTTCGCCTGGATCCAGCAGGGCACGTTCACGCTGGACACCAAGGCCCAGTTCGCCAAACTCGAGGAGCAGTACAAGCGCGAGCGCCTGGCCGCCAAATGGAACGGAAAACTATTCTAACTAATAACCATACGCCATGAAAAAGATTCTCCTAACCCTTTGTCTGGCGCTGTCGCTCGCGTCCATCGCCAAGGCGCAGTTCTTCTACGGCATCCAGTTCGGTTTCTTCACTGACTGGGGCAGCGAAACCACGAAAGGTCAAACGCCCAGCGCAGGAGGCAGTTCCTTCAACTACACCCTCAAGCCGACCATCGGCTACTACTTCAACGACCGCCTGATGGCGGGTGTGAAGTTCGTTTACACCAGCTGCTCCACGAACGTAGGCGACGGTTCGTTCTCCCCGACCAATCTTCGCTGGATCCTGCGCAACGTCATGATGGGCAACGGTCTGGACTCCGACTACATGTCCTGGAAGGTCCGTCCGTACATGCGCTACAACGCCCTGCGTCTGGCGAAAGACAAGCTGAAACTCTGGGTGGAACTGAACGGCTATGTCGGCGGCAAGGTCCCGCGTCTGGAAAACAAAAAGCTGGACTGGAACTCCCGTTCGCTGACCTATGGCGTGCAGCTGCACCCGATCATCAGCTACGACATCACGGACAAGTTCCTGGTTTTCACATCCCTGGATATCCTCTCCATCGGTTACGAAGGGACCCGCAAGCTGGACGATGCCACGAAATCGACCACCGGTTCGTTCTACTGCCAGCTGAACCCGCTCAATGCCATCGGCGAGGCCCTGCTGAACATCGGCATCCAGCGCCACTTCTAGAAAGGATTTAAGACAATAAAAAACGCTTGGCGATTGCCAAGCGTTTTTTTGTGAGCCACTTAACAGACTTGAACTGTTGACCTGCGCGTTACGAATGCGCTGCTCTACCGACTGAGCTAAAGTGGCAATGGGAATGCAAAGGTAGCAATAATTTTGGAATTTGCTACCCCTTGTCCTTTATTTCCTGTCGATTTTCGACACAAGATTAATGAGCACGCTGCCCAGTACACCGGCGCAGATGGAGCCCATCAGGACGGCGATTTTGCCGGCATCGCGCAGATGCATCATCACGTCGGGGGCCTGCTCGCCGAAGGAGAGCGTGTCCACGAAGATGGACATCGTGAAACCGATACCGCCCAGGCAGGCCACGGCGAAGAACATCGCCCAGTTGGCCTTCTCCGGCATCGCACCCACCTTGAGCTTGATGGCAAGCCAGCTGAAGAGCGTAATGCCCACCGGCTTACCCAGCAGCAAGCCGAGGAAGATACCCATCGACACGCTGCCCAGCGCGGCGTCGTAGCTGAACACGTTGAAGAAGGAAGGATCGGTGATCTGCACACCGGCGTTGGCCAGGGCGAAGATCGGCATGATGAGGAAATTCACCCAGGGCGTGAGCGCGTGCTCCACGCGGTAGCTCATATCCATAGAACGGTGCGCAGTGCGCTCCAGGCGGCGCAGGGCGTGCTTCTGGGGCCCGTTGGGGAAGGGTTCATTGTCGATGCCGTCCATCTGGTCCAGCAGCGCAAGATAGCGATTGCGCTTGTGGATGTACTGCGCTTTATTGTAGCGCGAGGTGGCCGGGATGAGGAAGGCCATCACGACGCCGGACATCGTAGCGTGGATGCCACTGTAGAAGAACAGTGCCCACACGATGAAGGCACAGAAGAGGTACGGGAACATCCGCTTCTCGCCGATGCGGCGCAGCAGCAGGGTGAACAGGATCACGAGCACGGCGAGGCCGAGCAAGCCGAAATTGATCGATCCGCCGTAGAAGAGCGCCACCACCAGAATGGCGATCAGGTCGTCGGCAATCGCGAGCGCGGTCAGGAAGACCTTCAGCGAGACGGGCACTTTGTCGCCCAGCATCGAGAGGATGCAGACGGCGAAGGCGATATCCGTTGCGGTCGGGATGCCCCAGCCGCTGGCAGCCATCGAGCCGTGGTTGATCAGGGTATAGATGAGCGCCGGAGCAATGACGCCACCGAAGGCGGCGATCACCGGCAGCATAGCCTTCTTCGGCGTGGAAAGCTCTCCGTGCGCGACTTCGCGCCGGATCTCCAGGCCCACGGTGAAGAAGAAAATCACCATCAGGATGTCGTTGATAAACTTCTCGACCGTCAGGTCGCGCGGGAAGAGCACGTCCACGTTGCCATCCGCACTGTAAAGGTGCAACTGCAGGTGCGTCTCCAGAAGTTCATGATAGAGATCACTCGTAAAGGGAAGGTTGGCCAGCAACATGGCCACGACCACACAGGCCATCAGCAGAACGCCCTGGAACCAGGGCTGTTTGGACAGACGTCCGCTGCGTTTGTTGAATTCAAAGACACCTTTGTTCCAGGTGTAGATGGGGATTAATTTCATAGTAAAATGCTACCGTTGCGTTTTCGGGCGCAAAGGTAGCATTTAATAGGATAAAAACAAACGGATGAGCCGTTACTGTTTGTGGGTCATGATGTCCAGGACCATCTTGTCCGTCTCCTGCATGCCAATGGAGCCGAGACGCGTGAGATTGCGGATGCACCGGTCCACGTCGTCCTCAATCAGGCCTTCGGTGCTGGTGACGCTGTGCTTCTGCACGGCCAGCATGGCGCTGAGCACGGCGGTGGAGACGCCGCTGCTCACCTTCAGCGCGCAGCTGGGCTTGGCGCCGTCGCAGACCATGCCCGCAAGGTTCGCGATCATATTCTTAACGCTGCAGGCCACCTGCTCGTAGCCACCGCCCATCAAGAAGGTCATACCGCAGCTGCTGCCGGTCGAGGCGACCACGCAGCCGCACAGGCAGCTCAGCCGGCCGAGGCTCTGCTTGATATAGATGGCCGTCAGGTGGCTCAGGACGAGCGCACGCGTGAGTTCTTCTTCCGTATTATGATTTTCGCGCGCAAAGACCACGACGGGCAGCGTCGCAGCGATGCCCTGGTTGCCGCTGCCGGAGTTGCTCATCACCGGGATCATGGCGCCGGCCATACGCGCGTCACAGGCGCTGGACGTGGCGCTGATGATGTGGCTGAAGATGCTGTCGCCCATGATGCCTTTCCCGAGCGGACGCGAGAGGGTCTTGCCCAACTCATGGCCATAATTGCCCTTCAGGGCCTCCTCGGCGGCCGCTTCATTGAGGCGACGGGATTCGTTGATGAATTCGAGATCTTCGAGCGGCGCCGTGGTGGCAAAATCGTAGACGCGGCGCAGCGTCAGATCATTTTCCGCCGCTTCCTCCTGCTCTTTGCCGAGCTCCGCGCGGTGGTCCTGCGTCGGCACGCACGGCCCCTCGAGATAGACCAGGCGCGTATGGTCGCGGGCAATGATGGCCCGGGAGCGCTTCTCCCCTGCCTCGCAGCACACTTCGATGTAGAGTGTTTCGTCGCTGTCCTTCGTCAGGCCGATAGCGATCCGCTTCTCCGCCAGATACGCTTTCGCGTCGGCGACGGCCTTCGGGCAAACGTCCTTCAGCACTTCCAATTGATATTCGTGCTTGCCGATGAGGGCCCCGAGGGCCACGGCGATCGGCAGGCCGGTCATCCCCGTGCCGGGAATGCCCACGCCCATGGCGTTCTTGAGCATGTTGCCGCTCAGTTTCACATCAATACGCTCGGGACGGCAGCCCAGCGCCTCTGCGGCATAGGCGGTGCAGAGCGCCACCGCCGCGGGTTCGGTGCAGCCGATGGCCGGCACCACCTCCCGCTTGATCAAAGCTATGATCTGCTTGTTTTCCATAGGTGCAAAGATACTGCTTTTCCGGGGAAAGTAGATCTCGCACATTCGGTATTGTATTCTTAATTTTTGTTATATTTGTGGGAAATTTCTAACTAGTAGGAAAAATGCAAGAACAAGAAGGCAAGTACATCTTCGGTGTCGTAAAGGTGGGAGACAAGGGTCAGATCGTGATCCCGCGCGATGCGCGCAATAAGTATGGCATCAAACCGGGCGACGCCCTGCTGATGGTCGGCGACCAGCGGGGCATGGCGCTAGTCAAAACGGAGATTTTCCAGAGCGCCGTGGACCAGGTGATGGAGGGCCTTTCAAAATGAGAAAGCATTGGATGGACAACCTGCGCTGGGTGACCGTGCTCCTGGTGCTCTTCTATCACGTCATTTATTTCTATAACAACAAGGGCGTCTTCGGCGGCATCGGCGGTTTTGGTCCGTATCCGGAGCATCTGCAGTACCAGGACGTCGTGATGTATATCCTGTACCCCTGGTTCATGCCGCTGCTCTTCCTGCTGGCGGGCATCAGCGCACGCTATGCGCTGGATAAATACGACGGGAAAACCTGGTTCAAGGCCCGCACGCGCAAGCTGCTGGTGCCGGGCACCATCGGCCTGTTCGTCTTCCAATGGACGACAGGCTACTTCAATACAGCCGTCGCGGCCCAGATGGGAATGCTCGACGGAATGCCGGGTGTGGCTAAATGGGTCATCTTGTCCATCAGCGGCTGCGGTCCGCTGTGGTTTGTCCAGGATCTGTGGTTCTTCTCGCTGCTGCTCCTGCTCGTCCGCAAGCTGGATGCGAAGAACCGCTTCTACGATGCCTGCGGCCGGATGGGCCTGATTCCCATCATCCTGCTGGGAATCCTGTTCTTCCTCGGCGAATACACCCTCATCCGCAACCCCCGCCCGGAAAGCGCGGACGGCCTGTATAACCTCTACAAGCCGCTCTTCTACTTCATTCCCTTCCTGATGGGCTACTTCGTCTTTGCGAACGAGAGCGTGCAGGAGAAACTCCGGCAGACGTGGATTCCGCTGCTCGGCTGCGCCGCGGTGACGGGCATCGCCCTGGTCGTCACGACCTTCGGGCAGGACAACACCACGCCGCAGTACCTCTCCAGCCCGCTGAACTGCCTGTACGGCTGGATGATGTGTCTCGCGATGATGGCCTGGTTCCAGGCAAAGTTCGACCGCACGGGCTGCTTCGCGGGTTATATGACCCGCTCCAGTTTCGGCCTCTATATCCTCCATTACACGGTGATTGCAAGCCTGGGTTATATGATGAAGATGTATACCCAGCTGCCGCCGGTGGCGATGTACGTGATCCTGACCGTGGCCGTGTTCACGCTCTCGCCTGCCCTGTACGAACTGCTGCGCCGGATTCCCTTCGTGCGCTGGGCCGTTCTTGGTGAGAAGAAGAAGGCGTAAGACACTTTTCGTCAGATTTGCTTATATTTGTAAACAAATCACTTAGCTTATGCGACTGGACGGCAGAAGACTTAGTACCAACGTCGATGACCGGCGTGGTATGTCCACCGGCAAAGTGGCCGGCGGCGTGGGCCTCGGAGGCCTCATCATCATTGGTCTCATCACACTCCTGATGGGCGGCAATCCCGCCGAGGTGCTGGAACAGATGGGCGGAATGGGCGGCACGGAGATCGTCAGCCAGAGCGGCCGTACGCCGACCGCCGAGGAGGAGCAGCTCGCCGTCTTCTCCAAGCAGATCCTGGCCGGCACGGAAGACGTCTGGACCGAGATCTTCGCCCAGAACGGCCGCACCTACGTGCCCCCGAAGCTCGTCCTCTACAATGATTATGTGCAGACCGGCAGCGGTACCGCTTCCGCCCAAATGGGCCCGTTCTACAACAGCGCGGACCAGACAGTCTATATCGACCTGTCCTTCTTCTCCACGATGAAGCAGCAGATCGGCGCGGACGGCGATTTCGCGTATGCGTACGTCATCGCGCACGAGGTCGGCCACCACGTGCAATACTTGCTGGGAACGCTCCAGAAGGCCCACCAGCAGATGCAGCGCGTCAGCGAGAAGGAGAGCAACCAGATCAGCGTCCGGCTCGAGCTGCAAGCCGATTTCTACGCCGGCGTGTGGGCCCACCACGACAACCGGAAGTTCAATTCCCTGGAGCCTGGCGACATCGAGGAAGGCCTGGCCGTCGCCTCCAAGATCGGCGACGACTACCTGCAGAAGAAAGCTCGCGGCCACGCCACGCCCGAGACCTTCAACCACGGCACCTCCGACCAGCGCTCCCGCTGGCTGATGAAAGGGTTCAAGACCGGCAATCCCGCCGAGGGCGACACCTTCAGCCCTGCGTACAGCCAGCTGTAAAATAGGTTTGGGGTGCAGAATCAGACATTCTGCACCCCGTCTGTTTGATGACGCGCGAAGATATTGGCCAGGATGGTGCCGCTGATGCTGTGCCAGGCGCAGGAGATGGCGCAGGGCACGACGGCCATCGGATTGCTGGCCACGAAGAAGGTCATGGCCAGATTGGTGCCCAGACCGGCATTCTGCATGCCCACTTCGATGGAGATGGTGCGTTTCTTAGCCGTACTGAAGTGAAAAAGCGTACCGACAAGATACCCCAACGTATAGCCTATCGTATTGTGGCAGAACACCATGCCGAACGTCAGCAGGAACAGGACCAGGCCATTCTCCACCAGCGGATCATGAACGGTGGTGATCACGCCGCCCACAATGCAGGCCAGGCAGATGACCGACACACCCGGCATGCAGCCCTGGATGCGACGGAACACGTCCTTATGGCCCAGCCAAACGTTCAAGAAAAAGCCGATGGCAATGGGAATAATGGTCACGATGAGGATTTGGCGGAACATCCCCCAGGCATCCACGTCCACGCGTTCCCCGGCCAGCGTCAGTACCAGCAGCGGCGTGAGCACGGGCGCGAGCAGCGTCGAGGCGCAGGTCATACCCACAGAGTAAGCCACATCACCCTTGCAGAGGAAAGACATGATGTTGCTCGACACGCCTCCCGGGCAGCAGCCCACGAGGATGAGGCCGATGGCCATGGCCGTGCTGTACGGCGCAAACGCAGGAACCTGACCGAACAACCACGACAGGGAAAACGCCACCAGCGGCATGATGGTGAACTGGGCCGCGGCCCCGATGAGGATGTCGAACGGGCGCTGCGCCAGCAACTTGAAGTCCCGGGGCGTGAGCGTCAGTCCCATTGTAAGCATGATGATGCCCAGAATGACGGTCTGCGTATTCCCTTTGACCCAGGCAAACAGCGAAGGATAGAAAAAGGTCACCAGCGCCGTCAGAATAATGAAAATACTGGCTTTTGAGCTCAGGAAATCACTTATTTTCTTCAACATAGGTCTTATTTGTCAGGGATTTGGCAGCACTGCGGCCGGCAAGGGCACCGGTAGCGAAGGCGAGCTGGAGGTTGTAGCCGCCCGTGTCGGCGTCGATGTCAAGCACCTCGCCGCAGAGGTAGAGGCCGGGCACGATGCGCGACTCCATCGTCTTGGCAACGAAATCGTCCGTCGACACGCCGCCGGCGGTAACGACCGCGCGCTCGTAGCCGACATAGCCGGCAATATCAAACTGCCAGGCTTTCAACGCCTTGGTGATGCTGACCAGGTTCACCCACACCTTGGTGTCAGCTCTCCCCCGCCGCTCCACCGTGATGATCTCGGGGTGCATGGCGGTGAAGCCCGGGATGAGCTCGCGCGGCATCAGTTTGCCCAGCAGGATGCGGCAGCGCTCTTTTTCGCGCACGCCTCGCGAGCGCGGGTCTTTGGCGATTTCTTCCCAGAGCGACTTGACGCGCACGGTCAGTTCGGTCAGGTCCACGCCCGGCTTGAGGTCGAGCAGCAGGCTGACGCGCGAGCCGTTCACGAGGGCCTTGACGGCCTTGCGGCTGAGCTGGAAGCCGACGGGCCCTTCCAGGCCGCCGTCGGTGAAGTCGATGTCGCCGAATTCGCTGTCCACGTCCGTCCCTTCGACACGAAGCGACAACTGGATATTCTTGAGCTGCACGCCGCAGAGCGCCCCTCCGAGCTCGGAGAGCGGCGTGCTGCGGTCAATGTGCAAGTCTTTGTCTTCCTGAAGCTTGTATCCCTTCGGGACGAGCGCGGTCAGCGACGGGAACGTCGGCACCAGCTGGTGCCCGAGCTCGCGTGCCCAGCGCAGTCCGTCGCCAGTCGAGCCCGTCGTCGGGTAGCTCAGTCCGCCAGTCGCCACGATCACCCGCTCGCACTTCCACTCCCGGCCGTCGGTCAGCGTTACGGTAAAGCCGGGAGGCAGCGCCCCCCTGAAAACGTCCTGCTGCGCAGGACCCCTCCCACTGTCCTTAGTCTGGCTGCCTGCAAGCAAGCTTGCGTCATCCAGCCCAAGTCCAGCGGGCCCCTCCCTCTTACGGAGCCGAGGGTGGCTACGGTTTTCCGGGGGGACTGCCTCCCCGGCTTCCGTCGAGATGGAGGCTACTTCGGCTTCGGTTTCGATTTTGACGCCGAGCGAGAGGCAGGCATTGACGAGCGTGTCAACGACGTCGGAGGCGTGGTGCGAGGCCGGGAAGGCGCGGTCGCCGCGCTCGACGACGGTCTCCAAACCGAACCCCTCGAACCAGTCTACGACCGCCTGCGAGGGAAGATTATAGAAAGCGGATTTGACGAAGTTGGCCTTCGAGCGGATGTGCCCGGAAAAGGCGTTCCAGTCCTTCACATTCGTGAAATTGCAACGGCCCTTGCCGGTGATCATCACCTTGCGGGCCGGCCGCGGCATCTTCTCCAGCACCGTCACCTGCGCCGCCTGCCCGGCATCCACTAGCGCGCGGGCGGCATGATAAGCCGCCATCAGCCCCGAGGCTCCCCCGCCGATAACTACGATTTCCGATTTCATCCCGATAGAATACAAAAAAGGGAAAGCTTAGCACATCGCACCGCTACAACCTCCTGCCCTTGCTGCCTTCCGGCCCTGGGGGAGTTCAGAGGGAGCTGGTCGTGTACGACTTTCCCGCTGCAAATATAGTAAAAAATCAAATGCTGTTGAAAATGAGCGGAAGAATATCGTCCACTTTCTCGAATTTCCAGACCTTGCCGGCCGAAATCATGATGATAGACATCGGCTTGCCGGACTTGGCCTGATACTGCGCCATCACCTGCCGGCAGGCTCCGCAAGGCGTCGCCGGCTCCTTTCCCAGATGCCCGCGCACTCCCCCTGCCAGCGCGATGCTGACCATATCCTCATCGGGATAGCGCGTTCCGGCGGCGAACATCGCCGTCCGCTCGGCGCAGAGTCCGGACGGGAAGGCGGCGTTCTCCTGGTTGGCGCCGTGCACGATCGCTCCGTTGGACATCAGCACCGCCGCCCCAACGTGGAAATTGGAATACGGCGCATAAACGCCTTGCATGGCCCGGATGGCCTCGGCAGCCAGTTCGCGGTCCGCCGTGTTTAGTTCATCGATGGAATTATACTCTTCGTAAGTGATGTGAATCTCCCGTTTGGTCATAAGCCTGTGTGGTTTAATCACTCAAAGTTAGCAATTTTCCCGAAAGAATGCGTAACTGTGGGGAAAAACGCCCACAGTTAGCGGGTTTTTGCGGTCCGGCGGGAATTGTGTATCTTTGCGAGTATGAAGATTTGCGTAGGACTTTCCGGAGGTGTGGACTCCAGCGTGGCGGCCTTGTTGCTCAAGCAGCAGGGCTACGACGTATTCGCCATGTTCATGCAGAACTGGCACGAGACCGAGGGTACGCTCCACGGCGACTGCGAGTGGGAAGAGGATAAGTTCGTGGCCGAGATGGTTGCCCGCAAGATCGGTATCCCGTTCTATTTCATTGACTTGAGCAAGGAGTACCGGCAGCGCGTAGTGGATTATCTCTTCGATGAATACGCCCACGGGCGAACGCCCAATCCCGATGTCCTCTGCAACCGCGAGATCAAGTTCGACGCTTTCCTGCAGGCGGCGGAGCGTCTGGGCGCTGACTGCGTGGCCACGGGCCACTATTGCCGCAAGGAAACGCTGCCTGACGGGACCTGCCGTATCCTGGAAGGGACCGACCCCAACAAGGACCAGAGCTACTTTCTCTGCCAACTCAGTCAGGAGCAGCTCGCCAAGGCGATGTTCCCCATCGGGGACCTGCTCAAGCCCGAAGTGCGGCGCCTCGCCAAGGAGGCGGACCTGCCTTCGGCGGAGAAGAAGGATTCGCAGGGCATCTGCTTCGTCGGCAAGGTGGACCTGCCCATCTTCCTGCAGCAGAAGCTCAAAAGCGTCGAGGGTGACGTGGTCGAAGTCTTCGCACCCTACTACGCCGATTCGGCGAAATACGCCCGCGACCGGGAGCTGCTCACCAAGGGCACAGCGCTGACGGACAGCGAATTGCTGGAACTCTCCACCCCGCTGGATTACAGCGACATCCGCTTCGAGACGGAGACCTACCGCTCCGGCAAGCACCATATCAAGAAGACGCGCGACAAGGAGAATCCCTGGGCGAAACGTATCGGACACCACGAGGGCGCGCAGTTCTACACCATCGGCCAGCGCAAGGGCCTGGGCATCGGCGGCCACGCCAGCCCCGTCTTCGTGCTCTCGACCGATATTGAGCGTAACATCATCTACGTGGGCGAAGGGGAAAACCACCCCGGGCTGCTGCGCGGCTGCCTGCGCATCGCACCGGACGAAATCCACTGGATCCGCCCGGCGGAAGCGATGCAGCTCGGCGAACAGCGCCGCTACCGTGTACGTATCCGTTACCGCCAACCCCTGCAGGACGCCACGCTGCTGATGCGGGAGAACGGCCTCTTCATCCTCTTCGACGAGCCGCAGCGCAGCATCACGCCCGGCCAGTTCGCGGTCTGGTATGCGCCGGACGGTGAAATGCTCGGAAGCGGCGTCATCCTGTAATCCTTCCGAACCATGTCCATCCTGACCCGCAAATATCCTTTCCCGCTGCACGGCCACTGGGCGAAAGACTGCTTGATCTACAGCCTGATCGTCGTGGGGATTCTGTACTTCCTGCAGCCCTTCGGCTTCAACGGCTTCGGCGGCAGCAAGTTGCTGACCGCGCTGATCTTCGGTGTCGTGACGTTCTGCTGCTGCGCGCTTTTCGGCCAGTTGGTCTTCCACCCGCTGCAGCGCAAGGCCCGGGTCTGGCGCATCTGGCACCAGGCGCTTGGCGTGCTTGGGATGGTGCTCTTCATCGGCATCTGTAACTATTTCACGTTTTCGATCCTCTTCAGGTACCCGCTCAAATGGGAGTACCTTTGGATGTTCCTCCGCTGGACGCTGATTATCGGCGTGGTAGTGACGGTCTGCTCCACGGCCATTTCCTACTACCGCTTCCTGCGCGAACGGCTGGACGCCCTGCTGGACAAGACCACGCAGGAGCAGGAGAACATTTCGGTCTGCATCCACGACACCCGCGTCCGCGGAAATGACGTATCCCTGCCGATCAACGACCTGCTCTATATTGAGGCGCAGAAGAACAACGTGGCCGTCTGCTACCGCCAGGACGGAAAACTCTCGCGCACGGAGATCCAGTCCACGCTCGCCGGCGTGCTTGAAGACCTCTCGGAGTACCAGAACATCTTCCAGTGCCACCGTTCCTTCGTGGTGAACCTGAACAACATTACCGCCGCCAAGGGCAACTCCAACGGCTATACCCTGGAGTTGGGCGACGGGCTCGCAACGGTGCCCGTGTCGCGCTCTTACGTGCCGAAACTCAAGTCCTTCATCGCTTAGCGATTCGTCCGTAAATCTATCTGTTCGTCCGGGGCCCTAGTTGTTGGTCCGGGATTCTGGATGTCTGTCCGGGTTATTTGGAAGGCCGGTTTTTCGTGTTCACCTTTGCGACATGAAAAAGTTGCTGACCCTCCTTTTCGCGGCCCTTGCCGCCACCTGTCTTCTCTCCGCCCAGACCCGTATCGACGGCGTCGTGTCCGATGAGCACGGCCCGCTGGTCGGTGTCAACGTCTTCGTCGTCGGGACCATCGACGGCGCCGTCACGGACACGCTCGGGCGCTTCTCCTTCACCACCGCCCGCACCGGCGAGCTGACGCTGCGCGCCGTGCTCCTGGGCTATGAAGCGTATTCGCTCGTCGCTGACGCCGCCCGGTTGCGCAGCCTGCAGATCCGCATGCGGGAAAAAGCCGCCTCTATCGACGAAGTCGTGGTGACGGCGAGTACCTATAGCATGGGCAAGAGTTCCCAGATCAAGACGCTGGATGCGTTGGACGTCGTGATGGCGGGCAACTCGTGCGGAGACGTCGTCGCCGCGCTGCAGACCCTGCCCGGCACCCAGAAGGTGGGCGAAAACGGGCGTCTGTACGTGCGAGGCGGCGACAGCGAAGAGTGCCAGACCTTCATCAACGGCATGCACGTGCTCGTCCCGTACAGCTCGAACGTCGAAGGCAGCGCGCAGCGCGGACGCTTCTCTCCCTTCCTCTTCAAGGGGATGAGTTTCTCGCTGGGCGGCTACGGCGGCGAGTACGGCCAGGCGCTCTCCTCCGTGCTACCGATGGAGACGACGGATGTCGCGTCCAGCGACAAATTCGGCATCAGCGCGTCCCTGCTGGACTGGAATGTCGGCGGCACGAAGGCGTTTCGTCGGAGCAGCCTGTCTTTCAATGCGGACTACACGGACCTGGGCCTGCACAATGCGCTGTTCCCGGACCGTGCCGACTGGACGCGTCCGTACCGGAAGCTCTCCGGCGAAGCACAGTACAAATATGAATGGGATAACGGGAGCACCCTGAAATCCTACGCCGGCTACGACTGCACCTCGCTGGGACTCCGGACCGAAGGCCGGGAGCTCTCGCTCGTCGAGCATAACGTCTACGCCAACGCGACATTCCAGGCCACGGTCGGGCGGGGCTACCGCCTCTTCGCGGGTGTTGCCAACTCTTCAGTCTTCAGCGATATCGACGACGCGCTGGTACGCGGGGATCACTATCATAATTTCCGGAACGAAGTGCACCTGAAGGCAGAAATCCGAAAGAGTTACTCGGCCGTGTTCAAGCTGTCGGCGGGCATCGAGGACTATATCCGCAACAGCCGGACGCAATACGACGGCACGGGTTACGTGTTGGATTATAACCTGCTGGGCGGCCACGTCGATGCGCAGATCCGCTTGGTCCGGACGCTTTTCCTCAACCTCTCCGCACGCGCTGAGAAGGCAAGCTACAGTCCCGTCTGGACGCTGATGCCGCGCGTGACGCTGAGCTTCGTGCCCGGCAAACGCTTCCAGTCTTCGATCATGGTCGGCCGTTACAGCCAGAGCCCGGAGGACGATTACCTCGCCCGGGGGTGGGGCCGCCTGGGGCAGAGCACGGCGGACCACGCCATCCTCAGCCTGCAGTACGGCACGGACCGGACCGTGGTGCGCGCCGAGGCTTATTACAAACGCTACAGCCATTTGCCGCTGCTCTCCGGCGGCGTCTATACGCCGGACGGCTACGGCTACAGCCGGGGCGTGGACCTCTTCTTCGAGAACACCTCGCTCATCCGGAACCTTATGCTCACGGCCGCTTACTCCTTCAACGACTCCCAGCGCCTGTATCAGGATTACGACGCGCCGCGCACGCCGTCGTTCGCCTCGCGCCACAACCTTCGCGTGACCGCGAAATTCAGCCTCGGCAAGATTATCCTCGGCCTCGCCGACACCTACGCCAGCGGCCGCGTGTACCAGGCCGGTACCACGCCGTATTACAACAGCCTCGACGCCAACATCACCTGGCTGGCGCACCCGAAGGTCATCGTGTACGCCTCGCTGAACAACCTGCTCGGCCGCACCAATGTGTACCGGATCAACCCCGACGGCTCACCGGTGTCCGAGAACCGGGACCGTTTCTTCTATATCGGAATTTTTGTTTCACTTAAAAATAGTAAAGCTTATGACATCGCTAATTTCTAAGAAAGGCATCCTTGCCACCGTTCTCTTCCTGATGGTTTCCCTTTTCTGTGGTCACGCGCAGGATATGCGCGAACTGATGGGGCAGTCCCTCTCGCGGCTGCAGCAGCCCACGCCGGAGGCCTTCCTGACCTGCATTGCGGAGCTGAAGCGCATTGACGCCATGTTCCCCGACCAGACGGCACCCAAATACCAGCTGGCACTGCAGAGCCTGAATTATGCCGTGACAAATCCCCACGCGGAGCAGACGGAGGGCCTGCTGAGCGAGACGGAGCAGACGATCGAGGCGCTCTCGCAGATGCCGGCGGCGGATCTGTCGGACGTTTACACGCTGCGGGGCTTTCTGTACATGACCCGCATCGTGCAGGACCCGGCCCGCAACGGCCAGCGTTACTATCTGGACGTAATCCAGAACTACGAGAAGGCGCTGAAGGCCAATCCAGACAACACCCTTGCGCAGCAGCTGCAGGAGAAATTCAATGAGGGCATGACCCAAGCCATGCGCTAGAAGGCCACCGCCCGGAAAAGGGCTTCCGCGAGCAGGCGCGCGCCGTCGCGCTGGGGGTGGACGCCGTCCCGGCAGAAGCGGGCGCTGTCAAAAAGATCATACAGATCGACGAGTTGCAGATGCAGCTGGGCAGCGATATCGCGGATGGCGGGACGGACGCCCTTCTCCAGCACATCCGGATTGAGAAACATCACGGGGATCGTCTTGAAGATGCGGATGGGCGCGACGAGCACCACCTGCGGGTGCGAGGGCAGCGCGAGGTAGGACTCCACCACCCGGAGGTAGTCCTCCCGGAAGATGCCGGGATTCCAGTTCCAGGGCTTGGTATCGTTGGTTCCTAACATCAGCAGGACAATGTCCGGCTCCCAGGCCAGGCTATCCCGATAGGCCTTCTTGCTGACATAGGGTGTCTCCGCGTCGAAGCGGACCGCAGCGTCGTTGTGGCCGAAATTGCGAACCTCGAAGCCGTCGCCCAGCAGCTGCTGCAGCACAGCGGGATAGCTGTACTTGCTGCGGTTCACGATGGTGAAGCCCCAGGTGATGCTGTCTCCGACGCAGGCTACCTTTTTCATGCTTCAGCAGGTTTGAGCGACCGGGCCACGGCCGCGGCCACGTTGATGCCGTCCAGCGCACTGGACACGATGCCGCCCGCGTAGCCGGCGCCTTCCCCGCAAGGGAAGATACCCGGCAGCGAGACATATTCGAGCGTCTCGGGGTCGCGCGGAATGCGGACCGGCGAGGAGGTGCGGGATTCGACGCCGAGCAGGAGCGCGGCGTTCGTATAGTAGTTGCGCATTTTCACGCGCGGGAAGGCTTTCTGGAGGCGCTGCGCCACATGCGGCGGCAGGATTTCGTGCAGCGGGGCGCTCACCACGCCGGGGTGATAACTGGTCGGGGGCATGGTCTTGGAGACCTTTCCGAGGCAGAAATCCTCCATGCGCTGCGCCGGTGCAGTCATCGGGTTGGTCGCGCCCAGCGCCTGGGCGCAGTCATACATTTTGCGCTCGACCGCATGCTGGAAATCCATCAGTCTGAAGGGGCTCTCGCCCGGCACGTCTTCCGGCTCAATCTGAACCACGACGCCGGCATTGGCGAATTTGCCGCTGCGCCCGGAGTTGGACATGCCGTTCAGCACGACGGTCTGCTCTTCGGTCGAAGAGGGTACCAGGATGCCGCCGGGGCACATGCAGAAGGAGAAGACGCCGCGGCCATCGACCTGCTCGACGAAGGAATACTCCGCCGCCGGCACGCCCGGCTTCCACTGTCCGTGGTACTGGCACCAGTTGATCTTCTCCTGCGGATGCTCCACGCGCACGCCCATCGCGAAGCCTTTCGCTTCGAGCGCACCGCCCATTCCGGAGAGCATCTCGTACACGTCCCGCGCGGAGTGGCCCGTTGCGAGGATCACGCGAGATGCGCGGTATTCCTTCCCGTCCGCCGTCTTAACATACCATTCGCCGTCAGGGATGTGCCCAGAAACCGAGACGACGCGGGAATTGAAATGGTATTCCCCACCCTGGGCGATGATGAAATTGCGGATATTCTCGACGACGACGGGCAGTTTGTCGGAGCCGATGTGCGGGTGCGCGTCGATGAGGATGTCCTTCGAAGCGCCGAACTTCACGAGCTGATGCAGCACTTCGCGAAGGTCGCCCCGCTTGGAAGAACGCGTATAAAGCTTGCCGTCGGAGAAGGCGCCCGCGCCGCCCTCGCCGTAACAGTAATTGGAGTCGGGATCAACGATGCCGTCGCGCGAGAGTTTCGCCATGTCGAACTTGCGCGCATGCACGTCTTTGCCGCGCTCCAGCACGATGGGTTTCAGGCCGAGCGTCAGGAGCTTGAGCGCGGCGAACATGCCGGCCGGGCCGGCACCGACGACGATCACCGGCTCGGCGTCGTGCACGTCCCGGTACTCCGGCAGCGTGTAGGGCACGTACTCTTCGCCAGGCCCGTACGCCTCATACTGATAGCGCCAGACCGGCTCCTTGCGCGCATCGACGGAGCGCTTCTTCAGCACCCATTTCATGCCGCCGGCCTTGGCCTCGATCTCCTTGAGGCGCGGTTCCCGCGTGAGCGGGCAGACTACTTCAAACTCCTTCATAATCAACTAAAAATCAGACATCCGGGACACGGGAGCCACGTCCAGCGGCGTGCGCTCTCCAGCCAGATAATGGTAGTATCCGGCGATGGCGATCATCGCCGCATTGTCGGTCGTAAACTTAAACTCCGGCAGATAGGTATTCCAGCCGCGCTTGCGCCCCTCGGCCTCGATCCGGGCGCGCAGCCCGCTGTTGGCCGACACGCCGCCGCCGATGGTCACCTCCTTGATGCCGGTCTGCTTCGCGGCCTTGACCACTTTGTCCAGCAGGATATCGATCAGCGTCTTCTGGAAGGAAGCGCACAGGTCCTCCTTGTTCTTCTCCAGGAAGTCCGGATCCTTCGCCATTTCGTCGCGAACGAAATAGAGCAGCGAGGTTTTCACGCCGCTGAAGCTGTAGTCCAGCCCTTCGATATGCGGCTTGGTGAATTTGAACCGGGTCGGGTCTCCCTCTTTGGCAAGCCGGTCGATGATGGGACCGCCGGGATAGCCCAGGCCCAGCATCTTGGAGCATTTGTCGAAGGCCTCCCCCACCGCGTCGTCGATGGTCTGGCCCAGGATCTCGAAATGCAGCGGATCGTCCACGCGGACGATCTGCGAATTGCCGCCGCTGACCAGCAGGCAGAGATACGGGAACGCAGGCTCCCGCACGGGCTTGTCCGGCTGGCGGATGAAATCGGCCAGCAGGTGACCCTGCAAATGGTTCACCATCACGATCGGGATGTCCAGCGCCAGGCCCATTGCCTTGGCGAAGGAAGTGCCCACCAGGAGCGAGCCGAGCAAGCCCGGACCGCGCGTAAACGCGATGGCGGTCAGGTCCGAGGCCTGGACACCTGCCCGGGCGAGCGCCTCGCTCACCACCGGGACGATATTCTGTTCGTGTGCACGCGACGCCAGTTCCGGGACCACCCCGCCGAAGGCGCGGTGCACGTCCTGGCTGGCGATGACGTTCGACAGGAGCCACCCGTCGCGGATGACAGCCGCCGAAGTGTCGTCGCAGGAAGATTCAATGCCAAGTATGATGTCTGCCATCTGAGTTACAATTATTTTGCAAAGATAGCAATTATTCCGCAGGCGCGCACACATGGTATTACGCGAAGAAATTCTTATATTTGTAGATTCCAACGCACATGTACAGGAAAAAGGGTTATATCGTCGCGCGCATTGTCGGCTTGCTGGCAGTGCTGCTCATGGCGTTTCTCGTTGCTATTCAGACTCCTCTGGTCCAGACCCGCCTGTCCAAAGTTGCCCTCAACCAGCTCGTTGCCATCATGGACGGCCGCGTACAATACGACGAGCTCAAGGTCATGACCTCCGGCGTCATCGTCGTCCGGAACCTCAAACTGATCGACACACACCCCTATACGGAAGATATTAACAAGCGCGGTTGGGCCCCGGCGGACACCGTCGCCCAGATCAAAACCCTGACGGCCACATTCGGCCTGAGCGGTTTGTTCCGCAAGGAGGGCCTGCACATGGGCCGCGTCACCATCGAAGGCGGCAGCTTCCACCTGGTCAGCGAGCCTGGCGAAGAATACCACGACAACCTCTCCCGCATCTTCCACCTGAAGCCCACCGACCAACCGCCGTCCAGAGATCCCCTGTTCGATATCAAGAAACTGCGCGTCAAGGATTTCCGTTTCCAGATAAACAGCTTCCTGCCTGACCGCGGCACCTACAAGGGTTTCGGTATCAACTTTGACGACCTGGACATCACCCTGGATTTCACGGCCTACAAGTTCGCCCTGGTCGATGCCAAGATACGCGGCGATATCGAGCGCCTGTCCGCCCGGGAGAAGTCCGGCTATGTGATCGAGAATCTTACTTCTAGTTGCGCGTTCGGCTTCGTGGACGGCGCCCTGTTCGAAGACTTTGTGCTGTGCGACGCTTGGTCGGACATTCGCTTCCGCTCCCTGGCCCTGAAGTACGAATCGACGAAGGATTTCAGCGATTTCGTCAACCTGGTGCCCCTCGAAGGCGACTTTCAGCGCTCTCGCTGCGCGCTGCAGACCCTCGCCTATTTCTCCGGTTCTTTCATCGACAGTCCGACGATCGCAGAAGTGCGGCGCGGCCACGTGAGCGGCCCCGTCTGCGATATGAACATCGAGCGTCTGGTCTTCTCGGAGACCCATTCAGGCGTTTCCTCCACGCTGAGTGCCCATATCGCGGGGCTGCCTGACATCCAGGAAGCCGCGCTGGACGCCCAGCTGCAGGACCTGACGGGCACGACCACCGGCTTCTCCCGCTTCCTTGGCGGGCTCGCCCCGGACAAACCCGCCCCGGATTTCAGTTCGATCGCCCACAACATCCCGCTGACGCTCCAGGTCGTGGCGAAGGGCCCGTTCAACAACCTGGACCTCGACATCCAGACGCAGAGTCCATCCGGATCTTTCAACCTCACAGGCTCGATACGCAACGCAGTGGACCCGCTCCGCCCGATCGACCTGGCACTCAACCTGGCCACACACGAGCTGGACCTCGGCGACATCCTGGGCGTCGATATGCTGGGCACGACCACGCTGCGCACCCGCGTCCATGCCATCCTCGCCAATGGCGGCGGCTTGCCGGACGCCACCCTGGACTCCCTTTACATCGACCGCATCCATGCCCTCGGGCAGGATATCCATAATATCCGCGTCATCGGTTCCCTGCACGACGATACGGCCGCCGGCCGCATCCAGAGCAACGATCCCCTGCTGCGGCTCGACCTCACCGGCCTGCTGGACCTGAAGCCGAAGAACGGCCGGGCCCGCTACCGCGTGGACGGACAGATCGCAGAAGCCAATCTGGCCGCATTCGGCATCAATGCCGGCGGCAAATTGTCCCGCGTCGCCACCGGCCTGCACGCGGACCTGGTCCGCCTCGGCGAGCGATTCGACGGCAGCTTCCTGATGGAAGGCGCCCGCCTGATGGACAAGGAAGGCACGCACCAGCTTGGCGACATCCAGGTCAACGCCCGCACGGACGGGGACTGGCAAGAGATCCACTTCGACGCGCCCTTCCTGGAAGCACGCTTCCGGGGCGACCGCCCCGTCACGAGCTTCGCCAGAGATCTGCAGGAAATCACCCTGCGCCGCGACCTCTATGCCTTGTACACGGACACGCATGAGCCGAGCGGCTGCGGCAACTACACCCTGGATGCCATCTTCCACGACACCCGCGCGCTGATGGCCATCTTCGCACCCGGCGCGTATATCGCCGACAACACGAGCCTGACCCTCTCGACGACGGACCAGGACCGGCTCGACGGCCGCATCAGCTCCGACCGTATCGCTTTCAACAAGAACTACCTCCGGAACGTCAACCTGCTCTTCGACAACCGGAACGGCGCCCTGCTGGGCAGTATCGTCAGCTCCGAGCTGCGGGCCGGCACGCTTGCGATGCTCAATCCCGCCATCACGCTCGGCGCGGACGACAACCGTCTCTCCCTGGGAGTCCATTATGACAATTTCTCCGGTACGGGCGGCGAAGCCTCCATCAATCTCGAAGGACGCATGTACCGCGACGAGCAGGACGGAGAACTGGTCATCCAGGCCCATCCGGTCGGTTCCTACATCATGACGGGAGAGGACACCTGGACCTTCGCGCCTGCCGATATCATCAAGCACGGCCAGGACATCCGCCTGGACCATTTCCTGATCAGCAACGGATCGCAGCAGCTGCTGGTGGACGGCGGCTTCTCTCCGGTCCACAGCGATACCCTGTCCCTGCACATGGACCGCTTCGACCTGGCGCTCGTCAACGAATTCCTCCCGGCGCAATTCAGCCTCCAAGGTCTGATGAACGGCCAGGCCATCGTCGCCTCCGGTCCGGACAAAGCCTTCGGCATGCTGATGGACTTCCGGCTCGACACCTTGCGCTTCTCCGGCGTGGATGTGGGCAACATGACCCTTTCCAGCCAGTTACAGAATGAAGGCAAGGAGATCGGCATCAGCCTCCACGACAACATCGACGGCCGCGACGCCCTCCGGGTCGGCGGCAGTTATTTCCTCCAGGAGAAGCGCCTCGACATTCAGGCCGGCCTGGACCGCTTCCCGCTGGCCGTTGCGTCGGCCTTCATGCCCGACATCGTCACCGACCTGGGCGGCGGCATCAGCGGCACGCTCAGCGTGACCGGTTCGCCGGACGAGATCATCCCCTACAGCGATGACCTGCGCATCGACGATGCCTGTGCCCGCCTGGGGCTCACCGGCGTCACCTACACCATCAGCGGCCCGCTCCGGGTGGACCAGAACGGCGTCTATATGGACCGCGTTGCCATTCTGGACGACGACAGCGGCAGCATGATCGTCGATGGCGCCCTGCGCTACCAGCATCTGAAAGATTTCAATGTCGATGGCCATGTGCAACTCAGCAACATCAAGGTTCTGGATGCACCGGAGCGGCCTGGCATCTCTTACTATGGCTTCCTGCGCGCTTCCGGTACGGCCAATGCCCGCGGTCCGCTGACGGCGCTCAACGTGGATGCGGACGTCAGCACCTCCGGCGTCGGCGAAGTGCACATCGCCCCGTCCGCCAGCGCCGCCTCCTCGTCAAGCAGCAGCCACAAACTGCTGACCTTCACGGAACCGGGCCGGGAGATGGACCCGTACGAAGAAATGCTGGCCAGCCTCAAGAAGAAGGAAGTCACGCCTTCGGATATCACCATCCACGGACGCGTGAACATCCAGCCGAGCGTCAACGCCTTCGTGGAAATCGACAAGGAAGCCGGCAACGTGGCCTCCGTCAACGGTCAAGGCACCGTGAGCCTCACCCTGCGCCCGTCCAGGGCTATTTTCGACTTGAACGGCGACTACAACATCAGCGAAGGAACTTACCAGTTCGTCCTGCCGGGCCTGTTGTCCAAGAACTTTACCGTCCAGCGCGGCAGCTCCGTCAAGTTCAACGGCGACGTGATGAATACCGAGCTCGACATCAATGCAACTTACGGCCTGCGTGCCTCGCTCGACCCGATGCTGGGCACGGGCAACCTCTCCCGCCGACCGGTCAATTGCGTCATCAATGTGGGCGACCGCCTGCGCGCGCCCAAACTCAACCTTTCGATCGACGTGCCGGACCTCGATCCGACCACACGCATGGCTGTCGAGTCGGCCCTGAGCACGAGCGACAAGGTCCAGAAGCAGTTCGTATCCCTGCTGCTGCTCGGCACCTTCCTGCCCGACGAGAACTCCGGCGTCTTCAACCAGACCGCCCTGCTCTACTCCAATGTGATGGAGATCATGTCCGGCCAGCTGAACAATATCCTCCAGCGTTTCAAGATTCCTGTTGACGTGGGCTTCGGCTACCAGGAGATGCGCACGGGCGAGAACCTCTTCGACATTTCGGTGTCCACCGAGCTCTTCGACAACCGCGTCATCCTCAGCGGCAACTTCGGTAACCGCCAGTATTCGACCGGTAGCGCCGGAGGCGACTTCTCCGGCGATGTCGATCTGCAGGTCAAGCTCGACGAGGAGGGTAAATTCCGCTTCAACGTCTTCTCCCATTCCGCCGACGAATTCACGAGCTACCTCGACTTCTCGCAGCGGAACGGTATCGGCGTCAGCTTCCAGAAAGAATACAAGTCCTTTGCGGACTTCGCCCGCAATCTGTTCATTCCCAAGAGGAACCGCCAGCAGCTCGACTCGCTGGAAGCGGAGAAGTTCGCCAAGCAAGTCATTATCCAGATAGAAGATGAATCCGGGGAAACTGTATCTGATCCCAACGCCGCTCGGTGACACCGAGCCGGCCGCGTGCCTGCCGCAGAGCGTCCTGGAGACGGCCTGCGGCCTGCATTGTTTTGTCGTCGAGGAGCTCCGAACCGCCCGACGCTTCCTGTCCCGCTACGGCTTGCGCGGCCATATTGACGAGCTGGATCTGCACGAACTCAATGAGCACACCACCCCGGCCGAAGTGGAGGCCCTGCTGCCCCTCTTCGACGGGCAGGACGTCGGCCTGATGTCCGAAGCGGGCCTGCCGGCCGTGGCCGATCCAGGCGCCGCCCTTGTGGCCCTGTGCCACCGCCACGGCATCGAAGTCGTCCCCCTGGTGGGCCCTTCCTCGCTGATGCTTGCCCTGATGGCCTCCGGCTTGAACGGCCAGTCCTTCGCCTTCCGCGGCTACATCCCGGCCAAGACCGACGAACGCCGCGCAGCGCTCAAGGAGCTGGAGAAGCAGTCCCGCGCCCTGAAGCAGAGCCAGATCCTCATCGAGACGCCCTATCGCAACGATGCGCTGCTCGCCGACATGCTGCAGATTCTCTCCCCTTCCACGCAGCTTTGCGTGGCGGCCGACATCACCCTCCCGACGCAGTTCATCCAGACGAAAAGCATTGCCGCCTGGCGCAAATCGTCATTTGCCGGCTCTTCTTCGTCATTCGCCGGCTTGACCGGCGAATCTATCGGCAAGCGCCCCTGCGTCTTCATCCTCCTCGCCTAAGCCATGAAAATCGCACTGCTGACCCTGGGCTGCAAGCTCAATTTCGCCGAGACGGCCACCTACGAACGCGGCTTTATCGCCGCGGGGCTGGAGGTCGTGCCCTGGGGGCAGGCGGCGGACGTGTGCCTGATCAATACCTGCTCGGTCACCGCGACGGCAGACAGCAAGTCCCGCAACCTGGTGCGCAAAATGCACCGCCTCCACCCGCAGGCACGCATCATCGTGACCGGCTGCAGCGCCGAGCTGCGCCGCGCCGAGATCGAGCGGATCGAAGGCGTCTCGCGCGTGTTCGGCGCGAAGGAAAAAGGCCTCGTGGTCGCCGAGACGCTGGCGCTGCTGGGCATCGAAGCCCCTGCCGCGCTGCCGTCGGCATCGACCGTTTTCAGCGCATTTTCAGCCGCTGAATCCCGCACCCGCGCCTTCTTAAAGGTTCAAGACGGATGCAATAATTATTGTAAGTATTGCACGGTCCCCTACGCCCGGGGCGAGAGCCGCAACCTGCCCATCGCCGAGTGCGTGCGCAACGCCGAGAAGATTGCCGCCCAGGGCGTGCGCGAAATCGTGCTCACGGGCGTGAACACGGGCGATTTTGGCCGGACGACCGGCGAATCGTTCCTCGACCTGCTGAAGGCGCTGAACGAAGTCGAAGGCATCGAGCGCTACCGCATTTCGAGCATCGAGCCCAACCTCCTGACGGAGGAAATCGTGGACTGGATTGCGTCCGGAACCAAGTTCCAGCCGCATTTCCACATCCCCCTGCAGACCGGCGCCGACGCCCTGCTAGAGCGTATGGGACGCCACTACGACACCGCCTTTTTCGCGGAGCGCCTCGAAATGATCCGCCGCAAGATGGAGCGTCCGGGCACGCCGAAGGTCTTCTTCGGCATCGACGTGATGGTCGGCCTGCCCGGCGAGACGCAGGAGCTCTTCAAGCAGACCTTCAACTTCATCGAGCGCGTTCATCCGGCCTTCATCCATGTGTTCCCCTACTCCCGCCGTCCCGGCACGCCCGCCGCGGACATGCCCGGCCAGGTGGATGAAGCCACCAAGAAGCACCGCGTGGCCGTCCTGGAAGAGCTCTGCCGCAAGCTGCACGCGGATTTCCGCACACAGAACCGCGGCGAGCACGAGCGCGTGCTCTGGGAGTCCACCGTCCACGACGGGATGATGGAAGGCTATACCGGCAACTACATCCGCATTTCGCGCCCCTACGCCCCGGCGCTCGTCGGCACGCTGACGGATATTGTAATAGATTGATTATGGAGCAGAAAGCAAAACTGACCTTTCTTGGCACCGGCACTTCCTCGGGCGTCCCGATGATCGCCTGCGACTGCGAAGTGTGCCGTTCGGCCGACCCGCGCGACAAGCGCCAGCGCGCCTCGGCCCTGGTCGAGTACGGCGGTCTGACGATCCTCGTGGACGCCGGCCCGGACTTCCGCGCCCAGATGCTGCGTCACAACGTGCATCACCTGGACGCCATCCTCCTGACACACAACCACAAAGACCATACAGGCGGGCTCGACGACATCCGCGCGTTCAACCTCGCGGAGCGCCACCCCGTCAACATCTGGTGCGAGCCTTACGTGGAGAACACGCTCCGCCGCGAGTACGGCTACGCCTTCGCGGAGGAGAAATATCCCGGCGCTCCGGAATGGCACGTACACAACATCGACCCGTCCCGGCCTTTCACCGTGCATTCCAATGCGAATGAGGAAATCCTGGAGTGGGAGCGCGGCTTCGGCTACCACCACCTGCCGCCGCACCCGGCCCCGGACGCCACCGTCGAGGTGGTCCCGATTCACGGCTGGCACCATCTCGAGAAAAAGATTTCCGTGCTGGGCTACCGCTTCGGCAACATCGCCTACCTGACCGACATCAAGATGCTGGACAGCGACGCGGAACTGGAGAAACTGCGCGGTGTGGAGTATGTCACGCTCGGCTGTGTCAAGATCGATCCGCACCGCTCCCATCCCTCCCTGCAGGAGTGCCTGGATTTCTTCGAGAAAGTAGGCGCGAAAGAGTCCTACATCACCCACATGTCCCACCTGCTGCCCCGCCACGAGGCCTTTGCGGCCATGCTTCCTCCGCATGTCCACCCGGCCTACGACGGGCTGGTCATTGAATAGCGCGCCATGGGAATGAAGCTTTCGGAACTCGGCGAATTCGGCCTGATTGAGCGCATCCAGGCGCGTTTCCGCACCCCCGACGGGGTGACGGGCATCGGCGACGATTGCGCCGTGCTGCCCCAGAACACCGGGCGCAACACCCTCGTCAGTACCGATATGCTCGTCGAGGGGACACATTTCCTGCGCAACGACATCCCGCCCTACGACCTGGGCTGGAAGTCCGCCGCCGTCAACCTCAGCGACGTGGCGGCGATGGGCGGAAAGCCCACAGGTACCTTCCTCTCCCTCGCGCTGCCCGCCGACCTGGACACGGACTGGATCGACGCCTTCATGCACGGCTATGCCGACCTCTCCGAGCGCTTCGGAACTCCCCTGCTCGGCGGCGACACCACCGCCTCGCCCGACCGGATCTGCATCAATGTGACCGTGTTGGGAGAATGCCCTTACGCGCGCGCCCGGCTGCGCAACGCCGCCCAGAAAGGCGATGTCATCTGCGTAACGGGCCCGCTGGGCGACTCCGCCGCCGGCCTGAAAGCCATCCTGGAAGGGGTGGAACGCGATCTGGAGATTCAGCGTCTGATTGACAGGCATTATCGCCCGATCCCGCGTGTGAGGGAAGGCGAAGAACTTCGTCTGAATCTGGGTGTACACGCTATGATGGACATCTCCGACGGGCTCGCCTCCGACCTCAACCACATCCTGAACGCTTCCGAGGTCGGCGCCCAGATCAACGTTGCGGACATCCCGATGTCCATCGCGCTCAAGCACTGCTGCCAGCGCTTCGGCTGGGACCCGCTTGAGCTCGCCGTCAGCGGCGGAGAAGACTACGAGCTCCTCTTCACCTGCACCCCGCAGGCCGAAGCGCTCCTCACCCTCCCGCACTTCGTCATCGGCAGAATAACGCCATCCACCGGCTATAGTTCGTCATCCTCCGGCACCAATTCGTCATTCGCCGGCTTGACCGGCGAATCCCGCATCACCTGGCTCGGCACCTCCTCCCCCCTCGCCCCAGGCTTCGATCATTTCAAGAAGGGCAAGTGAACAAAGCCGACACTTGACAGCTTTATTGGTACAGGTATCCACAAAATCGGCCACTGGTGCAATAAAAGTGGACACCTCCCCCCGAAAACCGCCGAAAAGGGCCCAAAACGCCGACAGGTGTCCCAAAATATCGCGTAGAATGGCGATTTCGTGGACACCTGTCAGATAGCAATACCCGGTGCTTCCGGCAGAGGCGGCAGGGCTGCGCCCGTCCAAGCAAAAAATGCTTGTCCGGCCGCACCCTGCCGCCTTATCTGCCTCCAGCACCAGCGTCAGCCGCCCCCAACGCACGACTCGCGCACACCCCCCGACAGCACAGGCAAACGGGCGCAGGCCCCCGCACATCCGCCCCACCGGCTGCCGCATCAACAATTTTGATGTATCGAGAAAAACACTAAATTTGCTGAAAGATGTTCTGGTGTCATTTTAAATGATCAGCATACTGGAAGACTATTCCTCTAAGATGGTTTGGGAACCGAAAAAAGTATTAAATAATATAATAATGAAGAGAACCTTTTTCCCCTTAGTTGCCCTTATTATTACATCCTGTGGTCCATATTCATCGGTTGCTCCCACCATTATAGATGAGAAATATGACCCCGCCGATGAAGAGCTCTATGCCTCGTGTGCTGAACTCCAAGGTGTCGGGCAATTCATCATTGGAAGAACTACGTTCAAGCAGGTTCTTGCTGACAAGGAGTTCAAGAAAGTCGCAACCTCAATTTATGACCGACAGAGTAACATGTACAACGGCCACTGGGGCAATGATTTCTGGAACAAGAAAGGAGATCATTATGTGCTTCCGGGAGATCCCAAAGAGAAATGGATGAAGTCCAAGTGCGGTCCGAAACTTAAGCAATTGCCGTCTAGTCACTTTACTGGGTTTACAATTGGTGAGCTTAAGTTTGACCCTTTTGACATGGCCTTCCTCAACGATACATTAGTTGCCATTTTCTTCTATCCTGATGATAATATAGAAGATGAGGTGATAGCTCATTACAAAGAGAAATTTGGCAATGGACGTGGCAAGTATTATTCATATGATCTGACTAAGTCTGATCATAACTCTAATCTCACTGTCACCAAAACTTTAGAAGAAAAGCATTCCTGGGAGAATGAACTTGTTGCCTTGGAGTACGAAAAGCATGAGTACTTCCACATGGAGCCGAATCGTTCTCCATCCGGAGAATACAAGCATTCTATGATAATCTATAGCAAGAAACGATATCCTGTTTTTGAAGAGCTTCTTCTTAAGATATCATCAGACTACGATGAGCATACAAAAGCCAATATAAACCAGTCCTTAAATTCGTTATAGAGCACATCCGAGAAATTACTGTATCGTCCCCGTCTACAGATGCCCCACAAAAAAACCTACAGGACTTTATTGAAGGTGCTCGTAAGGTGCACGGGGATAAGTATGATTATTCGAAAGCGGTTTATCGAGAATCCGGATACCCTCCTTATGGAGATATGGAATACTGGAGAACCAGACCTTACAAAATGGAAAGAATCCTGAATTACCGATTTCGTGGGAATAAGTTTAGTTTAACTTTGACGGTCTATGAACCACGATCTAAGCCGGAACGTAGGTTATTGTCTTGTGTTCTTGAGGAATAGAATTACCTTTGCAACGAGACAATAAAACGTGTTACGGATGGGCAATCGAGTCGAGCAAAAGTCCCCGCCCGCGAGGCCCTCGCTCTTGAAGTAATTCCGCCACGTCGTCTTGGGGCAAAGCTTACAGGAGGTCATCTGACCTCCTGTGTTTTGTCGCATTCCTCCCTTGTCTGCATTGCCCGGGAGCGTCGGGAGCGCAGGGTGCGGGCGTATAGGAGGGAAAGGATCAGCGGGGCCCGGTGAGGGCAGCGGTGGGACTGAGGAGGAGGTGCGGAATGATGCGGCAGCAGCATTTCCGCAACGACGACGAAGCCGCAGGACGTCGTCCGCTCAACGACTGTTAGACGGCTCCGGAGGAGGCGGCTAAAAAGGAGGCGTTAGATGTCCAGCAACCGAGACGGATAGCCCCGCCCTTTCCCGACGTACGCCCGCATCCCCTGCGGCTCCCGCGCGGACGGGAAACGGAATTCGCCGGCTGTGGGGCCGGCGAATTATGTTTGGTATGAGATGCCCGATCAGGTCGGGCATGACGTGCGGTAGATTACTCCACCGTGACGGACTTGGCAAGGTTGCGGGGCTGGTCGACGTCGCGGCCTTTGGCGATGGCGATGTGATAGGCCAGCAACTGGAGCGGAATGATGGAGAGGATGGGCTCGAAGCATTCCTCCGTGTCCGGGATCTCGAAGGTCCAGTCGGACAGCGCCTTGACGTCGGTATCCCCTTCCGTGACCACGCTGATAATCCGGCCCTTACGGGCCTTGACCTCCTGGATATTGGAGAGAATCTTCTCGTAATTGCCGCGGCGCGGCGCGATCACAACCACCGGCATCTCCTCGTCGATCAAGGCGATCGGGCCGTGCTTCATCTCGGCAGCCGGGTAGCCTTCGGCGTGGATGTAAGAGATCTCCTTGAGTTTCAGCGCACCCTCCAGGGCCACCGGATAGTTGTAGCCGCGACCCAGATAGAGGAAATTGCGCGTATAGGTGAAGACCTTTGCCAGGTCGGCAATCTGCTCGTCGTGCTCGAGGATCTTGGCGATCTTGTCAGGAATGATCTGCAGCTCCTGCACCAGGGCGGCGCGGCGCTCATTGGAGACGGTACCGAGCTGCTCGGCGAGGCTCAGCGCGAGCAGGAAGAGCGTCGTCACCTGGGCGGTAAATGCCTTCGTGGAAGCAACGCCGATCTCCGGGCCAATGTGCGTATAACAGCCGGTGTCCGTGGCGCGGGCAATGGAAGAGCCCACCACGTTGCAGATGCCAAAGAGGAAAGCGCCAGCCTCGCGGGCCAGGTTCACGGCGGCCAGCGTGTCGGCCGTCTCGCCGGACTGGGAGATGGCGATCACGACATCCGTCGGGAAGATAACAGGACGACGATAGCGGAACTCGGACGCGTATTCGACCTCAACGGGTTTACGCGTCAGCTCCTCGATCATGTATTTGCCGATCAGGCCGGCGTGCCAGGAAGTACCGCAGGCGCAGATGACGAAGCGCTTGGCGTTCAGCAGGCGCTCCCGGTTGTCGATGACGCCGGATAGCTTGACCTCGCCGAGCTCCGGATGCAGACGGCCCTGCATGGAGGCACGCAGGGTGCGCGGCTGCTC
This sequence comes from Bacteroidales bacterium, assembly GCA_016291185.1. The sequence goes on from JAEFAI010000015.1 coordinate 47,684, forward strand.
GAAGATCTCCTTCAGCATGAAATGCGGGAAACCGCCCTTCTCGATCTCGCTCAGGCTCAGTTCCAGCTCCCGGACCTCAGGCGTCTGCTCGACGCTGCGCAGGTCCGTAATGCGAAGCTCCTCGCCGCGCTGGATGTAGGCGATCTGCTCCTCCCCCAGGTAAACGACCTTGTTGGTGTATTCGATGATCGGAGAGGCGTCGGAGCCGACGAAATACTCCCCTTCCCCCACGCCAATGATGAGCGGACTGCCCTTGCGGGCGGCGATCAACTTATCCGGCTGGTTCTTGTCCATGATGACGAGCGCATAGGCACCGACGACGTGTTTAAGCGCCATCGGGACGGCCTTGTCGAAGGAAGCCTTGCGCGAATCCATCATATACTGGATGAGCTGGATGACCACCTCCGTGTCCGTCTGGGACTGGAAATGGTAACCCTTGCGGGTGAGCTCCGTCTTCAGGGCCTGGTAGTTCTCGATGATACCGTTGTGGATCAGGGCGAGCTGGTGGTTCTCGGAATAATGGGGATGCGAATTGACGTCGCTCGGCTCGCCGTGCGTCGCCCAGCGGGTGTGGGCAATGCCGATGCTGCCGGACACGTTCTTATCCGCCGCCACGGCCTCCAGGTCCTTGACCTTGCCCTTGGTCTTATAGACGACCAGGTCGCCGCCGTCGTTAATCAACGCCACACCGGCGCTGTCATATCCCCGGTACTCGAGCCGGGTCAGTCCCTTGATCAGGATCGGGTAGGCCTGCCGCCCACCGACATATCCAACGATACCACACATACTATCTTCGTTCTGTTATAACATACAAAGATGGCAAGAAATCCGCAAAAACTCAATAGGCCTGCTCATGCACGCCCGCCACGGCGCGGCCGCTGGGGTCGTTCTTCCCCTTGAAGGCGGCGTCCCACTCGAGCGCGATGGCCGTCGAGCAGGCCACGCTGGCCTCGCTGGGCACGGCACGGCCCGCGCTCTCGCTCGGGAAGAGCTCCGCGAAAATCGAACGGTAGTAGTATTCCTCCTTGCACTGCGGCGGATGCACCGGAAATCGCTCCGCTGCGTGCGCCATCTGCTCGTCGGTAACGGCCTCGGATGTGAGCTGCTTGAGCGTGTCGATCCAGGAATAGCCCACGCCGTCGCTGAACTGCTCCTTCTGCCGCCAGGCCACCTCCTCCGGCAACATGTCGGCGAAAGCCTCACGCACGATCTTCTTCTCGATGGTCGTGCCCGGGCACATCTTCGCCTCGGGATTCAGGCGCATTGCCACATCCAGGAACTCCTTGTCCAGGAAAGGCACGCGACCTTCAACGCCCCAGGCGGAAAGACTCTTGTTGGCGCGCAGGCAGTCGTAGAGATGCAACTTGGAGAGCTTGCGGACCGTCTCCTCGTGGAAGGCGCGCGCATCGGGAGCCTTGTGGAAATAAAGATAGCCGCCGAAGATCTCGTCAGCGCCTTCGCCGGAAAGCACCATCTTGATACCCATCGACTTGATCACGCGCGCCAGCAGGTACATCGGCGTAGAGGCGCGGATGGTCGTGACATCGTAGGTCTCCGTGTAGTAAATCACATCGCGGATGGCGTCCAGGCCTTCCTGAATGGTGTAGTTGATCTCATGGTGAACGGTGCCGATGTGCTCGGCCACCCGGCGCGCCTTCTCCAGGTCGGGTGCGCCCTTCAGGCCCACGGCGAAGGAGTGCAGGCGCGGCCACCAGGCCCGCGTCTTGGAATCGTCCTCGATGCGCATGGCGCTGTACTGCTCGGCAATCGCCGAAATGACAGAAGAATCCAGACCGCCGGAAAGCAGCACGCCGTAAGGCACGTCGGACATCAGCTGCCGCTTCACGGCATCCATCAGCGCCTCGCGCACGGCAAGGGCAGAAGCCGGGCCGTCCTTGACGGCCTCGTAGTCCATCCAGTCGCGCGTGTACCAGCGCTTCACGCCCGGCTCACGGCTCCAATAGAGGTGACCCGGCAGGAAGGGCTCGTAGCGCTCGCACTGCCCTTCCAGGGCCTTCAACTCGCTGGCCACATAGACCTTGCCGTCGGCGTCGTCGAAACCGATGTAGAGCGGAATCACGCCGATGGGGTCGCGGGCGATCAGGAAGGCATCCTTCTCCACGTCGTAGAGCGCGAAGGCAAAGATGCCGCTGAGATCCTCCAGGAAATCTGGCCCTTTATCGCGGTAAAGGGCCAGAATCACTTCACAGTCGCTCCCTGTCTGGAAATCGTATTTCCCGGCGTAACGGCGGCGGATCTCCTGGTGATTATAGATCTCGCCGTTCACGGCCAGCACCAGCTTCCCGTCCGGGGAGATCAGGGGCTGTCCGCCCGATTTGGGGTCCACGATGCTCAGGCGCTCGTGGCAGAGGATGGCGCTTCCGCCACACCAGATGCCGCTCCAGTCCGGTCCGCGATGGCGGATCCTGCGACTCATCTCCAGGGCCTTCCGACGCAGCGCGTCAGACTGCTCCTTGACATTGAAAATACCGATTATTCCACACATAAGCTTACTGTTTTATTCCTGTTGGATATTCCGGGGCAAACCGAGATTCCGGGTCAAACCCGGAATGACGATCATGCAGCCCGAAATGAATATTAACTATTATAAAACTACGGCTGCAGCGTAAAGCCGATCACGAAGAAAGCCTCCCGGGTGTACGGGTTGGCGGCCACCTGCGCGAAGACGGGGATGGAGAAGCTGTCCGTGACGGCGATCTCCTTCGACGCGGTCAGCGAGAGGTTGACCAGCGCGAATTTCTCCGTACCGTAGAAATCCGTAGGGAACGGGACCACGCCGACGGCAGCCGACCAGTCCGCTCCGCCCAGGGTGAACGGGGCGCTGAGTTCCAGGTAGCTGCTGAAAGCGCGCTTGCCTGCGGGGTTCACGCCGTCGTTGCCGGCGAAATTGGTGTACCACTGGATGGCGGCAAAGCCGAAATCATAGCCAATGTTGGCTTCGAAGACGTGGTTCGTGCAGTCGGAGCGATACATGAAGTAGCGGTCCAGCGGGTCCAGGCCCGCATCGAACCAATAATCCGTCACGCCGATGTTGAAACCACCGATCGTGTAGCTGAGCGTCAGGTCAAACTCCTTCGTGTCGGCCGGATTGGAAATGCCGACCGAGCCCCAGGCCGACAGGCTCAGGCCCTTCCAGTCCAGGCCGAGCGTCGGCTGGAAAGACACGCCGCCCAGGTCCAGGCCACGCCAGATGTAGCGACTGACGAAATCAGCGCCGACGGAGGCTTCCAGCTTGTCCTGTGCCTTGGCCGGAGCCAAGGCAGTCAGAGACAAGACAGCAATAGAGAGTATGGTAAATATCTTTTTCATAAGGCAATACATTTTGACAGTTGAACAAATGAATTAGTTGTTATAGCAGCCTTCGCCGTGCTCATAGACATCAAGGCCTTCCTCCTCCACGCGCGGTTCAACACGCAGACCGCAGAATTTCTTGATGCCGAAGAAGAGCAGGAAGCCGCAAACGGCCGCCCAGAGGTCGATGACCACGATGCCGAGGGCCTGCACACCGAAGAAGTGCCAGCCGCCGCCGTAGAAGAGGCCGCCGTCCGTAGCCAGCAGACCGGTCAGGAGCGTGCCGAGGATACCGCACACACCATGCACGGAGGAAGCACCCACCGGGTCGTCGATATGCAGCTTGTGATCGATGAATTCGATGGCGAACACCAGCACGATGCCGCAGACGAGGCCGATGATGACGGCGCCCCATGCAGAGACCACGTCACAGCCGGCGGTGATGCCGACCAGACCGGCCAGGATGCCGTTGAGCATCAGGGAGAGGGACGGCTTGCCGTACTTGATCCAGGTCAGGAACATCGTGGCGGCGCCACCGGCGACAGCCGCGAGGTTGGTGGTCAGAAACACATGGGAGATGGCGGTGCGGTTCACTTCCCCGCTGGCGGCCAGCTGGCTGCCCGGGTTGAAGCCGAACCATCCGAGCCAGAGGATGAAGACGCCGAGTGCAGCGAGGGCCAGGTTGTGGCCGGGGATGGCGCGGCTCTTCTTGTCCTTGCCGTACTTCCCGATACGCGGACCGAGGGCGATGGCACCGATCAGGGCCAGCACGCCGCCGACGCTGTGGACGATCGCCGAACCGGCGAAATCGTGGAAGCCCAGCTCGCTGAGCCAGCCGCCACCCCAGGTCCAGTGACCCTCAACGGGATAGATGAGCAGCGAGATGACGGCACTATAGACCAGGTACATGTTGAACTTGGTCCGCTCGGCCATGGCACCGCTGACGATGGTCGCCGCGGTGGCGCAGAAGACCGTCTCGAAGACCAGGAAACCCTCGACGGGCAGGTCACCCTTGTAGAAGGACAGGTCACCCCAGTTGGGGGCACCGATGAAACCGGCGCCGTCGCTGCCGAACATGAAGCCGAAACCGACAAAGAAGAAAAGAAGGGAACCCAGGATGAAGTCCACGAAGTTCTTCATCAGGATATTGACAGAGTTCTTACTGCGCGTGAAACCGGCCTCACAGAGGGCGAATCCCGGTTGCATCCAGAAAACCAACATCGCTGCAAGCAGCATCCATACGGTATCGAGGGAGATAGCTAATTCTTCCATAATAATTTCTCTTTAAAGGTTTTACACTACTACTAACAAAACTACTTCTTGTCCCGCAGGACGGTGTCGCCGTGCTCACCGGTCCGGATGGACCAGGTGTCGTCGACCGGGCTGACGAAGATGCGCCCGTCGCCAACCTCACCCGTGCGGGCGGCGGCCATGATGGCCTTGATGGCCGGCTCCACGAACTGCTCGCGGCAGACGATGGTAATCTCGATTCTGGAGATGACGTCGGTGGAATACATCACACCGCGGTAGATGCGGTCCTCCCGGTCCTGCCCGATGGCCTTGACCTCAGAGTAAGAGAACCAGTTGATGTCGGCGTCGAACAGCGCTTGCTTGACGTCCTCAAAGTGCGTCTTACGCACAATGGCTTCAATTTTTTTCATCATAACACTACTAACTTAAAAGGTTAACAACTTTCGAAAAAACAAAATAATCCCCCCTGTCATGCGAATTACAGAAATTCGCAAGTCATTCTCAATCAATATGTTAATGAATAGCTACGCGCGCATCACTGTCGCGACAGGTCGGTAGCTCCTTTCAGGATGCCGGACCGGTCCACATAAGCGATAAACGCTTCGTTGCAGAGGCGGACGCCGCCCGGCGTGGGATAATGTCCGGTGAAGTACCAGTCGCCGGGATGTTTCGGGCAGGCGGTGTGCAGGCCCTCGATGCTCTGGAACACCAGTTCGACGGGTGCCTGCATGCCCTCCGGGCGGAGCATCTCCACGATCTTGGCGTTGATCTCCTCCACGGTAAAGGGCGCATAGACGTTCCGCACATGGTTGTTGGACAGCGGATCCGTCTTGCAGGCCTGATAGATGTCGGAGATTAGGTGCTTCATGCCGCGCTCCTGCAGCAGGGCGATGGCGGCACGGAAGGCGCAGAGCTCCTCGAGGTGCGACATGTCGATGCCGTAGTAGTCCGGGTAGCGGATCTGCGGAGCGCTCGACACCATCACGATCTTCTTCGGGTGCAGGCGGTCGAGGATCTTGAAGATGCTCTCCCGCAGGGTCGTGCCGCGAACGATCGAGTCGTCGATCACGACCAGGTTGTCTACGCCCGGTTGGAGCGAACCGTAGGTGATGTCGTACACGTGGGCGGCCAGGTCGTTGCGCTCGTCCCCTTCCGTAATGAAGGTGCGCAGCTTGATGTCCTTGACCACCACTTTTTCGATACGCACGTCGTGGTCCAGCCGGCGCACACCCTCCGTCATGCCGTAGAAGGCGACCTCGGCCGTGTTCGGGATGTAGGAGAAAACGGAATGCGCCACGTCACCGCCGATCGCCTTCATGATGGCGGGCGTAAGCTGCTCGCCCAGGCGCTTGCGTTCCCGGTAAATGTCGCAGTCGGAACCGCGGCTGAAATAGATACGTTCGAACGAGCAGGCGCTGTTCTCTCGCGGCTGCTGGATCTGCTCGAGCTCCATCTTGCCGTGCTTCGTCACGATCAGAGCCTGGCCGGGACGGAGCTCGTGGATATCTTCAGCCTGCAGGTCGAAGGTCGTCTGGATGACGGGGCGCTCGCTGGCCACGACGACAATCTCGTCGTCCTGGTACCAGAACGCCGGGCGGATGCCCCAGGGGTCGCGCACGGCGAACATCTCGCCGCTGCCCGTCAGGCCGCACATCACGTAGCCGCCGTCGAAATGCGGCATCGTCGAGCGCAGCACGTTCCCCATTTTCACGTGGTCGTCGATGAATTCCGTAATCTTGACGCCCTCCAGGCCCAGCTCCCGCGCGATGGCGTAGAGGCGCTCCACCTCGCGGTCAAGCCGGTGGCCCATCAGCTCCAGGGTGATGTAGGAATCGCCCATGATGCGGGGAGACTGTCCCTGGGCCGTCAGGAAACGAAAGACCTCGTCGATGTTGGTCATGTTGAAGTTGCCGCACAGGCAGAGGTTCTTCGCGCGCCAGTTGTTGCGGCGCAGGAAAGGATGCACGAACTGCAGCCCGCTCTTACCTGTGGTCGAGTAACGCAGGTGTCCCATGTAAAGATGGCCCAGGAAAGAGCCGTCAATGGCTTTGAACACCTCGGTGATCGCATCCTTGCCCATGGCCCGCTCACGGAACATGTACTCCTCGCCCACCGGCGCGTCCAGGTTGACGCAACCCACACCCGCGCCTTCCTGGCCGCGGTTGTGCTGCTTTTCCATCAGCAGGTAGAGCTTGTTCAGGGCATACCGTTCCGTGCCGTATTTCTTCTTATAATACGACAGGGGTTTCAGCAGGCGGATCATCGCCACGCCACACTCATGCTTCAACGTTTCCATTAGCAATACAGGCTTTGATAAAACTTACAAAAAGCGGATGCGGATGCAGGACCGTCGAGGCGTACTCGGGGTGGAACTGCGTGCCGATATACCAGCGAAGCTCAGGGATCTCCACGATCTCCACCAGGTCGGCGTCGGGGTTCACGCCCACGCACTGCATGCCGGCTTTCTCGTAATCCTTGCGGTACTTGTTGTTGAACTCGTAGCGGTGGCGGTGGCGCTCCCGGATGCTCTCCTGCCCGCCGTAGGCCTCCGCAACGAGGCTGCCGGCGCGGAGCTGGCAGGGATACTCGCCGAGCCGCATCGTGCCGCCCATCTGGGTAATGTTCTTCTGCTCCTCCATGATGTCGATCACGTTGTGCGGCGTGTCGGGGTTCATCTCGCTGCTGTCGGCGTCGGACAGGCCGAGCACGTTGCGGGCGAACTCGATCACCATCATCTGCATGCCCAGGCAAATGCCGAAGCAGGGCAGATCGTGCGTGCGGGCGAACTCCGCGGCGAGGATCTTGCCCTCGATGCCGCGGTGGCCGAAGCCCGGGCAGATCACCACGCCCGCCATACCGGCGAGCTTCTCCGCCACGTTCTCGCGCGTGACGCCTTCGCTGTTGATGAAGTGTATCTTCACCTTCACCTCATCGTAGATACCGGCGAGGTTCAGGCTCTCGCGGATGCTCTTGTAGGCATCCTGGAGGTCGTATTTACCCACGAGCGCCACGTGCACCAGCCGGTGCGCGTTCGCCTGCTTGGCGAGGAAGTCGTGCCAGGATTTCATCGCGGGCGTCTCCCCCACGGGGATACCGATCTTGCGCAGGATGGCCGCATCGAGGCCCTGACGCTGCATGTTCACGGGCACCTCGTAGATGCTCGGCAGGTCTTCGCTCTGCACCACGCACTCGAGGTCCACGTTGCAGAAGGAAGCCACCTTCATGCGCACGGCGTCATCGAGGTGGCGCTCGGTGCGGAGCACCAGGATGTCGGGCTGGATGCCCATCCCCTGCAGCTCCTTGACGGAGTGCTGCGTGGGCTTGGTCTTAAGTTCTTCGGCGGCCTTCAGGTAAGGCACATAAGTCAGGTGGACGCAGACGGAATCGCGGCCCAGTTGCCAGCGCAGCTGACGGATGGCCTCCATGAACGGCGCACTCTCGATGTCACCGATGGTACCGCCCACTTCCGTGATCACGAAGTCGAGATCCTCCCCCTTCACGTCCTTGCGCAGCATCCGGCGCTTGATCTCGTCGGTGATGTGCGGGACGACCTGAATGGTCTTGCCCAGATAATCGCCCCGGCGCTCCCGGTCAATGACCGTCTTGTAGATGCGCCCCGTGGTGATGGAGTTCTCGCGGGTGGTGTGGATGCCCGTAAAACGCTCGTAATGACCAAGGTCCAGGTCCGTTTCCATGCCGTCGGCCGTAACGTAGCACTCACCGTGCTCGTAGGGATTGAGCGTCCCCGGGTCGATGTTGATATAAGGGTCGAACTTCTGGATCGTCACCTTGAATCCGCGAGCCTGGAGGAGTTTACCCAGGCTGGCGGAGATGATACCCTTGCCCAGCGACGAGACCACGCCGCCCGTAATGAAGATATACTTCGTGTTCATCATTTCTTTTTAGGTTTTTTAAAATAAGCGTCCACAGCGGCTGCAGCCGTGTGGCCGGAAGCCATCGCGCGGACAACCAGGGAGGCGCCGCTCTGCACGTCGCCGGCGAAGAAGACATTCTCCCCCACCTCAGGAAGTTGCGGCTTCAGGAAGCCCATGGCCAGCAGGACGATGTCCGCCTTGACCAGTTCCGGCTCGCCGGCAGGGACCATCAGCGGGCGTCCGCCCTCGGGGTTGGGTTTCCAGTCGATGGGCTGGATCTCCACGCCGGTCAGCTTGCCCTTTTCGCCCACGAAACGGAGCGTATTGATGTTCCAGCGCCGCACGCAGCCCTCTTCGTGCGAAGAAGAGGTCTTGAGCGTGCGCGGCCAGTTCGGCCAGGGGTTGGCCGGGTCGTCCGGACCCACGGGCGGCTTGGGCATGATCTCGATCTGCATCACGGACTTGCAGCCCTGACGGTGCGCCGTTCCGATGCAGTCGGAACCCGTGTCGCCGCCGCCAATGACCAGCACGTCCTTGCCCTTGCAGCTCACGCGGTGCGCGGCATCGACTTCGGCGCCGTACAGGACGCGGTTCTGCTGGGCGAGCAGCTCCAGGGCGAAGTAAACGCCTTTGAGCTCGCGCCCGGGCACGCTCAGGTCGCGCGCCGTCGGGGTGCCGGTGGCGATGACGTATGCGTCAAAGCCTTTCGGCAGCGCGTCCGGCGCCACCTCCTCACCGTAGCGGAAGGTGATACCCTCCTGCTCCATCAGCGCGATGCGGCGGTCGATGACGGTCTTGTTCAGCTTGAAATTCGGAATACCGAAGCGCAGCAGGCCGCCGGCCTTCTCGTTTTTCTCGAAGACCGTCACGGTGTAGCCCCGGCGGTTCAGCTGGTTGGCCGCGGCCAGGCCCGAAGGCCCCGCGCCGATCACGGCCACCTTGCGGCCGTTGCGTTCCGGCGCGACCGGGCGCACATAGTTTTCCCGGTAAGCGATTTCCGTGATGGCCGCTTCGTTCTCGCGGTTGGTCGTCGGCTCGTGCATCGTGAGGTTGAGCACGCAGGCCTTTTCGCAGAGCGCCGGGCACACGCGTCCGGTGAACTCCGGGAAATCGTTGGTCGAGTTGAGCAGGCGGTAGGCCAGCTCGAAGTCCCCTTTATACACGGCGTCGTTCCACTCCGGCGGACGGTTGCCCAGCGGGCAGGCCCAGTTGCAGAAGGGCACACCGCAGTCCATGCAGCGCGACGCCTGCAGCCGGCGGTCGCCCTCGTTGAGCGTCTGCTCCACTTCCCCGAAATCCTGGATACGGTCATGAACCGGCCGGTAGCCGGCTTCCTTGCGGGGTATCGTCAAAAATGCTTTGTAGTCTCCCATAAGGCGTCAATATTGGATTTGGAGGTTCTGTACTTTCTCCGCCAGGGCGCGCAGGCGCTCCTGCTCGAGAACGTGCTTGTATTCAATCGGAATGACCTTGATGAAGTCGTCGACCGAGCGGGCCCAGTCGTCCAGCAGCGTCCGCGCCAGGTTGGACCCGGTGTAGAGGTAGTGCTGGCGAATCAGCTCGTGCAGCTCCTTGCGGTCGAGTTTGTCGTCCACGAGGGAGATCTCGACCATGTCGAGGTTGCAGTAATAGTCGAAGACATGCTCCGGATCATAGACATAGGCCACGCCGCCGGACATACCGGCTGCGAAGTTGCGGCCCACGGGACCCAGGACGACCACGCGGCCGCCCGTCATGTACTCACAGCAATGGTCGCCCGCGCCTTCTACGACCGCCTTGGCGCCCGAGTTACGGACGGCGAAGCGCTGTCCGGCGCGGCCGGCGACGTACATTTCGCCACCCGTGGCGCCATAGAGGCAAGTGTTGCCGGCAATGATGTTGTCCTCAGCCTTGAACGTGGCGCGTGCGGACGGGCGGATGGCCACCCGGCCACCGCTCAAGCCCTTGCCCACGTAGTCATTGGCCTCGCCTTCCAGGCGCACGTTGATGCCCCCGGCGAGGAAAGCGCAGAAGCTCTGGCCGGCCGAGCCCTTGAACTTGATGTTCAGGGTCGAATCGGGCAGGCCCTCGGCGCCGTACTTGGCCGCGATCCGGCCGCTGAGCATCGTACAGACGGCGCGGTCGGTGTTGGCGATGGGATACTCGAGGCTGATTTCCTCCTTCCATTCGATGGCCGGCTGGGCGGCCTTGATGATCTCGAGGTCGCGCACGGGCGGGAGCGCATGAAAGTCAGCGCCCGACCAGCCGCAGGAGCCCTCCTCTTTGAAGAGCACGCGGGACAGGTCCACGCGTGCGGCCTTGGAGGCCGGATCCACCGGCTTGCGGACCAGCAGTTCCGTGTGGCCCACGACTTCGGAGAGGCTGCGGAAGCCCATCTCCGCAAGGTATTCCCGCACTTCCTGTGCGAGGTAGGTGAAGTAGTTGACGAGGTAGTCCGCCTTGCCGAGGAAATGCTTGCGCAGCTCGGGATCCTGCGTGGCCACGCCCGTGGGGCAGGTATTGAGGCTGCACTTGCGCATCATCACGCAACCGAGCACGATCAGCGGCAAGGTGCCGAAGCCGAACTCGTCCGCGCCGAGCAGCGACATCAGGAGCACGTCGCGGCCGGTCTTGAGCTGGCCGTCCACCTGGAGGCGGACCTGGCTGCGCAGGCCGTTGCGCGCGAGCGTCTGCTGCGCCTCAGCGAGGCCGATTTCCGGGCTGATGCCCGCGAAACGCATCGAGGATGCGGGAGAAGCTCCGGTGCCGCCCTCGGCCCCGGAAATGACGATCAGGTCGGCCTTGGCCTTGGCCACGCCGGCGGCGATCGTGCCCACGCCGCTCTCCGACACCAGCTTGACGCTGATGGCGGCGGCCGGGT